>NZ_JAUTAJ010000004.1:0-600000 GCF_030818485.1 Pseudoroseomonas cervicalis | reverse complement strand
CCGAGACGCGCCGCGCGCAGCTGACGCCGGAGACGCCGCAGCCGCCGCCCAGCATCCCGGAGCGGCCGGCCGAGGCGCCGCCCGCGCCCAGCCCGCCGCCGCCGGAGGCGCCGCCGCGCGAGGACCCGCAGCCGCGCCCGGTGCCGCCCACCGCGCACAAGGAATTCCCGGGCACGCAATACGGCACGGCCGAGCCGGTCGAGCCGCCGCCCGCCAAGCGCTGAGCCGGGGCGGGAGGCGGCGATGGCGGCTTCGCCGTCCCCCGCGCCGAGCCTGGAGCGCTACCGGCAGAAACGGCATTTCGACCGCACGCCGGAGCCCGGCCCCGCCGCGCCTCGCGCCGGCCGCCGCCCGCCCATCTTCGTCGTGCAGAAGCATGATGCGCGCCGCCTGCACTGGGATTTCCGCCTGGAGCATGGCGGCGTGCTGTGGAGCTGGGCGGTGCCGAAGGGGCCCTCCCTGGACCCCGCCGACAAGCGCCTGGCGGTGCGCACCGAGGACCATCCCCTCGCCTATGCCGAATTCGCCGGCACCATCCCGGAGGGCCAGTATGGCGCCGGCACGGTGGAGCGCTGGGATTATGGCCGGTGGGACGGCCCGGCCGACCCCGCCGCCGCCCTGGCCAGGGGCGAGCTGAAATTTACCCTGGAGGGCCGCCGGCTGCGGGGCCGCTTCGTGCTGGTGCGCATGGCGCCACGCGGGCGGGAGAAGGGTGAGAACTGGCTGCTGATCAAGGAGCGCGACGATTTCGTCCAGCCCGGCGCCGATGCGGCGCGGCTGGAGGCAGCGATCGAAGCGCCACCGGCGCCAGGCCGGGCGCGGGGCGGCAAGCCCGTCGCCAGCCGGGGCCAGGCAGGCCGTGCCAGCGGGACGGCGTCGGCAGAGACGCGGGAGGCCTCCCGCAAGGCAGCGTCGCGGGCCGCGGAAAAAGGATCATCGCGTGGCTCCGGCGCGACCCCCGCCCGGATCGCCGCCCAGGCGACCGCCCCCGGCCGGCCGGCGGCACCCGGGACGAAAGGCCGCGCCGCCCCCGCCCGCCCGGA
The DNA here is from genome assembly GCF_030818485.1 of Pseudoroseomonas cervicalis. Taxonomy (NCBI): domain Bacteria; kingdom Pseudomonadati; phylum Pseudomonadota; class Alphaproteobacteria; order Acetobacterales; family Roseomonadaceae; genus Roseomonas; species Teichococcus cervicalis. Next base: position 598,957 of record NZ_JAUTAJ010000004.1, on the reverse strand, counting down.
CACGCCCCCTGCCCCCGGCGCCCGCCGCGCCGGCCTGCCGAAGGAGGCGCGCCCGCAGCTGGCGAGCCTGGCCACCGAACTGCCCGAGGAGCCCGGCTGGCTCAGCGAGGTGAAGTTCGATGGCTACCGTATCCTGCTGCGGCTGCAGGGCGGCAAGGCAAGGCTGATCACCCGCGGCGCGCAGGACTGGACCCACCGCCTGCCGGAGCTGGCGAAAGCCGCCGAGGCGCTGGGCCCGCGCGACGCGCTCCTGGATGGCGAGCTGGTGGCGCTGCGGCGCGACGGGCTTTCCTCCTTCGGCGATCTGCAGAAAGCCCTGTCGGAGGGCCGCACCGGCGGGCTGCATCTCTATCTGTTCGACCTGCTGCACTGGGAGGGCTGGGATCTGCGCCGCGCTCCGCTGGTGGCGCGCAAGGCGGCGCTGCAGCGGCTGGTCGGCTTCGACGACCGGCTGCGCTACAGCGACCATGTCGAAGGCCAGGCCGAGGCGATGCGGGCCCGCGCCTGCGCCATGGGGCTGGAAGGCATCATCAGCAAGCGCGCCGACGCACCCTACGCCGCCGGCCGCAGCACCGCCTGGCGCAAGCTGAAATGCGGCGGGCGGGAGGAGCTGGTGATCCTGGGCTGGACGCCCCCCGCCGGCAGCCGCCAGCATTTCGGCGCGCTGCATCTGGGCTATTACGACCTCGACGGCGCGCTCCATTATGCGGGCGGCGTCGGCACCGGCTTCGATGCCGGCACGCTGCGCGATCTGCGCCGCCGCCTGGACCGGCTCGCCGCCGGCCGCCCGGCGCTGCGCCATGCCGGCGACCCGCCGGAGCGCGCGATCCACTGGGTGCGGCCGGAGCTGGTGGCCGAGATCCGCTTCATCGGCTGGACCGCCGCCGGACGGGTACGGCAGGCCGTCTTCCTGGGCCTGCGGGAGGACAAGCGCGCCGGCCAGGTGCGCCGCGCCGTGGTGGAGGCCGAGGGCAAGGAACACCGGCTGCCCGCCACGCGCGGCGGCGCCCGCGCCGCGCCGGAAGACCCGCCCGAGCCGCCCCCCACGAAACCGGCCCGTGCCAGCCCGGCGCGCGCGGCCGGAAAGGGCAAGGGCGACCCGGCCGCGCCACGGCTGACGCATCCCGAACGTGAGCTCTGGCCCGGCATCACCAAGCAGGATCTGGCCGATTACTGGCGCGCCGTGGCGGAGCATGCCCTGCCCGGCATCGCCCAGCGGCCGCTGGCCCTGCTGCGCTGCCCGGAGGGTATCGACGGAGAGAGCTTCTTTCAGAAGCACGCCATGCGCGGCAACCCGCCCGCCCTGCGCGCCGGGGAGAGCCAGGGCGACCCCTATCTGGCGGTGGATGGCCTGGACGGGCTGCTGGCCTGCGCCCAGCTCGCGGCGATCGAGCTGCATGGCTGGGGCGCGCCCGAATCCGAGCCCGACCAGCCGGACCGGCTGGTGCTGGACCTCGACCCTGGCGAGGGCGTGGTCTTCGACGATGTGGTGCAGGCGGCGCGCGACATCCGCGACGCGCTGCGGGGCATCGGGCTGGAGAGCTTCTGCCGCACCAGCGGCGGCAAGGGGCTGCATCTGGTCGCCCCGCTGGCGCCGGGGGCGGATTGGGATTCGCTGCGCGATTTCGCGCGCGGCATCGCCGAGACGCTGTCGGCCGCCGCGCCGCGCCGCTTCGTCGCCACCGTCTCCAAGGCGAAGCGGCGCGGCCGCATCCTGATCGACTGGCTGCGCAACGGGCGCGGCGCCACGGCGGTGGCCAGCTTCTCGCCGCGCGCCCGGCCGGGCGCGCCGGTGGCGACGCCGCTCGCCTGGCGCGAGGTGAAGCCGGGCCTGGACCCGCTGGCCTTCACGCTGGAGACCGTGCCGAAGCGGCTGGCGCGGCAGCGCCGCGACCCGTGGGAGGGCTGGCACGATCTGCGCCAGCGCCTGCCCGCGCCGCCCGACGCCGCCCCCAAAACCAAGCGGAGCCGATGATGAGCGACCACACGCCCCGCCCCCTCTGGCGCGGCACGCTGCGCCTGGCGCTCGTCTCCTGCCCGGTGGCGCTGTTGCCGGCGCGGCATGAGCGGAACAATCTGCATTTCCACATGATCAACCCCGACACCGGCAACCGCGTGCGCATGCTGACGGTGGATGCCGAGACCGGCGAGGAGCTGCAGCGCCGCGATCTCCTGCGCGGCTATGAGGTGGAGAAGGACGAATACGTTACCCTGACGGAGGAGGATTTCGACTCCGCCCGGGTGGAGAGCAGCCGCACCCTGTCGCTCGGCAAATGCATCCCCCGCGATGCGATCGACCCGCTGCATTACGATGCCGGCTACTATCTGGTGCCGGATGGCGACGAGAATGCCGATGTCTATGCGGTGCTGCGCGAGGCGCTGGCGCAGAGCGGCATGATGGCGCTGTCCCGGCTGGTGCTGTTCCGGCGCGAGCGCGCGGTCGCCGTCATGCCGCGCGGCGATGGCATGGTGCTGCACACGCTGCTGGAGGAAGGCGATCTGCACGCCGCCGAGGATGCCTTCGCCGACATCCCGCATGAGCGCCCCGACCGCGCCATGGTGAAGCTGGCGCGTCAGCTGATCGAGCGCCAGGCCGATGAATACGACCCCGCCGATGCCGAGGATCGCTACGAGGCGCGGCTGCGCCAGCTGATCGAGGCGAAGCGCGAGGGCCAGGAGCTGGAGCCGGAAGAGGAGGAGGCGCCGCGCGGCAATGTCATCGACCTGATGACGGCGCTGAAGCGCAGCCTGGGCCAGGCGGGTGGCGGCGATGGCGGCGGCGGGTCGCGGCGCGGTTCCGCCGGGACGGGTTCCCGGGGCACCACGAAGCCGCCGCCCCGCCGTGCCACCGCCAGCAGCAAGGCCGCCCCCGCCAAGTCCAAGGCGAAACCCGCCGCTCGCAAAACCACGGCCAAGAGCGCCGGTCAGCCGCCGGCGAAGCAAGCGGCGCCAAAGAAGAGCGCGGCGACCCGCGCGAAGCCCGCCAGCAAGCCCGCCGCGCCGCGCCGCCGCAGCGCCTGAGACCAGGGGCGAGCGTCAACGAAGCGGCGGCCCCTGCGTTCTCCCTGCATGGGCCATCAGGCATGGCCGGAAAGGAGGCAGTATGAGCATCACCACCGGCAGGGAGGAGCGGCTGGTCGCCGCGGCGGACGGCATCCAGCCCGGCGCGCTGCGCACCCTCAGCGCCTATCTGCATGACAGCCATCGCGGCTATGACCAGGGGCGGCGCCTGACCTCGGACCGCTTCCTGCGCATCGAATTCGCCGAGCTGGCGGAGAAGCGCGAGCGCATGGCGCAGGAGGTCGACACGCTGCTGCGCCAGCACAATGAGGCGCCGCGCAAGGGCGGCAGCACGCTGGGCGCCGCGCATCGTGTCTATCTGGACCTGAAGGGCAGCCTGTTCGGCCAGGGCCGCGCCCGCGTGCTGCGCGAGGTGGTGCGCGGCGAGGCGGCGCTGGAAGACGCCTATGACGAGGCGCTGGACAGCCACGACCTGCCGGCCGAGGCGCGTGCCCTGCTGCAGCGCCAGCATCGCCAGGTGCGTGCCACGCGCGACCGCTACGCCGCCATGCTGGACGAGGATGGCGGCGAGCAGCCGCTGGTTCCGGTGCAGGGCAAGGGGCTGGTGGCGCGCTTCAACCGCTTCACCCAGCCGGTGGTGTCCAACCCGATCCTCTCGGCCATCGCGGTCACCGCCGTCTCGGTGCTGACGGCGCGGCTGCTGCGCGGCCATCGCTACCGCTGAAGCGGCGCAGGTCGAAAAGGAAGGCCCGGGGCGAGCGATCGCCCCGGGCCTTCCTGCATTCAGCGCCCTGCTGCTTCAGCCCAGCAGATGCAGCGAGAACATGCGCTGCGCATCGGTCCACAGCGCCTCGCCCCGCCAGCCGGCGGCCTCCGCCATCGCCAGGAAACGCTCCGGCGCGTGCTTGTGGCTGCTCTCGGTGTGGATGGTCTCGCCGGCCGCGAAATGCAGCTCGACACCGGCCACCGTCGCGCGCTGGTCGCGGCGGCTTTCCAGATGCATCTCGATGCGGCTCTGCGCCGCGTTCCACACCGCCTTGTGCGCGAAGCCGGCCGGGTCGAACTCGGCCGCCGCCTCGCGGTTCAGCCGGTGCAGCAGATTCAGGTTGAAGGCGGCGGTGACACCGGCCGGATCGTCATAGGCCGGCACCAGCACGGCAGGGTCCTTCGGCAGGTCGACCCCCACCAGGAAGCGCGCCCCCTCGCCCAGCGTCTGCCGCGCGGCGCGCAGGAAGTCGATCGCCGCCGCCTCCTCCAGATTGCCGATGGTGGAGCCGGGAAAGAAGCCGAGCAGCCGGCCCGGCAGCTCGGGCAGTGCCAGCGCCTCCATGAAATTGCCGGTGATCGGCTGCACGGCGAGGCCGGGGAAACGCTGCCGCACCGCCTCCGCCGTCGCCGCCACCGCGCCCGGCGCGATGTCGAGCGGCGCATAGGCGGAAGGCCGGTCGAGGGCCGCCAGCAGCAGCGCCGCCTTGGTGGCCGAGCCCGCGCCATATTCGACCACGGCCGCGTCGGGACCGATGCGGCGCGCCAGATCCGGGCCGATCTGGCGCAGCAGCGCCAGCTCGGTGCGGGTGACATAGTATTCCGGCAGGGTGGTGATGGCCTCGAACAGCCGGCAGCCTTCCGGATCGTAGAGCAGATGCGGCGGCAGCGTCTTGCGCGGCGCCGTCAGGCCGCGCAGCGCGGTCTCCGCCACCAGCGGGTCGAAGGCGCTGGCGGCTGCGGCGAGCGTCGGGATCGGATGCATGCTCTCACGCCTCCTCGGCGAGGCGCAGGCCGGTGAATTGCCAGCGCCGGTCGGGATGGAAGAAATTGCGATAGGTCAGCCGCGCATGATCCGGCGGCGTGGCGAGCGAGCCGCCGCGCAGCACCATCGCGTTGATCATGAACTTTCCGTTGTACTCGCCGACCGCGCCCTCGGCGGTGCGGAAGCCCGGATAGGGGCGGTAGGCGCTGCCGGTCCATTCCCAGACGAAGCGCGCCGCATCCTCGAGCAGGCCGCGCCGCGCCGCGTGCTCCCACTCCGCCTCGGTGGGCAGGCGCTTGCCGGCCCAGCGGGCAAAGGCATCGGCCTCGTACCAGGAGATGTGGCGCACCGGTGCGGCGGGGTCGAGCGGCCGCATCCCGCCCGGCGTCATCTGCATCCAGTGGCCGTCGCGCTTTTCCCAGTGCATCGGGGATTCCCAGCTCTCGGCCTGGACCGCCGAGAATCCTTCCGACATCCACAGCAGGGGCTGGCGATAGCCGCCATCGGCGATGAAGCCGCACCATTCGGCATTGCTCACCAGGTGGGAGGCGATGCGGAAGGGCTGCAGCAGCACCTCGTGGCAGGGCCGCTCATTGTCGAAGGCGAAGCCGCTGTTCAGCGCGCCGATGCGCACCACCCCGCCTTCCACGACGTGCATCGCCGCCGCCTCGCGCGAGGGGCCGGCCGGCTCCTGCCAATTCGGCAGCATGGCGGGGCGCAGCGGATTGAGGGAAAATCCGTGCAGCAGATCGGTCACCAGCAGCTCCTGGTGCTGCTGCTCATGCTGCAGGCCGAGCTCGACCAGCTCCAGCGCCCCGAGCGGCAGCGCCGTGGCCAGCAGCCGCTCCATCGCCGCATCGACATGGCGGCGATAGGCGCCGACCTCCTCGGCCGAGGGTCGCGTCAGCATGCCGCGCTGCGGCCGCGCATGCCGCGGCCCGGCCTGCTCGTAATAGGAGTTGAACAGGAAGGCGAAGCGCCGGTCGCAGGGCTCATAGCCCGGCAGGAAGGGCGTCAGCAGGAACTGCTCGAAGAACCAGCTGGTATGCGCCCGGTGCCATTTCGCCGGGCTGGCATCCGGCATGGACTGGATGCACTGGTCCTCGGCGCTGAGATCGGCCGCCAGCGCCTCGGTATGGGCGCGCACCCGGCGCCAGCGGGCGGCCAGGGCGGCGATGTCCGGCTTGGCGATGTCGTGACCGGGGTCGGGGTTGTCAGGCGGGTCCCGGGTTTCGAGATTCGGGGCGTCGGGCCGCAGCGTCAGCATCGGCAGGGCACGCCCCGAGGCGGGGTGGCAGGTTCCATGGCGTGCGTCCTCATCCCACTCGGGGATGCGAACGCCAGGGCACCGGGCGGGTTGCGCGCGTCGCGGAAATGCCATGCGGCGCAACGCAACCCTGGCCATGCCTCAACGTTGGCCCGCGAGACCCAGAGGCCTTCCCTTCCAAAGCCCCCTGGCGAAAGGACGCGTCCCGTTGCCTGAAGCCGCATTGCCGAACGCCCTCTACCACCTCAACCCCTTCGCCCTCGGCCCGCTGGACGCGGCCCCGGCCGAGCTGGGACGCATCGCCGGCCTCGGCTTCGATGCCGTCTGCCTGGCCTCACCCTTCGATGCGGCGCCCGGCCAGGCCGGGCTGCTGCGCGACCCCGCCCGGCTGCACGAGGCGCTGGGCGGCGGCGAGGCGCTGCCGGCGCTCGCCCGCCTGGCCGAGGCGGCGCGCGGCCATGGCCTGGCGCTGCTGCTGGATGTCGAGGCCGGGCGGCTCTCCCGCCAGGCGCCGCTGCTGCGCCAGCAGGGCGGGCTGATCGCGGCGCCGGGCCTGGCCGACCTGCCGCCCGATCCACGCCGCGCCCCGGGCAGCGACGCCGCCGCGCGCCTGGCGAGCCCGGCGCCCGAGGCGCTGGCGCAATGGTGGCAGGCGCGCCTGGCCGAATGGCACGCCGCCGGCATCGCCGGCTTCCGCGTGCTGGACCCGGCCTGGGGCGGCGATTTCTGGGCGCGGCAGATCGCGGCGCTGCCGCGGGCCGGCTTCATCGCCTGGACCCCCGGCACCCCGGCCGGGGCGCTGCCGGCGCTGCGCCAGGCGGGCTTCGCCTTCGCCGCCTCCTCCCTGCCCTGGTGGGATTTCGGCGCCGGCTGGTGGGCGGAGGAGACCGAGCGCCTCTCCCCCATCGCGCCGCTGCTGATGGCGCCGGAGGCACCGCTCGGCCAGCGCCTGGCGGCGCAGCACAGCGACCGCGCCATCGCCGCCCGCGCCGCGCGGCGCGCCCTGCGCTTCGCCGCGCTGGCGGGCGGCGCCTGGCTGATGCCGATGGGCTTCGAATACGGCGCGCTGCACCGCGCCGGCCAGGGCGCGCAGGAGGCGGCGCATTTCGCCGCGCTGCGCCAGTCGCCGCGCATCGACCTGACCGATGCGGTGCGCGAGGCCAATGCGGAGCGCCGCGCCCTGCCGCGGCCGCTCGGCACGCCACGCCTGCTCTCCGCCCCGCGCGCGCCGGTGGCGCTGCTGCGCGAGGGCGCGGCGGGCCGCGTGCTGGTGGTAGCCAATTCCTCCCTGCAACGCCCGGCGCGCCTGTCGGCCGGGCAGCTCACCGGCCTGCTGCCGCGCCCCGGCCGCCTGCCCAAGGATGCCCTGAAGGATGGCGCGCTGCGCCTCGACCGCGGAGAGGTTCGCTGCATGACCATCGAGGACGTCACCCCGATCACCCTGCCCGATCTGCCGGTGGAGGCGGCGCTGGAGGCGGCGCGCATCGCCATCGAGGCGGTGCGGCCGGCGGTGGATGAGGGGCGCTTCCCGGTCAAGCGCGCGGTGGGCCAGGCGGTGCGCGTCACCGCCGACATCTTCACCGAGGGCCATGGCAAGCTGGCCGCCCGCCTGCTGTGGCGCGCCGCCGATGAGGAAGCCTGGCACGAGGTGCCGATGCTGCCGGTGGTCAACGACATCTGGGCGGCGAGCTTCGTGCCGGAGCGCATCGGCCGCCATGTCTATGGCGTCATCGCCTGGGTCGACCATTTCGAGGCCTTCCGCGACGAGATCGCCAAGAAGCACAAGGCCGGCGTGCCGATCGCGCTGGAGCGGCGCGAGGGTGTTGCCCATCTGGAGGAGGCGCTGCCCCGCCTGTCGGGCGCCGAGGCCGAGGAGCTGCGCGCCCTGGTCGCACGCCTGGCCGATGCCTCTGACGCCGAGGCGGTGGCGCTGTTCACCGCGCCGCGCACCCGCGAATTGATGACCGAGGCCGATGCCCGCCCCTTCCTGGCGCGCTCCGAGGCGATGCCGCTGGATGTCGAGCGGCGCGAGGCCGGCTTCGCGTCCTGGTACGAGATCTTCCCGCGCTCGCAGAGCGGCAGCACCGACCGGCACGGCACCTTCGACGATGTCATCCGCACCCTGCCGCGGGTGCGCGACATGGGCTTCGACGTGCTCTACTTCCCGCCGATCCACCCGATCGGCCAGAAGAACCGCAAGGGCCGCAACAACAGCCTGAAGGCCGAGCCCGGCGATCCGGGCAGCCCCTATGCCATCGGCTCCGAGGCGGGCGGGCATGACGCGCTGCATCCGGAGCTCGGCACGCTGGAGGATTTCCGCCGGCTGGTGGCGGCGGCCAAGGAGCATGGGCTGGAGCTGGCGCTGGATTTCGCCATCCAGTGCTCGCCCGACCATCCCTGGCTGCGCGAGCATCCCGAATGGTTCGCCTGGCGGCCGGATGGCAGCATCCGCTACGCCGAGAACCCGCCCAAGAAGTACGAGGACATCGTCAACGTCGAATTCTACGCCGAGGGCGCCAAGCCGGCGCTGTGGCTGGCGCTGCGCGACGTGGTGCTGTTCTGGGTGAAGGAAGGCGTGCGCCTGTTCCGGGTGGACAACCCGCACACCAAGCCCCTGCCCTTCTGGGAGTGGATGATCGGCGAGGTGCGCGCCAAGGCGCCCGATGCGGTGTTCCTGTCGGAAGCCTTCACCCGGCCCAAGGTGATGTACCGCCTGGCCAAGATCGGCTTCTCGCAGAGCTACACCTATTTCACCTGGCGCAACACCGCCTGGGAGATGCGGGAATATCTGGAGGAGCTGAACCGCGCGCCGGTGTCGGATTTCTTCCGCCCGCATTTCTTCGTCAACACGCCGGACATCAACCCAGTCTTCCTGCAGAACAATGGCCGCGGCGGGCATCTGATCCGCGCCGGGCTGGCGGCGACGCTGTCCGGCCTCTGGGGCGTCTATAACGGCTTCGAGCTGTGCGAGGCGCGCCCCGTGCCGGGCAAGGAAGAATATCTCGACAGCGAGAAATACGAGATCAAGGTCTGGGATTACGACCGCCCGGGCAACATCACCGCCGAGATCACGATGCTGAACCGCATCCGCCGGCAGAACCCGGCGCTGCACACGCATCTCGGCACCACCTTCCTGCGTTCCAACCATGACGGCATCCTCACCTATGTGAAGGCGACGCCGGAGGGCGAGAACATCGTGCTGGTCGCGGTCTCGATGGACCCGAACCAGCCGCTGGAGACCCATTTCGAATTGCCGCAGACCGCCCTCGGCCTGCCGCCCGGCGCCGGGCTGCTGGCCGAGGATCTGATCCATGGCGGGGAGGAGGCATGGCACGGCACGCATCGCCATGTCCGCCTGGACCCGCACAGCACGCCCTTCGCCATCTGGCGCATCCGCGCCGCCGACAAGGCCTGATCCATGCCGCGTAACAGCAAGCCGGAGATGCCGGCTGACCCGCTCTGGTACAAGGATGCGGTGATCTACCAGCTCCACATCAAGTCGTTCTTTGATTCGAACGATGATGGCGTGGGCGATCTGCCCGGGCTGATCGCCAAGCTGGACTACATCGAATCCCTCGGTGTGGACGCGGTCTGGCTGCTGCCCTTCTACCCCTCGCCGCGGCGCGACGACGGCTATGACATCGCCGAATACAAGGCGGTGCACCCGGAATACGGGTCGCTGGCCGACATCAAGCGCTTCATCCAGATGGCGCATGCGCGCAACATCCGCGTCATCACCGAGCTGGTGATCAACCACACCTCGGATCAGCATCCCTGGTTCCAGCGGGCGCGCAAGGCGAAGCCGGGCTCGGCGCATCGCGACTATTACGTCTGGTCGGACACCGACAAGAAGTATGATGGCACGCGCATCATCTTCCTCGACACCGAGAAGTCGAACTGGACCTGGGACGCCGAGGCGGGCGCCTATTTCTGGCACCGCTTCTACAGCCACCAGCCGGACCTGAATTTCGACAATCCGCAGGTGATGAAGGAGGTCACCTCCGTCATGCGCTTCTGGCTGGATGCCGGGGTGGACGGGCTGCGGCTGGACGCCATCCCCTATCTGATCGAGCGCGACGGCACCAACAACGAGAACCTGCCCGAGACGCATGTCGTCCTGAAGAAGATCCGCGCCGAGCTGGACAAGCACGCGCCGGGCCGCATGCTGCTGGCCGAGGCCAATCAGTGGCCCGAGGACACGCAGCAGTATTTCGGCGATGGCGATGAATGCCACATGGCGTTCCACTTCCCCCTGATGCCGCGCATGTACATGGCGATGGCGCAGGAGGATCGCTTCCCGATCACCGACATCCTGCGGCAGACGCCGGAGATCCCCGAGAACTGCCAATGGGCGATCTTCCTGCGCAACCATGACGAGCTGACCCTCGAGATGGTGACCGACAAGGAGCGGGATTATCTGTGGGAGACCTATGCCTCCGACAAGCGTGCCCGCATCAATCTCGGCATCCGCCGCCGCCTGGCGCCGCTGCTGGAGCATGACCGCCGCCGCATCGAGCTGATGAATTCCCTGCTGTTGTCCATGCCGGGCACGCCGGTCATGTACTATGGCGACGAGATCGGCATGGGCGACAACATCCATCTCGGCGACCGCGACGGCGTGCGCACGCCGATGCAATGGTCGCCCGACCGCAATGGCGGCTTCTCCCGCGCGACACCAGCGCAGCTGGTGCTGCCCGCCATCATGGACCCGGTCTATGGCTTCGAGGCGGTCAATGTCGAGGCGCAGAGCAACGACCCGCATTCGCTGCTGAACTGGACCCGCCGCATGCTGGCGGTGCGCAAGCGGCACAAGGCCTTCGGCCGCGGCAGCTTCGGCTATCTCTATCCCGGCAACCGCAAGATCCTGGCCTATCTGCGCGAGCATGAAGGCGAGACCATCCTCTGCGTCTGCAACCTGTCGCGCACGGCGCAGGCGGTGGAGCTCGACCTTTCCGCCTATGCCGGGCGTGTGCCGGTGGAGCTGGTGGGCGGCTCCTCCTTCCCGCCGATCGGGCAGCTGACCTATCTGCTGACCCTGCCGCCCTACGGGTTCTACTGGTTCCTTCTCGCCACGGAGGCTGCGATGCCGAGCTGGCATACCCCGGCGCCGGAAGCGATGTCCGAGCTCTCCACCCTGGTGCTGCGCGGGGGTGTGGCCGATGTGCTGGCGCCCGCGCCGCGCAAGGTGCTGGAGCAGGATTCGCTGCCGCAATACCTGGCCCGCCGCCGCTGGTTCGCCGGCAAGGATGGTGTGGTCGCGAGCGCCCGGCTCGCCTTCGCCGAGGCGCTCTCCACCGAGAATGGCGAGGCGCTGCTGGCCGAGGTGGAGGTCCCGGAGGGCGAGGGCACGGCGCGCTACCTGCTGCCGCTCGGCATCATCTGGGAGGATGACATCAGCACCGCGCTGCCGCAGCAGCTGGCGCTGGCGCGTGTCCGCCGCGGCCGCCGCGTCGGCCTGCTGACCGATGCCTTCGCGCTCGATTCCCTGCCCCAGGCGGTGCTGCGCGGGCTGCGGAATGAGGCAGTGATGAAGCTGTCGGAAGGCGAGATCCGCTTCCTGCCGACCTCGCTTTTCGATGCCGATGCCATCCCCGCCGATGCGGAGATCCGCCGCCTCTCGGCCGAGCAGTCCAATTCCTCCCTCATCATCGGCGACCATGCGGTGCTGAAGCTGGTGCGCCGCGTCACCGAGGGCATCAGCCCCGAGACCGAGATGACGCGCCACCTGACCGAGCGCGGCTTCGGCCAGACGGCGCCGCTGCTGGGCGAGGTGGTGCGGGTCTCGCCGGATGGCACGCCGCGCACCCTGGTCGTGGTGCAGGGCTTCGTGCGCAACCAGGGCGATGGCTGGGGCTGGACCATCGAGTTCCTGAACCGCTCCATCGCCGAGCTGGCGGTGAAGGACAATGCCTCGGACGAGCAGGACGACGCCTTCGCCAACTACGCCGTCTTCGCCGGCGCGCTCGGCAGGCGGCTCGGCGAGATGCACGCGCTGCTGGCCGAGGACAGCGAGGATGCCGCCTTCAGGCCCGAGCCTGCCAGCGAGAAGGACGTCAAGGCCTGGGCCAAGGCGGCGCGCGCGCAGTTCGAGGCGGCGCTGAAGGTGGCCGGCCAGAGCGAGGAGGCCGCGGCGCTGCGCGAGAATCGCGCCGGCCTGCTGGAGGCGATCGACCGGCTCGCCGCCAGCGCCGAGGGCACGCTGAAGACGCGCATCCATGGCGATTTCCATCTCGGCCAGGTGCTGGTGGTGCAGGGCGATGCCTGCATCATCGATTTCGAGGGCGAGCCCGCCAAGACCCTGGCGCAGCGCCGCGCCAAGAGCTCGCCGCTGCGCGACGTGGCGGGGCTGCTGCGCTCCTTCGACTATGCGGTGGCCAGCGCCGAGCCCGGTGCCGGCGCCGGCTCGGCCGAGACCACCGACCTGCATGATTCGCTGCTGGAGGGCTTCCGCCAGCGCGCCGCCGCCACCTTCCTGGAGGCCTATCGCGCCGCCCAGGCGGAGGCGCCGCGCCCCTGGTCGACGCCGGAGAGCGAGGCCGCGCTGCTCGATCTCTTCCTGCTGGAGAAGGCGGCCTACGAGGTCTGCTACGAGGCGGCCAACCGTCCCGGCTGGCTGCATATCCCGCTGGGCGGCCTCAGCCGCCTGGCCCATCGCCTGCTGGGCAAGGAGTGACGCATGGCCGAGACCGCACTGCATCCGGACGCCATCGCCGCCCTGGTCGAGGCCCGTCACGGCGACCCCTTCGCCCTGCTGGGCCCGCATGAGACGGAAGGGGGGCGCGTGCTGCGCGCCCTGCTGCCGGGTGCCGCCGCGGTCTCGGCGGTGACGCGCCAGGGGCTCTCACCCCTGGCGCAGATCCATCCGGCGGGGCTGTTCGAAGGCCCGCTGCCGGATGGCGAACCCTACCGGCTTCGTGTCGAGCGTGACGGCACCGCGGAAGAGATCGACGACCCCTATGCCTTCGGCCCGCTGCTGGGCGAGCTCGACCTGCATCTGCTGGGCGAGGGCGCGCATCGCGACATCGGCCGCTGCCTCGGCGCGCATCCGATGGTGGTGCAGGGCATCAGCGGCGTGCGCTTCGCGCTCTGGGCGCCGAATGCGCGCCGCGTCTCCGTCGTCGGCGACTTCAACAGTTGGGATGGCCGCCGCCATCCGATGCGGCTGCGCCATGGGCCCGGGGTGTGGGAGCTGTTCATCCCCGGCATCGGCCCCGGCGCCATCTACAAATTTGAGCTGCTGGACCCGAATGGCAGCCTGCTGCCGCTGAAGGCCGACCCCTTCGCCTGGCAGAGCGAGCCGCCGCCGGCCACCGGCTCCATCGTCATGGACACGGCGCGCCTCACCCCGCCGGCACCGCTGCGGCGCGGCGATGCGCCGGCCGCGGCGCAGCCCATCTCGGTCTATGAGGTGCATGCCGGATCGTGGATGCGCGGCGAGGGCAACAGCACGCTGAGCTGGGAGGAGCTGGGCGACCGGCTGATCCCCTATCTGCAGGGCATGGGCTTCACCCATGTCGAATTCCTGCCGATCATGGCGCATCCTTTCGGCGGCTCCTGGGGCTACCAGCCGCTCGGGCAATACGCGCCGCACGCGCCCTTCGGCCCGCCCGAGCATTTCGCGCGGCTGGTCGAGCGCTGCCATGAGGCGGGGATCGGCGTCATCCTCGACTGGGTGCCGGCGCATTTCCCGACCGACAGCCACGGCCTGGCCCGCTTCGACGGCACCGCGCTCTATGAGCATGCCGACCCGCGCGAGGGATTCCACCAGGACTGGAACACGCTGATCTACAATCTCGGCCGGCGGGAGGTGCGGAACTTCCTGATCGGCAGCGCGCTGCACTGGCTGGAGAATTACGGCGTGGACGCGCTGCGCGTCGATGCCGTGGCCTCGATGCTCTATCGCGACTACAGCCGCAAGCATGATGAATGGGTGCCCAATATCCATGGCGGGCGCGAGAATCTCGAGAGCATCTCCTTCCTGCAGGAGCTGTCGCGCATCATCGCGGAGCGCTGCCCCGGCAAGCTGCTGATCGCCGAGGAAAGCACCGCCTTCCCCGGCGTCACCCGCCGCGCGGATGAAGGCGGGCTGGGCTTCGACTTCAAGTGGAACATGGGGTGGATGCACGACACGCTGCACTACATGGAGCGTGAGCCGATCTACCGGCAATACCACCATGGCGGCATCGCCTTCGGCCTGGTCTATGCCTTCTCCGAGCGCTTCATGCTGCCGCTGAGCCATGACGAGGTGGTGCATGGCAAGGGCTCGCTGATCGGCAAGATGCCGGGTGATGAGTGGCAGAAATTCGCCAATCTGCGCGCCTATTTCGGCTTCATGTGGACGCATCCCGGCAAGAAGCTGCTCTTCATGGGCGGCGAGATCGGCCAGCGGCGCGAATGGAACCATGATTCCTCGGTCGACTGGCACCTGCTGGACCAGCCGCCGCATGCCGGGCTGCAGCGCATGCTGCGCGACCTGAACCGGCTCTATGCCGACACCCCCGCCCTGCACCAGCGCGATGCCGAGCCCGAGGGCTTCCGCTGGGTGGTGCTGGATGATTCCGCCAACAGCGTCTACGCCTTCCTGCGCTATGGCGCGGAGGGCACGCAGCCGGCGCTGGTCATCTGCAACTTCACCCCAGTGCTGCGCCAGGGTTATCGCGTCGGCGTGCCGATCGCGGGTGCCTGGCGCGAGGTGTTCAATTCCGATGCCGCCATCTATGGCGGCGCCAACAATGGCAATGGCGGCATGGCGCGCAGCGTGGAGGCCGCCTCGCACGGTTTCGACGCGGCGCTGGACCTGCAATTGCCCGGCCTGTCCACCCTGGTGCTGGTTCCGACGGAGGGCTGACCTTGCCGCTGCTGCCCGACTGGCTGCTCCCCGGGCGCCCCGACCCGCTCGGGGCGCATTGGGACGGGCTCGGCGTCAATTTCGCGGTGTTCTCCGCCCATGCCGAGCAGATCGATCTCTGCCTGTTCGACGCGGCGGGCCGGCGCGAGGTCGCCCGCCTGCCGCTGCCCGAATGCACCGATGAGGTGTTCCACGGCTATCTGCCCGAGGCGCGCCCCGGGCTGATCTATGGCTATCGCGCGCATGGCCCCTACCAGCCGGAACAGGGGCATCGCTTCAACCCCAACAAGCTGCTGCTCGATCCCTATGGCAAGCAGCTGCATGGCAGCCTGCGCTGGACGGACGCGCTGTATGGCCACCGGCTCGGCGCGCAGCGCGCCGATCTCAGCTTCGACCGCCGCGACAGCGCCGCGGCCATGCCGAAATCGGTCGTGGTGGATGATGCCTTCAACTGGGGCGATGACCGCGCGCCGATGGTGCCCTGGGACCGCACCGTCATTTACGAGACGCATCTGCGCGGCCTGACCATCCGCCGTGACGACCTGGTCCCGCGCGAGCGCGGCACTTTTGCGGCATTGGCCGACCCGCCGGTGATCGAGCATCTGCAGAAGCTTGGCGTCACGGCGGTGGAGCTGCTGCCGGTGCAGGCCTTCTGCCAGGATCGTTTCCTGGTGGAGAAGGGCTTGCGCAACTACTGGGGCTACTCCCCCCTCTCCTATTTCGCGCCCGAGCCCGCCTATCTGTCCTCCGGCGCGCTGGACGAGATCCGCGTCGCCATCCGCCGGCTGCACGCCGCCGGCATCGAGGTGATCCTCGATGTCGTCTACAACCACACTTGCGAGGCCGGGCTGCTGGGCCCGACCCTCTCCTGGCGCGGGCTGGACAATGCCAGCTACTACCGGATGAACCCCGAGGATCCGCGCCAGCATATCGACGAGACCGGCTGCGGCAACACGCTGAACCTCTCGCATCCCCGCGTGTTGCAGATGGTGATGGACAGCCTGCGCCACTGGGCCACCGCATACCGGGTGGATGGGTTCCGCTTCGACCTCTGCTCGACGCTGGGGCGGGAGGCGCATGGCTTCGACCCGGCCTCGGGCTTCTTCGACGCCATCCGCCAGGATCCGGTGCTGTCGCGGCTGAAGCTGATCGCCGAGCCCTGGGATATCGGCCCGGGCGGCTACCAGCTCGGCAATCACCCGCCCGGTTTCTCCGAATGGAATGACCGTTTCCGCGACGGGGTGCGGCGCTTCTGGCGCGGCGATGATTCCCTGCGCCCGGACCTTGCCGCCCGCCTCTCCGGCTCCGGCGACCTGTTCGAGCGGCGGCGCCGCCGCCCCTGGGCTTCGGTGAATTTCCTGGCCGCGCATGACGGCTTCACGCTGGAGGATCTGGTCAGCTACGAGCACCGCCACAATGAGGGCAATCGCGAGGACAACCGCGACGGCCATGGCGAGAATTTCAGCGCCAATTGGGGCGCCGAGGGCCCGAGCGACGATCCGCTGATCCGCGACACGCGCGACCGGCTGAAACGCGCCATGCTGGTCACGCTCTTCGCCTCGCATGGCACGCCGATGCTGCTCGGCGGCGACGAGTTCGGCCGCACCCAGCAGGGCAACAACAACGCCTATTGCCAGGACAATGAGATCTCCTGGCTCGACTGGTCCCTGGCCGGGTCGGAGCACGGCATCGAGCTGTCGCATTTCATCGGCCGCGCCGCGGCGCTGCGCCGCCGCCACCCGACCCTGCGCAGCGCCACCTATCTGCATGGCCGCACCGAACCCCTGCCCGGCATCCCCGACACCGCCTGGTTCGACGCCGATGGCCATCCGCTGACGCCGGAGGCCTGGAACGCGCCGCAGGGCCGCACCCTCGCCTTGCGCCGTGCCGGCGCGGCGGAGGAAGGCGGTGTCGAGGTGACGCTGCTGCTGCTGAATGCCGGCGCCACGCCGGTCGATTTCGTGCTGCCGCCCCCGGCGCTGCACTGGACGCTGCTGCTGAACAGCGCCCAGCCCCAGGCCGAGGAGGCGGCGGTGAACGGCCCCGTCCTCACCCTCGCCGCGCGCTCGGCCTGCCTGCTGGCCGCGCTGCCCCCATCGCAAGAGGCCTCCCCATGAGCCACGCCTACGCCTTCGGCGCCCTGCCTCTTGCCGGCGGGCGAACCCGCTTCCGCCTCTGGGCGCCCGGCCAGCCCGGCGTGACCCTGCTGCGGCGCGACGCCCCGCCTTTGCCGATGCAGTCCGAGCCCGAGGGCTGGTGGAGCCTGGAGGCCGATGCGCCGCCCGGCACGCGCTACCGCTACGCCCTGGGCGACGGCCCGACCGTGCCCGACCCGGCCTCGCACGCGCAGGATGGCGATGTCGATGGCTGGAGCATCGTGGTCGACCACGCCGCGCATCGCTGGAAGCATGACGACTGGCGCACCCATCCCTGGCCGCAAAGCGTGGTGTATGAGCTGCATGTCGGCGCCATGGGCGGGTTCCGCGGCGTCATCGCCGCCCTGCCGCGGCTGGCGCAGCTCGGCGTCAACACCATCGAGCTGATGCCGGTCAACGACTTCTCCGGCGCGCGCAACTGGGGCTATGACGGCGTGCTGCCCTATGCGCCCGACGAGGCCTATGGCACGCCGGAGGAGCTGAAGACGCTGGTCGATGCGGCGCATGGCCATGGCCTCGCCGTCATGCTCGACGTGGTCTACAACCATTTCGGCCCGGCCGGGAATTACTGGCACAGCATCGCCCCCGGCTTCTTCCGCGAGGACCTCTCCACCCCCTGGGGCGACGCCATCGATTTCCGGCGCGACGCGGTGCGCGATTTCTTCATGCAGAACGCGCTGTTCTGGCTGCGCGAATACCGCTTCGACGGGCTGCGGCTGGACGCGGTGCACGCCATCGCCAGCGACAGCTTCCTGCCCGAGCTGTCGCAGCGTGTGCGCGACGCGCTTCCCCGCCCGGTCTATCTGGTGCTGGAGAACGAGACCAACGACGCCACCCTGCTGGAGCGCCATTTCGACGCCCAGTGGAATGACGATGCGCATCACTGCCTGCATGTGCTGCTGACCGGCGGAGTCGGAGGCCTATTACGCCGATTACGCCGACCGGCCGGCGGAGCATCTGGCGCGTGCCCTGGCGGAAGGCTTCGTCTATCAGGGCGAAACCTCGAAGAATCTCGGCCATGCGCGCGGCAAGCCTTCGGGGCATCTGCCGCCCTCGGCCTTCGTCAACGCCGTGCAGAATCACGACCAGGTCGGCAACCGCGCCTTTGGCGACCGCATTGCCACCCTGGCCTCCACCGATGCGCTGCGCGCGGCGCAGCTGGTGCAGCTGCTCTCGCCGCCGGTGCCGATGCTGTTCATGGGCGAGGAATTCGCCTCCGAACGGCCCTTCCTGTTCTTCACCGGCTTCCCCTCGCCGGAGCTGGCCGAGGCGGTGCGCGAGGGGCGGCGCAAGGAATTCGCCAAGTTTGCCGCCTTCCAGGATCCGGAGCGGCGCGCGCGCATCCCCGACCCCAACCATCCGGACACGTTCGAGGCCAGCCGCCTCGACCCGGCCGAGCGCACCCGCCCCGCCCAAGGCGGAATACGAGGCCTATGTCGCCGGGCTGCTGGCGCTGCGGCGGGAGCGGCTGGCGCCGCATCTGGCGGGGGCCACCAGCCTCGGCGCCAGCACGCCCGGCCCGCAGGCGGTGCGGGCCGAATGGCGGCTGGCGAATGGGCTGGTGCTCGGCCTCGCCGCGCAATTCGGCGACGAGGCGCTGCCGCTCTCCCTGCCGCCGCACACGCTGCTGGCGGAATCCGCGCCCGGTGTCGCCGATTCCGTGGCCAGTGCCGAGTTGCCGCCGCGCAGCGCCATCGCCTGGCTGCGGGAGGAGGCGGCGTGAGCGAGGAGGCCGAGCTCCGCCGCCTGGCCCGCGCCGTCGGGCTGATGGCGGAGTGGGAGGATGCGCATGGCACGCCGCGCAGCACCACGCCGGAGACGCTGCGCGCCGTGCTCACCGCCCTCGGCCTGCCCTGCGCCAGCGCGGCGCAGCGGAAGGAAAGCCTGGCGCATTGGCATGAAGCGCATCGCAGCGTCGCGCCACCGCTGGTGACGGCCTCGCCGGGCGAGGCACTGCGCCTGAAGCTGCCCGCCGGCCGCTACCGCCTGACCGCCGAGGACGGCACCGAGGTGGAAGGCCAGGCCGAGGGCGATGCCCAGGGCGCGCGGCTCACCATGCCCTCCCTGCCCGGCTATTATTCGCTGGAGCTGGGCCAGGCGGCGCTGACGCTGGCGGTCGCGCCGGAGCATGGCCACCGCATCGCCGATGCCTGCGCCGATCCGGAAGGCGGGCGTTCGGGTGCGGCCGCCTGGGGGCTCGCCGTGCAGCTCTATTCGCTGCGCCGGCATGGCGATGGCGGGGTCGGCGACTATGCCGCCCTGGCCGGTTTCGCCGCCGGGGCCGCCGGGCTCGGCGCCGATGCCATCGCCATCAGCCCGGTGCATGCGCAGTTCAGCGCCGATCCCTCCCGCTTCAGCCCCTATGCGCCCTCCAGCCGGCTGCGGCTCGATGTGCGGCACGCCGATGGCGAGGCGCTGCTGGGCGAGCTCTCCCCCGCCTTTCCGCCCGAGCTCGCCGCCGAATGGGCGCGGCTGGAAGGGCTGGATCTGGTCGAATGGCCCGGCGTGGCGCGCGCGCGGCTGGCCCGGCTGCGCCAGCTTTTCGAAACCTTCCAGCAGGTGGCGCCGGACTCGCTGCGCGCCGAATTCGCGGCGTTCCGCGCCCAGGGCGGCGCCGCGCTGCAGCGCCACGCCCTCTTCGAGGCGCTGCACGCCGCGCAGCTGGCGGACGACCCGGCGCGCTGGCACTGGAAGGACTGGCCGGTGGGCCTGCGCGACCCGAACGGCCCCGATGTGCTGGCCTTCGCCGAGGCGGCGCGGGCAGAGGTCGATTACCACGCCTTCCTGCAATGGATGGCCGATCGCGGCCTGGGTGCCGCGCAGCTGGCCGCGCGGCAGGCCGGGGCGCGGATCGGGCTGATCGCCGACCTCGCCATCGGCGTCGATGGCGGCGGCAGCGATGCCTGGTCGCGGCAGGAGGAATTCCTCACCGGCATCGAGATCGGCGCGCCGCCCGACATCTTCAACGCCAGCGGCCAGGGCTGGGGCATCACCACCTATGCGCCGCACGGGCTGCGCGCCACCGGCTTCGCCGCCTTCCGCGAGATGCTGGCCACCGCCTTCCGCCATGGCGGCGGGGTGCGGCTGGACCATGTGCTGGGCCTGCGCCGCCTCTGGCTGGTGCCGCAGGGGGCGAGCCCGGCGGAGGGCTGCTACATAAGCTACCCGCAGCGCGACATGCTGCGGCTGGTGGCGCTCGAATCCCTGCGCCACCGCGCCATCGCCATCGGCGAGGATCTCGGCACCGTGCCGGAGGGCTTCCGGCCGGAGCTGGAGCGCGCGGGCCTCGCCGGCATGCGGGTGATGTGGTTCGAGCAGGCCGGGGGCGGCTTCAAGCCGCCGCAGCGCTGGACGCGCGAGGCCGTCGCCATGACCTCCACCCATGACCTGCCCACGGTCGCCGGCTGGTGGCAGGGGCGCGACCTGGAATGGCGCGAGAAGCTCGGCAGCACCCTGCCCGGCCAGGCGGAGACGCGGGCGGCGGAGCGGCCGAAGCTCTGGGCCGCCTTCCGCCGCGCCGGCGTGGCGGAAGGGCCGCCGCCGCCGGAGGAGGAGGCGTCGCGGGTCGCCGACGCGGCCGCCGCCTATATCGGCCGCGCCCGCTGCGACCTGGCGTTGCTGCCGCTGGAGGATGCGGTGGCGGCGGTGGAGCAACCGAACCTGCCCGGCACCGTTGATGAGCACCCGAACTGGCGACGCCGCCTCTCCCCACCGGTCGAGCGGATGTTCCAGGACCCCGCCATCGAACAGCGCCTGCGCGGGCTAGCGCGGGCGCGGAGAGCCCCCGCATGACCGCCGCCCGCACCGCGCCGCGCGCCACCTACCGCCTGCAGTTCCATGCCGGCTTCACGCTGGACGACGCGGTGGGGCTGGTGCCCTATCTGGCGCGGCTCGGGGTCAGCCATCTCTACGCCTCGCCGCTGCTGCCGGCGGCGCCGGGCTCCACCCATGGCTATGACGTCACCGCGACCGATGCCATCAACCCGGCCCTCGGCGGCGAGCCGGCCTTGCGCCGGCTGGTGGCGGCGCTCAGGGCCGAAGGGCTCGGCCTGCTGCTCGACATCGTGCCGAACCATATGGGGGTGGACGGGCCGCACAATCCCTGGTGGCAGGATGTGCTGGCGCGCGGCCGCGACAGCCGTTTCTCCCGTTTCTTCGACATCGACTGGGACAGCGCCGATCCGGCGCTCGCCGGCCGGATGCTGGCTCCCTTCCTCGGCCGCCCCTATGGCGAGGCGCTGGCGGAGGGGGAGCTGTCGCTGGTGGCCGAGGGCCCGACCGGCCTCTCCGTCGCCTATTTCGACAACCGCTTCCCGATCCGCGAGGAGGATGCGCGCCCGATCCTCGACTCGCGCGACGGGCTGGCCAGCCACGACCCGCGCGGCCTGGATGGCGCGGCGCGGCTGCACGCGCTGCTGGAGCGCCAGCATTACCGCCTGGCCTGGTGGCGCACCGCGACGGATGAGATCAACTGGCGCCGCTTCTTCGATGTCACGGGTCTCGCCGGGCTGCGCGCGGAGGATCCCGCGGTGTTCGACGCCACCCATGAGCTGATCCTGCGCCTCTATGCCAAGGGGCTGATCGATGGCGTGCGCATCGACCATGTCGATGGCCTCGCCGACCCGGCCGGCTATTGCCGCCGGCTGCGCCGCCGCATGCGGCAGGAAGGCGCCCGCCGCCCGGCCGGCGCGCCGCAGGGCGAGCCCTATATCGTCGTCGAGAAGATCCTGGCGGGCGGCGAGGAACTGCCGAAGCGCTGGGGCACGGACGGCACCACCGGCTATGACTTCATGGACCAGGTGGGCGGCGTGCTGCATGACGCGGCCGGCGAGGCGCCGCTCTCCGCCCTGTGGCGCGAGATCAGCGGCAGCGAGCGCGATTTCGCCGCCGAGGAGATCATCGCCCGGCAGCAGATCCTGCGCGACAACCTCGCCGCCGAGCTCGATGCCTGCGCCCGCGCTTTGCACCATCTGGCGCGCGGCCATCTGCGCTCGCGCGATTTCTCCTTCAATGCCATCCGCCGGGTGGTGGCGCAGCTGCTGGTGCATTTCCCGGTCTATCGCATCTATGTCCGCGCCGGGCAGCCCAGCGCGCAGGATGAGGCGGTGCTGCGCCAGGCGGCGGAGGGCGCGCGCGCGCATCTGCACCCGACCGACCACATTGTGCTGGCGCATCTGCTGTTCTGGCTGGCCGAGGAGCGGTTGCGCGACCGTGCCCCCGGGGAAGCCCGCCAGGCGCTGCTGCGGGCGCGGCAGCGTTTCCAGCAGCTCTCCTCCCCCACCGCCGCCAAGTCGGTGGAGGATACCGCCTTCTACCGCTATGGGCGGCTGCTGTCGCGCAACGAGGTCGGCTCGCATCCCGGGCATTTTTCCCTGTCGCCTGGCGGTTTCCATGCGGCCGCGGCGGCGCGCGGGCGCGATTTCCCGGATGCGCTGCTGGCCACCGCCACGCATGACCACAAGCGGGGCGAGGATCTGCGCATGCGCCTCGCCCTGCTGTCCGAGATGCCGGATGAATGGGCCGGTTTCCTGCGCGGCATTCTGGGCCGCGCCAAGGGGCTGGTGCAGGCCCTGCCCGATGGCCCGGCGCCGGAGCCCGGCGAGGCCGCCATGGCGGTGCAGATGATCGTCGCCGCCTGGCCGCTCGACCTCGACCCGGCCGATGGCGCGGCGCTGGCCGCCTGGGCGGAGCGGCTGGAGGGCTGGCAGCGCAAGGCGATGCGCGAGGCCAAGCGCCGCTCCGGCTGGGCCATGCCGGACGATGCCTATGAGCAGGCCGCGCATGGCTTCCTGCACGGGCTGCTGGACCGCGCGGCCGATCCGGAGCTGCCGCGCGCGCTGCATGGCTTCGCGCAGCGCATCGCGGCGCCGGCGGCGCTGAAATCGCTCAGCCAGACGGCGCTGCGGCTGACCGTGCCGGGGACGCCGGATCTCTACCAGGGCACCGAGTTCTGGGATTTCTCGCTGGTCGATCCCGACAATCGCCGCCCCGTCGACTATGCCGCGCGGCAGGCGGCACTGGCGCAGGAGCGGCCGCTGGAGGCGCTGCTGGAAGCCTGGCAGGACGGGGGGGTGAAGCAGCGGCTGATCCACGCCCTGCTGCGGGCCCGGCAGGCCAGCCCCGGCCTGTTCCGCGACGGCAGCCATGAGCCGCTGGCGCCGCAGGGCGGGCCGGCCGATGCGGTGCTGGCATTCCTGCGCCGACAGGGGCAGGAGGCGCTGCTGGTGGCGGTGCCGCTTCGGTCGCTGGGGCTGGTGCCGCCGGGCGCGGCCTCGCTGCGGCCGCGGGCGGAAGGCTGGGGCGACACCACCCTGCCGCTGCCGCCGGCGCTGGCGGGGCGGCGCTGGCGCTGCCTGCTGGGCGGCACGGCGCCGGCCGTGACACAGGACGGGCTGCGCCTGTCGGGGCATGGGCTGCCGCTGCTGGTGCTGCACGGCAGCGCGGGCTGAGGGGCGGCGGGTGGCGGCCCCCGGGCCGCCGCCAGGTTCCGGTTTTTCTTGCGAATGCCTCGCATTTCGAATAGGCATCGGCGCCAAATCCAACAGGGACGACGCCATGCTCCGCCGTACCGTGCTCGCAGCCTTCTCCGCCCTCGTGCTCGCCGCGCCGGCGGTGCATGCGCAGAATGCGGGGGAGATCAATCTCTACTCCGCCCGGCATTACGACACGGACCGTCAGCTCTATGACGCCTTCACCCAGGAGACGGGCATCCGCGTGCGGGTGATCGAGGGCCAGGCGGACCAGCTGATCGAGCGCATCCGCAATGAGGGCGCCAACAGCCCGGCGGATGTGTTCCTGACGGTGGATGCGGCGCGGCTGGCGCGCGCGGCGCAGGCCGGCATTCTGGCCCCCTACCAGTCGCAGACCATCGACAGCCGCGTGCCGGCCTCGCTGCGCGATCCGCAGGGGCTGTGGTTCGCCTTCAGCCAGCGCGCCCGGCTGATCATGTATGATCGCGAGAAGGGCCGGCCCGAGGGGCTGAACCGCTATGAGGATCTGGCCGATCCGCGCTTCCGCGGCATGATCTGCACGCGCAGCGGCGCGCATCCCTACAACACCAGCCTGGCGGCCTCGGTGCTGATCGCCGACGGGCCGGAGCGGACGGAGGCCTGGGCGCGCGGGCTGGTGGCCAATCTGGCGCGTCCGCCGCAGGGCGGCGACCGCGACCAGTTCCGCGCCATCCCCTCGGGCCAGTGCGGCCTGGCGATCGCCAACAGCTATTATCTCGGCCAGTTCGGGCGTTCCGACAAGGCAGAGGACCAGGCGCTGTTCCAGCGTATCGGCGTGATCTTCCCCAACCAGGGCGAGGGCGATCGCGGCACGCATGTGAACATCTCGGGCGGCGGGCTGGTGCGCACGGCGCCGAACCGCGCCAATGCGCTGCGCTTCCTGGAGTTCATGACCACGCCGAAGGCGCAGGAGGCCTTCGCGCTGGGCAATATGGAATATCCGGTGGTGGAGGATGCGCCGCTGCATCCGGCGCTGGCGGCGATGGGCAAGTTCCGCGCCGAGCCGGTGAATGCCGCCGGCAATCTGGACCGCACGCCCGAGGCGCTGCAGATCCTGCAGCGCGCCGGCTGGAACTGAGCCGCCGGGCGCCACCGGCGCCCGGCCCCGACAGAAAAAAGAAGGGGGTCCCGGGGGAATTCATTCCCCCGGGATCTTTTTTTGCCTTTGGGGGAATTCATTCCCCCGGATCTTTTTTATGCCTTGTGCCGCTTCGGCCGCGCCTTGCGCTTCAGCTCCATGAGGTCGGCGCGCTCGCGTTCGGCGGTGCGGAAGATGGCGTCCTTGCCCCAGCGATACTGCACCGGCACGGCGACCGATTTTTCCTGGTAATCCGCCGCCGCCCGCAGGGTGAAGGCCGGGTCGGCCAGATGCGGCCGGCCGAGGGCCACGAGATCGGCGCGGCCGGCGGCCAGGATGGTGTTCACCTGGTCGATGCTGGTGATGGAGCCGACGCACATGGTGGCGATGCCGGCCTCGTTGCGGATCATGTCGGACCAGGGGAGCTGGAACATGCGGCCGTAATGCGGGGCGGCGTCGGCGACGGTCTGGCCGGTGGAGACATCGACCAGATCGGCGCCGGCCTCGGCGAAGGCGCGGGCGATGGCGAGCGTGTCCTCATCCGAGATGCCACCCGCCGCCCAGTCGGTGGCGGAGAGGCGCACGCTCATCGGCTTGTCCTGCGGCCAGAGTTTTCGCAGGGCGTGAAAGACCTCCAGCGGGTAGCGCAGGCGGTTTTCCACGCTGCCGCCATAGTCATCCGTGCGGGTGTTGGTCAGGGGCGAGAGGAAGCTGGCCAGCAGGTAGCCATGGGCGCAGTGCAGCTCCAGCATGTCGAAGCCGGCGCGGTCGCCGCGCTGGGCGGCCTGCACGAACTGGTCGCGCACCCGGTCCATATCGGCGCGGTCCATTTCCTTCGGTACCTGGCTGTCCGGGTAGTAGGGGATGGGGCTGGCCGAGAGGATCGGCCAGGCGCCCTGCTCCAGCGGCCGGTCCATGCCGTCCCACATCAGCCTGGTCGCGCCCTTGCGCCCGGCATGGCCGAGCTGGAGGGCGATGCGCGCCTGGCCATGGGCGTGGACGAAGCGCGTGATGCGGGCCCAGGCGGCTTCCTGCGCGTCGTTCCAGAGGCCGGCGCAGCCCGGGGTGATGCGGGCCTCCGGCGCGGGGCAGGTCATCTCGGTGAAGATCAGGCCGGCGCCGCCGGTGGCGCGGCTGCCGTAATGCACCAGGTGCCAGTCGCCGGGCAGGCCGTCCGCGGCGCTGTACTGGCACATGGGCGAGACGACGAGGCGGTTGGCCAGTTCCATGCCGCGCAGCCGGAAGGGCTGGAAGGCGGGGGCGGCATTGTCGCGCGCCGGCAGCCCGGCCTCCCGCGCCTGCTGCGCGAACATGGATTGCGCATCGGCCACGAAATCCGGGGCGCGGAGCGCCAGATTCTCCCAGGTGATGGCCTTGCTGCGGGTCATGACGCCGAAGGCGAATTGCGTCGGCGGCATGTGCCAGAAGCGCTTCACATGCTCGAACCAGACCAGCGAGACATCGGCGGCGTGCTGGGTCTTCTCCACCTCGGTGCGTCGGGCGGTCTCGTAGCGGGCGAGGCAGGTGGCGACGTCGCCGCCCGCCATGAAGGCGGCGTGCAGGCCGATCGCATCCTCCATGGCGAGCTTGGTGCCGGAGCCGATGGAGAAATGCGCGCTGGCCTTGGCGTCGCCCAGCAGCACCATGTTGCCCTTCACCCAGCGGGCGCAGCGCAGGGCGGGGAAGCGGCGCCACAGGCTGCGATTGGTCAGCAGGCGGTGGCCCTGCAATTCCTCCTCGAAGACCTTTTCGAGGTAGGCGGCGCTTTGCGCCTCGTCCATGTCGGCGAGGCCGGCGCGGGCGAAGGTCTCGGGGTCGGTCTCCAGCACCCAGGTGCTGGCATTCGCCTCATACTGGTAGCAATGGGCGATGAAGATGCCGGCCTCGGTCTCCTTGAAGAAGAAGGTGAAGGCGTCGAAGGGCCGGGTGGAGCCCATCCAGGCGAAGCGGTTGGGGCGCAGATCGATGCTGGGCTGGAAATGGTCGGCGAAACGCTCGCGCACCGGGCTGTTGATGCCATCCGCCACCACGATGAGGTCGGCATCCGGGAAATCCTCCGGCTGCGCCTCGCGGCCGAAGACCAGCTCGACACCCACCTCCCGCGCGCGCTGCTGCAACAGCAGCAGCAGGGTGCGGCGGGAGCAGCCGCAGAAGCCATTGCCGCCGATGCGGTGCGTGGCCCCCTTCGCCTGGATCTCGATATCATCCCAATAGGCGAAGGCCCCGGTGATGGCGCGGTAGGAGGGTTCGTCGGCGGCGGCGAAGGCATCCAGCGTCTGGTCGCTGAAGACGACGCCGAAGCCGAAGGTGTCGTCGGCCTGGTTGCGCTCGACCACAGTGACCTGCGCCTCCGGCCGGTCGCGCTTGATGAGGATGGCGAAATACAGCCCGGCGGGCCCGCCGCCGATCACCGCGATGCGCATGCGCGCTGTCTCCCCTGCTCGGCAGATAGTTTAAGCTTCAACAATTCGCCGCCGCAACCGCAAAGCGCCCTTGCGGGGCGGCAAGAGATCGTTTTAGGCTTCAAGCAATCGAGGGGGAGAGGCCATGGCGGAGAGCCGGGCTCTGGTGACGGGCGGGGGCAGCGGCATCGGCGCCGCCATCGCCGCCGCGCTGACCGCCGCCGGGCATGAGGTCACCATCCTCGGCCGCCGGGCGGAGCGGCTGGAGGCGGTGCGCCGCGCCGGCCATGCCGCCCATGCCCTGGTCGCCGACATCACCGAGGATGCCTGGCTGCAGGTGGCGCTGGAGGGCCAGGCCCCCTTCCCCATCCTGGTCAACGCCGCCGGCGCCGCCGAAAGCGCGCCCTTCCTGAAGAGCGATGCCGCGCTGTGGGAGCGCATGCTGCGGGTCAACCTGCTCGGCGCCGCTGCCATCAGCCGCGCCGTGCTGCCGGGCATGCTGGCGGCGGGGCATGGGCGCATCATCCATATCGCCTCCACCGCCGCGCTGAAGGGCTATCCCTATGTCACCGCCTATACGGCGGCGAAGCACGGGCTGCTCGGCCTGGTGCGCGCCCTGGCGCTGGAGGTGGCCGGCAAGGGCGTGACGGTGAACGCCATCTGCCCCGGCTTCACCGAGACCGAGATCGTCACCGAAAGCGTCGCGCGCATCATGGCCCGCACCGGGCGGGACGAGGCCGCGGCGCGGGCCGAGCTGACGCGCCACAACCCGCAGGGCCGCCTGGTGCGGCCGGAGGAGGTGGCGGAGGCGGTGCTCTATCTGATCGGCGCCGGCGCGGTGAACGGCCAGGCGCTGGCGGTGGATGGGGGCGAGACATGAGCCCGGTGGATGCCGAGACCGCGCTGGCCGACCAGCCCGCCGGCCACAAGGACGAGCTGCGCCTGTGGCTGCGGCTGCTGACCTGCACCACGCTGATGGAAAGCGAGATCCGCCGCCGGCTGCGGCAGGATTTCTCGACCACCCTGCCCCGCTTCGACCTGCTGGCGGCGCTCGAACGCGCGCCGGAGGGGCTGACGCTGGGCGAGGTGTCGCGCCGCATGATGGTGTCGAACGGCAATGTCACGGGCCTCGCCGCGAGGCTGGAGGAAGAGGGGCTGATCGCCCGCCGCACCGAGGCGCATGACCGCCGCGTGGTGACGCTGCGGCTGACGCCGCGCGGGCGGCGCGAATTCGCCCGGCAATCGGCGGCGCATGAGCAATGGATCGCGACGCTGCTGGGCGGGTTGGACGAAGGCGAGCGCGGCACGCTGATGGCACTGCTGGGCCGCGCCAAATCCTCGGTCCGCGCGGCGCTGCGGGAGGACAGTGAGACATGAGCATCGCGGCGCATCCGGCACGGCATGTGCGGCTCGAAGTCGAGGAGGGCGTGGCGCGGATCACGCTGGACCGGCCAGAGCGCAAGAACCCGCTGACCTTCGACAGCTATGAGGAGCTGACCGACATCTTCCGCATGGGCGAGCGGGACGAGGCGGTGCGCGCCTTCGTCATCACCGGCGCCGGCGGCAATTTCTGCTCGGGCGGCGATGTGCATGACATCATCGGGGAGCTGCTGAAGCGCGACACGCGCGGGCTGATGCGCTTCACCGCCATGACCGGCGGGCTGGTCAAGGCGATGCGCGCCTGCCCGCAGCCGGTGATCGCCGCGGTGGACGGCATCGCCGCCGGGGCGGGCGCCATCATCGCCATGGCCTCCGATCTGCGGCTGGCGACGCCGGAGGCCAAGGTGGCCTTCCTGTTCAACCGGGTGGGCCTGGCCGGCTGCGACATGGGCGCCTGCGCCATCCTGCCGCGCATCATCGGCCAGGGAAGGGCGAGCGAGCTGCTCTATACCGGCCGCTCGCTGCGCGCCGAGGAAGGCCTCGCCTGGGGTTTCTTCAACCGCGTGGTGGCGGCGGAGTCCCTGCTGCCGGAGGCGGTGGCCCTGGCGCGCGACATCGCCACCGGCCCCGCCTTCGCCCACAGCATGACCAAGCGCATGCTGGCGATGGAATGGGCCATGTCGATCGAGCAGGCGGTGGAGGCCGAGGCGGTGGCCCAGGCGCTGTGCATGACCACCCGCGATTTCGGCCGCGCCTATGAGGCTTTCGCCGCCAGGCGCCGCCCCGAATTCCAGGGCGACTGACACGCCATGGCCGATTCCGCCTTCCTCGACTGGCCCTTCTTCGAACCGCGCCACGCCGATTGGGCGCGCGAGGTGGAAGCCTGGGCCGCAGAGCATGCCGAGGCGCTGGTCGACCATCACGACGCCGATGCCAGCACGCTCCGCCTGACCCGCGCCATGGGCGAGGCCGGGCTGCTGCGCGCGGCGGTGCCGGAGGATGGGCGGCTGGATGTGCGTTGCCTCTGCATCGCCCGCGACATCCTGGCGCGGCATGCGGGGCTGGCGGATTTCGCCTTCGCCATGGCGGGGCTCGGCACCGGCAGCATCACCCTGTTCGGCGATGATGCGCTGAAGGCGCGCTATTTGCCCGATGTGCGGCGCGGCGAATCGCTGGCAGCCTTCGCGCTGTCCGAGCCCGAGGCCGGATCCGATGTGGCGGCGCTGGCCACCAGTGCGACGCGCGATGGCAACAGCCATTGGCGGATCTCCGGCAAAAAGACCTGGATCAGCAATGGCGGCATCGCCGGCCATTACGTCGTCTTCGCCCGCAGCGGCGAGGCGCCGGGGGCGCGCGGCCTTTCCGCCTTCGTGGTGCCGGCCGACAGCCCCGGCCTCTCGGTCGAGGCGCGCATCGAGGTGACGGCGCCGCACCCGCTGGCGACGCTGCGCTTCGACGATGTGCGTGTGCCCGACAGCCACCGCCTTGGCGCGCCGGGGGATGGGTTCAAGGTGGCGATGGCGACGCTCGACGTGTTCCGCGCCACGGTCGGCGCGGCGGCGCTCGGCTTCGCGCGGCGCGCCCTCGACCTCACCGTGGAACGCGCGGAAAACCGGCATCTGTTCGGCGGGCCGCTCTTCGAGCAGCAGCAGAGCCAGGTCGCCATCGCCGACAGCGCGACGGAGGTGGAGGCGGCGGCGCTGCTGGTCTACCGCGCCGCCTGGCTGAAGGATTCGGGGCGCCCGCGCATCTCGCGCGAGGCCTCGATGGCCAAGCTCTACGCCACCGAGGCCGCGCAGCGCGCGGCGGACCGCGCCGTGCAGATCCATGGCGGGCTCGGCGTCACCCGCGGCCACAAGGCCGAGGAGCTCTACCGGGAAGTGCGCGCGCTCCGCGTCTATGAAGGCGCCAGCGAAGTGCAGCGCATCGTGATCGCCCGGGCCGAACGGGCCCTGGCGGGGGAAGGCAGTCGCACGCCCCAAGCCTGAACACAGGAGGGCGAAGGATGGACGGGATGATGAAGGAGCACGCCGTGCCGGCGGGCGCGGAGCGCAGCGCGCATGTGGACCGCTTCGTCCACGACAATTTGCCGCCGCGCGAGACGTGGCCGGTGATGCGCCATGAGCTGCCGGCACTGCGCTACCCGCCGCGGCTGAACTGCGCGACCGAATTCATCGAGCGCAATATCGCGGCCGGGCGCGGCGACCACCCCGCGCTGATCGCGCCCACCGAGACACTGACCTACCGCCAGCTGGCCGGGCGGGTGAACCGCATCGCGAATGTGCTGGTGCGGGATCTCGGCCTGGTGCCGGGCAACAGGGTGATGCTGCGCAGCGCCAACAACCCCTGGATGGTCGCGGCCTATTTCGCCGTGCTGAAGGCGGGCGGCGTGGTCGTCGCCACCATGCCGCTGCTGCGCGCCAAGGAGCTGGGCTTCATGCTGCGCAAGGCGCGCATCAGCCACGCCCTGTGCGATGCGCGCCTGTCCGCCGAGATGCAGAAGGCCGCCGCCGAGGCGCCGGACCTGAAGCATGTCCGCTACTGGGGCGATGGCGAGCTGGAGGCGCTGTGCGACGCCGCCGCGCCCGATTTCGCGCCCTGCGACACCTCGGCCGAGGATATCTGCCTGATCGGCTTCACCTCCGGCACCACGGGGGAGCCCAAGGGCACGCTGCACGCGCATCGCGACATGCTGGCGATCTGCGACACCTATTCGGCCGAGGTGCTGAGGCCCACGCCCGAGGACCGATTCATCGGCTCGGCGCCGCTGGCCTTCACCTTCGGGCTGGGCGGGCTGGTGCTGTTCCCCTTCCGCATCGGCGCCACCGGCATCCTGCTGGAGAAGGCCGGGCCGGACGAGCTGCTGCCCGCCATCCAGCAACACCGCGCCAGCATCTGCTTCACCGCCCCCACCGCCTATCGCGCCATGGCCGCGCGGGCGGCGGAGTTCGACCTGTCCAGCCTGCGCCGCTGCGTCTCGGCCGGAGAGAATCTGCCGCGCCCGGTCTATGAGCAATGGCTGGCCGCCACGGGCCTGAAGCTGATGGACGGCATCGGCGGCACCGAGATGCTCCACATCTTCATCAGTGCTCCACTGGAAAGGATCCGGCCGGGCGCGACCGGGCTGGTGGTGCCGGGCTTCGAGGCCTGCATCCTCGATGACACCGGAAAAGAGGTGCCGCGCGGCATGCCGGGGCATCTGGCGGTGCGCGGCCCGACCGGCTGCCGGTACCTCGCCGATCCGCGCCAGGCGCGGCAGGTGCGCTGGGGCTGGAACATCACCGGCGACACCTTCATCCAGGACGAGGATGGCTATTTCTGGTACCAGGCGCGCAGCGACGACATGATCGTCGCCGCCGGCTACAACATCGCGGGGCCCGAGGTCGAGGCGGCGCTGCTCGCCCATCCCAAGGTGCGCGAATGCGGCGTGGTCGGCGCCCCGGATGCGGAGCGTGGCGTGGTGGTGAAGGCCTATGTGGTGCTGGAACCGGGGCATTTCCCGGGCCCGGCCTTGGTGAAGGAATTGCAGGACTTCGTGAAGGCCGAGATCGCCCCCTACAAATATCCCCGCGCCATCGACTTCGTGGACGCCCTGCCGCGCACCGAATCCGGCAAGGTGCAGCGCTTCGCCCTGCGCCGCATGGCCGCCGGCGAGGCCCCGCCGCCGCGATGAGCCGCCCCACCCCCCTGCCCGCCTCGGCCCTGCCGGAAGGCGCCTTCCGCGCGACGGCGCGCATCCGCTTCCATGAATGCGACCCGGCGGGCATCGTCTTCTTCGCCAACTGGTTCGCCCTGGCGAATGTGGCGGTGGAGGAGTGGTTCGGCGCCGCGCTGGGCATCGACTTCCACGCTTTGCATGCCGAGCGCCGCACCGGCACCGGCTTCGCCCATGCCGAGGCCGACTACTTCGCCCCTGGCGTGATGGGGGAGCACATCGCCATCACCCCGCTGGTGGAGCGGATCGGCGGTGCCTCCTATGGCTTGCGCGTGCATATCCACCGGGGCGAGGCGGAGCTGGTGCGGCTGCGCCTGGTCACCGCCACCACCAACCTCGACACGCGAAAACCGGTGCCGATCCCAGAGGATCTGCGCGCCGCCCTCGCATCCTACCAGGCGCGCTGCGCGCCGCCGGAGACCACGTCATGAGCCTGACCCCGCTGCAGCCCGAAGGCTGGCCCACCCCGCGCGGCTATTCCAATGGCATGATGGGCGAGGGCCGCATCCTCTGCGTCGGTGGTCAGGTCGGCTGGGACGCGGCGGGGCGCTTTCCGGAGGGCTTCGTGGCCCAGACCCGCCAGGCGCTGGAGAACATCGTGGCCGTGCTGCGCGCCGGCGGCGCCGGTCCGGAGCATGTGGCGCGGCTGACCTGGTATGTGCTGGACATCGCCGAATACCGCGCCTGCCTGAAGGAGCTGGGCGCCGTGTATCGCGAGGTGATGGGGAAGAACTTCCCGGCCATGGCGCTGGTGCAGGTGGCCGGGTTGGTGGAACCAGAGGCGCGGCTGGAAATCGAGGCAACAGCAATTGTCTAAGATCTTCTTTTTCTGAAGAAAAAGAAGCAAAAAGACTTTTTTCAGTTTGGCGTCCCGCCTACGGCCATACGCGGGACGCCAACTGAAAAAGTTTTTTGGTTCTTTTTTCCAAAAAAGAACCCTTAGCTGACTCTCTTCAAGGCTTCTTCCACCGCCCGCTCCACCCGCAGCGCAGCATCCAGCGCAGCACGCCCGGCGGCGCCGTCCACCACGGCCGGCGCCCCGTCCAGGCAGGCGGCGACATAGGCGGCCTGCTCGGCCTCCAGATTGTCGTGGTCCTGCCAGGACAGCGTCTCGATGCCATGGCCCGGCACCTGCTCCAGCGGCGCACCCTGGCCCTTGCGCACCAGCTTCAGCTCGCGCGCCAGGAAGTCCAGGCTGGCATAGCCTTCCGCGCCGAACACCCGCAGCCGGCGCTCCATCTTGAGGCTGGCGCGGCTGGCGGTGATGGTCGCCTGGGCGCCATTGGCGAAGCGCAGCCGGGCATTGGCGATGTCGATCTTCTCCGACACCACGGCGCTGCCCACCGCCTCCACCGCCACCAGCTCGGACGCCGCCAGGGACAGCACCAGGTCCAGATCGTGGATCATCAGGTCCAGGATCACGGTCACGTCCAGGCTGCGCGGCCGGAAGGGGGCGATGCGCACCGCCTCCATATAGAGCGGCCGGCCGACCCCGGCGCTGCCGCGCAGCGTCGCCATGCCGGCGCCGAAGCGCTCCACATGCCCGACCTGCAGCACCTTGCCGGCGGCGGCGGCCTGGGCCACCAGCGCATCGGCCTGGGCCAGGTCGGCGGCGATCGGCTTTTCCACGAAGACATGGCAGCCCGCCGCCAGGGCCTGGCTGGCCAGGGCGTGGTGGTGCGCGGTGGGGGCGGCGATGATCACCGCGTCCGCCGCCGCCATCAGGGCGGCCGTGTCCTCCCAGGCGCGGCAGCCGGCCTCGGCCGCCACCTGGGCCGCCCGCTCGGCGCTGGCATCGGCCAGGCCCAGGAACTCGACGCGGGGGGCGCGGGCCGCCTTCAGCGCGTGGAACCGCCCGAAATGACCCGCACCCACAATGCCCAGCTTCAGCCGCATCGCCGCTCCTGCCTTCTCTGCCTGCGGCCGGGCATGTAGCA
This sequence comes from Pseudoroseomonas cervicalis, assembly GCF_030818485.1. Classification (NCBI taxonomy): domain Bacteria; kingdom Pseudomonadati; phylum Pseudomonadota; class Alphaproteobacteria; order Acetobacterales; family Roseomonadaceae; genus Roseomonas; species Teichococcus cervicalis. The sequence goes on along the minus strand of NZ_JAUTAJ010000004.1, from coordinate 564,894 downwards.
GAGAGTTGCCGGGGACGCATGTGCGCGCTTGGTGGGTTGCATCCACGGCGGCGACCCAGCATTTTCCGGCGCTCTATGATGGGGGGCCTTCTCGGCCATGCTGTATTTCGCGCGGTGGAAGGTCGCCGCCATTCTCGGCGTCATCCTGCTTGGCGTGCTGCTGTCGCTGCCCAACCTGGTGCCGCGCTCGGCCATGCCGTCCTGGCTGCCCGCCCGGACCATCTCGCTCGGCCTCGATCTGCGCGGCGGGTCCTACCTGCTGCTCGAGGTCGACCTGAACGCGGTGGTGCGCGAGCGGCTGGAAAGCCTGGCGGATGGCACCCGCACCCGGCTGCGCCAGGCCAATATCGGCTATCTCAACCTGCAGGCCGACGCCGCCAATGAGCGGCTGAGCCTGCGCCTGCGCGATGCCGGCCAGACCCAGGCGGCGCTGGCGGCGCTGCGGGAGCTGGCCAGCCCCGTGCCGGTCGGCGGCGGCGCCACCGCCCCGGATGTGGAATTCGCCAGCCAGCCCGACGGCACCATCACCGCGACGCTGAGCGAGGCGGCCCTGCGGGCGCGCGCCAGCGGCGCGGTCGAGCAGTCGATCGAGATCGTCCGCCGCCGCATCGACGAGACCGGCGTGGCCGAGGCGCTGATCGCCCGCCAGGGCCAGAGCCGCATCCTGGTGCAGCTGCCCGGCGTCGAGGACCCCAACCGGATCAAGGAGCTGCTGGGCCGCACCGCCCGCATGACCTTCCGCCTGGTGGACGACAACGCCAACCCGACCGCCGCCCTGCCGCCCCCGGGCGTCGAGTTCCTGGAAGGCGAGCAGGGCGGCACCCGCTTCGCCGTGCGCCGGCGCATCGAGGTGGATGGCGCCAACCTCTCCGACGCCCGCGCGGCGCAGGACAGCCGCACCGGCGAATGGGTGGTCAGCTTCTCCTTCGACTCGGTGGGCACCCGCCGCTTCGCCGAGATCACCCGGCAGAACGTCAACCGCCCCTTCGCCATCGTGCTGGACAACAAGGTGATCACCGCCCCGGTGATCCGCGAGCCGATCACCGGCGGGCGCGGCCAGATCAGCGGCAATTTCACCGCCCAGGGCGCCAACGACCTGGCCGTGCTGCTGCGCGCCGGCGCGCTCCCCGCCCCCCTCACCGTGGTCGAGGAGCGCACCGTCGGCCCCGAGCTGGGGGCGGATGCGATCCGCGCCGGCCTGGTCAGCCTGGGCGTCGGCGCCGCCTTCGTCATCGGCTATATGGGCCTGGCCTACGGGCTGTTCGGCTGGTTCGCCAACCTCGCCCTGGTGGTGAACATCCTGCTGCTGATGGCCGCGCTCTCGGTCATGGGCGCGACGCTGACCCTGCCCGGCATCGCCGGCATCGTGCTCACCCTGGGCACGGCGGTGGACGCCAACATCCTGATCAATGAGCGCATCCGCGAGGAGGTCCGGGCCGGAAGGTCGCCGATCCAGGCGCTGGACGCCGGCTTCACCAAGGCCTCCGGCACCATCCTGGACAGCAACCTGACCAACCTCATCGCCATGGCCTGCCTCTACGGCTTCGGCTCCGGCCCGGTGCGCGGCTTCGCCGTCACTGTCGCCGTCGGCACCATCGCCTCCATGTGGTCGGCCACCGTGCTGGTGCGGCTGATGGTCTCGGCCTGGTACCGTTCCCGCCGCCCCAAGGCCCTGCCGGTCTGAGGAGACGACGCACCATGTTCCTCTCCCGCCCGCTGTTCCGGATCGTCCCGGACAACACCAACATCCCCTTCATGCGGGGGCGCGTGCTCGGCGTCGCCTTCTCCGCCCTGCTCTCGGTGCTCTCCCTGGTCCTGGCCTTCTATCCGGGGCTGGAGAAGGGCATCGATTTCCGCGGCGGCATCATCATGGAGGTCCGCACCCCGGCGCCGGCCAACCTGGCCGCCATCCGCGCCGGCGTCAGCGCCCTCGACCTCGGCGATGTCGGCGTGCAGGAATTCGGCGATGCCTCCACCGTCCTGCTGCGCCTGCCGGTGCAGGGGGATGAGGGTGCCACCCAATCCGCCGTCAACCGCGTCCGCGGCGCGCTGGAGGAGGCCGCCCCCGGCGCCCGCCTGCTGCGCACCGAGGCGGTCGGCAACCGCGTCTCGGCCGAGCTGTTCCAGGGCTCGCTGATCGCCCTCGGCATCTCGATGCTGGCGATGATGGCCTATATCTGGTTCCGCTTCGAATGGCAGTTCGCCGTCGGCGCCATCGTCACCCTGCTGCTGGAGACCACCAAGGTGGTGGGCTTCCTGGCGGTGACCCGCATCGAGTTCAGCCTGACCACCGTGGCGGCGGTGCTGACCATCATCGGCTTCTCGGTCAACGACAAGGTCGTCGTGTATGACCGGATGCGCGAGAACCTGCGCAAATACAAGACGATGCCGCTGCAGCAGCTGATCGACAAATCGATCAACGAGACGCTGAACCGCACCATCGGCACCTCGATGACGCTGCTGCTCTCGGCCCTGCCGCTGGCGCTGTTCGGCGGCGACGCCCTCTCCGGCTTCGCCTGGACGATGGTGTTCGGCATCGTCGCCTCCACCTCCTCCTCGATCTTCATCGCCGCGCCGATCCTGCTCTTCCTGGGCGAGAACCGGCTGCGCCGCGGCACCGAGGCGGTGGCGGCCGTGCCCTCCAAGGGGCAGTAACAGCAAGACTCCTGGGGGAGGCTCCGCCTCCCCCAGACCCCCTCGGCCGGGGGGACAGGGTCCCCCCGGACCCCGCCGTCAGTAGGCCTCCCGATACAGCGCCACGATCTCGGCCGCATCCGGCACGCGCGGATTGTTGGCCGGGCTGCCCGAGGCCAGCGCCTGCTCGGCCATCACCGGCAGCGCCGCCTCCCAGGCGGCCGGGTCGATGCCGAATTGCCGCGGCGTCGGTACCCCAAGCTCCCGGTTCAGCGCCTCCAGCTCGGCCAGCAGGGCCGCCGCCGCCTCGCCATCCGGGCTGCCAGCGGGGGAGAGATTCATCAGCCGCGCCGCCTCGGCATAGCGCGCCTCCCCCGCCTTCAGCCCGAAGCGGGTCACCGCCGGCAGCAACATGGCGTTGGACAAGCCGTGCGGCACATGGAAATGCGCCCCCACCGGCCGGCTCATGCCATGCACCAGCGCCACCGAGCTGTTGGAAAAGGCCAGCCCCGCCAGCGTCGCCCCCTCCATCATCGCGCTGCGGGCGGCGCGGTTCTGCGGCTCGGCGAAGGCGGCGCGCAGATTCGCGCCGATCAGCCCCATGGCGGCGCGCGCATAGAGGTCGGCCACCGAATTGGCGCGGCGGGAGACATAGGCCTCCAGCGCATGGGTCAGGCTGTCGATGCCGGTATCGGCGGTGATGCGCGGCGGCACCGACAGCGTCAGCTCGTAATCGACGATCGCCGCCAGCGGCAGCGCGCCCAGCCCCGCGATCAGCATCTTCTCGTCCCGCGCCGTGTCGGTGATGACGGTGAAGCGTGTCGCCTCGCTGCCGGTGCCGGCGGTGGTCGGGATGCAGATCAGCGGCAGCGCGGCGCGGTCGGCGCTGGCCGGCACCTTGAATTCGCGCATCGCCTGGCCGGGCGCGGCGGCGGCCAGGATGTTCATGGCCTTGGCCGTGTCCATCGGGCTGCCGCCGCCGAAGCCGATCAGGCAGTCGAAGCCGCCGCGCTTCAGCACCGCTACCCCGGCCTGCACCACCGTGTCGGTCGGGTCGGCCACCGTGTCGGAAAACACCTGCGCGCGCAGCCCGGCCCCCGCCAGCGGCGCCAGCACCCGGTCCACCATGCCGGAGGAGACGATCCAGGGATCCGTCACCACCAGCGGGCGGGACAGCCCCAGCTCCTTCATCAGCGCCGGCAGGCCGGCCAGCGCGCCGCCCCCCATCAGCAGGCGGCGCGGGGCGTAGCAGGAAAAGGTCACGCGATCTTCCTCCCTTCGTGGTGGCCCCCGCAGGCAGCGCCGGGCGGCGCATCCGCGGCGGGCGGGATTTTCTTAACCCAACCGGCCCAGTCTGCCTGCCTCAGCCGGAGGTCTCAAACATGGGTGGGAGCATAAGGGCCCGTCTGATGGGCATGTTCGGCACCTTGGTGCTGGTGGCGGCGCTGGGCAGCGCCATGGTGTGGCGGGAGCTGAGCGGGATCGAGGACAGCAATCATTGGAGCCGCCACACCCAGGTCGTGCTGGCGCGGCTGGACACGCTGCTGCTCGGCCTGCTGAACGAGGAGACCGCGCTGCGCGGCGCGGCGCTGGGCGGCGGCGCCTATCTGGAGCCGCTGCCCGCCGGCGAGCGCATGGTGGCGGAGAGCCTGGCCGAGCTGCTGCGTCTCACCGCCGACAATGCCGCCCAGCAGGCGCGGCTGCGCGAGCTGGAGCAGCTGGTGGGGCAGTGGCAGGGGCGGATCGCCCAGAACGTGGCCCCGGCGGCGCGGGAGGGCCGGATGGAGGCCGCCCGCACCGCCGTGCTGGCCGCCGAAGCCAAGCCGATGATGGACCGCATCCGTATCCTGCTGGCCGAGGCCAAGGCCGAGGAGCAGGGGCTGGCGCGGCAGCGCGAGGCGGCGGAGGCCGCCGCCTTCGACCGCAGCGCCACCCTGCTGCTGGCCAGCCTGGCGGTGATGCTGGCCGCCGCCATGGGGCTGGTCCTGCTGATGCAGAAGACGGTGTCCACCCCGCTGGCGGCCATGGTCGAGTCGATGCGCCGCCTCTCGGCGCGCGATTACGGCTTCACCCTGCCGCGAGGGCGGCAGCCGAGGGATATCGCCGAGATGTCGGCCGCCCTGGCGCAGTGCCGCGACGGGCTGCAGCAGGCCGATGCCCTGCAGGCGCGGCAGGAGGCCGAGAATCAGCGCCGCCTGGCGCGCGGCGACACGATCGAGGCGCTGCTGCGCAGCTTCGACACCGAGGCGGCGCGCGATCTGGACGATGTCGGCCGCGCCGTGCAGCTGCTGCGCGGCTCGGCGCAGGAGATCAGCCAGGCGGCGGAGCAGAGCAGCGCGCTGGTGCGCAACGTCATGGGCGCGGCCAATGACGCCAGCGCCAATGTGCAGACCGTGGCGGCCTCGGCCGAGGAGCTGGCCGCGTCCATCGCCGAGGTGGCGCGGCAGGTCAGCGAAAGCGCCGCCGTGGCCCGCCGCGCCGGCGAGGATGCCCGGGCCACCGATGGCGCCGTGCAATCCCTCTCCGAGGCGGCGCGCAGCATCGGCGATGTGGTGGACCTAATCACCGACATTGCCAGCCGCACCAATCTGCTGGCGCTGAACGCCACGATCGAGGCGGCGCGGGCCGGCGATGCCGGCAAGGGCTTCGCCGTGGTGGCCAGCGAGGTCAAGAACCTGGCCAGTCAGACGGCCCGCGCCACCGAGCAGATCAGCCAGCAGATCAACAGCATGCAGGGCGAGACGCGGGGCGCGGTGCAGGCCATCGGCAACATCGCCCGCACCATCGCCGATATGGAGCGCATCACCACCCAGGTGGCCGCCGCCGCCGAGCAGCAGGCGGTGGCGACGCAGGAGATCGGCCGCGCCGTGGCCGAGGCCGCGCGCGGCACGCAGGAGGTGACGCGCAACACCGCCACGGTCGGCGAGGCGGCGCAGCGCACCGGGCAGGCGGCGGAGCAGCTGCGCGCCGCCGCCACCGGCATGGCCGACCAGTCCAGCGCGCTGCGCCAGCGGATCGAGGGGCTGCTGAGCGGCATCCGCGCCGCCTGACCGCCCGGCCTGGCGTCCTCCCCCTGGCGTCCCCCCCCTGGCGCGCCGCGCCGCGCGGGGGGAGGATGCGCCGCCATGCTCCTGCTGCTGCAAGCCGCGCCGCTCCTCCTGCTGCTGTCCCTGTTGCTGAGCGGACGCGCCGGTCCGGTGCCGGCCTGCCTGGCCGCGCTGGCCGCCAGCCTGCCGGCCATCCTGCTGACCCTGCCGCCCGGTGCCGCGCTGCTGCCCTTCCTCTCCGCCGAGAGCCTGCGCGGCGCCTATCTGGCGCTGCAGCCGATCGGCGTGCTGGCCGGCGGGCTGCTGTTCCATGCCGCGGTCTCGCGCCTCGGCCCGCCGGACCAGGCCAGCCTGCCGGCCACGCCGCGCCGGATCTTCGCCGCCACCCTGCTGGCCGGCACCTTTGTCGAGAGCGTCACCGGCTTCGCCGTCGGCGGGGTTTTCGCGCTGGCCCAGCTGCGGCGCATGGGGCTGCTGGGCACGCCGGCGGCGGCGCTGGCGCTGATGGCGCTGGTGCTGGTGCCCTGGGGCGGGCTCGGCCCCGGCACGGCGCTGGGGGCGGCGCTGATCGGCGTGCCGCCGCAGGCGGTGGCGCTGGCCACCGCCTGGCCGCACGCCACCTGGCTGCTCTGCCTGGCGCCGGTGTTCTGGCGCCTGTCCGCCCTGGCCGGGGTGCCGGTGCCGGCGGCGGAGAAGCTGGCGCAGTTCGGGCTGATGGGGCTGGTCGCCGCCCTGCTGCTGGCCGCCAACCTGCTGCTGCCCTTCGAGGCGGCGGGCATCCTCGCCTCCGGCCTGCCGCTGCTCTGGGTGCTGTGGCGGCTGGACCCGCCGCAGGGGGCCGCGGGCTGGCGCCGGGCGCTGCTGGCGCTGGCCCCCTGGGCCGGGCTGGCGGCGGCGCTGCTGCTGGCGCGCTCCTGGCATGGCGCGCCGGCCTGGAAGCCATTCCCCACCCTGCCCGCCCTGCCGGCCACCCATGTGGCGGTGGTCCTGGCCCTCGTCTCCGCGCTGATCCTGGCGCTGCGGCCACGGGGCGCGCCGCAGGCGGTGCGGGCGGCGCTGGCGCGGGCAAGGCGGCCGGCGCTGGCCATGCTGCTCTATGTGCTGCTGGGCCGCTGGCTGGCCGGTTCCGGCATCGCCGCCAGCCTGGCCGAGCAGGCCGGCGGCGCGCTCGGCCCGCTCGCCCCCTATGCGATGCCGGTGCTCGGCATGGTCTCCGGCATGGTGACGGGCAGCAATGTCGGTTCCAACGCGGCCTTGATGCCGGTGCAGGCGGCGCTGGGCCAGGCGGCGGGGCTGCCGGCGGCGCTGGCCGGCGGGCTGCACAATTTCTCCGGCGCGGCCGCCTCCGGCATGAGCTTCGCGGTGACGGCGATGATCGCCGGCCTGGCCGGCACCAGCCCGGCGGCGATCTGGCGCCTGCTCTGGCCCTCGCTGCTGGCGATCCCCGTGGTGGGCTGGGCCTGGATCACCCTGGCGCTGTTCTTCTGAGGGTGCGCTCCCTCACCGACAAAGTCTTTTTGCTTCTTTTTCTTCAGAAAAAGAAGATTCTGCTTTTCCGGCTTTGATCCCCTCCCTGGCCAGCCCGCCCGCCCCGTCCTAGACCTTGCGCCAGCAGATCTGCGGAGGAAGCCATGCAGAATTACGGCCATTGGATCGGCGGGCGCAGCGTCGCGGCCGAGCGGCATATCCCGGTTCTCAACCCGTCGGACGGCCATCCCTTCGCGCAGATCGCGCGCGGCGGGGCGGCCGAGATCGATGCCGCGGTGCGCGCCGCGCAGGCCGCGCTGGAGGGCCCCTGGGGCCGCATGCCGGCCACTGAGCGCGGCCGTCTGCTGATGAAGCTGGCGCAGCTGATCCTGCGCGATGCCGAGAAGCTGGCCCAGGCGGAGAGCCGCGATGTCGGCAAGCCGATCCGCCAGGCGCGGGCGGATGCCACCGCCTGCGCCCGCTATTTCGAATTCTATGGCGGCAGCGCCGACAAGATGCATGGCGACACCATCCCCTATGCCGATGGCATGACGGTGATGACGGTGTGGGAGCCGCATGGCGTCACCGGCCATATCGTGCCCTGGAACTACCCGATGCAGATCGTCGGCCGCTCGGTCGGCGCGGCGCTGGCCATGGGCAATGCCTGCGTGCTGAAGCCGGCGGAGGATGCCTCGCTCTCCTCGCTGATGCTGGCCGAGCTGGCGGCGGAGGCCGGTTTCCCCGAGGGGGTGTGGAACGTCGTCACCGGCCTGGGCGAGGAGGCTGGTGCGGCGCTGACGTCGCATCCCGGCATCTCCCACGTTTCCTTCACCGGCAGCCCGGAGGTCGGCACGCTGGTGCAGACGGCCGCCGCCCGGAACACCATCCCGGTGACGCTGGAGCTGGGCGGCAAGAGCCCGCAGCTGGTGTTCCAGGATGCCGATCTGGAGACGGCGGCGGCGACGGTGATGAACGGCATCATCCAGAATGCCGGGCAGACCTGCTCGGCCGGTAGCCGCGTGCTGGTGCAGGCGCCGGTCTTCGACCGCTTCGTCGAGGATCTCGCCGGCCGCTTCGGCAAGCTGGAGGCCGGCCCGGCGGAGCTCGACCTCGATCTCGGCCCGCTGGTGAATGCCGACCAGCAGAAGCGCGTCAACGGCTTCCTCGATTTCGCGAAGCAGGATGGGCTGCGCTTCGCCGGCCAGGGCCGCATCGCCTCCAACGCGCCGGAGGGCGGCTATTACGTGCAGCCGACGCTGCTGGCCGACGTCGCCCCCAGCCATCGCCTGGCCCAGGAGGAGGTGTTCGGCCCGGTGCTCACCGCCATCCGCTTCACCGATGAGGCCGAGGCGCTGGCGATCGCCAATGGCACCCAGTTCGGCCTGGTGGCCGGCGTCTGGACCGCCGATATCGGCCGCGCCATGCGGCTGTCGCGCGGCATCAAGGTGGGCCAGGTCTTCGTCAACAACTATGGCGCCGGCGGCGGCGTGGAGCTGCCCTTCGGCGGCGTGAAGCGCTCCGGCCATGGCCGCGAGAAGGGCTTTGCCGCCCTGGCCGGCTTCGCCTCGCTGAAGACCATCGCCATCAAGCACGGCTGAGGCCGCACCTCATGGCGCGCACCGCCCTGCTCTATCTGGCCGCCGCGCTGGCGGAGATCGGGGGGTGCTTCGCCATCTGGATGGTGCTGCGGCTCGGCCGCTCCGCCTGGTGGCTGCTGCCGGGCCTCGGCAGCCTGGCGCTGTTCGGCCTGCTGCTGACGCTGGTCGAGAGCAGCGCCGCCGGCCGCGCCTTCGCCGCCTATGGCGGGGTGTATATCGCCGCCTCCCTCGCCTGGCTCTGGCTGGTCGAGGGGGCGCGGCCGGATCGCTGGGACATGGCGGGCGCGGCGCTCTGCCTGGCCGGCGCCGCGGTGATCCTGCTCGGGCCGCGCGGCGCGGCCTAAAGCGGCTATTCCGCCAGCCCCTTGCCGCGCGCCGTGGCATGCCGCGGCAGGGCATCGCCCGGCTGCAGCCAGGGCTGGCGGCGGGTGAACCAGGTGTGGTCCTCGGGCGGCACCGCCTCCGGCGCGTCCAGGCTGGCCGTGGCGATGTCGATCTCCGCCCCGTCGCGCTTGCCCCAGCTCAGGCTGCAGCCGCAGGCTTCGCAGAAGCCGCGCTGCACGCCGGGGCTCGATTCGTAATACCGCATCTGGCCACGGACCAGGTGGAAGCTGTCCGACACCACGGTGAACCAGGCCATCACCGGCGCGCCGCTGCTGCGCTGGCAATCGCTGCAATGGCACAGGGTCGGGTGATAGGGCCTCCCCTCGGCCCGGTAGCGGATCGCTCCGCAATGGCAGCCACCGGTCAGCATGCGTCTGTCTCCTCCCTCTCGGCCCGGCGCGGGCCGCTGCTGGAACCCGCGGCCCGGCGCGCCGTTCTCCCTGAGGAAAACACAGCCCAGGGAGACACCGCCATGGCCGACGAGAAGAACCCCGACGCCGACAGCACCGGCACCGAGAAGCCCTTCGAGGAAACCGGCACCCCGCCCGATCAGAAGCCGGTCGACGAAAAGGCCCAGAGCGACGCCGCCAAGGAACGCGCCAAAACCGGCGGCTACCAGTAATCTTTCGGCTGCCGGTCAGGGCCGCGACGGGAGTCGCGGCCCTTTTTGTGGCGTCTGCGCCCAGGGGTGCTCAGTGGGTTCAGCGCGGTGGGGGCAGGCCGGCGGCCAGGCGCAGCGCGGCCAGCAGGGCCAGCGACAGCGAGCCGCCCAGCAGCGCCACCACCCCCTCCCAGCCCCAGGCGGACCAGGCCAGCCCGCCGGCGCCGCCCAGGAGGGCAGCGCCCATGTAGTAGCAGAACAGATAGAGCGACGAGGCCTGCGCCTTGGTCGTCCCGGCCCGCCGCCCGACCCAGGAGCTGGTCAGGGAATGCGAGCCGAAGAAGCCGAAGGTCACCGCCACCAGCCCGGCCACCACCAGCGCCAGATGGTCGGACAGCGTCAGCGCCACGCCCAGCAGCATCACCAGCACGGTGATCCACAGCACGCGCTGCCGGCCGAAGCGGTCCGCCAGCCCGCCCACGAAGGTGGAGCTGCCGATGCCCACCAGATAGACGCTGAACACCGCCGCCACCAGGCTGTGCGGCAGGTCGAAGGGCGGCGCCAGCAGCCGGTAGCCGATATAGTTGTAGAGGGTGACGAAGCTCCCCATGAACAGGAAGCCCTCGAGATAGAGCCAGCGCATGCCGCCATCGCGCAGATGCGCGGCGAAATTGGCGGCGAGCTGCCCCCAGAGCAGCGGGCGCGGCCGGAACTGGCGCGAGGGCGGCAGGCAGCGCCAGAACACCAGCGCCGAGACCAGGCCCAGCGCGCCGATGCCCCCCATGGCGACGCGCCAGCCATAATGGTCCAGCAGCAGCCCGGCCACCACCCGCCCGACCAGCCCGCCAAAGGCCGAGCCGCTGATATAGAGCCCCATCGCATAGCCGCTGGAGCGGGGATGCACCTCCTCGGCGATATAGGCCATGGCGATGGCGGGCAGGCCGCACAGCGTCAGGCCGAGCAGCGCGCGCAGCGCCAGGAACCCCTCCCAGCCCGGCGCGAAGCCGGCCAGCAGCGTCAGCAGCGCCGAGCCGAAGACCGAGGCCACCATCAGCGGCTTCCGCCCCAGCGCCTCCGACACCGCGCTGGCCAGCAGCATGGCGAAGGCCATCACCGCGGTCGGCAGCGACAGCGCCAGGCTGCTGGTGGCGGGGCTGACATGAAAGGCCGCCGAGAAGCCCGGCAGCAGCGGCTGCACGCAGTAGAGCAGCGCGAAGGTCGAGAAGCCGGCGCAGAGGAAGGCCAGGTTGGTGCGGCGGAACTCGGTGGTGCCGCGCTCGATGAAGGGACGGGCCTGCGGCAGGGCGGTGGCGGACATGGGCTCGGTCCTCGGGGCAAGGACTCTGTCTATATGCAGCGCAGCATGGCCCGGTCATTGGTCGCTTGACGCGAAATCATTCGGCGCTACCGAATGTGGAGATTTCGTGGGACCAAAGGTGGATGATGGAGCTGCGGCATCTGCGCGCCTTCCTGGCGGTGGCCGAGACCCTGCATTTCGCCCGCGCCGCCGAGCGCCTGGGCCTCTCCGCACCCTCGCTGACCGAGCAGGTGCAGGCGCTGGAGCGGCATTTGGGCGCCCGGCTGTTCCGCCGCGGCCAGCGCCGCGTGGCGCTGACCGATGCCGGCCAGCTCTTCCTGCCGGAAGCCATGGCGGCGTTGCGCCAGGTGGAGCGCGCGGCGCAGATCGGCCGCCAGGCCGGGCGCGGCGAGCGCGGCATCATCAGCATCGGCTTCGCGGCCTCCGCCGCCTTCGCCGGCGTGCTGGCCGCCAGCATCGGCGATTGGCGCCGCGCCCATCCCGAGGTCAGCCTGCGGCTGCAGGAGATGGAGACGGTGCCGCAGGTCGAGGCGGTGGCGGAAGGCGCGCTCGATGTCGGCTTCATCCGCCCGCCCCTGGCCGTCCCCCCCGGCGTCACCGCGCTGCGCCTGCTGCGCGAGCGGCTGCTGATCGCGCTGCCCGAGCAGCACCCGCTGGCGGCCGAGGCCGAGGTGGCGCCCACCGCCCTGGCCGGGGAGGATTTCATCACCCCCGACCCGGAAAAGGCCGGCTTCCACCATTTCACCCGCCAGCTCGGCCAGCAGGGCGGCTTCGTGCCGCGCATCGCCCATGGCGGGCGCGACCTGGTGGCGGTGGCCAGCCTGGTGGGGCTCGGCCTCGGCGTCGCGGTGGTGCCGGAATCGCTGCGCGACTGCGTGCGCCTGCCCGGCATGGTGTACCGGCCGCTTTCCGGCGAGCCGCTGCTGGCGGAGATCGCCGCCGCCTATCGCCGCAATGAAGCTGCGCCGGCGGCGCGGGATTTCATCCGACAATTGCGCCATGTCGCCGCGACCATGCATGGCATTGCGCCGCAACAGATTGAAACGCGCCCTACCCTCCCCTAGAAATGAGGCAATCGGCGCCGGGAACAACGCGCCGCGGGAGGAACGATCATGAGCATGCTGCGCCGCACCGCGCTCGCCGCCGGCCTTGCCGGCTTCACCGCCCTGCTGGGCGCCGCGCCCGCCATGGCGCAGACCGAGATCACCATCCAGCACCCGCTGCCCACCGCCAACAGCCATTACGGCGCCGGCGCGATGGCCTTCAAGGAGACGCTGGAGCGGCTGTCGAACAACCGCTACCGCGTCACCATCCAGCGCAACGACAATGAGCGCGAGATGATCGAGAGCGTGCAGATCGGCACGCTCGACTTCACCATCACCTCGACCGGGCCGGTCGGAAATTTCGTGCCCGAGGTGCGCACCGTCGACGTGCCCTTCCTGTTCCGCGACTACGCCCATGCGCGCGGCGCGCTGGATTCGCCGATCGGCCAGGAGATCCTGGAGAAATTCCAGCGCCGCGGCCTGGTCGGCGTGATCTGGATGGAGAACGGCTTCCGCCACCTGACCAATTCGCGGCGCGAGGTGAACACGCCGGCCGATATCCGCGGGCTGAAGGTGCGCACCATGGAGAACCAGGTGCATATGCGCGCCTTCTCCACCCTGGGCGCGCTGCCGACGCCGATGGCCTTCTCCGAGCTGATCCCGGCGCTGCAGCAGGGCACGGTGGACGGGCAGGAGAACCCGATCCCGGTGATCGTCGCCAACAACATCAACCAGGTGCAGCGCTACCTGACGCTGACCGGCCATGTCTATTCGCCGGCGCTGCTGATCGGCTCGCCGGCGCTGTGGGGCCGGCTCAGCGCCGCCGACCGCGCGATCTTCCTGCAGGCCGCCCAGGCCGGGCGCGACGCCAACCGCGCCAAGGTCACCGCCGATGAGCAGAGCGGCGTGGACGAGCTGCGCCGCCGCGGCATGACGGTGACGACCAGCGTCGACACCGCGCAGTTCCAGACCGCGCTGGCCTCCGCCTTCGCCCAGTATGAGCGGGAGCTTGACGGCAACCTGCTGCGCCGGCTGCGCGACTGGAAGTGAGCCGCGGGAAGGGCCGCGCGCCCTTCCCCGCCCGACCGGGCGCGGCGCCGCCGCGCCACGCCGCTCCCGGGGCCGCCGCGCCCCGGACCCTTTCCCGGGGCCACGCCATGGCCCGCCATCCAGGAAACTCCGCGTGACCCGCCTCCCGCGCCTTCCCGGGCCGCACCGCCCATGAACACGCTGCCGCTGCAGATCATCGGGGCGGGCAGCCTGCTCGTCACCCTCCTCGCGCTGTGGATCGGCGCGCGGGCGGAGGCGCCGCGCCGCGCCCTCCTCCTGCTCGACCGCGCCATGACCGGGCTGGCCGCCATCCTGGCCAGCCTGGCGCTGGCCATCGCCGCCTGCGCCGGGCTGTGGCAGGTGATCGCCCGCTTCGCCACCGAGACACCCTCGATCTGGAGCGAGGCGCTGGTGCGCACCGCGCTGATCTGGATGGCCATGCTGGGCCTCGCCGTCGCGCTGCGCGCCGGCGCCCTGGTCTCGATCGATGCCGCGCATCGCTACAGCGGCGGCAGCGTCCGGCGCGGGCTGGAGGCGGCGTCGCTGGCCGCCAGCCTGTCGCTGATGGGCGTGCTGTTCTGGTTCGGCTGGAGCATGACCGAGCGGGTGCAGTTCCAGGAGATGGCGGGGCTCGAGGTCTCGATGTCCTGGGGCTATGCCGCCATCCCCGTGGGCGCGCTGTTCGCGATGATCGGCGCGCTCGCCAATTTCCTCGACCGCCGCTCGGCGGAGCTGGAGGCGGCGGTATGACCAGCCTGATGCTGACCGTGATGCTGGTGGGCTTCGCCGCCGGCATCCCCGTGGCGGTGGCCATCGGCCTCGCCGCCATCTTCGGGATCGAGGGCTTCACCCGCTTCCCGATGATCGTCGCCGCGCAGCAGATCTTTGTCGCGCTCGACAAGTTTCCGCTCGCCGCCATCCCCTTCTTCATCCTGGCGGGCAATCTGATGGATGTCGGCGGCATCAGCCGCCGGCTGGTGGAATTCGCCAAATCCATGGTGGGCGGCGTGCAGGGCGGGCTGCCCGCCACCTGCATCGTCACCTGCATGATCTTCGCCGCCATCAGCGGCTCCTCGGTCGCCACCACCTTCGCCATCGGCACCATCATGATCCCGGCGCTGGTGAAGCATGGCTACCCGGTGGGCTTCGCCGCGGCGCTGCAGGCGACGGCCGCCGAGCTCGGCGTCATCATCCCGCCCTCGATCCCGATGATCCTCTATGGCGTGACCACCCAGGTCTCGATCCCGGAGCTGTTCATCGCCGGCTTCGTACCGGGCTTCCTGATCGCCGCCGCGCTGATCCTGACCGTGCTGGTCTGGTGCCGCATCAAGGGCTGGGGCAAGCGCGATGGCGAGGGCCGGCTGCCCTTCGGCGCGGCGCTGCGCCAGGCGGGCTTCGCCCTGCTGATGCCGGTGATCGTGCTGGGCGGCATCTATGGCGGCGTCACCACCCCGACCGAGGCCAGCGTCGTCGCCGTGTTCTACGCCATCCTCATCGGCATGTTCATCCATCGCGAGCTGTCCTGGCGCGACCTCTACCCGATCTTCCGCAAATCGGTGATCTCCTCGGCGGTGATCATGTTCATCATCGCCTGCGCCGCGCTGTTCTCCTACCTGCTGAACCGGCAGGGCGTGCCGGATGCGGCGGCCGAATGGCTGGTGCGGAGCTTCGAGGGGCCGGCGCTGTTCCTGCTCGGCGTCAATGTCTTCCTCTTCATCGTCGGCATGTTCGTCGAGACCAGCGCCAGCATCATCGTGCTCGCGCCGATCCTGGCGGATGCGGCGCAGCGCGTGGGCCTGGACGGGGTGCATTTCGGCACCATCATGGTGGTGAACCTGGCGCTGGGGATGATCACGCCGCCCTTCGGCGTGAACCTGTTCGCCGCCGCCCAGGTCGCCGGCTGTGGCATCGAGACGATGATGCGCTATCTTCTGGTCTTCATCGCCGTGGTGCTGGCCTGCCTGATGATCATCACCTATGTCCCCGCGCTGACGCTTGCCCTGCCGCATCTGGTGTTCCGCTGATGCTGGCGCCGGGGCCCGCCCCCGCGCGCCTGCTGCGCCCGCGCGCGGCGCGCGCCTTCCTCGCCGCCGACCCCGTGCTGGGGCCGGTGGTGCGGCAGGTGGGCGCCATCACCCTCAAACCGGCGAAGCGCGAGCCCTATGAGGCGCTGGTGCGCGCCATTGCCCACCAGCAGGTGCATGGCCGCGCGGCGGAGGCCATGCTGAACCGCCTGCTGGCGCTGTTCCCCGGCCAGGATTTCCCCGCGCCCGAAGGCGTGCTGGCCCTGCCGGAGGAGGCGCTGCGCGGCTGCGGCTTCTCCGGCGCCAAGGTCGCCGCCATCCGCGACATCGCGCTGAAGAGCGTGGGCGGCCTGGTGCCCAACCGCCGCGCCGCCGCCCGCCTGCCGGATGAGGAGCTGATCGAGCGGCTGGTCGCGCTGCGCGGCGTCGGCCGCTGGACGGTGGAGATGCTGCTGATCTTCACCCTCGGCCGGCCGGACATCCTGCCGGTCGATGATTTCGGCGTGCGCGAGGGCTACCGCCTGGCCACCGGCGCCGAGGCCCAGCCCAGGCCCAAGGCGCTGGCCGCCATTGGCGAGGCCTGGGCGCCGCACCGCTCCGCCGCCGCCTGGTATCTCTGGCGCGCCGCGGATCTCGCCAAGGAAGGCCGCTTCAAGGCTCCGGTCGCCATCTGAGGCGGAGCCCATCGCCGGGCCCGGCCGTGGCGCTGGCCGGCGGGCCGCCGCTCAGCCGCCATGCCGCAGATGGATCAGCGGATAGGGCCGGCCCTGCCCATCGACCGGCGAACGGCCGGTCGCCCGGAAGCCCATGCGCTCATAGAAGCGCAAGGCCGGCCCGTTCTGCTCGTTGACATCGGTGGTCAGCCCGGGATGCCGCGTGAGGCCATGCCGGACCAGCGCCGCGCCGAGGCCGGTGCGGTGATGGGCTGGGTCGACGAACAGCGCCTCCATATGCCCGCCCTCGATCAGCATGAAGGCCAGCGGCCGGTCTGACGCATCCACCGCCAGCCAGAGCGGCGCCTGCGGCAGGAAGCCGCGGACCATCGCGTCGAGGGCGATACGGTCCCCGGGCGCCAGGAAGCCATGCGTGGCGTCGACGGCGGCGCGCCAGATCCCGATGACGCGCTCGCCATCTCCAGGGCGCGCTGGCCGGATGCGCGGCGGGGCCATCAGAACGCGCCGCCTGGCGAGGCGGGCCGGAGGCGCCGGCAGGGCGCGCCGCCCCTGTCCGCGCCCCCTCGCGGCGCCCGCCGGATCCGGCCGGGCAAGGAGGCGGGGCAGCACCTTCACCGGCCCCGCCTCACGCCGCGCCGCCCGCGGCCAGGACAGCGAAGGATTCGGGCTTCTCGGCATGGATCCAGTGCCCGGCGCCCTTCACGGTCGCGAAGCGCGCGGCGGGGAACAGGGCGCGGAAGATCGGGCGGTGCTCGGCGCGGATATAGTCGGAGGTCTCGCCCGACATCACCAGGGTCGGCCCCTCATAGCGCGCGCCTTGCGGCAGGGGCGGCGCCGCCTCGATCACCGGCAGGGCGGCGGCGATCTCGGCCAGGCCGTTGCGCCAGGCGGGCGGGCTGGCGCCGAAATCCAGATTCTGCAGCAGGAAGCCGCGCACGCCGGGGCTTGGCACCGCTTCGGCCAGCGCCGCATCGGCCTCCCGCCGCGTCAGGCCGGGGCGCAATTCCAGCGCCAGCATCGCCGCCGCATAGGGGCGGAAGCTGGGCGGGTAGTCCACCGGGGCGATGTCGGCGACGATCAGCCGGGTGACGCGCGCGGGCTCGGCGAGGGCCAGCGTCATCGCCACCTTGCCGCCCATCGAATGGCCGAGCAGCTGGAAGCGCTCCTCCCCGGCCAGCGTCTCGAGCACATCGGCGGCCATGGCGGGGTAGTCCATCCGCGCGTCATGCGGCGAGCGGCCATGGTTGCGCAGGTCGAGCGCGATGACGCGGAAGCGGGCGGCCAGCATCTTCTGCACGGCGGCAAAATTCTGCGCCTGGCCGAACAGCCCGTGCAGCAGCACCAGCGGCGGCCCCTCCGCCTCGCCCATGGTGACGGCGCGCAGTCGCATCCCCGAACCCTTCAGCCGCGCGTGGCGACGATGACGCTGGCGCCGATCAGCGCGCCGCCGATGATGACGTCCCAGCCCACCGGCTCGCCCAGCCAGAGGGTGGAGACGAGGACACCGATCGCCGGCGCCAGCAGGAAACCCACCGAGGAGACGGCGCCCGGCAGGCGGCGCCCGGCCTCGATCACCGCCCAGGTGCCGATCGGCGCCACGATGCAGCCGATCAGCGCCGCGTGCCACAGCGCGCCACGGCCGATGCCGCCATCGGGCTCCATCAGCAGCGCCATCGGCACCAGGATCAGCCCGCCCAGCAGGAAGCACCAGGGCAGGTTGGCCAGCATGGTGGTGCGCGGGGCGAAGCGGCGGGTGACGATGATGGCGCAGGACCACAGCAGCGCCGCCACCAGCAGCATGGCATGGCCGAGCAGGATGTCCGGATCGCGCCAATCCACCGCCCAGGGGCCGGTCAGCGCGGCGACGCCGGCCAGGCCCAGCCCGGCGGCGGCCCAGCGGCGCGGCGAGACCTGCTCGCCCAGCAGCAGCACCGACATCGGCACCAGCCAGTAGATGGTGACATTGGCCAGCACCGCGGTGCGCCCGGCCGGCACCAGCGCCACCGCCAGATGCGTCAGCGCGAAGAAGCCGCCCAGCTGCAGCAGGCCGACGCCCAGCACCGCCGGCCAGTCCTGCCGCGAGGGCAGGCGCAGCTGGCCGAAGACCGCCAGCCCCAGGCCGGAGACCAGCGCGCCGAGCAGGGTGCGCGACACGGCGAACCAGAGCGGCGTGGCATCCGCCAGCGCCGCCTTGGTGATGGGCCATGCTCCGCCGAACAGCGTGACCGCTATCAGCAGCAGGCGCAGATCGGCCAGCCGGAGCATCTTACCCCTGTTTCGAGAGGTCGAGCATGATCTTGCCGATATGCGTGCTGCTCTCCATCAGCGCATGCGCCTCGGCCGCGCGGGCGAAGGGGAAGACGCTGTGGATCACCGGCCCGGCCTCGCCGCGCGCCAGCAGCGGCCACACCTTCGCCTCCAGCTCGGCGGCGAGCGCGCCCTTCTCCGCCGTCGTGCGCGGCCGCATGGTGCTGCCGGTGACGACCAGGCGCTTGACCATGATCGGCCGCAGATCGACCTTCTCCGTCTCATGCCCGCTGAGGAAGGCGATGATCACCAGCCGCCCATCCTTGGCCATGCAGCGCAGATTGCGCTGGAAATACTCGGCGCCGACCATGTCGAGCAGCACATCGACGCCGCGGCCATCGGTCAGGCGCTTCACCTCCTCGACGAAATCCTGCGCCCGGTAGTCGATGGCCGCATCGGCGCCGAGCTTCAGCATCGCCTCGCATTTCGCGGCGCTGCCGGCGGTGGCCAGCACGCAGGCGCCGAAGGCCTTGGCCAGCTGGATGGCGGTGACGCCGATGCCCGAGGTGCCGCCATGGATCAGCACCGTCTCGCCGGCGGCGAGCCGGCCATGGCCGAACAGATTGGCCCAGACGGTGAAATAGGTCTCGGGCAGCGCCGCGGCGCGCAGCGCGTCATAGCCCGCCGGCCAGGGCAGGGTCTGCGCCTCGGGCGCGGTGCAGTATTCGGCGTAGCCGCCGCCATTGGTCAGCGCGCAGACGCGGTCGCCCGCCTTCCAGCGGGAGACGGCAGCGCCCACCGCCACCACCTCGCCCGCGACCTCGAGCCCGATCACCGGGCTGGCGCCGGGCGGCGGCGGATACAGCCCCTTGCGCTGCTGCACATCCGGGCGGTTGACGCCGGCGGCCAGCACGCGGATCAGCACCTCATCCTCGCGCGGCGCCGGCAGCGGGCCGGTCTGCGGCACCAGCACCTCTGGCCCGCCGCCCGTGCCATGCGCGATAAAGCTCATCTGCTGCGGCAGGTCGGTCATGCGGGTCGTTTCCTTGTCGCCGTGGCTGTGGCAGGTTCGCGCGAAGGGTCGGCGCCCGGCCGCCTTCCGTCAAGCCAAGCACGAGCATGTCACGATGATGGAGCAGCCCGGCCGCAGCACGCCTTCCAGCGCCACCACACGGCGCGGCCTGCTGCTGGGCGCCGCCCTCCTCGCCGCCGCGCATCCGGCCGCGGCGCAGCAGCGCGCCAGCGGCAATGAGCTGCGCATCGGCGCCATCTACCCCGCCTCCGGCCCGCTCGCCCTGCCCGGCGATGAGAGCTTCCGCGGGCTGGAGCTGGCGGTGGAGGCGCGCAACGAGGCGGGCGGGCTGCTCGGCCGCCCGCTGCGCCTGGTCAAGGCCGAGGCCAATGACGCCGCCCAGGCCGGCGAGGCGGTGCGCCGCCTGGCGGGGATGGAGCGCATGGTGGCGCTGTTCGGCACCACCGCCTCGCCGCTCTCCTTCGCCGCCACCCAGGCGGCGGAGCTGGCCGGCATGCCCTATTTCGAGCTCTGCGCCATCGCCGATTCCATCACCGCGCGCGGCTTCCGCTACCTGTTCCGCAGCAGCCCGCGCGCCGCCGACTATGCCGCGCTCGGCCTGCGCACGGCGCGGGAGACGCTGCCGGCGCTGTGGCAGGCGCCCTTCGCCGGCCTGCGCATCGCCATCGCGCATGAGGACGGGCTGTACGGGCAGAGCGTCGCCGCGGCGCAGGAGGGCGGGCTGCAGGGCAGCGAGGCGGCGCTGCTCGGCCGCTTCGGCTACGCCCCGGGGCGGCCAGGACCTGCCGGCGCTGGTGGCGCGGCTGCGCAGCGCCGATATCCAGCTGCTGCTGCACACCGGCCAGGCGCAGGAGGTGATGGCGCTGTTCCGCGCCATGAAGGAGGCCGGCTGGCGGCCGCGCATGGTGCTGGGCAGCGGCGGCGGCTACAGCCTGGCCGACACCGCGCAGAGCCTGGGCCCGGCGCTGGAGGGGGTGCTGAATGTCGGCTTCCCCCCCTACGCCGCCGGCGGCCGGCTGGGCGAGGAGGCGAAGCGCCTGGCCGAGGCCTACCGGCTGAAATACGGCCACGACCCGCGCTCGGCGCACAGCCTGGCCAACCATGCCGGGGCGCGGCTGTTCCTGGAGGCGATCCAGCGCGCCGGCGGCACCGAGCGCGAGAAGCTGCGCAGCGCCGTGCTGGCGATGGAGCTGGACGAGGCCGAGGCGCCGCTCGCCTGGGCCGCCGAATTCGACGAGGCCGGGCAGAACCAGCGGGCGCAGCCGGTGCTGTCGCAATGGCAGGGCGGCCGGCTGGTCGCCGTGGCGCCGGAAGGCGCGGCACTCGCCGTGCCGCGGGGCGAGATGGGTTGAGCCACGAGGGGGCTCTGCCCCCTCGAACTCCCCCGGCAGGGGACGGGGTCCCCTGCACCCGCCAGGTGTTTGGCGCGGCGGCACCGGGCATGAAAAAGGCCCGGGGATTGCGCCCCGGGCCGTCGCGGCGCGTTGCGCCAGGCTCAGTCGGCCTTGATGCCGGCCTCGCGGATGATCGGCTCCCACTTGGCGATCTCGTCGGTCAGCCACTTCTTGGCGGTCTCCGGCGTGGTGTCGCTGCGGGTCTGCATGGTCAGGTCAGCCAGCCGCGTCTGCACCGACTGCATCGCCATCACCTGGTTCACCACCTCGTTCATGCGGGTGACGATCGGCTGCGGCGTGCCGGCCGGCGCCAGGATCATGTGCCAGGTATAGGCCTCGTAGCCCGGCACGCCGGCCTCCTGGAAGGTCGGCACATCCGGCAGCTGCGGGATGCGCTGGGCGGAGGAGATCGCCAGCCCCTTCACCTCGCCACGCTGCACGAAGGGCAGCGCGCTGTTGGCGACGTCGAGCATCATCGCCACCGTGCCGTTCAGCAGGTCCGGCATCGCCGCCGCCGAGCCGCGATAGGGCACGTGGTTGACCTTCAGCCCGCCGGCCTGGCGCAGGAACAGCTCGGAGGCCAGGTGCAGCGCCGCGCCATTGCCGGTGCTGGCATAGTCGTACTTGCCCGGATCCTTCTTGAAGAGCGCAATCAGCTCCGCAAGGTTGTTGGCCGGCACCTGCTTGTTGACCATCAGCAGCATCGGGATGACGCCGGTCAGCGCGACCGGGGCGAAGTCGTTCACCGGGTCGAAGGGCAGGCTCGGATAGATGGCGCGGATCGCGGCCTGGGCGATGGTGGTGTAGAGGAAGGTGTGGCCATCCTTCGGCGCCTTGGCCACCGCATCGGCGCCGACCACCGTGCCCGCCCCGGTGCGGTTGTCCACGACGACGCGCTGCGGCAGGATCTTCGAGATCTCCTCGGCGATCAGGCGCGCCGGGATGTCGGTCGGGCCACCGGCGGAGAACGGCACCACGAGGCGGATCGGCTGGTTGGGCCAGCTGCCCTGGGCGCGCGCCGCGGCGGGCAGCAGCGCCGGAGTGGCCAGGCCAGCGCCCAGCGCCATCAGGGAACGTCGGTTCAGCTTCATGGTGTCGTTTCCCGGTAAGTTCACTTCCGGCCCTATATCGTCGTCACAGGGGGGCGAAGTCCAGACCCGGCGTCGCGGTTTCGTGTTGGTTCTCCAGCGCGATGCGCCGGCCGGTGACCGGGTCGAACAGATGCAGCCGCGCCGCCGGCAGGCTCAGCCCGGCGCGGCCGCCACGCCGCGGCGCGGCCTCGGCGGGGGCGTGGAAGGCGATCGGCGCGCCGCCCGCCAGCCGCCCATGCACCAGGGCGGAAGCACCCAGATCCTCGACCATCTCCACCGTCGCGGACAGCTCGCCCGGCGCCACATGCTCGGGCCGGATGCCCAGCGTGACGGCGGCGCTGCCATGCCGGGCGCGCCCCGGCAGCGGCAGCAGCGGGCCGCCGGCGATGCGAACGGCGCGCCCTTCCGCCTCCAGCTCGGCCGGCAGCAGGTTCATCGCCGGCGCGCCCAGGAAGCCGGCCACGAACAGGCTGGCCGGGCGCTCATAGACCTCGCGCGGCGAGCCGGTCTGCTCGACGCGGCCGGCATTCATCACGACAAGGTGATCCGCCAGCGTCATCGCCTCCTGCTGGTCATGCGTGACCAGGATGGAGGTGGCGCCGAGCTGCTCATGCAGGCGGCGCAGCTCCAGCCGCATCTGCACCCTGAGCTTGGCATCCAGGTTGGAGAGCGGCTCATCGTACAGAAAGACCTTCGGCCGGCGCACCATGGCGCGGCCCATGGCGACGCGCTGGCGCTGGCCGCCGGAAAGCTGGCCGGGGCGGCGGTCGAGCAGCGCCGATAGTTCCAGCGCCGCCGCCACCTCGGCCACCCGCGCCTGGCGCTCGGCCCGGGATGTGCCCGCGACCTTCAGCGGATAGGCGATGTTCTCGGCCACCGTCATGTGGGGGTAGAGCGCGTAGTTCTGGAACACCATGGCGCAGCCGCGATCCTTGGGCTCGCGCTCATTCATGCGCGCGCCGTGGATGCGCAGCTCGCCGCCGGTGATGCTCTCCAGCCCCGCGATCATGCGCAGCAGCGTCGACTTGCCGCAGCCCGAGGGGCCGAGGATGACGATGAAGCCACCCTCCGGCAGTTCGAGGTCCACATCATGGATCGCGGTGTTGGCGCCATAGGTCTTGCGGGCCTTGGCGAAGGCGATGGCGGCCATGCTCATTTCTCCGTCTGCACCAGGCCGCGGACGAACCAGCGCTGCATCAGCACCACGATCGCCAGCGGCGGCAGCATGGCCAGCAGCACGCCGGCCATGACGATGTTCCATTGCGGCAGCGCGTCGCCGCGCGGCACCATGCGCGACAGCTCGACCATCACCGTCGAGTAGCGCGGCTCGGTCGTGACCAGCAGCGGCCAGAGATACTGGTTCCAGGCATAGACAAAAAGGATGGTGGCCAGCGCCGCCATGGTGGTGCGCGACAGCGGAACCAGCACGTCGCGCAGGAAGCGCATCGGCCCAGCGCCATCCATCTTGGCGGCCTCCACCAGCTCCTCCGGGATGGTCAGGAAGAATTGCCGGTAGAGGAAGGTGCCGGTGGCGGTCGCGATCAGCGGCAGGATCAGCCCGGCCGGCGTGTTCAGCATGCGCCATTCCAGGCTGATCTCGATGCCGCTCAGCGCCTGGACCAGCGCCGTCAGCCCGGTGACGTCGAGCATCGCCTGGAACGGGCGCAGCGCATTGGCGGCGACCGCATAGGTCGGCACGATGCGCACCTCGAGCGGCAGCATCAGCGTCAGGAAGATCGCCCAGAACACCAGCATGCGGGCGCGCCACTGGAAGAAGACGATGGCGAAGGCGGCCAGCATCGCCAGCACGATCTTGCCGGCGGTGACGCCGATGGCGACGATCAGGCTGGTGGCGAAGCGCGTGGCGAAGCCGCCGCGCGCCCAGGCCTCCTGGATATTCTCCCACAGATGCGGGCCCGGCAGCCAGTTGATCGGCACGCGGTTGACGCCGGCCAGGTCATGCGTGGCGGCGACGAAGGCCAGCCAGACCGGCACCAGCAGCGCCACCGCCGAGAGCAGCAGCAGCGCATGGGTGAAGATGTCGAGCAGCGGGCGGCGTTCGACCATGATTCGCTCCCCTCCCCCTCAGCGGTAATGCATCTTCCGCTCGACGAAGCGGAACTGGATGAAGGTGAGCGCGACCACGAGGATCATCAGGATGATGCTCTGCGCCGCGGCGCCGGAGTAGTCGAGGCCCTTGAAGCCGTCGGAATAGATCTTGAACACCATCAGGTCGGTGGAGCGCGCCGGCCCGCCATCGGTCATGATGTGCACCAGGCCGAAGCTGTTGGTGAAGCTGTCGGTCAGGTTGATGACCAGCAGGAAGAAGAAGGTCGGCGCCAGCAGCGGCACCTGGATGTCGCGCATGCGGCGCAGCGGCCCGGCGCCATCCATCGCCGCCGCCTCGGTCAGCCCGCGCGGGATGGATTGCAGCCCGGCCAGGAAGAAGACGAAGTTGTACGCCACCAGCTGCCAGGCACCGGCCAGGATCAGCATGAGCATCGCATGCGTGCCGTTCAGCGTCGGGTTCCACAGCCCCGGCCACATCTGGTTCAGCAGGCTGAACATGCCGGCGCGCGGGTCGAAGACGAAGCGGAAGATCATGCCGATGGCGGGCGCGGCGATGGCATAGGGCCAGATCAGCGCGATGCGCCAATGGCGGCTGCCCGTCACCTCGCGGTCGACGAACAGCGCCAGCAGCAGCGCGATGCCGATGGCCAGCGCCGAGGTGCCCAGCGCATAGACGATGCTGATGCGGACGGAATGCCAGTAATGCTCGCTCGAGAAGATCTCGAGGAAGTTCTGCCAGCCCACCCATTGCCGCCCGCCGCCCCAGGGCTGCTCCAGCGTGAAGGCCCAGACGAAGGCCTCGCCGGTCGGCCAGTAGAAGAAGACGAAGATGATCAGCAGCTGCGGCAGGACCAGCAGCCAGGGCAGCAGCGGCGTGCGGAAGGTGGCGCGGCGTTCCAAGTTGGCTTCCCCGATGGGCGGAAACGAAAGAAGGCCCGCGCGTCACAGGACGCGCGGGCCGGTCATGTGGATCAGGGCAGCTGGCGGCCGCGATAGGTCTGCTCGAAGCGGCGCAGCAGCTGGTTGGCCTGGGTCTCGATGGCCGTCAGCGCCTGGTCCATCGTCTTCTGCCCGCCGAAGGCCGCGGCCATCTCATTGGCGTAGAGGGCGCGCACCTGGGTGAAATTGCCGAGGCGCAGGCCGCGCGAATTCTCGGTGGGCTCGGTCGCCAGCAGCGAGGTCATCGCCACCTCGCGGCCCTGGTTCTGCGGCTGGCCGTAGAAGCCCGAGGCGCGGATCTGGTCGTAGCCGCTGCGCGTCACCGGGATGTAGCCGGTGTTCTGCACCATGAAGAGTTCCTGCTGCGGCTGGGCGATATAGGCCAGGAAGGCGGCGGCGCCGCGATACTCGGCCGCCGGGCGGCCCTTCAGCACCCAGAGCGAGGCGCCACCCACCATGCTGTTGGTGCGGCTATGGCCCGCATAGAGCGGCAGCATGCCCACGCCCCATTCCATCCCCTGCTTCGCGGTGCGGGTGATGGCGACATGGTTGGCGATGGAGCCCATGGTCATCGCGCATTCGCCCTGCGCGAAGGCCGGCACCAGCCCGCCATTCTGCGGCGTGCGCACCTGCACCAGCCCTTCCTTGTGCCAGTTCAGCAGGTTGTTGGCGTGGCGGCGGAACAGGTCGTTGATCTTCACCTCGGCATTCAGCCCGCCGAAGCCGTTCTGCTGCGTCGCCATCGGCAGGTTGTGGATGGCGTTGAACTGTTCCCAGTGCTGCCAGCTGTCGAAATCGATGGCGATCGGGCAGGCATGGCCCTGCGCCTTCAGCGCCCGCGCCGCGCGCTCCACCTGCTCCCAGGTCTCGGGCGGGTTCTCCTGGCCCACGGCGCGATAGGCGCCCTTGTTCCAGTACATCACGGCGGTGGAGGAGTTGAACGGGAAGCTCAGCATCTCGCCGCGGCTTGTGGCGTAGTAGTTGCCGATCGAGGAGATGTAGTTGTCCCAGGCCACCTGGTGGCCGTTCTCGCTCATCAGCTGGCGCGCCGGGATGTACTGGCCCGACAGCATCAGGTCGGTGGTGCCGACGTCATAGACCTGCACGATGGTCGGGTGCTCATTGGCGCGGAAGGCGGCGATGGTGTTCTGCAGCGCCTGCGCGTAGTCGCCCTGGCCGGTGCAGACGATCTCGAACTCGCTCTGCGCCGCATTGAAGTTCTTGCAGTAGGACTGCATCACCTCGCCGAGCTGGCCGGTCAGCCCGTACCACCAGGTGAAACGCTGGCGCTGCTGCGCCTCCGCCTGCGGCGCCGCCAGTGTCAGCGCCAGGCCGGCGACCAGCGCCGCGATACCAGACTTCCGCATGCAATCCCCCGATCTTTCCGATGGCGCGGCGGGGCCGCGCCGGTCGGGCGGGGGATTAGCGGGGCGAGGTGACTCTGACTTGACGGTTGCGTGACACTACGGAGACAGCGTGCCGACAAGCCGGGCATACAGCTCCGGATCCGTCGCGCCCTCGGTGCCGAACAGCAGCACGCGGCTGCTGGCATCGAGGCCCAGCGCGTCGCGCGCCCTGCTGTCCTGCGCCGCCAGCAGCAGCCCGGCCAGCCCGGCCACGGCGCTTTCGCCCGCCACCACCGGCGGCTGGCGGCGCGCCAGCAGCCGCATGCCATCCACCGCCGAATCATCCGCCACCGCCATGAAGGCGAAGCCGGCGCGCTCCAGCTCCTGCCAGGCCAGCAGGCTGGGCTCGCCGCAGGCCAGCCCCGCCATCAGCGTGTCCAGATCGCCGCCCACCACGCGCGGCGCGCCGGCGCGGGCGCTCTCCAGCAGGCAGGCGGCACGCTCGGGCTCCACCACCACCAGCCGCGCATCGCCCGCCCCCTGCGCCCGCAGCTGAACGGAGACGGCGGCAGCGACACCCCCCACGCCCCCCTGCACGAAGACATGGGTGGGCGGGGCCGGCAGCGCCGCCAGCGCCTCCTGCGCCATCAGCCGGTAGCCCTGCATCACGTCGCGCGGCACCTCGGTATAGCCGGGCCAGGAGGTGTCGGAGACGACGAACCACCCCTCCCGCTCGGCGACCGCCGCGGCCTCGCGCACCGAATCATCGTAATGCCCGGGCACCTCGCGGATCTCGGCGCCATAGGCGGCGATGGCGTCGCGCCGCCCCTGGCTGACATGCTGATGCACGAAGATCACGCAGCGCGCGCCGAAACGCTGCGCCCCCCAGGCGACGGAACGGCCGTGATTGCCATCCGTCGCGCAGGTCACGGTGATCTGCCCGACCGCCGCGGCATGCGCGCCC
Organism: Pseudoroseomonas cervicalis; assembly: GCF_030818485.1. Taxonomy (NCBI): domain Bacteria; kingdom Pseudomonadati; phylum Pseudomonadota; class Alphaproteobacteria; order Acetobacterales; family Roseomonadaceae; genus Roseomonas; species Teichococcus cervicalis. The sequence goes on along the minus strand of NZ_JAUTAJ010000004.1, from coordinate 537,970 downwards.
GCCATCAGCGCGGCCGGTGTCGCCGCCTGCGCCACGCCGCGCCGCGCCAGCTCCGCCACCAGGAGGCGCGCCACGGCATAGGCGCCGCCCAGCGCCTTGAAGCTGCCCAGGCCGAAGCGGCTGCCCTCATCCTTGTAGTGCACAGCGGCAATCCCGGCCGCGGCCGCCACATCCTGCAGCGCGTGCAGCGGGGTCACGGCATAGCCGGGCCAGGCGGCGATCTCGGCGGCGGCCCGGCGGAAACCGCCCTCGGGCAGCACCACCACGCCGGGCGTGCCGTGGTTCGGGTTGACGAAGACATCAAAAGGGCGAGCGGGGATCATCGGCAGATTCCACAAAAAGCAAAAGAAAGGCCGGGGGAAGGAATTCCCCCGGACCCCCATCTTTTTTCTGTCAGTTTTGCGACTGGTCCTTGCACCAGCGCGCCAGCTCGGCATGGGTGCAGAACCAGATGCCCTGATGGCTGCGGATATGCTCCAGCAGGCGGTCGAGCAGCGCGATGCGGCTGCGATGGCCGATGATGTGCGGATGCATCGTCAGCAGGAAGGTGCCGCCCTCCGCATAGGCGCCGTCGAACTCGGCACGAAAAATCTCCTCCACCGCCGAGGGCGGCGTGTAGGGGCGCAGCGCCGAGAAGCGCAGCATGTTGAAATACACCGCATCGTCGCGGATCCATTCCGGCGGCAGCTCGACAATGCCGGTGGGCTCGCCCTGGTCGAGCAGCTCATAGGGCTCGTCATCCGCCATCAGGCTGCTGTCATAGAGTAGCCCCATCTCGCGGATGATCGACAGCGTGTCGGTCGAGAAATCCCAGCTCGCCGTGCGCATCCCCACCGGCCGCTGGCCGGAGACGCGCTCCAGCGTGTCGGCGGCGCGCAGGCTCAGCTCCCGCTCCCGCCCCGGCGGCAGCGTCGTGTTGGCCTCGTGGATCCAGGAATGGATGCCGATCTCATGCCCCTCCGCCGCCACCGCCCGCACCTCCTCCGGATGCAGCAGGGCGGAGACGGCGGGGTAGAAGAAGCTGGCCCGCGCCCCATGCCGGTCCAGCAGCCGGCGGAGCCGCGGCACGCCTTGCCGCGCGCCATAGCTGCCCTGGCTGATCCGCATCGGGCTCTCATCCGCATCGCGCAGCGGGATGGTCTCGTGGTCGGCATCGAAGGACAGGGCCACGGCGCAGCGCGCGCCCCCCGGCCAGGCGGCGGGCTTCAGGCTGCGCCCGGCGGCGGCATGGCCGGTGATGCGGCGCCATTCGGCCTCCTCCCATTCCCAGGGCTGGGGCTTGGCTTGCGTCTCGGCCATGCGGCGTCTCTCCTCCAGGGCTCGGCGCATCCTGCGACGCCCCGGCCGCCCCGCCAAGGCCGCCCCCCGAAGGCGCCCCCCCAAGGCGCCCCGGAACCGGTTGGGGGTTTCCTGCCCGCCGCCACGCCCTATGCTGCGCCGCCCCGCACGCTGCCTTTTCCTCGTGGATCGCCCGATGTCCGATACCGATCCGGCCCTGATGACGGCCGAACAGCTGCTCGCCCTCTATGCCAGCCGCCGCCTCTCCCCGGTCGAGGCGCTGCAGGCCGTGCTGGAGCGCGTCGCGCGCAACAACCACTGGGTCAACGCCTTCGCCCTGCTGAACCCGCGGGCCCTGGCCCAGGCCGGGGAATCGGAGGCGCGCTGGGCCGTGGGCCGCCCGATGGGCCCGCTGGATGGCGTGCCGGTCACGGTGAAGGACCTGCTGAACGTCCAGGGCATGCCGACCCGGCGCGGCAGCAAGACCACCGACACCACCCCGGCGGCCGAGGATGCGCCGGCGGTGATCGGGCTGAAGGCGGCCGGCGCCGTCATCCTGGGCAAGACCACCACCACCGAATTCGGCTGGAAGACCCCGGGCGACTGCCCGCTGCACGGCATCACCCGCAACCCGTGGAATTCGCAGCGCACCGTGGGCGGCTCCTCCTCCGGCGCGGCGGCTGCCGGGGCGGCGGGCTTCGGCCCGCTGCATATCGGCACCGATGCCGGCGGCTCCATCCGCATCCCGGCCGCCTATTGCGGGCTGGTCGGCCTCAAGCCCAGCTATGGCCGCATCCCGCAATGGCCGCACAGCGCCTTCGGCCAGGTCTCCTGCGCCGGGCCGATGACCCGCAGCGTACGCGACGCGGCGCTGATGCTCTCCGCCATGGCCCAGCCCGACATCCGCGACCCCTATTGCGTGCATGAGGCGCCGCGCGACTGGCGCGAGGGGCTGGAGGACGGTGTCGCCGGCCTGCGCGTCGCCGTGGTGCGCCGCCTGGGCTACGCGCCGCCGGTCGACGCGGAGGGCGAGGCGGCGGTGCTGGCCGCGGCCCAGATGCTCTCCCGCCACGGCGCCATCGTCGAGGATGCCGACCCCGAGCTGCCCGACACCCGCCACATCTTCGGCCGCGTCTGGGGCGTGGCGCTGGCCCGCCTGGTCAACACCATGGCGCCGGAGAAGCGCGCCTTGCTGGACCGCGGGCTGGAGGAGGTCGCCGAGCGCGAGGGCGGCATGTCGGCGGTGGATTTCCTGGGCGCCGAGGCGCTGCGCACCGAGGCGGCGCACGCCATGGCGCGCTTCCACCTGAAATATGATCTGGTGCTCTGCCCGACCACGCCGACCGCCGCCTTCGACGCCGACGCGCCGACGCTGAAGCCGACCGAGGCGCTGTGGCGCGACTGGGCGCCCTGGACCTTCACCTTCAACCTGACGCGCCAGCCCGCCGTCACCGTGCCCTTCGGCCTGGACGAGCACAACATGCCGCGCGGCGTGCAGCTGGCCGCGGCGCAGCTGCGCGACGATCTCTGCCTGCGCGCGGCGCGGGTGCTGGAGCGGGGCCTCGCCGCTCAGGCCCCGGTCGAGGCGCCGGAGGCGGCCCGCGCCTGCGCCCACCACCACGAGCACGGGCACGACCATCACCACTGAGCGGAAGCGGCGCGGGGGCGCCTGAGCGCCCCCGCCTGCCTCGGCCCCGCTTCGGTCCGGCCCGGCCGCCCTGCCGCGGCGCGGCTCAGCCGGCGGCGCGGCCGGCGGTCTTCTCCCACAGCGCGCGCAACGCCGTCTCCAGCTGGTGCATGGCGAAGGGCTTGGCCAGGAAGCCGAGATCCGGGCGCAGCTCCTCCGGGATCTCCATCGTGCCCTCGGCATGGCCGGTGGCCAGCAGCACCGGCAGGCCGGGGCAGCGCCGCCGCGCCTCGACCGCCAGCGCCACCCCATCCATGCCCGGCAGGCTGAGATCGGTGATCAGCACCGCCGGCGCCGGGTTGCGGTCCAGCCAGGCCAGCGCCGTGTCGGCCTTGCCGGCCTCGGCAGGGGTGAGCCCCATCATCTCGACCATCTGCGCCAGGTTCATCCGGATCAGCGGGTCGTCCTCCACCACCAGCGCGGCGGCGCCTTCCGGCCAGCCCAGCATGCCCTGCCCGGCCCCGGCCCCGGCTCCCGGGCCGCCCGCCTGCTGGCCTCCGCCGACCGCCGCCTGTGCCTGCTGCTCCTGCACCCTCTGCCTCCCTGCTTCCGGCGGCATCGTCGCATCCCGCGCCGCGCCGCCCTCCTTTTCCGTCACCGTCGCGGCGCGCCCGGGCAGGGCCGCGCCATCCTGCATCGCCGGCCCGGCCTCCGGCGCCGCATTGTCGCCACGCCGCGCCGGCAGGCCGCGGGTCGGGCCCAGCGCCGCCCGCACCTGCCGCGCCAGATCGTCGCGGCGATAGGGCTTGCTCAGCAGCTGCACATCCGGATCCAGCCGCCCGCCATGGATGATGGCATTGGCGGTGTAGCCGGAGGTGTAGAGCACCTTCATCCCCGGCAGCTTGGCCTGGGCGCGGCGCACCATCTCCCGCGTCGGGATCGGCCCCGGCATCACCACATCGGTGAACAGCAGATCCACCTTCACCCCGCTGGACACCACCGTCAGCGCCGCCTCGGCATGGCCGGCGCGCAGCACGCGATAGCCCAGCTCCTGCAGCATCTCCACCACGGCCTCCCGCACCGCCTCGTCATCCTCGACCACCAGCACCGTCTCGCGGCCGCCGGTCACCGGCCCGGCCGCCTGGCCCGTCGCCTCTTCTGTGCGACGCGAACGGGGGAGGTAGAGTTTCACCGAGGTGCCCTGGCCATCCTCGCTGTACAGCTTCACATGGCCGCCGGACTGCTTGACGAAGCCATAGACCTGCGACAGGCCGAGACCGGTCCCGCGCTCCGCCTCCTTGGTGGTGAAGAAGGGCTCGAAGGCGCGGGCCATCACCTCGGGCGACATGCCGGTGCCGGTGTCGGTCACCGCGATCAGCACATATTCGCCCGGCTCCACCTCCAGATGCGTCGTCGCATAGGAATCGTCGAGCACGGCATTGCCGACCTCGATGGTCAGCCTGCCGCCTTCCGGCATGGCGTCGCGCGCATTCAGCGCCAGGTTCAGCAGCACATTCTCGAGCTGCCCGGGATCGACCAGCGTGTTCCACTGCCCGGCCGAGATCACCGCCTCCACCGCGATGCGCTCGCCCAGCGTGCGGCGGAGCAGCTCGGCCATGTCCTGCACCAGCCGGCCGGGATTGACCACCCGCGGGTCCAGCGGCTGGCGCCGCGCGAAGGCCAGCAGCTGCGCCGTCAGCCGCGCCCCGCGCGCCACGCCGGACACGGCATGGCCCAGATAGCGCCGCCCGGCATGGTCCGGCCCCAGCTCCCGCCCCAGCAGGTCCAGATTGGCGGTGACCACCTGCAGCAAATTGTTGAAGTCATGCGCCACGCCGCCGGTCAGCTGGCCCACCGCCTCCATCTTCTGCGCCTGGCGCAGCGTCGCCTCGGCCTCGGCCCGGCGGGTGATGTCGTGGCAGGACAGCACGAAGCCGCCATCCGGCATCGGGTTGCGGTACAGCTCCAGCTCCCGCCCGGCATGCGAGAGGGAAAGCTGCGTGCCGGTCCCGGCCGGGCCGCGCAGCGTGTCGGGTGCGTCCAGCAGCGGGCTCTCCCGCCGCCGGTCGATCGCCAGGAAGGCGCCATAGGGCGTGCCGTTGCGCGCCAGCGCCTGCGGGAAATCCAGCAGCTCGAAGAAGCGGTGATTGCTGGCCACCAGCACGCCGCCCGCATCGAAGGCGGCGACGCCATCCTGGGTGTTGTCCAGCGTCGCCTGCAGCACCGCGTCATTGGCCGCCAGCGCCGCCTGGGCGCGCCGCAGCCGGGCATTGCCGCGCAGCAGCAGCGCCGCCGCCAGCGCCAGCAGCAGCAGCGCGACGCCGAGCGCGCCCAGCGCCCATAGCAGGTTGCGCTGCTCCGACCGGTCATTCGCCTCGACCTGCTGGCGCAGCATCTCCTCCTGCTCGGCCAGCATGTCCTCGGCCAGGGCCCGGATCGCCAGCATCAGCTCGCGCCCGCGATCGGTCTGCACCAGGGCGCGGCCGGCGGCGAAGCCCTGGTTGCGGGTCAGCGCCAGGCTGTCCGCCAGCTCGGCCATCTTGTCGGCCACCAGCCGCTCCAGCCGCTCGAACCTCGCCTGCTGCGCCGGGCCCTCGACCAGGCCGCGCAGCCGCGCCACATGCCGCGGCAGCGCCGACTGCGCCGCCTCATAGGGCGCCAGATAGGCCGGCCGCTCGGTCAGGATGAAGCCGCGCTGGCCGCTCTCGGCATCCTGCACGGTGGAGAGCAGGCCGCGCGTCGCCTCGCCCAGGCGGAAGCTGTGCAGCACCGCCTGGCGCTGCTCCTGCAGCTCCTCGGCGATGCGCCAGGCGAGCCAGCCGCCGGCCGCCATCACCGGCAATGCCAGCGCCACCGCCAGAACCGGCCACAGCCGGCGCAGACCTCTTCCCGTCACAGCCGCGTGCCCCACCCCACCTTCCCATTCTGTAACGCGTGCACCGGTGCCACGCCATGCCCCTCCGGCGCGAGGCGGCGCGTCGCAATTCCCCTCCCCTTCCCGCGGCGCGCCCGATCGGCCACCCTGCGCGCCGCACCCGCGCAGGAGACCGCTTCATGGCCACGCCCGAGACCCGCATCACCGCCCAGATCACGGAGTGGCTCGCCACCCAGCAGGAGGCCATGCTGGCCGAGCTGGAGGCGATGGTGAACATCGATGGCGGCAGCTACGACAAACCCGGCGTCGACGCGGTCGGGCAGCGGGTGAAGGATTTCTGCGCCCGCTTCGACATCCCCGTGGAGACCGTCAAGGGCGAGAAGCATGGCGACTGCCTGCGCGCGCTCGTCGGCGGCGGCGATGCCACGGCGAGCGGCAATGCCCGCCAGAACATCGTGCTGATGGGCCACCGCGACACCGTCTTCCCCAAGGGCGAGCCCAGCCGCCGCCCCTTCCGCATCGAGAACGGCATCGCCACCGGCCCCGGCGTCTGCGACATGAAGGCGGGGCTGGTGCAGAACCTCTTCGTACTCGCCGCCTTCCGCCAGTTCGGCGGCGCGCCCGGGCCGCTGGTCGGGCTGTTCACCGGCGATGAGGAGATCGGCTCCCCCGAGGGCCGCCCGGTGATCGAGGCCGAGGCCCGCCGCGCCCGCGTGGTCTTCAACTCCGAGCCCGGCCGCCCCTCCGGCGCCGTCGTCACCGGCCGCAAGGGCGGCGTCTTCATGGTGATGGAGATCGAGGGCAAGGCCGCCCATTCCGGCGGCAATTTCGAGGCCGGCATCAGCGCCATCGAGGAGCTGGCCCGCAAGATCCAGGCGATCCACGCGCTCACCGACATCCCGCGCGGCATCACGCTGAATGTCGGCCTGGTCTCGGGCGGGCAGTCGGTGAACACCGTCGCGCCCTGGGCGCAGGGGCAGATCGACCTGCGCTACATCCACCCCGAGGACCGCGACGACATCATGGGCCGGATCGAGGGCATCATCGCCCAGAGCTTCGTCCCCGGCACCCGCGCGAAGCTCAGCATCCGGGGCGAGTTCCTGCCGCTGGCGCAGAATGCCGGCACCGACGCGGTCTTCGCCGCCTACAAGGCGGCCGCGGCCGAAAGCGGCTTCGAGACCATGGGCGAATTCGCCGGCGGCTGCGCCGATAGCGGCTTCACCGCGGCCCAGGGCGCGCCAACCCTCTGCGCCGTCGGGCCGGTCGGCGGCAAGGCGCACAGCCCGGAGGAATATCTGGAGGTCGCCTCCTTCGTGCCGCGCGCCCAGGCGCTGGCGCGGGCGATCCTGAAGCTGGATCAGGCGGGGATCTGAAAAAGAAAAATCCGGGGGAATGAATTCCCCCGGACCCCCATCTTTTTTCTGTCGGGCTGCCGCCGTCTCCCGGCCAGGCGGGACGCTACACTGACAAGGGCGCCCCTGGCGTTAGCCCATACCGGCCGGGTCGCCGCAGCCCTCGCCCTGGCGGCGATACACCTGCAACCCATCCACCACCGCGATCTGCCGGTAGCGCGCCCAGACCGCGGCGAAGCCGGCATTGGCCTGGGACAGGATGGCCGGGTAGTTCAGCGATTCCCCGCGGCGGTCCACCACCACCAGGTCGGGGCAGCCCTCCATGAAATCCTGCACCACCCAGTGGCGGATCGGCCACTCATCCGGCGCCACGCCATCCTGGCGCGAGCGCCAGATCTCACCGCGCAGCGCCCACATGGAGTCGAAGCGCGAGGCCCAGGTGACATTGGTGTTGTTCACCACCGGGAAGCCCAGCCCGATCCATTCCGAGAAGGCCATGTAGCTGCGCACCTTCTCGCGCCGGATCAGCCGCTCCAGCCGCACCTCGGTGCTGGAATCCGGCTCCACCGCCAGCACCAGCCGCTCATAGACCCGCACCGAGGTCTGCTGCACCGACAGCGCCAGCGGCAGCATGGCCAGCGCCAGCAGCAGGCTGCGGCGCGGCAGGGCGCGGCGCCGCAGCGCCACATCGGCGCACCAGAAGACCAGCGCGAAGGTCACCGCCATCAGCGCCGGGATGCGGTGGTAGAACCAGTTCTTGCCGTCCAGGAACATCGCCACCGTGGCGGAGGCGGCGAAGGCCGTCAGCACCAGCATGACGCCCGAGGCGGCGCCGCCGCGATCGGTCTTCCAGGTCAGCAGCAGGCAGGTGCCGAGGCCGAGCAGCAGCAGCCAGGATTCCTGCGCCAGCTGCAGCTTGCCGGTGTCGGTGCCGCCATAGAGGGTCAGCGCCAGCGGCACCGCGCGCTCGACGAAGGCGGGCACGAAATACAGGATGCTGGCCAGATAGAGCAGCCCGGCCAGGCCGGCGGCGATCGGCGCCAGCCGGATGCGGAAGCCGCGATGCAGCCAGCCCGCCAGCTCCACCGCGCCCAGGCAGATGACGTAGCGCGGCTTCAGCGCCACGCCGAGCCCGGCCAGCACGCCGGTGCCGAGCGACAGGCCCGGATGCACCGGCAGCCCCTCCAGCATGCGGATCAGCACCGCCAGATGCGGCAGCACGGCGATCACCATCAGATGCTCGCGCTGGCCGAACTCGACCCCCGGCATCACCAGCAGCACGCAGGCGATGGCGGCGAAGGTGGCCGGCCGCTGCGCGAAGACCGGAGAGACGCCGCGCAGCAGCCCGGCCGACATCCAGGCCGAGCCCAGCGCCGCAGCGGCGATCATCGGCAGCGCCACCTGCTTGGCGGTCAGCCCCAGCAGCTCGGCCAGCATAACCGGCAGGGCGCTGGCCCAGATGATCAGCGGCGGATTGACCTCGACCAGGTCGACATACAGCTCCTGCCCGCGCAGCCACTGGCCGGCGACCCAGAGCAGCCAGGCCACATCGTCCTTCATCGGCGAGCGCAGCAGGGCGAAGAGCACCATGCCGAGCGTCAGCGCGACGATGCCGAAGCAGAGGATGGCGCGACGGGTTTCCGGCCGCAGCCGGCTGGATCCGCTCTGGGGCGCCAGACCTTGCGGCGCGCCCGGGACGCTGTAGCTCAAGCGATGACCCCCCTACCCCCCGGCCCGGCCCATGGATGCCGTCGCCCTGGAGGCTGACCTCTCATTTTGGTGAGATTGCGGCAAAAGCGGTGGCTTGGCGAGGGATTCCCGTAACGGTCATGCGACGCGCCGCGCCGCCTCCTCCAGGCCCAGCATCGAGCGCGCCACGGCCTCCGCCGTCTTGATGCCATCCACCCCGGCGGAGAGGATGCCGCCCGCATAGCCCGCCCCCTCGCCGGCCGGGAACAGGCCGCGCGTGTTCAGGCTGTGGCCATCCGCGCCGCGCCGGATGCGCACGGGGGAGGAGGTGCGCGTCTCCACCCCGGTCAGCACCGCGTCGGGCCGGGCGAAGCCGCGGATCTGCCGGTCGAAGGCCGGCAGCGCCTCGCGGATCGCGGCCACCACGAAATCCGGCATGAAGGCGGCCAGGTCGGTGGGCGTGACGCCGGGCTTGTAGCTCGGCACCACCTCCCCCAGGCTGGTCGAGGGGCGGCCGGCCAGGAAATCGCCCACCGTCTGGGCCGGGGCGTGGTAGTTGCTGCCGCCGGCGATGAAGGCCGCCTCCTCCAGCCGCCGCTGCAGCGCGATGCCGGCCAGCACATCGCCCGGATAGTCACGCTCCGGCTCGATGCCGACGACGATGGCGGCGTTGGCGTTGCGCTCGGCGCGCTGGTACTGGCTCATGCCATTGGTGACGACGCGCCCCGGCTCGCTGGCCGCCGCCACCACCGTGCCGCCCGGGCACATGCAGAAGCTGTAGACCGAGCGCCCGTCGCTGCCGTGATGCACCAGCTTGTAGTCGGCCGCGCCGAGCAGCTTGTTGCCGGCGAAGGGGCCGAAGCGGCATTCATTGATCATCCGCTGCGGATGCTCGATGCGGAAGCCTACGGAGAAGGGCTTGGCCTCCATGTAGACGCCGCGGTCGCGCAGCACCTCGAAGGTGTCGCGGGCGCTGTGGCCGATGGCCAGCACCACATGGTCGGATTCGATCACGCTGCCATCGGCCAGCGCCACGCCGCGCATCTGCCGCGCCCCGTCGGGGGCGATGTCGACCAGCAGGTCGGTCACCCGGCTGCTGAAGCGGTATTCGCCGCCCAGGCGCCCGATCTCGTCGCGCATATGCTCGACCATCTGCACCAGGCGGAAGGTGCCGATATGCGGCTTGGAGAGGTAGAGGATCTCCTCCGGCGCGCCGGCCTTGACGAATTCCTCCAGCACCTTGCGGCCATGGTGCTGGGGGTCCTTGATCTGGCTGTAGAGCTTGCCGTCGGAGAAGGTGCCGGCGCCGCCCTCGCCGAACTGGACATTGCTTTCCGGGTTCAGCTCGGCGCGGCGCCACAGGCCCCAGGTGTCCTTGGTGCGCTCGCGCACCGCCTTGCCGCGCTCCAGGATGATCGGGCGGAAGCCCATCTGCGCCAGCACCAGCCCGGCCAGCAGCCCGCAGGGCCCGGCGCCGATCACCAGCGGCCGCCGCGCCTCGCCCGGTGCCGCATGGCCCACGAAGCGGTAGCGCATGTCGGGCGCCGGATTGACATGCGCATCGCCCTGGAAGCGGCGCAGCAGCGCGGCCTCGTCGCGCAGCGTCACGTCCAGGGTGTAGATCAAATGGATGGCGTGCTTCTTCCGCGCGTCATAGCCGCGGCGGAAGACGTGCAGGTCCAGCAGATCCGTGTCGGGAATGCCCAGCCGGTCGAGCACGATCCGGCGCAGGGCCTCGGGCGTGTGGTCGAGCGGCAGCTTGAGTTCAGTCAGTCGCAGCATCGGGAGGTTTCTATCCACCAGGGGAGCGATGCCGCCGCCTATAGCGCGCCGCTTGGGGCCCATTCCAGCGCGCCCTTCTCCACCCAGACCCGCTGATGGCGGGGTCCGGGGGGACCCTGTCCCCCCGGAATCTTCGCTTACTGCGCGACGATGCGCAGCGCGCCGCAGACCGCCTCGACCTGCGCGTCCGTCAGCTCGGGGAAGATCGGCAGGCTGAGCACCTCGCGCGAGGCGAGCTCGGTCTCGGCGCAGCCGGCCGGGCCCACGGGCACGCGGCCGATATAGGCGCTCTGCAGATGCACCGGCACCGGGTAGTGCACGCCGCTGCCGATGCCGAGGCTGCGCAGGCGCTGGGCCAGCTCGTCGCGGTCCTGGCTGCGGATGACATATTGGTGGAACACATGCTCCGCCCCGGCGCGGCGCAGCGGCGGCGCGATGGCGGAGCCGGAGAGCGCCGAATCATAGGCGCCGGCGATGGCGCGGCGGCGGGCATTGCCGGCATCCAGCAGCGGCAGGCGGACGCGCAGCACGGCGGCCTGGATCTCGTCGAGCCGGCTGTTCACGCCGATGCTGTCGGAGAGGTAGCGGTGCTTCCAGCCATATTGCCGCAGCGCCGCCATGCGGTCGGCGAGGTCGGTGTCGGCCGTGGCAACGATGCCGGCATCGCCGAGGGCGCCCAGATTCTTGGTCGGATACAGGCTGAAGGCCGCGGCGTCGCCGAGGGTGCCGAGCATGCGGCCATCCAGCATCGCGCCATGCGCCTGGGCGCAATCCTCGATGACATGGACGCCGGCGGCGCGGCAGGCCGGCAGGATGCGATCCATGTCGCAGCCCTGGCCGTAGAGATGCACCGGGATGACGGCGCGGATCGGCGGCAGGCCCGGCGGCGGGTCCTCCAGCACGGCGGCCAGCTCATCGGCGTCCATGGTGTAGGTGTCGGGGTCGATGTCGAGCAGCAGGGGCGTGGCGCCCACCATCTCGATGGCGGCGACGGTCGCGACCGCGGTGTGGGAGACGGTGGCGACCGTCATGCCCGGGCCGATGCCCAGACCGCGCAGGATCAGCATCAGCGCGTCGGTGCCATTGGCGCAGCCCACGGCGCGCGGCAGGCCCAGCCATTCGGCGAATTCCCGCTCGAAGGCGGCGCCCTCGGCCCCCAGGATGTACCAGCCGGAGCTCAGCGCGCGCTGCAGGGCGGCGTCGATGGCGGGCTGATGGGCGCGGTAGGCGGCGCCCGGGTCGGCCTGCGGAACGGTGATCACGGGCATGTCCATTGCCCAGTCTCCTTGGTGCCCCTGGCGGGGATGTCGGTGTCAGGCGCGGTCGGTCAGAGGTAGTCGGCCAGGCGCGGGCGGAACCAGTCGAGGCTGCGGCGCAGCCCCTCCGCCAGGCTGGTTTCGGGGGCCCAGCCGGTGGCGGCGCGGAAGGCGCTGTCATCGGCGTGGTAGCTGCCGATATCGATCGGCGCGCGGTCGGCGGGGAATTCCTTCACCCGGTATTCGCCACCGCCATGGGCGGCGATGGCGGCCTCGGCCAGCTCGGTGAGCGTCACGGGCGACGAGCCGCCGAGGTTGAAGGCGCGGCCGGCGCAGCCCGGCGTCTCGGCCGCGCGCAGGAAGGCGGCGACGACATCGTCCAGATAGGCCAAATCGCGCAGCTGGGCGCCGCCCCAGACCTCGAAGGCCTCGCCCTCCAGCAGCCGGCGGAACCAGATGCCGAGGAAGGTCTGCCGCGCATCCTTCACCCGCAGCCGCGGGCCGTAGCAATTGGTCAGCCGCAGCGCGACGACGGGGCGGCCCTGCACGCGGCCTTCCATCAGCCAGTACTGCTCGCCGGCCAGCTTGGAGACGCCATTGGCATCGGGCGGCGCGATCGGGTGCTTCTCATCGACCGGCAGATAGGCCGGGCGGCCGTAGAACTGCCGCGTCGAGGCATGCACCACCACCGCCTGCGGCGAGCCCTGGCGCAGCGCCGCGATCAGCCGCAGCTGCGCATGGCCGTTGATGGCCAGGTCGGTGAAGGGGTCGGCCATGGAGCCGGCATGGCTGGTCTGGGCCGCCATGTTGAAGACCGCGTCCAGCCCCTGGCAATGCGGGGCGAGGTCGGCGTCGCAGAGATCGGCCACCACCAGATGGGCGCCGCTGCCGGCCAGATTGGCCGGATTGGCCCCGCCATCGGGGCGCATCGAATCGAGGGCGGTGACATGGGCGCCGCGCGCGGCCAGGGCGTGGCAGAGGCCGCTGCCCAGGAAGCCGGCGCCGCCGGTGACCAGCACGCGCTTGCCCTGCCAGAAGCCGCTCATGCCGCCGGCTCCGCGGAGCGGGGGCATGGGGGGCGGCGGCGCCGCGCGGCGGGTCCAGACGCTGTGGACATCGCTTCGGGTTCTCTCGGATGGCAGAGCGGAGGCTGTCCCACCATTGCGGCGGAAGCAGGGCCGCGGGACGACCTTGCCGGGGCAGCGCGCCTGCCGGAAGCACGAGCATGCCCGCTCCCCCCACCCAGGTGAAGAGCGATCACGCCAGCGCGAGGTATTTCTGTGCGGCGTTTGTTTCCGGTTTCTTGCCCCGGTGTCAGGCGAGGCGGTGGCCGGAGAGCGCCGGGGCCCGCGCGCCGCCGCCCTGCCCGCCCCCCTTGCCCGCACCCTGCCAGCCGGGGCCGCCCTTGGGCGGCGCCGCGCTCAGGCGGCGTGGCGCGCCTGCTCCGGCGCCGCATCCTCGCCGGCATGGTGCGGGCCGCGCGCCAGCTCCTCGGTCAGCCGCGCCTGGTCCAGCTCCCCCTCCCAGCGGCTGACGGCGATGCAGGCCACGCCATTGCCCACCAGATTGGTCAGCGCCCGGCATTCGCTCATGAACTTGTCGATGCCGATCAGCACCGCCAGCGCCTGGATCGGGATGTCGGGGATGACCGAGAGCGTGGCCGCCAGGGTGATGAAGCCCGCCCCCGTCACGCCCGAGGCGCCCTTGGAGGTCAGCATGGCCACGAGGAGAATGGTCAGCTCCTGCCCCAGGGTCAGCGGCGTGTTGGTGGCATAGGCCAGGAACAGCGTCGCCAGCGTCATGTAGATGTTGGTGCCGTCCAGGTTGAAGCTGTAGCCGAGCGGCACGGTCAGCCCCACGACATTCGGCGCGCAGCCCAGCCGCTCCATCTTGCGCATCACCTGCGGCAGCACGCTCTCGCTGCTCGATGTGCCGAGCACGATCAGCAGTTCCTCGCGGATGTAGTTGAGGAAGCGCAGGATGGAGAAGCCGCAGAACCGGGCGATGCTGCCCAGCACCAGCAGCACGAAGAGCAGCGAGGTGATGTAGAAGGTCGCCACCAGCTCGCCCAGCCGCAGCAGCGAGCCGATGCCATACTGGCCGATGGTGAAGGCCATGGCGCCGAAGGCACCCACCGGCGCCGCCTTCACCACGATGCGCACGATGCCGAAGAACACCGCCGCCATCTGGTCGATGGCATGCGTGACCGGCACCCGCGCCTTCTCCGGCAGGGCGTTGATGGCGAAGCCGGTCAGCACCGCCAGGAACAGCACCTGCAGCAGGTCGCCGCCGACGAAGGCGCCGAAGAAGGTGTCGGGGATGATGGCCATCAGATGGCCGACCACGCTCTCCCCTTCCGCCTTCTGGGTGAAGCCCTGCACCGCGCTGGCATCGAGTTGCGAGGGGTCGATGTTGAAGCCCGAGCCGGTGCGGAACAGCTTGGCCACGATCAGCCCGATGGCCAGGGCGAAGGTCGAGACCACCTCGAAATACAGGATCGCCTTCAGCCCGACGCGGCCGACCTTGCTGGCATCGCGCACGCTGGCGATGCCATGCACCACGGTGCAGAACACCACCGGGGCGATCACCACCTTGATCAGCTTGACGAAGGCATCGCCGAGCGGCTTCAGCGCCGCCCCGGCGGCGGGGTAGAGCGCGCCGAGCGCCACGCCCAGCACGATCGCGATCAGCACCTGCACATAGAGCAGGCCAAGCCAGCGGCGTATCATCCTGTCCCATCCTCGCTTGCGGGGCCGGCGGCGCGGCGGCAGCAGGGCCCGGCCCGCCGGGGGCGGCGGGGCAAGGGGGCGATCCGCGCGCCGGGCCGGAGGGGCCGTTCGGGATCGGGAACCGGGGCCGTGATGCAGCGCGGGGCCAGCCCGGCATCGCCCGCGCTAGGCGGGAGCGCAGCGGGGGCGGTGCCGTGGCTGCGTAACGCCGCGCGCCCGGCGGCGTCACGCGCGGCGGGTGCCGCCCGGGCGGCCCGGTGCCGCGGCCCCTGGCCGAGATCGCTGTCTTATACAGGATTTGCGCGAAAGCTTGCGGCGGGGTGAAATCGAATCCATGCGCAGCGGCGGGCCGGGGCGCCGCCGCCGTGCGGCCAGGCCTCAGCCCGGGGCCAGCGCGATGCCGGTGATCTCCACCTTCCATTGCGGGTCGACCAGCGGCGCCTGGATGGTCATGCGCGCCGGCTTGTGGCTGCTGTCCAGCCAGGCATCCCAGGCGCGGTTCATCGCCGCGGCGTCGGCAATGTCGGCCAGCACCACCTGCACCTGCAGCAGCGCGCGCTTGTCGGTGCCCGCCTCGGCCAGCAGCGCGTCGATCTGCGCCAGGATGTCGGCCGTCTGCCCCTCCGCGTCGAGCGTGGCGTCATCGGCCACCTGCCCGGCCAGGAAGACGAAGCCCCCGGCAACGGTGGCCCCGGAGAGGCGTTGCTCGGGGGCCAGGCGGCGGATGGCGGCGAGGTGCTGCGTCATGATGATCCCTTGCGGAGTGGAAGGAACGAGACTGGCATGCTGGGCTGGATGCGGCGAGAGGGCGGCAGGGACAGGGCGGAGGCCGGCCTCAGCCGCGACCTGATCGCCCGCGCCTTCGACAGCACCATGCGGCGCCGCCGCACCGTGCCGAAGCCGCCGCCCTGCGATCTGGGCGGGCTGCTCGACTGCCTGGAAGAAGCCTGCGCCCATGCCGAGACCGTCACCGGCCAGGCGGTGATGGACCAGATCGGCCAGCGCAGCTTCGGCGCGCTGATCCTGCTGCCGGCCATCATCGTGGTCTCGCCGCTCTCCGGCGTCATCGGCGTGCCCAGCGCCGCGGCGCTGCTGATCGTGGCCGTCGCCGGCCAGCTGCTGCTGGGACGGCATGATGTGCGCATCCCGCAGCGCATCGCCCACCGCGCCGTGCCCTGTCGCCGCGTGCACCAGGCGATGCGGGTGCTGCGGCCGATGGCGCGCATCGTCGATGGCGTGCTGCGCCCGCGGCTGACCCTGCTGACGCAGGGGGCCGCCAGCCGTGCCATCGCCGCCGCCTGCATCCTGCTGGCGCTGACCATGCCGCCGCTGGAGATGCTGCCCTTCGCCAGCACGCTGATCGCCAGCGTCATCAGCCTGTTCGGCCTGGCGCTGCTGGCCAATGACGGGGTGATGGCGGTGCTGGGCTATCTCGGCCTGGCCGGGCTGGCCGGGACCGGGCTGTACCTGCTGGTCTAGCCTCAGCCGGCCAGATGCGGCCGCCGCAGCAGCCGCGGCAGCACCCCATCCACCGGCCCCGCCACCACCGACAGCGCCCAGATGGCGCCCGCCACCAGCACGATGGCCGGCCCCGTCGGCCAGTCCAGATGGTAGGAGAACAGCAGCCCGGCCAGGCTGCTGAACAGCGCGATGCCGACCGAGGCATAGACCATGGCGCCGACGCTGCGCCCCCAATGCCGCGCCGCCACCGCCGGCAGCATCATCAGCCCGACCGCCATCAGCGTGCCCAGCGCCTGGAAGGCAGCGAGCACGTTCAGCACCAGCAGACCCAGGAACACCATGTGCCACAGCCCGCCTTGCGCCCGCGCCGCGGCGGCGAAGCCGGGGTCGAAGCATTCCAGCACCAGCGGCCGCCAGGCGAAGGCCAGCACCAGCAGCGTCAGGCTGGACACCCCGGCCATCAGGAACAGCGCGGCATCATCGACGCCCAGCACGCTGCCGAACAGCAGATGCGACAGCTCGACCGAGCCCGCCCTTGTCGAGATCAGCGTCACGCCGAGCGCCAGCGCCACCAGGTAGAGCGCCGCCAGCGCCGCATCCTCCCGCCCGCCAGTGGCGCGCGACACCGCGCCCGCGCCGACCGCCACCACCAGCCCGGCCACCAGCCCGCCGATCGACATCGCCGTCACCGAGAGGCCCGCCACCAGGAAACCCACGGCAATGCCGGGGAGGATGCCATGCGCCAGAACATCGGCCGTCAGGCTCATGCGGCGGAGGACCAGGAAGACGCCGAGGGGGGGCGCGGCCAGGGACAGCGCCAGGCAGCCAATCAGGGCGCGGCGCAAAAAGCCGAACTCGGCGAAGGGGGACCAGAGGAGGTCGAGCAAGGCCATGTTCCAAAAAGTCCGGGGGAATGAATTCCCCCGGAACCCCCTTCTTTTTTTCTGTCAGGGCCGGGCGCCGCTGGCGCCCGGCATCAGGCGGCGCGGGCGCAGGCCTCGGCCTGCTCGTCCCAGGCCTCGGCCATCATCCGGGCGCGCAGGCGGTTCTGCGCGCTCAGCACCTCCTCGGTCGGGCCCCAGGCGACCGGCTCGCGCGCCAGCAGCAGCGTGCGCGGAAAATGCTCGCGCACCAGCTCAAGGTCATGCAGCACGGCCAGCACGGTGCGGCCCTCGCCATGCCAGCGGCGCACCAGACCCAGCAGGTCATGCGCGGTGCGGGCATCGACGGCATTGAACGGCTCGTCCAGCAGGATCACCGGCGCGTCCTGCACCAGCAGCCGCGCGAACAGCACGCGCTGGAACTGCCCGACCGACAGGCTGCCGACCAGCCGGCGCTCGAACCCCTCCAGCCCCACCGCCGCCAGCGCCTTGCGGGCGGCCGACGCCTCGGCCGGGCGCAGCGCGCGGAAGGCGCCGGCGCGCGACCAATGGCCGAACAGCACCACATCCAGGCAGGAGATCGGAAACTGCCGGTCCAGCGCCGCCGCCTGCGGCAGCAGCGCGATCGCCTCGCGCGGCGTCTGCAGCGCCCCCTCCACCGCCGGATGCAGCCCGGCAATGGCGCGCAGCAGCGTCGACTTGCCGGCGCCGTTCGGGCCCACGATCGCCGTCAGGCTGCCCGCCTCGAAACAGCCGGAGACATGGTGCACCGCCGGGCGCCGCCCATGCGTCAGCGTCACATCGCTCAGGGTGATCGGCAGGCTCATGCCCCGCGTGCCCAGACCACGCCGCCCCACAGCAGCGCCAGCAGCAGCAGCGACAGCGCCAGCCTGGCGCCGGCACCGGAGGACAGCGCCAGGGGATCGGGGAAGCGGAAGCTCATGGCGTTACGAAATAACATTCCCCAACCGCCGGACAAGCCCTTTTGTCGCGGCGCGCCTCCCGCCGGGCGCATGGCTTCCCTACCTTGGGGAATAATGCCGCTTCCCGATCCCGAGGCCGAGCTCCGCCGCGCCCTCGCCCGCCACCGGCGCTTCGCCACCGCCCTCCTGCTGCTGATGGCCGCGCTGACGCTGGGTGCCTACGCCCTGCCGCCCGGCTACTGGACCGACCTGCTGCAGGCCAGCGCCAAGGCCGGGCTGGTCGGCGGCCTGGCCGACTGGTTCGCGGTGACGGCGCTGTTCCGCCGCCCGCTCGGCCTGCCCATCCCGCACACCGCCATCATCCCGCGGCAGAAGGAGCGGCTGGGCCGTGGCCTCGGCCGCTTCGTCGGCAACCATGTGCTGACCGAGGCGGAGCTGGACCGTGTGCTGGCCCGCGTCGACCTGGCCGGGCTGCTGCGCCGCTGGCTCTCCGACCCCGCCGCCACCCGCCCCGCCGCCGAGGCCCTGGCGCGCAGCCTGCCCGCTTTGCTGAACGCGCTGGAGGATGGCCGCGCCCGGCGGCTGATCCAGCGCCTGCTGCCGCGCCTGGTCTCCGGCCCCGGCTCGGCCCGGCTGCTGGCCAGGGCGCTGCGGGCGCTGGTGGCGGGCGGCCAGCACCAGGCGGTGTTCGGCCTGGCGCTGGAGCAGCTGAAGGCGCTGCTGGCCGCCAAGGAGGAGGATCTGCGCGCCGCCATCCAGGCCCGCGTCCGCGCCGAGGGCGGCGCCGTCGTCGGCTGGCTGGCCGGCGGCACCGTGGCCCGCCGCATCCTGAGCGCCATCAACCAGGAGCTGGACAAGGTCGAGCCCGGCGACAGCACGCTGCGCGTCGCCTTCGAGACCTGGCTGATGGCCGAGATCGACCGGCTGGAGACCGACCCGGAGCGCGCCGCCGCCCTGGGCCGCGCGCTGCGCGATGCCGCCGGCCACCCCGCCGTCGCCGCCTGGCTGATGGATCTCTGGGCCCGGCTGAAGCGCATGGTCGCCGAGGATGCGGCCGCCCCCGAGGGCCGTGGCGTCGCCCTGGTCGCCGGGCTGCTGGCCAATCTCGGCACGCTGCTGCAGGAGGACGCGGCGGCGCGGGAGCGGGTGAACGGCATGGCCCGCCGCGGCCTGCGCGCCCTGCTGCCCACCGCCCAGGCGCAGCTCTCGGAGTTCATCGCCGGCGTGGTGGCGCGCTGGGACACGGCGACGGTGGTGGAGAAGATCGAGCTGCGTGTCGGGCGCGACCTTCAATATGTGCGGGTCAATGGCACGCTGGTGGGCTTCCTGGCGGGTGGCGCGCTGTTCGCGCTGCTGCATGCGGTCTTTGGAAGAGTGGCATTTTAAGAGAGTGTTCTTTTTTGAAAAAAAGAACCAAAAAACTTTTGTCCGTTGGCGTCCCGCCTATGGCCTGAGGTGGGACGCCAAACTGAAAGAAGTCTTTTTGCTTCTTTTTCTTCAGAAAAAGAAGATTTCTGGCTGATATCTGCTTCCACCGCAGACCAGCCCCGCCTCATGCGCGGAATGGTTGCCACCCGCCGCTTTGCCGGGTAAAGCGCCCGCCGCCCGCGCGGTGTGGCCTGTGGTCGCCCGCGCCTTGTTCCTTCAGCCCGATGAAGCAGGTGCCAAGCCCATGAAGCAGCAGGCCAACCAGATGCGGCCCGGTCAGGTCATCGAGTATGAGGGCCGGCGCTGGACGGTGCTCAAGATCCAGATCATCACCCCGGGCAAGGGCGGCGCCTTCATCCAGGTCGAGATGCGCGACATCAAGACCGGCACCAAGAAGGACGATCGCTGGCGCACCGCCGACACGGTCGAGCGCCTGATGACCGAGGACAAGGAGTTCACCTACTCCTACGCCGACGGCGACAATCTGGTGCTGATGGATCCCGAGACCTTCGAGCAGACCATCGTGCCGGCCGCCATCCTGGGTGACCGCCTGCCCTTCCTGGCCGAGAACATGACCGTCTCCGTCAAGCTGATCGAGGGCGACCCGGTGGCCATGGAGCTGCCGCAGCACGTCACGCTCGAGATCGTCGAGGCCGATCCGGTGGTGAAGGGGCAGACCGCCTCCTCCTCCTACAAGCCGGCCGTGCTGTCGAACGGCGTGAAGACCATGGTGCCCCCCTTCATCACCGCGGGCGAGAAGATCGTGGTGAAGACCGAGGACGCCTCCTATGTCGAGCGCGCCAAGGGCTGATCGACCCTGAGCCGGGCCGGGCCTCGCCCGGCCCTCCCGCCGGCGGTTGCTGCCCGCCGGCCGGGACACCCAGGGGGCCCTGCCGCCCTGGCGGACCGCGCGGAAGAGGCAGCTCTTCCGCCCGCAGCCCCTCCGTTGATTGAAGCCCCTGGAGCTCACCCTCGCCATGGCCGCATCCGCCCGCCTGTCCCCCGCCCTGAATGTCGTGGTCAATGCCGTGCAGAAGGCCGGCCGCCGCCTGCTGCGGGATTTCGGCGAGGTGGAGCAGCTGCAGGTCTCCATGAAGGGCCCGGGCGATTTCGTCTCCCAGGCCGATATCCGGGCCGAGGAGACGCTGCGCGCCGAGCTCGGCCGCGCCCGCCCCGCCTTCGCCTTCCTGGGCGAGGAGCAGGGCGAGAGCGGTGCCGCCGACTGGGAATGGCGCTGGGTGATCGACCCGCTGGACGGCACCACCAACTTCCTGCACGGCATCCCGCACTGGGCGGTCTCGGTCGGCATCGAGAAGCGCACCGGCCCCGAGACCAGCGAGATCGTCGCCGGCGTCATCTACAACCCGGCCGCCGATGAGCTGTTCTGGGCCGAGAAGGGCATGGGCGCCTTCCTCAACGACCGCCGCCTGCGCGTCTCCGGCCGCCGCGACATGCTGCAGGCGGTGTTCGCCACCGGCATCCCGTTTGCCAAGATCCAGCGCAAGGCCGAGTTCAGCGCCATCCTGGCCCGGCTGATGCCGCAGGTCTCGGGCGTGCGCCGCATGGGCTCCGCCTCGCTCGACCTCGCCTGGACCGCCGCCGGCCGCTACGAGGGCTTCTGGGAGCTCGGGCTGAACAAGTGGGACATCGCCGCCGGGCTGATCATCCTGAAGGAGGCCGGCGGCTGGGCCACCGACCCCGAGGGCAACGACCCCTATCTCAGCGGCAATGTCATCGCCGGCAACCCGCTGCTGCAGCCCAAGCTGCGCGACGTGGTCAATGAGGGCATCGCCCTGGTCGAGCGCGCCCGCGGCTGATCGAAGGCGCGGGGACGGCGCGGCATGGAGCGGGGAATTTCTTTCCCCGGCCTTTCGTTACAGCCTGTCCCCGCGTTTCCCCCGCCCGGTTTTGTGGTCTAGGGTGCGGCGCAGAATGCGTGCCCCTTCCCTTCCCTTTCCGTGCCGCCTCCGCCGCCCCCTGGTGGCGCTGGCACTGATTCCGCTGCTCGGGCTGGCCCTGCCGGGCGCGCCGCCGGCGCTGGCGCAGCCGGATGGCGCCCTGCCGGCCGACCCGGCCGCCGCCGCGCCGCTTCCGCCCGACCTGACCCGCCCGCCCCGCCCCTCCCAGCCCCTGCCGCAGCCCAGCCTGCCGCTGGCGCGCGGCATCGAGGTGCTGCCGACCGGCGGCTGGCGGCTGACCGGCCCGCTGGCCGAGGGCCGCGCCGATGCCGCGGCGCAGAACGCGCTGGCCGGCATCGGCCGCTGGCTGGCGCAGACCGAGGGGCGGGTGACCATCCTGGCCCAGGTCTCCGGGCCGGAGGAGGATGTCTCCGCCGCCCACCGCGCCGCGCTGGACCATGGCCGCGCGCTGCGCCGCCTGCTGGAGCAGGCCGGGCTGGACGGCACCCGCATCGACATCCGCGCCCTCGGCCGCACCGCCGAGGCGCGCGATTCCATCGAGCTGCTGCCGCCCAGCGGCCGCCAGGCGCACCCGTCTCAGAGCCAGAGCCAGACCCGCCCATGACCCGCCCCACCCACTACCTGCTGCGGATGCTGGCCTTCCTGGCCGCGGTCGCGGTGCTGGCCGTGCTGCTCTCCGCCGAGCTGCTGCACGCCTTCGCCGCCAACCCGCTGCTGAACAGCGTCATCCTGGCGGTGCTGCTGCTCGGCATCGGCTGGAACATCCGCCAGGTGCTGGGTCTGAAGCCGGAGGTGGAGTGGCTGGAGGGCTTCCGCGCGCCGAAAGCCGGCAGCGCCGGCGGCGCCGCCCGCCCCGCGCCGCGCCTGCTGGCGCCGATGGCCTCGATGTTCTCCGCCCGGCGCGGCGACCGGCTGTCGCTGTCGACCAGCGCGATGCGCGGCGTGCTGGACGGCATCGCCTCCCGCCTCGATGAGAGCCGCGAGCTGTCGCGCTACATGACCGGGCTGTCGATCTTCCTCGGCCTGCTCGGCACCTTCTGGGGGCTGATCCTGACGATCGGCGCGGTGGCCGATGTCATCAACTCGATGTCGGTCGGCTCGGGCGACCTGAACCAGCTGTTCAACCAGCTGAAATCGGGGCTGGCGCAGCCGCTCTCCGGCATGGGGGTCGCCTTCTCCTCCTCCATGCTGGGCCTGGCCGGCGCGCTGGTGCTGGGTTTCCTCGACCTGACCGCCGGCCAGGCGCAGAGCCGCTTCTATTCCGAGCTGGAGGAATGGCTGGCCGGCGTCACCCGCCTCTCCTCCGGCGTGCTGGGCGGCGATGGGGAGATGGGCGGCTCGGTCCCCGCCTATGTGCAGGCGCTGCTGGAGCAGACCGCCGAGAACCTGGAGAACCTGCAGCGCATCATGGCGCGCGGCGAGGAAAGCCGCGCCGCCTCCTCCCAGGCGCTGCACACGCTGACCGAGCGGCTGTCGATCATGGCCGACCAGATGCGCGCCAACCAGGTGCTGATGCAGCGCATGGCCGAGGCCCAGTCCGGCCTGGCGCCGACGCTGGCCCGGCTGGCCGAGGCGCAGGCGCACAACCCGGCCGATGAGGCGGCGCGCGGCCATCTGCGCAACATCGAGATCTACCTGGCGCGGATGAGCGAGGACGTCGCCCAGGGCCGCGCCCAGTCCACCGCCGAGATCCGCGGCGAGATCAAGATCCTGGCCCGCACCATCGCCGCGCTCGCCGAGGAAGGCCCGCGGTGAGCGCGCCGCACCCGCCGCGGGGGCGCTGAGCCATGGCGCTCGGCCGGGGCCGCAACCGGGAGGGCATCAATGCCTGGCCCGGCTATGTGGACGCGCTGTCCACCCTGCTGATGGTCATCATCTTCGTGCTGCTGGTCTTCGCGCTGGCGCAGGGATTTTTGTCTGTCGCCCTCTCCTCGCGCGACCAGGCGCTGGACCGGCTGAACCGGCAGGTGGCGGAACTCGCGGAACTGCTGTCGCTGGAGCGCGGCCAGGGCGCCGAGCTGCGCGGCAATGTGGCGCGGCTGACCGAGGAGCTGCGCGGCGCCGCCGCCTCGCGCGACGCGGCGCTCGGCCAGCTTTCCGGCCTGCGCGAGGAGCGCGACCGCCAGGCCAGCGAGCGCGACACGCTGCGCGCCGAGCGCGACCGGCTCTCCGCCCGGCTGGCCGATCTGGAGCTGTCGGCCGGTGGCGCCGCAGCCCGCATCGCCAGCCTGGAGCAGCGCCTGGCCGAGGCGCAGAACCGCGCCGAGGCGATCGGCGGCGGCACCGCGCAGACGCTGGGCGACCTGACCGCCGCCCGCCGCGCCCTGGAGGCCGAACGCAGCGCCCTGGCCGAGACCCGCCGCCAGCTGGAGCAGGCCCAGGCCCGCGCCGGCGGCGCCGAGGCGGCGCGCGACCAGAATGCCGCGGCGCTGGCCGCCGCGCAGCAGCAGCTGGAGAGGCTGCGCGCCGAGGCCGAGGCGCTGAACCGGACCGTCACCGCCGACCGCGCCACCATCGAGGCGCGGCTGGCCGATATCGCCCGGCTGACCCAGCAGGTGCAGCAGCTGACCGCGCTGCGCGACGAGCTGGAACGCCGCGCCCAGGCCGCCTTGGACCGCGCCGGAGAGCAGGAGCGCGCCCGCAGCGCCGCCGAGGCGCTGGCCCAGGCCGAGGCCGCCCGCCGCCAGGCCGCCGAGAGCGCCGCCGCCGAAGCTGGCACCGCTCGCCAGGGCGCCGAGGCCGCCGCGCGCGAGGCCGCCGAGGCCCGCCGCGCCGCCGAAGCCAATGCCGCCGCCGCCGCCGAGGCGCGCCGCCGGGCCGAGGCCGCCACCGGCGAGGCGGCAGAGGCGCGTCGCCGGGCCGAGGCCGAGGGCGGCGAGCATGCCCGCCTCGCCGAGAGCGCCCGCGCCCAGGTGGCGCTGCTGACCCAGCAGGTGACGCAGCTGCGCGCCGAGCTGTCGCGCATCGCCGCCCTGCTGGAGGCCGAGGAGCAGTCCGGGCGCGACAAGGAGGCGCAGATCAGCCAGCTCGGCCAGCGGCTGAACGCGGCGCTGGCCGCGCGCGTCGAAGAGCTGCAGCGCTACCGCAGCGATTTCTTCGGCCGGCTGCGCGACGTGCTGGGCGACCGGCCGGAGGTGCGCATCGTCGGCGACCGCTTCGTCTTCCAGGGCGAGGTGCTGTTCCCGGTGGGCGGTGCCGAGCTCTCGGCGGCCGGCCAGCAGCAGCTGCGCGCCCTGGCGCAGGTGCTGCTCGACGTCACGCGGCGCTTTCCCGCAGGATTTGGCCTGGATCCTGCGCGTCGACGGCCATGCCGACCGCAGCCCGCTGCGCGCCGGCGCCCGCTACGCCTCGAACTGGGAGCTGTCGGCAGCGCGCGCCATCGCGGTCGGCCAGTTCCTGATCGGCGAGGGGCTGCCGCCCAACCGCGTCGCCGCCACCGCCTTCGGCGAGTACCAGCCGATTGACCCCGGCGATTCGCCCGAGGCCTTCGCCCGCAACCGCCGCATCGAGCTGCGGCTGACCGACCGCTGAGCGCGGGCGCGGCGGCCATGCCGTGCCCCGCCGGCGCCGACGCCGGGCGGCCAGACCTGGGATTCAAGGGAAGCTGTTGGTGCGGGCGGTCGGACTCGAACCGACATATCCGTGAGGATGGCGGATTTTGAATCCGCTGCGTCTACCATTCCACCACGCCCGCCTGCCGTCCCGTGGGACGACGGATTCCAGATACAGGATGCCGCGCCGCGCGTCACCTGGGTCCGCGGGGATGCGCGCGGCGCGGCGGCGGTTCAGCTCATCGGCCGGCAGACATGGGTGGCATAGCCCGGGCGCTGGCAGAGGCGCTCATACCAGCGGCGCAGATGGGGCAGCTCCGGCCGCTCGATCGGCAGGGCGAACCAGCGATAGGCGAAGATGCCGAGCGCGATATCGGCCAGCGAGAATTCGCCCTCGATGAAGTCGCGCCCCTCCAGCCTGCGGTCGACCAGGCTCCACAGCGACGCCGCCTTCTGCCGCGCCGCCTCGGTCGCCGTCCAGTCGCGCTCGGCCTCGGGGATGCGCACATGGGTGAAGAAGATCGTCGTCATCGGCGCCGAGAGATGCGCCAGCTGCCAGTCCATCCAGCGCTCGATGCCGGCCCGCGCCCGGGGCTCGGCCGGGTAGAGCGCCGCGCCGCCGGGCGTGCTGCCGGCCAGGTAGCGCAGGATGCTGTTGCTCTCCCACAGCGCCCAGCCATCCGGCTCCTGCAGCACCGGCACCAGCGAATTCGGGTTCATCGCCTTGTAGGCCGCATCCTGCGTCAGGCCGAAGGCGCCGCCGGCGTCGCGCCGCTCATAGGGCATGCCGGTCTCGGCCGCGAACCAGAGCAGCTTCATGACATTGCTGCTGTTGGCGCGGCCCCAGATGATTCGCATGGCGTCCTCCCTGCCTGACGCGGCACGGTATGCGCGCCCCGCCGGACGGTCCAGCCACCCTGGCGCTTGACCCGGGGCCGCGGCGGGAACAGGTATCGTCCGGAAACCCGATCGGCGACAGACGACCCGGCGCGGGCGCCGGAAGGCCCCGAAGGAGCCCCGCATGAACCAGGCCCTGCCCCATCCCCGCCCGCCCCGCCAGGCGCCGGAGACGCTCGACCCCGTCTGGTCCCGCATCCGCCAGGAGGCCGAGGCGGCGGCGGCGCGCGAGCCGGAGCTGGCGGGCTTCCTGCACGCCGCCGTGCTGCAGCACGACACGCTGGAATCGGCGCTGGCCAGCCGCGTCGCCGACCGGCTCGACCATGCCGACCTGCCGACCGCCCTGCTGCGCCGCTCGCTGGAGCGCGCCCTGGAGGAGGATCCGCAGCTGCGCGAGGCGGTGCGCAGCGACATCATGGCGGTGGTGGACCGCGACCCGGCGACCAGCCGGGCGCTGGAGCCGCTGCTCTACTACAAGGGCTTCCACGCGCTGACGGCGCACCGCCTGGCGCATCTGCTGTGGAGCGAGGGGCGGCGCGACCTGGCGCTGTGGCTGCAATCGCGCAGCTCCGTCGTGTTCCAGACCGACATCCACCCGGCGGTGCCGATCGGCCGCGGCATCTTCCTCGACCACGCCACCGGGCTGGTGGTGGGCGAGACGGCGGTGATCGAGGACAATGTCTCCATCCTGCAGGGCGTCACGCTGGGCGGCACCGGCAAGGAGGGCGGCGACCGCCACCCCAAGATCCGCCATGGCGTGCTGATCGGCGCCGGCGCCAAGGTGCTGGGCAATATCGAGATCGGCCATTGCGCCCGCATCGCCGCCGGCTCCGTGGTGCTGAAGCCGGTGCCCTCCGGCTTCACCGTGGCCGGGGTGCCGGCCCGGCTGGTCGGCCGGGCCGGCTGCGCCGAGCCCTCGCTCGCCATGGATCAGCTGCTCGACCCCACCGAAGAGTGACGCCAAGCCTGTGATCCCGTTTCCGCTGCTGGTGGCCGCCCTGGCCGCCGCCGCCCCGCTGCTGGCCATGGCCAGCGAGCGCTGGGGCGGGCTGAACCCCTGCGCCCTCTGCCTCTGGCAGCGCTGGCCCTACTGGCTGGGCGCCGTTCTGGCGCTGCTGGCGCTGGTGCTGCCGCGCCGGCTGATGCTGGCCCTGGCGGGGCTGGCCATCCTTGGCTCCGGCGCCGTGGCGGTGCTGCATCTGGGGGTGGAGGCGAAATGGTGGCCCTCGCCCCTGCCCTCCTGCTCGGCCCCCAGCGCCGGCAACGCGGCGAGTGTCGAGGAGCTGATGAACGCCCTCTCCGACCGCCCGGCCAAGCCCTGCGACGAGCCCACCTATCTGATCCCCGGCCTGCCCATCTCCATGGCGGGGATGAACCTGGCCTATGCGCTGGGCCTCGGCGCCCTGGCGCTATGGGGGGCGCGGCGGCGCGGCTGAGCCGGTCCCCCGCCAGGGATGGCGCGCCGGCCGGCGGGCGCGCATCCTGGCCGGCCAGAGACCGGACCCGATCCCCGATGCCGCGATTCGCCCCCCTGACGCTGCTCCTGCTGCTGCCGCTGCTGGCCGCGGGCTGCGCCGCCACGCAGCGCCAGCAGGGCCAGGCGGAGCGCCAGGCCCTGCTGCAGCGCCTGCCCGCGGAGATCAACGGCTTCACCCTGCAGCCGCCGCCGCCCGATGCCGTCACCGACCACTCCGCCCGGCAGCTCTACCGACAGGGCGAGGCCGGGGTGCTGATCGGGGTCATGCTGACCGGCATCGACCCCGGGGTGCCGGAGGGCGCGGATTCGCCGCCCGCCCGCGTGCTGCGCGCCGCCATCGCGACGCAGATCTTCGCCCAGGCCGGCAGCCTGCCCGGCGCCCAGGCCGAGCGCGGCCCGGATTTCAACATCAGCCGCCGCGGCGAGACGCCGCCGCTGGCCGGCTGCGCCGATCTCCGCCTGCACCATCAGGCGCGCATGCTGCGCGACCTGAGCTGCACCGCCGTGATCGAGCGGCAGGTGCTGCTGGTGAAGCTGCTGACGGTGCACGGCCCGGACCAGGTGGACGCGGTGCGCCAGATGATGGGCGATTTCTCCGGCCGGGTGGTCGAGGCGATGCGCCAATTGCCGCCGCCGGAGAATGACGCCGGCGCGCCGCCCGCGGGGGCCGGCAAGCCCCAGGCGGAACCGCCGCGCCGCCTGCAACGCACCTGAGGCCCGCGCCGCCTGGGACGGCGGGCGGGAGGGCGGCTCAGCCCTCCAGCTCGGTGTCCCAGTAGAGATAGTCGCGCCAGCTCTCATGCAGGTAGTTGGGCGGGAACATCCGGCCATTCTCCTGCAGCTCCCAGCTGGTCGGCTGGCGAGGCACCTGGCGGGGGAACATGTGGATCTCGGCCGGCAGCTTCGAGCCCTTGCGCAGATTGCAGGGGCCGCAGGCGGTCACGACATTCTCCCAGCTGGTGCGGCCGCCGCGGCTGCGCGGGATGACATGGTCGAAGGTCAGCTCCTGGGTCGGCCGCTCATCGCCGCAATAGACGCAGGAGAAGCTGTCGCGCAGGAACACGTTGAAGCGCGTGAAGGCCGGCCGCCGCGCCGAGGGGATGTATTCCCGCAGCGCGATGACGCTGGGCAGCCGGATGGCGTGGCGCGGCGAGCGCACCACCGCGTCATACTCGGACAGCACCGAGACGCGGTCGAGATAGACCGCCTTCACCGCATCCTGCCAGGACCACAGCGACAGCGGAAAATAGGATAGCGGGCGGAAATCCGCATTCAACACCAAGGCCGGGAAGCCTCCGGCGGCGCTGCCGCCCTGGCCTCCCGCAGACATCCCGTCAGGCAAGCGCCGCTCCTTTCAAGCTGCGCGCCGCAAGTGCTGGGGCCGGACCCGGCGGTCAGGCCCCAGATATCGTGGCGCCACCGGTGTGCGGCCCGATTCATGCCAGCCCGGGACGGCCGGTGCAAGGACCGGCCGGGCGGGTTTCACATCGCTGTCACGCCCCCGGTGCCAGCCGCGCGGCGTTGCGCTGCAAAAACAACGCCCCCGCCGTCAGCCCGGCATCGTCGATGCCATGCGCCAGGCGCGGGCAGTAGAGCGACTCCACCGGCACGCCACGGGCGCGCAGCACCGCCTCGGCGCTGCGGCTGGACTGCACCGGCACCACCTCATCCACCTCGCCATGCACCAGCAGCGTCTCGGGGCGGGAGGCGATCTCGGCCTCCAGCAGTTCCTCGCCGATCAGCCGGCCGGAATAGGCCAGGATGGCGAAGGGCGGCACGGTCCGGCGCAGCCCGGTGAACAGCGCCATCATCGCCCCCTGGCTGAAGCCCATCAGCGCCACGGCGCTCTCGGGCAGGCCGGCGGCGGCGCATTCGCGGGCGATCAGCGCGTCCAGCAGCGGCCGCGCCGCCTGGGCGCCGGCCAGCATCGGCCCCGGGCTGCGATCGGCCAGGCTGAACCATTGCCGGCCATAGGGCCCCGCCTCGCAGGGGAACGGCGCGTGCGGCGAGACGAACAGCGCCTGCGGCAGCGCCCGCGCCCAATGCGGCGCCAGGTCGATCAGGTCATTGCCATCGGCGCCATAGCCATGCAGCAGGATGACGATCTGCTGCGGCTTGCCCCCATCCTTCGGCCCCCAACGCGGCCCGTCCAACGCCTGCATGCGGCTTCCCCTTGCTGTGCTCCGGTCGCCTCCGCTACGCGCGATCGGAGATGGCTGCAACACTGGTCACACGCTTCGCCCCCTCCCCCACCGGCAGGCTGCATCTGGGCCACGCCCACAGCGCCCTGCTGGCCTGGCGCCTGGCCCGCGCCGCCGGCGGGCGCTTCCTGCTGCGCATCGAGGATATCGACCCGGTGCGCTGCCGCCCCGAATTCGTCGATGGCATCCTGGAGGACCTGGCCTGGCTGGGGCTGGACTGGGACGGGCCGGTGCGGCGGCAATCGGAGCATCTGCCCGAATACCGCGCCGTGCTGGAGCGGCTGGATCACCTCGGGCTGCTCTATCCCTGCTTCTGCACCCGCGCCGACATCGCCCGCGAGATCGCCGCCATCGGCCATGCGCCGCACGGGCCGGATGGCGCGCTCTATCCCGGCACCTGCCGGCGGCTCTCGCCCGCCGAGCGGGCGGGGCGCATCGCGTCAGGGGAGCCCTATGCGCTGCGCCTCGACATGGCGGCGGCGCTGGCCCGCGCGCCCCGGCCGCTCTCCTGCCTGGAGCATGGCCAGCGCCGGCGCTGCGACCCCGGGCAATTCGGCGATGTGGTGCTGGCGCGCAAGGACATCCCGGCCAGCTACCATCTCTGCGTCACCCATGACGACGCGCTTCAGGGGGTGACGCTGGTGACCCGGGCCGAGGACCTGGCGCCGGCCACCGACCTGCACCGGCTGCTGCAGGCGCTGCTGGGCTGGAAACCGCCGCGCTACTGCCATCACGGGCTGCTGCTGGGGGCGGATGGGAAGCGCCTGTCCAAGCGGGACAATGCGCCGACGCTGCAGGGGCTGCGGGAGAAGGGCCTGACGCCGGAGGCGGTGCGAGAGATGGCAAGCGCCGGGGGAGAATGAATTCTCCCCCGGACCCCCTCATCTTTTTTCTGTCAGGGCCGGCCGCCGCTGGCGGCCGGCGCTCAGCGGCGCAGGGCGGCGATGACGAAGATGACGGCGGCGATCAGGCCGATCGCCACGATGCCCTGCACCACGGCGAAATTCGGCGCATCCTCCGCGATCAGCAGGGTGGTCACCGCACCGGCGGCGGCCAGGACGAAGCGGACCCACATGGCACCCTCCCTTTGCGGGACGGTGCCATGCTAGGCCGGTTCAGGCGCGCCCGTAAGTGTCCTCGAAGCGGACGATATCGTCCTCGCCGAGATAGGAGCCCGACTGCACCTCGATCAGGGTGAGCGGGATCATGCCGGGGTTCTCCATGCGGTGGACGCAGCCCAGCGGCAGGTAGATGGATTCATTCTCGCGCAGCATGATGCGCTCGGCATCGCGCTCGACGATGGCGGTGCCGGCCACCACCACCCAGTGCTCGGCGCGGTGGTAGTGCTTCTGCAGCGACAGCTTCTGCCCGGGCTTGACCGAGATCTTCTTCACCTGGAAGCGGTCGCCCTTGATCAGCCCCTCGTAATGGCCCCAGGGGCGGTACATGCGGCGATGCTCGGTGGCCTCGGGGCGGCCCTGCGCCTTCAGCTGCTCGAGCAGCTTCTTGACGTCCTGCGCATGGTCGCGATGCATCGCCAGCACGGCGTCGTCGGTGACGACGATGACGGCATCCTCGAGCCCGACCACGCCGGTCAGCATGCCCTCGCTGCGGACATAGGAGTTGCGGGTGTTGTACAGCGCGACCGGCCCCTGCACCGCATTGCCCTGGGCATCCTTGGGCGAGACCTCCCACAGCGCCGCCCAGGAGCCGACATCGGACCAGCCGAGCGCCGCGGGCACCACCGCGGCGCGGTCGGTCTTCTCCATCACCGCGTAGTCGATGGAGATGTCGGGGGCCAGCGCGAAGGCGGCCGGGTCGAGGCGGATGAAGTCGAGATCGCGCGTCGCGCCCTCGACCGCGGCGCGCACCGCGGCCAGCAGATCCGGCGCCAGCCGCTCCAGCTCGGAGAGCAGCGTGGCGGCGGTGGCCACGAACATGCCGGAATTCCACAGATGCCGGCCGCCGGCCAGGAATTCGGCGGCGCGCGCCGCATCCGGCTTCTCGACGAAGCGGGCGATGGCGGAGACCCCCTCGACCCCCGGCAGCGCGGCGCCGGCCTCGATATAGCCATAGCCGGTCTCGGCGGCGGTGGGCCGCATGCCGAAGGTGACGATATGGCCCGCCCGCGCGGCCTCGGCGGCGCGGGCGAGGGCCGCGTGCAGCGCCACCGTGTCGCTGATCGCGGCATCGGCCGGCATCAGCCACAGCACGTCCTGCGGGTTCGCCTCATGCGCCAGCAGGGCGGCGGCGGCGATGGCGGGGGCGCTGTTGCGCGCCACCGGCTCCAGCACGATGCGCGCCTCCCCGACCGCCGCCTCGCGCAGCTGCTCGGCGATCAGGAAGCGATGCGCCTGGTTGCTGATCACCAGCGGCGCCGCGAAGCCCGTGCCGCTGGCCCGCGCCGCGGTGTCCTGCAGCATCGTCCGACGCGACAGCAGCGGCCAGAACTGCTTCGGGAAGCCCTCCCGCGACAGCGGCCACAGCCGGCTGCCCGTGCCGCCGCACAGGATGACGGGCACGATCTGGGGAGAGGGAGAGCTGCGCATGTCGTTGTCCCTGGCTTGCGCCGGCCATGATAGCCCGCAGGGCGTGGAAGGAAAGGGAGCCGGGCGGGATGAAGCGGGCCCGGGCCCCTGGCGCGGCCGCGCCCGCCTTTCGGCGGGGGGCCCCACGAAAAACCGCCCCGGCCTTGCGGCCGGGGCGGCGGAACGGTCCGGCGCCGGTTGGGGGGCGCCGCGGGTCGCGGGGCGGGCTCAGCCCGCCATCGCGGCGTCCTTCTTCTTGCGCATGGCCGGCGACAGCATCAGCGCCAGCGTCAGCGCCGCGATGCCCAGCAGCACCGCCGAGATCGGCCGCTCGACGAAGACGATCGGATCGCCGCGCGACAGCAGCATGGCGCGGCGCAGATGCTCCTCCATCATCGGGCCGAGCACGAAGCCCACCAGCAGCGGCGCCGGCTCCATCTTCAGCTTGGCGAAGACGTAGCCCAGCACGGCGAAGAACACCGTCTGGTAGACGTCGAAGACGCTGTTGTTGATCGAGTACACGCCGATCGCGCAGAAGGTCAGGATCGCCGGGTACATGTACTTGTAGGGCACCTGCAGCAGCTTCACCCACATGCCGATCAGCGGCAGGTTGATGACCAGCAGCATCAGGTTGCCGATCCACATCGAGCAGATCAGGCCCCAGAACAGGTCCGGCTGGGCTTCCACCATGCGCGGGCCCGGCTGGATGCCCTGGATGATCAGCGCGCCCACCATCAGCGCCATGACGGCGTT
Organism: Pseudoroseomonas cervicalis; assembly: GCF_030818485.1. NCBI lineage: Bacteria > Pseudomonadati > Pseudomonadota > Alphaproteobacteria > Acetobacterales > Roseomonadaceae > Roseomonas > Teichococcus cervicalis. The sequence continues at coordinate 505,363 of NZ_JAUTAJ010000004.1, read as the reverse complement.
GGAGGGGATGCCGAGCGTCAGCAGCGGGATGAAGCTGGTCTGGGCGGCCGCGTTGTTGGCGGCCTCCGGACCGGCGACACCCTCGATGGCGCCATTGCCGAACTCGTGCCGGCCCTTCGACATCTTCCGCTCCATCATATAGGAGCCGAAGGAGGCCAGCGAGGCGCCGCCACCCGGCAGGATGCCGAGCGCCGAGCCGATCAGCGTGCCGCGCAGCACCGAAGGCGTCGCCCGCTTCCACTCTTCCTTGGTCAGGAACAGGCTGCCGACCTTGGTGGAGAGGACGCTGCGCACCTCGGGGTTCTCGAGGTTCAGGATGATCTCGGCGATGCCGAACACGCCCATCGCGATGGCGGCGAAGTTCAGCCCGTCCGACAGCTCGGGGATGCCGAAGGTGAAGCGCTGCTGGCCGGTCTGCACATCGGTGCCGACCAGGCCGAGCGCGACACCCAGCACCACCATCGCCACCGACTTCACCACCGAGCCCTGCGCCAATACGGCCGATATGATCAGGCCCAGCAACATCAGGGAGAAGTAGTCGGCCGGGCCGAAGGAGAGGGCGACCTCGGTCAGCAGCGGGCCGGAGGCGGCCACCAGCACGGTCGCGACCGAGCCGGCGAAGAAGGAGCCCAGCGCCGAGATGGCCAGCGCCGCGCCGGCGCGGCCATTGCGCGCCATCTTGTAGCCCTCCAGCGTGGTCACCACGGAGGAGACCTCGCCGGGCAGGTTCAGCAGGATGGCGGTGGTGGAGCCGCCATACTGGGCGCCGTAATAGATGCCGGCCAGCATGATGATGGCGGTGGTGGCCGGCTGGCCAAAGGTGATCGGCAGCAGCAGCGAGATGGTGGCAACCGGCCCGATGCCCGGCAGCACGCCGATGGCCGTGCCGATCAGCGCGCCGAGCAGGGCGAAGAGCAGGTTATCGAAGCTGAGCGCGACGCCGAAGCCGTGCGCCAGATTAGCGAGAAGCAGTTCCATGGTCTCTTCGCGCCCTCAGAACACCGGCCAGACATTCACGCGGATGTCGAGCTCGTAGATGAACACCCACCAGCACAGCGCCAGCAGGAACACCACGCAGCCGGCGACGCCGAGCGGACGGTGCTCCGGATCGGCCAGGGCCGAGACGATCACCATGGCGGTGATGGCCAGCATCAGCCCGCCCTGCTCCAGCAGGATGCCGAAGACGATCATCGCCAGCAGCACGAAGGCCAGCTTGCGCCAGCCCGGGCTGACCGCAGTGATGCCGAAGCCGATGGCGAGCGCGATGCCGAGCGCGTACCAATTGGCCGACAGCGCCGGCACCGCGGCCAGCAGCGGATAGGCCACCAGCGTCGCGCCGATACCGACGAACAGCGTGGTGAAGTCGAGCTTGGTCCACTTCTCCAGCGGGTCGAGCCCGCCGAAGAACGAGGTGGCCAGCACGATCGCGCCCAGCCCCAGCTCCAGCCAGAACACCAGCATCGGCATGTAGCCCGGCCCCATCCGGCGTGCCGTGCCCAGCGTATGCTCCGTGTTCAGCCACAGGCCCAGCGCCGCGAATATCAGCAGCAGCAGGCCGGAGGCCAGATCTTTCGCGTTGATCCTCATGCCGATCCCTTCTTGAACCCCGCGTGCGGCAGACACGCGCCCCTCACTTGCCGACAGCGAAAGCCGCGGCGTCACGCCGCGGCCCCGATCTCATGATCAGCCCTGCCGGATGGGCCCCGATGGCTGCCGCCAGGGCCCTGCTGATTCTGCTGCGATGTCAGGATGGATTCACGGTGCCAGCCCGGATCACGGGCAAAGCCGTGCACGCATGGTCCATGACCGGTCCCATGCGCCCCACGCCCGGCTCTGCGGTGCGGGCTGTCACTTTTCCACCCTCCCCCTTCAGCGGAATGCGAGGCAACCTATGGCACGGGAATGCGATGGGGCAAGGCGCCATCATTTCATTAACGAAAGTTCATCTTTCGGCACGACGCAAGAAACGCATCTTCGCCCGCGCCCAGGCCGTGCAATCAGGAAGTCCACAGCCATGACGAACGAATTTCTGTTCAATGACCCGGCCGGGCCGCTGCGCCAGGCGGCCGCCAGCCTGGCCCCCCAGCTGGTCGCGCTGCGCCGCGACATCCACGCCCATCCGGAACTGGCCTTCGAGGAGACCCGCACCGCCGGCCTGGTCGCCGCCGAGCTGTCGCGCCTCGGCATTCCGCATCGGACCGGCATTGGTCGCACCGGCATCCTCGGCCTGATCGAGGGCGGCCGGCCGGGCCCGACGCTCGCCATCCGCGCCGACATGGACGCGCTGCCGATCCAGGAGGAGACCGGCCTGGCCTACGCCTCCACCGTGCCGGGGAAGATGCATGCCTGCGGGCATGACATTCATACGGTGACCCTGCTCGGCGTCGCCGCCATCCTGAAGGAGCTGGCCCCCCGCCTGGCCGGGCGCGTCGTGCTGGTCTTCCAGCCGGCCGAGGAGACCCTGCAGGGCGCCGCCGCCATGATCGCCGATGGCGCGGCGGAGGGCATCGACCTGGCGCTCGGCTTCCACAACCATCCCGACACGCCGGTCGGCCGATTCGGCTTCGTCCGCGGCGCCTGCCTCGCCGCCTCCGACCTGTTCGACCTGACGCTGCGCGGCCGCTCTGGCCATGCCGCCCACCCCTATGCGGCGGTCGACCCGATCGTCGCGGCGGCGCATTTCGTCACCCAGGCGCAGACCGTGGTCTCGCGCGAGGTCAAGCCGCTGCACCCGGCGGTGGTCACCATCGGCCAGTCGGTCGGCGGCACCACCTACAACATCATCCCCGAGCGGGTGCAGCTGAAGGGCACGGTGCGCACCCTGCAGCCCGAGGCGCGCGACACCGCCGAGGCCGCGCTGCGCCGGCTGATCCAGGGCATCGAGACCGGCCTGCGCGTCACCGCCAGCTTCGAGTACCGCCGCATGGTGCCGCCCCTGGTCAACAGCGACCGCGTGCTCGACCCGGCGCTGCGCTCGCTCGCCGCGCAATTCGGCGCCGAGGCGATCAGCGAGGGCCAGCCCAGCATGGGTTCGGAGGATTTCTCCGCCTTCGCCGAGCGGGTCCCCGCCTTCCAGCTCGGCATCGGCAGCGGCGCGCCGGGGCGCGACGACCGGCTGCACAATGCCGACTACCAGCCCGATGAGGGCTGCATCCCGGCCGGTGTCGAGGCGCTGTCGCGCATCGCCCTCGACCTGCTGACCCGCGCCGCGTGAAAGGCAAGCCCATGAAGATCTGCGTGTTCGGCGCCGGCGCCATCGGCGGCCATCTGGCGGTGCGGCTGGCCCGTGGCGGCGCCGAGACCAGCGTCGTCGCCCGCGGCGCCCAGCTCGACGCCATCCGCCGCAAGGGCCTGGCCATCGAGGCGCCGGATGGCCGCTTCGAGGTGCGGGTTGCCGCCGGCAGCGCCGCCGAGCTCGGCCCGCAGGACGCCGTCATCGTCACCGTCAAGGCGCCCTCCCTGCCGCAGGTGGCGGAATCCATCGCGCCGCTGCTCGGGCCCGACACCACCGTCGCCTTCGTCATGAACGGCATCCCCTGGTGGTATTTCGACCGCCATGGCGGCGCGCTGGACGGACGCCGCCTGCCGGCGGTTGATCCGGGCGATGCGGTGCGCCGCGCCATCGGCGTGGAGCGCACGCTCGGCGGCGTCGTCTACTCCGCCTGCACCGTCACCGAGCCGGGCGTGGTGAAGGTCGAGCACGCCAACAACCGCGTCATCCTGGGCGAGATCGATGGCAGCCTCTCCCCCCGCGCCCAGGCCCTGGCCGACGCGCTGAGCGCCGGCGGCGTCTCCGGCGAGGTGACGCCCTCGATCCGCCGCGAGGTCTGGATGAAGCTGATGGGCAACCTCGCCCAGGGGGCCCTTCACCATCCTCTCCCGCCAGGGCATCGGCGGCACGCTGGCCGACCCGGCGGTGCGGGCGGCCATCAAGCGGGCGATGCAGGAGGCGATGGCGATCGCCGAGGCGCTCGGCCAGGGCTTCGAATTCGAGCTGGAGAAGCGCATCGCCGCCTCCTCCAAGCTCGCCCACAAGCCCTCCATCCTGCAGGACCTGGAACTCGGGCGGCCGATGGAGATCGACGCCCTGTTCCGCGTGCCGCTGGAACTGGCCCGGCTGGCGGGGGTGGAGACGCCGACCCTCGACCTGTCGGTGGCCTTGGCCACACAGGCGGCGACGGCGGCAGGGCTCTACAAGCCGCAGTAAGACAAGGCCGGGGGGACAGGGTCCCCCCGGACCCCGCCTTCAGTTCAGATTGGGCAGCGCGGTCTGGCCCAGCACCCAGCCCTCCCAGCGGCGGATCCAGGGGTCGTCGGGCACGAAATCGGGGCGCGCTCCGTCCAGCACGGCCACCAGGCACAACAGCCCCAGCACGCTGTCGAAGCGGTCCTCGCCCACCGCATCGGCGCCGAACCCCTCCTCCACCGCCAGGGCCAGCGGCGCGGAGGCCACCACGCCCAGCCGCGCCATCGCCAGCCGCAGATCGGGGCCGGCGGCGCGCCGCGCCTCCCGCAGCCGCTTGCTGCCCGACAGCCGCACGCCCAGATGCCGCATCGCCTCGGCCGGATAGACCTCGGCCAGCACCGCCCGGCCCGGCGCCAGCAGCGCGTGCAGCCCGCCCTCGAAGGGCCAGAAGCGCAGCGGCGCGCTGCTGGACAGGGCCGGCGCCAGCCAGTCCCGCCAGGCGCTGATCGCCGCCTTGCCGGTCTGGTTGGCCCCCAGCGTCCAGAACAGCGGCGCACCGGCCGGGCGCTCCACCGTCGCCCGGTCGCACCAGCGGCTGAGCCCGGCCGCGCCCCCGAGGCCCAGCGCCGCCGCATGCGCGGCGCGCGTCATGCCGCGCAGCCCGCGCGCCGGGTAGAAGGGGCGCGCTGTGGTCACCGTCTCCAGCGTCGGGCTGACCAGGAAGAAATCCGGGCTGGCCGTCAGCCCGCGCAGGAAGGCGGGGAAATCCGCCTCCCCCCGCCCCGCCGCATAGAGGCGCGGCAGGCCCAGCGGCAGGTCGAGGCCGAGCGCCAGCGGCACCCCCTCCGCCAGCAGCCCGGCCACCAGCGCCGCCGGGTCGCCCACCGGGCGCGGCGCCTCGGCCCGCCAGTCGCCCCTGGCGCGGCGTCGCGCGATGCTGACCCAGCGCTTGCGCGGATCGACGCTCCAATCCGCATGCGCGGCGATCATCGGTGTATCATCCGCCATGGGAGGACCCCGCATGCGCTACACCATCCTGGCCCGGCTGCTGCACTGGGTGACCGCCCTGGCGATCCTGGTAATCGGCATGCTGGGCTTCTGGCTGGCCTGGGCCCCGCCGCCGGACGAGGCCTTCAAGCTGCGCCTGTACAATCTGCATGAAAGCCTGGGCGTGACGCTGTTCCTGCTCACGCTGCTGCGGCTGGCCTGGCGCTGGCGCCACCCGCCGCCGCCGATCCACCCGCCCTTGCCGCGCTGGATGCACCGCGCGGCGGCGGCCAACCATGCGGCGCTCTACGCCCTGCTGCTGGCCATGCCGCCGGTCGGGCTGATGGCCACCAATGCCTGGGGCTTCCCGCTGAAGGCCTTCGACCTGGTCCCGGTGCCGAGCCCGGTTGGCCCGGACCAGGCGCTGGCGCCACTGCTCACCGCGCTGCATGGCTGGATGGCGCTGGCCCTGCTGCTGCTGCTGCTGGCCCATATCGGCGCCGCCGCCTGGCACACTTTGGTGCGGCGCGACGACACGCTGCGCCGCATGGGCTTCTGACCCGGCGGCGCGGCCGGGAACGGGGTCCCGGCCGCACATGGCTCAGCGCTTGCTCTCGATGGCGTCCCAGATCGCCTTCTCGAGATGGATGCCGTCGAAGCGCGCCAGCTCCTGCAGCCCGGTGGGCGAGGTGACGTTGATCTCGGTCAGGTAGTCGCCGATCACGTCGATGCCCACGAAGATCAGCCCGCGCGCCTTCAGCTCCGGCCCGATGCGCTCGCAGATCTCGCGGTCGCGCGGGGTCAGCGCCACCGCCTCGGGACGGCCGCCGACATGCATGTTGGAGCGGCTCTCGCCCTCCGCCGGCACGCGGTTGATGGCGCCCATGGCGACGCCGTCGACCAGGATGATGCGCTTGTCGCCCTTGCGCACCGCGGGCAGGTATTGCTGGATCATTAGCGGCTCGCGCGAGCGCTCGGCATAGAGCTCGAGCAGCGCGTTCAGGTTGCCATCCTCGGGGCGCAGGTGGAACACGCCGGCCCCGCCATTGCCGAACAGCGGCTTGACGATGATGTCGCCATGCTTCTTGCGGAAGGCGCGCACCTCCTGCGGGTCATGCGTGATGATGGTGTCCGGCATCAGCTCCGGGAACTGCATGACGAACAGCTTCTCCGGCGCGTTGCGCACATGCGCCGGGTCGTTCACCACCAGGGTCTTCGGGTGGATGTGCTCCAGGATATGGGTGGCCGTGATATAGGCCATGTCGAAGGGCGGGTCCTGCCGCATCAGCACCACATCCATGGTGGAGAGGTCGTGCAGCGCCGACTCCCCCAGGGTGAAGTGGTTGCCCTTCTCGCGCCGCACCTCGACCGGCTGCATGCGGGCCAGCACGCGGCCCGAGGCCAGCGTCAGGTCCTTCACATGGTAGTGCCAGAGAAGGTGGCCGCGCGCCTGGGCCTCCAGCATCAGCGCGAAGGTGCTGTCGCCGTCGATGTTGATCCCCTGGATCGGGTCCATCTGGACCGCGACCTTCAAACCCTTGGCCATGGATAAGGCTCCGTGCCTGCGTCTTGCGTCGCCCGCAGTGGTGGCATTGCCGGGCGCGGAATACCAGGGGGGTGCCCCGGCCCGCGCCGCGCGCCATTGACCGGGCGGCCGGACGCCCGAATCATGCCGGCATGACGATCCAGTCCGGCAAGGCGCGGCTGGCGGGCGTTCTCGGCTGGCCCGTCGCGCATTCGCGCTCCCCCCTGTTGCATGGCCATTGGCTGAAGCGGCACGGCATCGACGGCGCCTACATGCCGCTGCCCGTGCAGCCGGCCGATTTCGCCGATTCGGTGCGCGCCCTGGTGAAGCTCGGCTTCCGCGGCGCCAATGTGACCATCCCGCACAAGGAGACGGCCTTCGCGCTCTGCGATTCGGTCGACCCCACGGCGCGCCGCGCCGGGGCGGTGAACACGCTGGTGTTCCGCGACGGCCGCATCGAGGGCAGCAACACCGACGGCTTCGGCTTCCTGGAAAGCGTGCGCGAGCAGGCGCCGGGCTGGCAGGCCGGTGACGGCCCGGCCGTGCTGCTGGGCGCCGGCGGCGCGGCGCGCGCCATCGCCGCCGCGCTGCTCGATGCCGGCTGCCCGCGCCTCACCCTGGTCAACCGCAGCCGCGACCGGGCCGAGGCGCTGGCCGCCGCGCTTGGCGGCCCCATCGCGGTGGCGGACGCCCCGCCGCTGGCGGAGGCCGCGCTGCTGGTCAACACCACCAGCCTCGGCATGGCCGGCCAGCCGCCGCTGGCCCTCGACCTGGCGCCGCTGCCGGCCCGCGCCGTGGTGGCGGACGCCGTCTATGTGCCGCTGGAGACACCGCTGCTGGCCGCCGCCCGCGCCCGCGGGCTGCGGGCGGTGGATGGGCTCGGCATGCTGCTGCACCAGGCGCGGCCGGGCTTCGAGGCCTGGTTCGGCGCCCGTCCCGCGGTCGATGCCGAGCTGCGCGCCCTGCTCGCCGCCGACATCCCGAAAACCGCCTGAGCGGGCGGGAGGGCGGGCGGTGAAGATCCTCGGCCTGACCGGCGGCATCGGCATGGGCAAATCCACCGCCGCCGCCACCTTCCGCCGCCATGGCGTGCCGGTCTTCGACGCCGATGCCGCGGTGCACCGGCTGCAGGCCAAAGGCGGCCGCGCCGTGGCGCCGATCGGCCGCGCCTTTCCCGGCACCTTGCGCGACGGCGCGGTGGACCGCGAGGCGCTGCGCCGCGCCGTGCTCGGCGACCGCGCGGCGCTGGCGCGGCTGGAGCGCATCGTCCACCCGCTGGTGCGCGACGAGGAGCGCCGCTTCCTGGCCCGCGCCCGGCGCGCCGGCCGGCGCCTGGTAGTGCTGGACATCCCGCTGCTGTTCGAGACGCGCGGCGAGGCGCGCTGCGACGCGGTGGTGGTGGTCTCCGCCCCCGCCGCGACGCAGCGGGCGCGGGTGCTGCGCCGCCCGGGCATGACGCCGGAGCGGCTGGCCGCCATCCTGGCCCGCCAGACGCCGGATGCCGAGAAGCGCCGCCGCGCCGACCATGTCATCCGCACCGGCCTGTCGCGCGCCCATGCGCGGCGGGCGATCCGGCGGCTGCTGGAGCGGTACCGGTAGGCCCCCCTACCCCTCCAGCCCCCGCATCACCGCCGCGATCCGCGCCAGCTCCGCCCGCAGCCGCGGCACCGCATGGTCGACAAAGCCGCGCACCGGCGACCAGGGGCGCGGATGCGGGCGGAACAGCATCGCCACCGGCACCGCCTCCGGCATCCAGGGCACCAGCACGCGGCGCAGCCTGCCCTCGGCCAGCGGTGCCGCCACCTGGTAGCTCAGCGCCCGCACCAGCCCGGCGCCGCGCAGGGCGGCCTCCAGCGCCGCGGCGGCGCTGGTGACGGAAAGCCGTGTCTGCACCGGCACCGAGCGCAACCCGCCGCTGCCAGGGCGCTGGCGGAAGCTCCACAGCTCGCGATGGCCATCCGGGTTCAGCCCGATGCAGGCATGGCCCTCCAGCTCGGCGGGCGCGCCCGGCGCGCCATGGCGGTCGAGATAGGCGGGCGCGGCGCAGAGCACCGGCTGCACCTCCCCCAGCCGCGCCGAGACCAGCTGGCTGTCGGCCAGCGGCGCCAGGCGGATGGCGAGGTCGATGCCCTCGGCCAGCAGATCGGCCATCCGGTTCAGCAGCAGCAGCCGTGCCGAGACCGCCGGATGCGCCGCCAGGAAACCCTCCAGCACCGGCGCCACGGCCAGGCGCCCGAACAGCTCCGGCGCGGTCAGCACCAGGGGGCCCGCGATGGCGCCGGGCGCCGCGTCGCGCCGCGCCTCCGCCAGGCGGGCGAGCGCGTCGCGCCAGGCGCTGGCGTGGCGCTCCCCGGCCTCGGTCGGGCGCAGGCCACGGGTGGAGCGCAGCAGCAGCGCCTCGCCCGCCTCCGCCTCCAGCATCGCGACGGCGCGGGTGGCCGCCGCCGCCGAGCGGCCGAGGCGCCGCGCGGCGGCGGCCAGCGACCCCTCCTCCAGCGCCGCCAGCGCCAGCGCCATCGCGTCCAGCCGGTCCATTCTTTCAGATCCTGCAATCGAGCCGGTCATCCAGCGCGCATTCAGACGTTTGGCGCAAGGGACTACCTCCCGGGCCTCAGGCGGCGCCAGCGCGCCGCACAGGCTCAGGAGGTCCCATGACCGCGATCCATTACCGCCGCCAGGCCGTCGGTCCGGCCGACATCTTCTACCGCGAGGCCGGGCCGGCCGATGCGCCGGTGCTGCTGCTGCTGCACGGCTTCCCCAGCGCCAGCCACATGTTCCGCGACCTGATCCCGCTGCTGGCCGACCGCTATCGAGTGATTGCGCCCGACCTGCCCGGCTTCGGCCAGACAAGGGCGCCCGCGCGCGGCGAATTCGACTATAGCTTCGACACGCTCGCCGAGGTGATCACCGGCTTCACCGAGGCGCTCGGGCTCGAGCGCTACGCGCTCTACGTCTTCGACTATGGCGCGCCGGTCGGGCTGCGCCTGGCCATGGCGCATCCGGAGCGCGTCACCGCCATCATCACCCAGAACGGCAATGCCTATGAGGAAGGGCTGAGCCGCGAATGGGAAGCCTGGCAGACCTATTGGCGGGAGCCCACGCCCGCGAACCGCGCGGCCTGCCGCGCCGCGCTGAGCGACGAGTTCATCCGCAGCCAGTATGTCGATGGCGCGCCGGAAGGGCGCGTCGCCCCGGACGGCTACGGGCTGGACCAGCTCTACATGCACCGGGCGGAGGCGGCCGAGATCCAGCTCGACCTGATCCTGAGCTACCGCACCAATGTCGCGCTCTACCCGGCCTTCCAGGCCTATTTCCGCCAGCACCAGCCGCCTTTGCTGGCGGCCTGGGGCCGCAATGACGCCTATTTCCTGCCGGCGGGCGCCGAGGCCTATCGCCGCGACCTGCCCAGGGCCGAGCTGCATCTGCTGGACACCGGCCATTTCGCGCTGGAGACGCATCACCGCGAGATCGCGGAGCTGATCCGCCGCTTCCTGCCCGGCTGAGAAGCCGCGGCGGCGCTTGCGGGCCGAGGGGTTTTGCGGGAGACAGGCCCGCACGCCCCCGGCGCCGCAGGCCCGGCGGGCCAGCGCCCAGGAGACCGCCCGCGATGAGCCGCGCCCTCGTCCTCGACACCGAGACCACCGGCTTCGACCCGCTGACCGGCGACCGCGTGCTGGAAGTGGCGGCGGTGGAGATCGTCAATCTGGTGCCCACGGGGCGGCATTTCCACATGCTGATCGACCCGGAGCGCGACGTGCCCGAGGAAGCCACCAAGGTGCATGGCTTCACGCGCGAGATGCTGATCGGCAAGCCGAAATTCGCCGAGATCGCCCCCGCCATGCTGGACTTCCTGGGCGACGACCCGATCATCGCGCACAACGCGCCCTTCGATTTCGGCTTCCTGGACTGGGAGCTGAAGAAGGCCGGCCACAAGGTGCTGGACCGCGCCCGCATGGTCGACACGCTGGCCATGGCGAAGAAGCGCTTCCCCGGCCTGCCCAACAGCCTGGACGCGCTGTGCCGGCGCTACGGCATCGACAATTCCATGCGCACCGCGCACAACGCGCTGCTCGACGTGCAGCTGCTGGCGCAGGTCTATCTGGAGCTGATGGGCGGCAAGCAGCCGGGGCTGGAACTGGCCAGCCGCCCGGCCGTCTCCACCCCCGTGGTGCTGCAGATCGACGCCGCCCCGGTCGCCCGCCAGCCCCGCCCGATCCAGCCCAGCGAGGCGGAACTCGCCGCCCACGCCGCCTTCCTGGCCAAGATCAAGGAACCCCTCTGGTCTTCTCTTTTGCCAGCTGCCGGTTCTCTTCCAGCTGCCGGTCAGGGCTGAGACGGCGGTCGCTGCAGGCCCGGCCTGACACGGCGAGAGCCGCAGGGCGCAGCCGCCGCAACCCTCGCGCACCCAGCGCCAGTGAGGCGGGGAAGCTGCAGCGCCCCGCCTCCCCACCAGATGGCGGCAGCCCGACAGAAAATGGACGCAGCCGCCGCAGGCCGCACACCTCCGCCACCGGCGGAGCGGCGGAGCTGCAGCGCCCCGCCTCCCCACCAGACGGCGGCAGCCTTACAAAGAATCCCAGGCGGGGGCGAAGTCGGGGTTCACGCGGCGGCGGTCCTTCGGCAGGGCGTCGATGGCGGCGACGTCCTCGACGTCCAGCTTGGCGGCCAGCGGCACGGCGTCGAGATTGGCCTGCTGGGATTCGCGGCGGCCGGCCTTGGGGATGGCCACCACACCCTCCTGCCGCAGCAGCCAGGCCAGCGCCACCTGCTGGGCGCTGGCGCCATGCTTGCGGCCGATCCGCTCCAGCACCGGCTCATCGGCCAGCGCGCCCTGGCCGAGCGGCGAATAGGCGGTCAGCGCGATGCCGCGCGGGCGGCACCAGTCGAGCAGAAGCTGCTGCGACAGGGTCGCGTGGTACTCGACCTGCAGGCAGGCGGGCTTCGCGCCCAGCTCCTCCAGCTGCCGCATCAGCGCGGGCGGGAAGTTGGAGACACCCCAATGCCGCGTCAGCCCCTCATCCGTCACCGCCTGCATGGTGCGCGCCACGGCGGCGAGGTCGATCTGCGGCGTCGGCCAATGCACCAGGAACAGGTCCAGATGGTCGGTGCCGAGCTTGCGCAGCGAGCCATCCAGCGAGCGGCGGATGGAATCGGGGGCCAGATTGTCGAACCACACCTTGCTGGTGACGAAGAGATCGCCCCGCGCGACGCCGGAGGCCTTCAGCCCGGCGCCCACCGCCTCCTCATTGCCGTAGCGGTCGGCGGTGTCGATATGGCGATAGCCCAGCGCGATGGCGCTTTCGACCGCGGCCTGGCCCTCGGCCCCGGCCAGCTTCCAGGTGCCGAGGCCGAGCTTCGGGATGCTGATGCGGTCGGTCTTGAGCGTGGGAATCATCGGATATCCTTCCGTCTGTCCGCGGCAGGATCAGGGGCGGAAGCGGGGCGGCGCAAGCCCTGCCCCGGATGGAAGCGCATCGCGATTTTTCGGGGCGGGTATGCGGGAACCCGGAGGCGCCCTCCGGGTTAGGCGGGTTGCACCGGGGGTGCAACCGCGGCGCGGACAGGGCGTTGGACGGGGATGAGTGCGCACGCCCCCGCCCCCTCGTCGCCCCGCCTGGGCCCGGCCGCCGCCGGGAAGCGTGGCGGTCAGCCCGGCTCCTTCGCCAGGGCGCGGCGGGCGGTCTCGGCCAGGAAATTGCTGGCCACCGGCAGCACCGCATCGTTGAAATCGTAATGCGGGTTGTGCAGCTCGCAGCCGCCCTCGGCCGGGCCGTTGCCGATCCACACGAAGGCGCCCGGCACGACATTCAGGAAATGGGAGAAATCCTCCCCCGTCATCGCCGGGCCGATGTCGCGGCGCAGCGTGGTGACGGCGCCCGCCGCCTCGGCCGCCAGCTCGCGCGCCTCGGGGTGGTTGGTGGTCACCGGCACGCCGCCGCCGATCACGGCCTCGGCCTTCACGCCGAAGGTGGCGGAGATGCCGGCGGCGACGCGCCGCAGCCCGTCGCGGATCTGTTCGCCGACCTCCTCGGTCAGGAAGCGCATGCTGCCCTTGATCACCACGCGGGCGGCGATCTGGTTCTGCGCTTCGCCGCCCTCGATCACCGTCAGGCTGACCACGCCGGTCGCCATCGGGTCCAAATTGCGCGCCACGATGGACTGGCAGGCAACGATGGCGTGGCCGGCCGCGACGATCGGGTCGCGCGTCAGATGCGGCAGCGCGGCATGGCCGGCATGGCCGTCGATCACCAACTCGAAGCGGTTGCCGGCGGCCATCACCGCGCTGTCATGCACCGCGATGGTGCCGGCGGCGAGGCCGGGCCAGTTGTGCCAGCCGAAGATGCGGTCCATCGGGAAGCGCTGGAACAGCCCGTCCCGCACCATGGAGGCGGCGCCGCCGCCACCCTCCTCGGCCGGCTGGAACACCAGCCGCACCGTGCCGGTCCAGCTTTCGTCCCGGAGCAGCAGCGCCGCGGCGCCGAGCAGCGCGGTGGTGTGGCCATCATGCCCGCAGGCATGCATCACGCCGGGATGGGTGCTGCGCCAGGGCAGGTCCTGCGCCGCTTCCTCGATCGGCAGCGCGTCCATATCGGCGCGCAGCCCGACGCTGCGATTGCTGCCGGGCCGGTGCAGCGTGGCCACCACGCCATGCCCGCCCACCCCCTCGACGATCTCCGTCACGCCGAGCTCCTTCAGCCGCTCCACCACGAAGGCGGCGGTCGGCCCCTCGTTCAGGGTGAGGCTGGGATTGGCGTGGAGATGCCTGCGCCAACGCGTCAGTGTTTCGGCAAGGGTCGGATCCATGTGCTAGGGCATACCGCTTAAGCCGATGCGTCTCAAATCCTCCCTTCCCCTGATGATCCTCATGGCCGGTGCAGGGCTGGCACTTCCCCTTCTCGGTCTGGTGCAGGCGGCGGCGCAGCCGGCTGCGGACAGTGCCGTGCCGGCGGAGGCGACCACACCGGAGGCGGAGTCCGAGGAGCAGCGCGTCGAGTACAGCGTGACCCTGCCGGAGACCGGGGATGAGGCGCTGGACGACGCCATCTCCCGCGCCTCGGCGCTGGAGCAGCTGCGGGAGCGGGCGCCTGTCGATACCTACGGCCTGGTCAGCCGCGCCATCGCCGAGTCGGGCAATATGCGCGACGCGCTGCGCTCGGAGGGCTATTACGCCGGCCGCGCCACCATCCTGGTCGATGGCACCCCGCCGGACACGCCCGGCCTGGCCGACCGGCTGTCATCCCGCCCGGCCGGGGCCGGGCCGATCCCGATCACCATCACCGTCGAGCGCGGGCCGCAATACCGGCTGGACCCGGTGCGGCTGCAGGCCGAGCCGGATGGCGCCTCGCTGGCCGATGCCGGGGAGACCGGCCTCGCCGCCGACAGCCCCGCCCGCGCCCAGCCGATCCTGGATGCCGAGGGGCGGCTGACCAAGGCGCTGCAGGATGCCGGCCACCCCTTCGCCCGGGTGCGCCGCCGCGTCACGGTGGACCATGACACGAAGCGCATGGAGGTGACCTTCGTGGTCGCCCCCGGCCCGCGCGCGCAATTCGCCCGCCCCGGCGTGACCGGGGAGCGGCGCACCGACAGCGCCCTGCTCGGCCGCATCGTGGCGCCGCTGGAGGGGCAGACCTACAGCCAGGAGCGGGTGAACAAGACACGCCAGGACCTGCTCAGCCTCGGCGTGTTCAGCACGGTGCGCGCCCGCGCCGCCGACCGGCTGGACGAGGATGGCCGCCTGCCGCTGACCTATACGGTGATCGAGCGGCCTTTGCGCGCCATCGGCTTCAGCGCCGCCTACGAGACCCGCTACGGCCCCACCTTCAGCACCTACTGGGAACACCGCAACCTGTTCGGCGGCGCCGAGCGGCTGCGGCTGGAGGCGGAGGTCAACCGGCTCGGCACCACGGGCGATACCAGCGACACCGGCGGCAAGGTCTCGGCCAGCCTGCGCACCCCCTGGTTCGCCGGGCGCAACCAGAGCCTGACCTTCGACATCGCCGCCCTGCGCGAGCGCCCCGATGCCTATGACCGCGACGCCTTCACCCTCGGCGCCACGCTGGAGCGCACCGTCTCGCCCAGGCTGACGATCAGCGCCGGGCCGCAGCTGGAATTCAGCCGTGTGACGCAGGATGGCAGCACCACCGACTACCAGCTGGTGGGCGTGCTGGGCTCGCTGCGCTGGACCGATGTGGACAGCCCGCTGAACCCGACGCGCGGCCTGCGCGCCACGCTGCTGGTCAACCCGATCTACAGCCTGGGGGAGAGCAACGCCTTCACCCGGCTGCGTGCCCAGGGCAGCACCTATTTCGACCTCTCCGGCGACAAGGGCAGCGTGCTGGCGCTGCGCGCCGCGGTGGGCAGCATCGTCGGCGCCAGCTTCGGCGGCGTGCCGCCGGACAAGCGCTTCTATTCGGGCGGCGGCGGCTCGGTGCGCGGCTATGACTACCAGTCGATCGGGCCGCGCACCGCCTCCAACGAGCCTGCCGGCGGCCTCTCCCAGGTCGAGGGCAGCATCGAGCTGCGCCAGCGCATCAGCGGCGCCTTCGGCATGGCGGCCTTCCTCGATGCCGGCTCGGTCACCCGCGACCAGACGCCGGCCTTCGACAACATGAAATTCGGCGCCGGCCTCGGCGTGCGCTACCTGACGGGCATCGGCCCGCTGCGCGCCGATGTCGCGCTGCCGCTGAACCGCGAGCGGGGCGACAGCGCCTTCGGCCTCTATCTCGGCATCGGGCAGGCCTTCTGATGCGCCGCGTGCTGCGTTGGGGCCTCGGGCTCCTGGCCTTCCTGATTCTGCTGCCGGTGCTGCTGCTGGGCGGCGTGCTGGCGGCGGCCAACACCGCGCCGGGACAGAAGCTGATCGCCGATCTGGCGCAGCGCTTCGTGCCCGGCCTCACCATCGAGGGGCTGCACGGCCCGATCCCCGGCGCCCCCGGCTTCGCCCGGCTGCGCATGGCCGATGCCAAGGGCGTCTGGCTGGAGGTGGAGCAGGCGCGGCTCGACATCGACCTGCGCGCCCTGCTCAGCCGCGAGCTGCGCATCGAGACGCTGCAGGCCGCCCGCATCGCGCTGCTGCGCCTGCCGGAGAGCGACCCGAACGCGCCGCCGCCCGAGCCGACCCCTTCCGAGGGCGGGCCGATCCCGACCCTGCCCAATTTGCCCGTGGCGCTGCGGCTGGAGCGGCTTTCCATCGCCCGCATCGAGATCCCGCGCGAGCTGGTGGCGGCCACCGTCGAGGAGCATGGCCCCGCCCCCTTCTTCGCCCTCTCGGCCGAGGGCCAGGCCAGCCTGGTCGCCGCCGCGTTGCAGGCGAAGCTCGGCGTGCAGCGGCTGGAGGCGGAGGGGCGGCTCGATCTCGACCTCGCCCTCGACCCGCAGGCGGCGCTGAAGGCCGATCTCCGGGTCGCCGAGCCGGCGGGGGGTGTGCTGGCCACCGCGCTCGGCATCGCCACCGCGCCGGCCGAGCTGCGCCTGTCGCTGGACGGGCCGGCCAGCGGCGCCGCTCTGCGCGCCAGCGCCGATTTCGGCGGCCAGGCCGGCTTCAATGCCGAGGGGCAATTGGCGCTGGATGCCCAGGGCGGCGGCGCGCTGGCGCTGCGGGGCCATCTGGACGCCCCGGCGCCGCTGGCGCCCGAGCCGGTGCGCGCCGTCGACTTCGCCATCGACGCGAAGCTGCCGGCCGGCGGCCAGCCGGAGCTGGCTTCGCTGCGCCTCTCCACCCGCGCCGGCGAGATCACCGCCCAGGGCAACCTGGCCAGGCTGCAGGCCGAGGCGCGGCTGGCCCCCTCCGCGGTGCTGGGCGATCTCATCCCCGCCGGCTTCGGCTGGCAGGCGCTGACCCTGACCGCCACGGTGGAGGAGGGCGAGCGCATCCAGGCGGCGCTGCGGCCACAGGGCCTCACGGCGCCCGAGCCGCTCTCCGGCGCGCTCGGCCCGGCGCCGGAGGCCGATTACCGCGGCACGATCTTCCGCATCGATTCCCTCGATGTGCGCGGCCAGGGCGCCCGGCTGCAGGCCAGCGGCACCGGGTGGCAGGTGCTCGACCTCACCGCCCTGCTGGAACTGCCGGAGCTGCAAAGGCTGCGCCCGGAGCTCTCCGGCCCCGCCCGGCTGGAGGCCCGCATCACCGGCCCCGCCGCCGACCCCGCCATCCGGCTGGAGGTGACCAGCCCCGGCCTGGTGGCCGCCGGGCGGCGCATCGAAGAGCCGCATCTGGCCGCCGAGATCCCCTCGGTCAGCGGCCTGGCCGGCACCATCCGGCTGACCGGCCGCGCCGAGGGCCAGCCGGTCTCGCTCGATCTGCGCGCGGCGCAGCAGGGCGAGATGGTGCGGCTGGACGCCGCCAGCCTGACCTTCGGCCCGGTGCAGGCCAAGGCCGAGGGCAGCCTGAACACCACCACCACCCGCTTCGATGGCAGCCTGGAGGCGGAGGCGCAGAACCTCGCCCCGCTTTCCGGCCTGATCGGCCAGGAGATCGCCGGCGGCTTCCGCCTGCGCGCCCGGCTGAACCCGACGCCGGAGGGGCTGCAGGCCTTCGACGCCCGCGCCGAGACGCAGCGCATCGCGCTCGGCGGCAAGAACTACGCGGCCAGCATGACGCTGAAGGGCACCGACGCGGCGCTGGACTGGCAGGTGCAGGGCAGGCTGCCGCAGGCCGATGTGCAGGGCCAGGGCCGCTTCACCCGCAACGAGCAGGGCATGCGCCTCGACATCGCGCGCTTCGAGGCGGCGCAGGGCGAGATGGGCATCCGCCTGGCCGCGCCCGGCGCCATCCTGCTGCCGCCCTCCGGCGCGGTGGAGATCCCCGGGCTGCGGCTGGCCGCCCGCCCGGCCGGCAATTTCACCCTGAGCGGCCGCTGGGGGCCGGAGCGGGCCGATCTGCGCGTGGCGCTGGCCGCCCTGCCGGCCTCGCTGGTGAACATGTTCGTGCCCGAGCCGCGGCTCTCCGGCACGGTGGTGGGCGAGGCGCGCATCACCGGCCCGACCAGCGCGCCGGAGGTGAACGCGACGCTGAACGGCACCGGGCTGCAGGTCACCGCCCCCTGGTCGCAGGGCTGGCCGGCGGCGAGCCTGCGGGTGCAGCTGCAGCGCGCCGGCAGCGGCGCCATCCGCGCCGAGGCGGCGCTGCGCATGGGCCAGCTGGTGACGCTGGACGCCACCGCCAGCCTGCCGCAGGGGCCCGGCGCGGATGCGCCGCTGAATGCCAGCCTGCGCGGCAATGCCAATCTGCAGCCGCTGCTGGCCCCCAGCCTCGGCGGCGGCGCCAACCGCGTCACCGGCAGGCTGGCGCTGGATGCGGGGGCCAGCGGCACGCTGGGCGCGCCGGTGCTGACCGGCGGCGCCACCCTCTCGGGCGGCGACATCCGCAACCCGCTCTACGGGCTGCGGCTGACCGGCATCCAGGGCCGCATCCGCGCCGATGGCCAGCGCGTGGTGATCGAGGGCATCACCGCGCGCGCCGGCACCGGCACTCTCCGCATCACCGGCCAGGCCGAGCCGCTGGCGCCGGGCATCCCGCTCGACATCGCCATCACCGCGCGCGACGCGACGCCGGTGCAGAGCGAGCTGGTGACGGCGCTGCTGGATGCCGATCTGCGCTTCACCGGCCCCTTGCAGGAAAATCCGGCGCTGGGCGGCACGGTGCGGCTGCGGCGGGTGGCGGTGAACATCCCGCAGGCCCTGCCGGGCGGCGGCGTCGCGACGCTGGGCGAGGTGCGCGAGCGCGGCGCCGGCGCGCCGCCGCCCGCCGCCCCCGGCCCGCCGCCGGCGCCGATCGCGCTCGACATCACGGTGGAGGCGCCGCAATCCATCCTGATCCGCGGCCGCGGCCTGGATGCCGAGCTGGGCGGGCGGCTGCATGTCGGCGGCACCGCGGCCGATGTGCAGACGGATGGCGCCTTCAACCTGCGGCGCGGCACCTTCCAGCTGCTCGACCGTCGGCTGACCTTCAGCAAGGGCGACCTCACCTTCGACGGCGCGCTGACCCCCTCGCTGGATTTCGAGGCCAGCACCACCGCCCAGGGTGTCACCATCACCGTCAGCATCACCGGCCAGCCCAGCAGCCCGGTCATCAGCTTCACCTCGGAGCCCGAGCTGCCGCAGGACGAGGTGCTGGCGCGGCTGCTGTTCAACCGTCCCGTCGACCGGCTCTCGCCGCTGGAGATCGCCCAGCTGGCCGGCGGCGCGGCGACGCTGGCGGGCGTCGCCCCGGGCGGCGGGCGCGGTTTCCTGGGCCGGCTGGCGGACCGGCTCGGCCTCGACCGGCTGGGCGTCGGCAACAATCAGGGGGGGCTTGAGAACCCCTCGCTGAATGCCGGCGGCTATCTCGGCCAGGGTGTCTATCTGAATGTCGAGCAGGGCACCGATGGCGGCCCGCGCGTCGGCGTCGAGGTGGAGCTGACGCCGCGGCTGAAGCTGGAGAGCAGCACCGGCGGCGAGGATGGCGAGCGCGTCGGACTGTCCTACGAATTCGAGTACTGACCGCGCCGCGCGGCGCGGTGTCCACAGAAAGCTGTGGATGCCGCGCCGCTTCGGCGTTCCGCGCCCCCGGTGGCTGCGCTATCCTGGGCCGCATGGATGCAGCGCGTGCCAGGCAGGAAGCGATCGATCTGGGCCCCCTGCCGGGGTTGCTCGGGCATCTGCTGCGCCGCGCCCATACCCGCATGCTGCTCGACTTCACCGAGAGCACCGCCGAATACGGCATCACCTCCGGCGAATTCGCGCTCCTCTGCCTGGTCGAGGCCAATCCCGGCATCACGCTGGGACAGCTGGCGCAGGCGGCGGGGCTCGACAAATCCACCCTCAGCCCGGCGGTGCAGCGCCTGGCCGAGCGCGGGCTGGTGGAGCGGCATGCGGTCAGCGGCGACCGCCGCGCCCAGGCGCTGCATCTGAGCGAGGCCGGACAGGCCCTGCTGCCGCCCTTCAAGGCGCGCATCGCCGAGCATGAGGAGCGGCTCGCCGCACCCCTCTCGGCCAGCGAGCGCGCCGTGCTGACGCGGCTGCTGCGCAAGCTGAACGGTCTCTAGCCCCCTTCCACCCACGCCGCCCAGCCCTGCCCGGCCCCGCCCCCCGTCCGAAGGGGGCGGCCCCGGGGCGGCCTCCTTCCGGACATGAGGAAACCCTGCCATGCGCGCCTTTGACGGCCAGATCTCCGGCAATCGCCCGATCTCCCGCAATCTCGAGGAAAAGAAGCGCCAGCTGCGCGAGCTGAAGGAGGCGCTGGCCGGCATGAAGTCGCACGCCTCCCCGGCGCTGCGGGAATCGCTGACCGCCAAGATCAAGGCGCTGGAGACCGAGCTGGCCCCGCGCCGCTGATGTCGCCAGGGCGCGCCCCCTCCGCCGCCCTGACGGGGATGGGGCTGATGCTGCTGGCGGCGCTGTGCGGGGCGGGCGTCAATGCCTGCTACCGCGCGGCGCTGCGCGAGGGGCTGCCGGTTCCCCTGGTGCCCTTCGCCCGCGGGCTGATCACCCTGGCCTTTCTGCTGCCCTGGATCCTGCGCAGCGGGCCGCTCGCCGCGCTCTCCACCCGCCGGCCGCGCCTGCATCTGGCGCGCGGCGCCGCCGGCATCGCCACCTTCCTGCTGCAGCTGATCGCCATCCTGCTGCTGCCGCTGGCCGATGCGGTGGCGATGATGAGCGCCCGCCCGCTCTGGGTGCTGCCGCTGGCCGCCCTCCTGCTGCATGAGAAGATCCGCCGCGACCGGGCGCTCGCCGCCGGCATCGGCTTCCTCGGCGTGCTGATCATCGCCCAGCCGGGCGGCACCCTCTCCCTCGGCACGCCGGCGGCGCTGGCGGCGGGCCTGTGCAGCGGGCTGGTGCTGATCACCTTCAAGGCGCTCTCCGCCACCGAGCCGCCGGCCCGCGTGGTCGCCTGGTACGCCATGATCTCGGTGCTGTTCTGGGGCCCCGTCTCCGCCTTCGTCTGGCAGACGCCGAGCCTGTTCGCGCTGCTGATGCTGCTGGGCGGCACGCTGTTCGCGCTGGGCGCGGATCTGGCCGCCTCGGCCGCGGCGCGGCGGGCGGAGGTCGGGCTGCTGGCGCCGGTGGAATATGCGCAGATCCCCGCCAGCGCGGCGATCGGCTGGGCGGTCTATGCGGAACGCCCGGGCTGGGAGCTGCTGGCCGGCACGCTGGCCATGCTGGCGGCCACCCTCTATCTGGTGCGGCGCGGCCGCTGAGCGGGGCCGCGCCGAAGCCGGGGGGTCTTGGGGAAGCCGCTCAGGACGCCTTCTGGCCGGCCTCGGCGCCGGGCTTCTCGCCGGCGGGGGCCGGCAATTCCACCTCGATCGCCAGCGTGCTCATGTCGCCCCCGCGGTCGAGGGAGACATTCACCGCCTTCGGGTCGATGGCGACATAGCGCGCCACGACCTGGATCAGCTCGCGCTGCAGGCGCGGCAGGAAATCATCGCCGGTGCGGCTGATGCGCTCATGGGCGAGGACGATCTGCAACCGCTCCTTGGCCGCCCCCGCCGGGGTCACGGGGGCCGGTTTGCGGGTGCCGCGGAAGACGTCGAGCCAGCTCATGCAGCCCTCCCCCCGAACAGACGGGACAGGAAACCCTTCTTCTCCGGGTCGATGAAGCGGTGCGGCCGGTCCTCGCCCAGGAAGCGGGCGACCGCATCCTTGTAGGCCTGGCCGGCATTGCTGCCATCGTCCAGGATCACCGGATTGCCGGTGTTGGACGCCTTCAGCACGCTCTCGCTCTCCGGGATCACGCCCAGCAGCGGGATCGCCAGGATCTCGCGGATATCCTCGAGCTTCAGCATCTCGCCCCGCTCGACGCGCTCGGGCGCGTAGCGGGTGACCAGCAGATGCTCCTTCACCGGCTCCTTCTTCTCCTCGGCGCGGCGCGACTTCGACTGCAGCACGCCGAGGATGCGGTCGGAATCGCGCACCGAGGAAACCTCGGGGTTGGTGACGACGATCGCCTGGTCGGCGAAATAGAGCGACAGCAGCGCGCCCTTCTCGATGCCGGCCGGGCTGTCGCACAGGATGTAGTCGAATTCCTGGCTCAGCTCGTCGATGATCTGCGCCACGCCTTCCTTGGTCAGCGCGTCCTTGTCGCGCGTCTGGGAGGCGGGGAGGATCGAGAGGGTGTCGACCCGCTTGTCGCGGATCAGCGCCTGGTTCAGCTTCGCCTCGCCGCTGATGACGTTGACGATGTCGAACACCACGCGCCGCTCGACGCCCATGATCAGGTCAAGGTTGCGCAGCCCGACATCGAAGTCGATGACCACCGTCTTCTTGCCGGTCTGGGCGAGACCTGTGGCGAAGGCGGCAGAGCTTGTGGTCTTGCCGACCCCTCCCTTGCCGGACGTCACCACGATCACTTGCGCCATAGAGTGTCTCTCCTCTCTGCCGGGACAGGGCTCAGCCCAGCCGGTCGAACCGCATGTTCTCGCCGATCAGCCGCACCTGCACGGGCTTGCCGATCGGGGCCTCCGTCAGCCCTTCCCGCACCGCGTAATAGCCCGCGATGGAGACCAGCTCCGGGTCGAAATTCAGCGCGAAGACCCGCGCTTCCATATTGTCCGCGCCGCCGGCGATGGCCCGGCCGCGCAGCGCGCCATAGACGTGCAGATTGCCATCCGCGATCACCTCGGCGCCTGGATTGACCGTGCCATTGACGATCAGGTCGGCGCCCTGCGCCCAGATGCGCTGGCCCCGCGCGCACCGCATGGTCGATGATCATGGTCGGCCGCGCCGTGCCGGGTGGCAGGGGCGGCGGCGGCGGGGGCTCGGCGCTGGCCGCGGGCCCCGGCTCGGGCAGCGGCACCTTCTCCTCCCCGCCCCCGGCGGCGCGCAGCGGCGGCAGCCCGGCGCCCTGCGCCGCGGCGCGCAGCTCCGGCGAGCCGCCGATCGTGCCGATCGGCATGATCTCGATCGCCCGCAGCTCGCCCGCCAGCGTCGCGAAATCCACCTCATGCGGCGCCACGTTCAGGTCGTCGAGGCCGAGCACCAGCGGCGCGAAGCGCAGGAAGCCCGGGGCACGGCGGAACTGGTCGGCGATCGCGGGCACGATCACCTCCGCCCGCGGATCGAGCAGCCGCAGCACCAGCAGGTTGAAATTCGCCCCACGCAGCCGGAAAGGTTCGAGGCGGGGGTTGATGGCCGGTGCTGACATCTTCTGCGGTGACGGTCCTGGCTGGGCCGGCCCCGAAAGGGAGCGGCGGATCGGGCGGCGGGTCGCTGGCATCCGGCTGGGCGGCCCCCACCGGTGCGGCATTCTGCCACCGGTCGGTCCTCCCTTCGCCAGGAATTCTTCATTTATACAGAAGCACCGCGCCAGGGCGAAGGCGCAGGCCGCGCAAGACACAGGCATCGCACGATTTTTGCGCCGCGTCGTGGGCAGCGGGACACAGCGCCCGGCAGCCGGACCGGTCGCAACGGCCCCCTGGCGCGGCACGAAGGTTGCAAGGCTTCCGTCCAAACCCCTGGAGCCGTCCGATGCCGCAGCCGATCCGCCGCCGCCGCCCCACCCCCGCAAGGCTGCCCGGCGCCGCGCTGCGCGCATGATCGCCACCCCCTCCGCCCCGCGCCTGCCGGCGCAGGGCCGCGTCACCCGCGCCGGGCCCGGCCTGGCCGGCCCCGAGCTCGCCCGGCAGCGCCAGGCCGACTCCGCCGCGCTGCGCGCCGCCCGCCCCGGAAGGCTGGACCTGCCCTACGCCGCCGCCCCGGAATGCCGCTTCGACCTGTTCCCGGCCGTCAGCCCCGGCGCGCCCTGCCTGGTGCTGCTGCATGGCGGCGGCTGGCGCGGCAGCCGCCAGGGCTTCGCCGCCGTCGCCGAAGGGCTGATGGCGCATGGCTGGTCCGCCGCCCTGCCCGGCCACTCCCCGGTGCCCGAATCCAGCCTGACCCGCGTGGTGCGCCAGCTGCACAAGGCGCTGGACTGGCTGGCTGGCCAGGGGCCGCTGCACGGCATCGCCGGGCCGGTGCTGCTCTGCGGCTGGGGCTCCGGCGCGCATCTGGCGGCCATGCTGCTGGGCCATCCGCGCGTCACCGCGGGACTCGGCCTCTCCGGCCTCTACGACCTTGGCGGCATGGAGGAGGCCCTCGGCCTCACCCCGCTCGAGGTCGAGGTGCTCTCACCCCAGCGCCTGCCGGTGGCGCGCAAGCCCTTCGCCATCGCCTTCGGCGAGGCCGAGCCCGGGGCCCTGCGCCAGCAATCCCGCGCCTTCCACGCGCTGCGCCAGGAGGATGGCGGCGCCGGCCCGCTGCTGCCCCTGCCCGGCCTGGACCACGAGGCGGTGCCCGAGGCGCTGCGCGCGCCGGACGGGCTGCTCTGCCACACCGCCCGGGTGCTGATCGAAGAGGCGACCCGAACAGCATAAAAAAAGGCCAGGGGAATGAATTCCCCTGGACCCCTTCTTTTTTCTGCCAGCTGCCGGTCAGGGCCGCGACGGGGTCGCCGCACTCGCAGCATCCGCTCCGGCCCAGTGTCGTGTCCCGCCTCTCAACGGGACGGCGGCAGCCCGAAAAAAACGGCAGACCGAAAGAAATTAGCCTTTGGTGCCGGCTTCGGCGGATTTCCGCTCGATCAGCTCGATCTTGTAACCGTCCGGATCCTCGACGAAGGCGATCACCGTGGTGCCGAACTTCACCGGGCCCGGCTCGCGGGTGATCTTGGCGCCGGCGGCGCGCAGCGCGTCGCAGGTGGCGTAGATGTCGGGCACGCCGATCGCCAGATGGCCGAAGGCATTGCCCAGCTCGTACTTGTCGACGCCGTAATTGTAGGTCAGCTCGATCACCCCGGCGCCGGTGCTCTCCGGGGCGTAGCCCACGAAGACCAGCGTGTACTTGCCGTCGGGAACGTCGTTGCGGCGCAGCTCCTTCATGCCCAGCAGGCGGGTGTAGAAGTCGACGCTGCGCTCCAGGTCGCCGACCCGGATCATGGTGTGCAGGAAGCTGCTCATGCGATGCTCTCCTCGTTCTGGGTCCAGTCGGCGGCGGCGGGGTCGATGGCCAGCAGGAACAGCCCTGCCGCATCGGCGGCCGCCACACTCTCCGCCCGGTCGATGACGATGGTGCCCTTGGCCTCGATGGCAATGCCGCGCAGCCCGGCCTCAGCCACGGCGCGGATCGTGTCCGGGCCGACGGTGGGCAGGTCGACGCGCCGGTCCTGGCCAGGCTTCAGGATCTTGACGAAGACGCCGCCCGGCCCCTCGCGCCGCAACGTGCCGGCGCGCGCCAGCATGGCATCCGTGCCCTCGATCGCCTCGACCGCCAGCACCAGGCCTTGTTGCACCACGCAGCCCTGGCCGACATCGGCCGCGCCCATGGTGCGCAGCACCTGCACGCCGCGGCGGATATCCTGCACCGCCTGGGCGTCCGGCGCCACCAGGCCGAGCTGGCCGGGCGCCTGCACCAGCAGCTCCGCCAGCAGCGCCTGGGCGGCGAGCGGCTGGAAGCCCTCCTCCGCCAGCACCCGCAGCACGGCGTTCAGCAGGCTGTCATCGCCGCCAAAGGCCTTCATGCCGATGCGCGGCAGCAGCCGGGCGGCGCCGGCATCGGGCCGCAGCGACAGGAAGCTCGGCCGCTTCACCTGGCCGGCCAGCACCAGCTCGCGGCAGCCGGCATCGCGCAGCCAGTCCAGCATCCGCCCTGCGGCGCCGAGGCGGCAGACGATATGCGGATAGGCGGCATAATCGCGCGGATCGCCGAAGCCCTCCAGCACCACCACATGCGGGCGGCGCCCGGCGGCCAGGGCGGCGGCGGCGGCGCGCTGCGGCATCAGCCCGCCGCCGACGATCATGCCGAGCGGCGGGGCGTCCATCGGCTCAGCCTTCGGCCTCATCATCCTCGACCAGCAGCTCGCGGCCGGCGCGGCACAGGCCGCGATGGCTGTCGGCGCGGATGAAGGCGATGATCTCGGCGACCGCGGGGTCGGCCCCCAGCTCGGCCTCGGTGGTGTCCACCCGCTCCTGGAAATTGCCGGCGGTGCGGAACAGGCTGCGATAGGCGGCGCGCAGCTGGTGGATCTGCGGGCGCGGGAAACCGCGGCGCTTCAGCCCGATCAGGTTCAGCCCGGTCAGCCGCGCGCGGTTGCCCATGACGGCGCCGAAGGGGATGATGTCGGCCTCGACGCCGCTCATGCCGCCCACCACCACCTGGCGGCCGATGCGCACGAACTGGTGGATGGCCGCGCCCCCGCCCACGAACACCGTGTCGGCGATCTGCACATGGCCGCCGAGCATGACGTTGTTGGCCAGGATCACATGGTGGTCCAGCGTGCTGTCATGCCCGACATGGGCGTTGACCATCAGCAGGCAGTCGGCGCCGACCGTGGTCACGCCATGGCCGCCGACGCTGCCGCGATGCACCGTCGCATGCTCGCGGATCATGCTGCGGGCGCCGATGACGACGCGGGTCGGCTGGCCGCGGTATTTCAGGTCCTGCGGCGCCAGGCCGATGGTCGCGAAGGGGCTGACCTGCACCTTCTCGCCGATCTCGGCATGGCCATCGATGGTGACATGCGCCTCCAGCACCACGCCCTCGCCCAGCACCGCGTCCGGGCCGATGATGCAATAGGGGCCGATGCGGCAGCCGGCGCCGATGCTGGCGCCCGCCGCGACGATGGCGGTCGGGTGGATCTCGGCGCTGGGATGGATCTGGCGGGTGGCGATCGGGGCGGTGTCGGTCACGCTCTCGGGCATCCGCTCAGCGATCCATGATCATGGCGGCGTAGCTGGCTTCCGCCACGGCCACGCCGTCGACCTTGGCCACCGCGTTGAACTTCCACACCGCGCCGCGCTGCCGCTCCTTGACGATATGGATGCGCAGCTGGTCGCCGGGCCCGACGGGGCGGCGGAACTTGGCGTTCTCGATGCTCATGAAATAGACGATCTTGCCATGCGCGCTGGGGCCCAGCGTCTCGACCACCAGCACGGCGGCGGTCTGCGCCATCGCCTCGATGATCAGCACGCCCGGCATCACCGGATGCGCCGGGAAATGGCCCTGGAAGAAATTCTCGTTGATGGTGACGTTCTTGATGCCGGTGGCGCTCTCGCCCAGCACCATGTCCACCACGCGGTCGACCAGCAGGAAGGGGTAGCGGTGCGGGATCGCGCGCATCACGCGGGCGATGTCGCAGGAATCCATCTTCTGCGTCGGCGCCCCGTCGGTCGGGGGCTGTTCTTGCTGGTCCATGCCGATCAGTCCGTTTGTGACGGGCGCCGCTGCGGCGCCCCTGCCTGTTCCGCCCGCGAAGCGGCGGTGTTCTCCGGCCCCTTGCGGGCGCCGATCCTGCGGAGATGGAGAGCCGCCCGCAGGGCGTCCTTCACCGGCATGGCGGGCGAGCCGGTGACATCCTGCCCGGCCGGCACATCCGCCTGGACGCCGGCCTGGGCGCCGATGCGCGCCTGGCTGCCGATGCTCAGATGCCCGGTCAGCCCCGCCTGCCCGGCGATGGTGACGTAGTCGCCGAGACGGGTGGAGCCCGAGATGCCGACCTGCGCCACGATGACGCAGCCGCGGCCGGTCACCACGTTGTGGCCGATCTGCACCAGATTGTCGAGCCGCGTGCCCCGGCCGATCACCGTGTCGCCCAGCGCGCCGCGGTCGACGCAGCTATTGGCGCCGATCTCCACCTCATCCTCCAGCAGCACGCGGCCGAGCTGCGGGATGGTGACGAAGCGCCCCTCCGGGGTGGGGGCGAAGCCGAAGCCCTCCTGCCCCACCCGGGCGCCGTGATGCAGCGTCACCCGGTGCCCGGCAATGCAGCAGATCGCGCTGGCGTGGGCGTGGATGCGGGCATCCTCGCCGAAGACGCAGCCGGGGCCCACCACCGCATGCGGCCCGACATAGGCGCGCGCGCCCAGCACGGCGCCGGCGCCGATCACGGCATAGGCGCCGATCTCGCTGCCCGGGCCGATCTCGGCATCGGGCGCGACCATGGCGGTGGGGTGGATGCCCGGGGATGGCGCCAGCGGCGGGTGGAACAGCGCGGCGACGCGCGCGAAGCCCAGATGCGGCGAGGCGACGGCCAGCGCCGCGCAGCCCTCCGGCACCTGGTCGGCAAATTCGGGGCGCAGCAGCACGGCGCCGGCGCGGCTCTCACGCAGCGCCGGCAGATGCTTGCGGCCGTCGAGGAAGGCGACCTGCTCCGGCCCCGCCTCGGCC
Source organism: Pseudoroseomonas cervicalis (assembly GCF_030818485.1). Classification (NCBI taxonomy): domain Bacteria; kingdom Pseudomonadati; phylum Pseudomonadota; class Alphaproteobacteria; order Acetobacterales; family Roseomonadaceae; genus Roseomonas; species Teichococcus cervicalis. The sequence goes on along the minus strand of NZ_JAUTAJ010000004.1, from coordinate 477,548 downwards.
AGCGGGGCGACGCCTGCGAACAGGCGCTCCCCCCCGGCGGCGATGGGCGCGCCCGCCGCCTCGGCGATGCGCGCCAGGCTGTGCGTGCCCGAGGCGGGGTGGAAGCGCGGGTCCGCCATGGCGGTCAGTTCCGCCGCGGCGCCTGACCCTGGCCCTGGCCCTGGCCCTGACGCGCCGGCGCGGCGGCCGGCGCCGGGGCGGCGTTCTCCTCCGCCGGCATGTTCACCGAGCGCAGCACCCGGTTCAGCTGGGTGGAGATCTCGTCGGTCAGGTCGAAGGCCGGGTCGTTGTAGATCACCACCGGGCGCGGCAGCACCAGGTTGACCTTGCGGCTGGCCGAGACCTGGCGGATCACCGTCGCCAACGCCCGCTCGATCTCCTGCAGCGCCTGCTGCGCCGCCTGCTCGATGTTGCGGCTGCGGTCGCGGAAGATGCGCTGCGCGTCGGTCACGCGGTCCTGCAGGTCGCGCTCCTTGTTGCGGAGCTCCTCCTGCGACAGCGTGTTGCGCTGGTTGGCCAGCTGCTGCTGCTCCTCGCGCCAGCGATTCTGCTCGCGCTGCAGGTCCTCGTTCAGCTTCTGGCGGCGCTTCTCGATCTCTTCCCGCACCTGGTTGAAGGCGGTGGAGTTGCGCTGCACCTCGGGCACGTCGACGATGCCGATGACGGCGGCCGGCGGCTGCTCGCCGGGCGGCAGCGGCGCCGGATTGGCCTGCACCTGCTGGCGCGGCTGCTGCGCCGGCTGCTGGCGCGGCGCCTGGGCCGGGCGCTGCTGCTGCGCACCCCCCTGGCCCTGGTTGGGGACGAACCACTCCTGGTTCTGCTGCGCCAGGGCGGCGCCGGAGAGCAGGGTGGTCGACATCAGGATCGCCGCAAGCGTTGCGGCAGCGCGACGCGCCATGATCGGGAACTCCGTGGGATAGCTCAGAAGCGCGTGCCGAAGCCGAAGCGGAAGACCTGCGTCTCGTCGTAGGACTTCTTCACCACGGCCTGGGCCAGATCGATGTTGATCAGGCCGAACGGGCTGCGCCACGAGATGCCGACGCCGGCGCCCACGCGGGGCGCGCCATCGTCGACGATATTGGGACCGGACGAGCTGTCGCTGAGCGAGCCGACATCGACGAAGGCGCGGCCGAGCAGGCCGAGCTCCGACGGCACCGGAAGCGGGAAGCGCATCTCGGTGGTCTGCGTCCACATGGTGCGGCCGCCCAGCGCGTCATCGGTGCTGACGTCGCGCGGGCCGGCGCCGGCCACCGCGAAGCCGCGCAGATTCTCGCCGCCCAGGAAGAAGCGGTCGATGATGCGCTCGCGCTTGCCGCCGTAATTGGCCAGGTGGCCGGCGCTGGCCGAGATCGCCAGCACATAGTCCGGATCGCCCAGCCAGCGCTCGAACGGGATGTAGTAGCTGCCATCGACGCGCAGGCGGATATAGGACACGTCGCCGCCGAGGCCGGCCAGGTCGGTGCCGAGCCGCAGCACATAGCCCTCGCGCGGGTCGAGGCGGGAATCGCGCGTGTCGTAGGTCAGCGTCTGGCCGATCTGCGACAGCACCGTCACGCCGCGCTGCTCGCGGATATAGACCGAGGCGTCGTTGTTCACGTTGAACACGTTGCGCCGCGACAGGGTGTAGGCCCAGGACTGGCGCAGCCGCTCGTTGAACTCATAGCCGGCGCGCAGGCTGAAGCCGGCGCGGCGCTCCTCATAGCCCGAATAATCGGTCAGGTCGCGCACCACGTAGAACACGTCGGCGCCGACCGAGAGGTTGCGGTCGAGGAAGGACGGGTCGGTGACCGACAGGTCGATCTGGCTGCGGCGCTGCGCGATCGTCGTGTTGGCGCGGGCATCGATGCCGGTGCCGAGGATGTTGCGCTCGCGGATGCCGAAATCGGCCAGCGCGCCGGAATCGGTGGAGTAGCCGCCACCGATCGAGATCTCGCCGGTGGCGCGCTCGGACACCGTGGTGTTCAGGTTCACGCGGTCGGGGCTGGAGCCCGGCACCGGCGTGATCTGGACATCGTTGAAATAGCCCAGGTCGCGGATGCGCTGGCGCGAGCGGCGCATCTGCGCGGCGTTGAAGGCGTCGCCCTCGGCCAGGCGCATCTCGCGGCGGATGACGCGGTCCTGGGTGCGGGTGTTGCCGTTGATGTCGATGCGCTCGACATACTGGCGGGGGCCCTCGCGCACCTCGAAGGCGATGTCGATGGTCTTGGCGTCGCGGTTGCGCGTGATGCGCGGCTCGACCTCGACGAAGGGCGCGCCGGCCAGGTTCGCCTCGTCGATCAGCGCCTGGGTCATGCGCTCGACGGCATCGCCATCATACCAGTCGCCCGAATAGATCTCGAGCGTCGGGCGCAGCCGGTCGGCGGTCACGTTGCGCAGGCTGGAATTGATCGCCACCTCGCCGACGCGATAGCGCGGGCCCTCGCGCAGCGTGTAGGTGACGAAGAAGCCGCTGCGGTCCGGCGCCAGCTCGGCGGCGGCGCCGGTCACCTCGACATCGGCATAGCCCTGGCGCTGATAGTAGCGGCGCAGCAGCTCGCGGTCGAAATTCAGCCGCTCCGGCTCATAGGTGTCGGAGGAGCTGAAGGGCCGGTACCAGGCGGCCTCGCGGGAGGAGACGACCTCCTTCAGCCGGCTGTCGGAGAAGGCCTCATTGCCCACGAAATTGATGCGGCTGATCAGCGCCGCGTCGTTCTCGGTGATCTCGAAGACCACGTCGACGCGGTTCTGGTCCAGCTCGATGACCTTGGGCTCGACGCGCGCGGCGAAGCGGCCGCGGCGGGCATAGAGCTCCAGCAGGCGCTGCCGGTCGGCCTGGGCCGTCGCCGGGGTGAACACGGCGCGCGGGCGCAGCTGCACCTCGGGGCGCAGCGTGTCGTCGGACAGCTTGCTGTTGCCCTCGAAGGCCACCCGGTTGACGATCGGGTTCTCCTGCACCTGCACCAGGATGCGATCGCCCTGGCGGCTCAGCTTCACGTCCCGGAACAGGCCGGTGGCGAAGAGGGTGCGCAGGCTGCGGTCCAGCCGGTCCGAGTCGAAGGCATCGCCCGGCTGCAGCAGCATGTAGGAGCGGATGGTGTCCGCCTCGATGCGCTGGTTCCCCTGCACGTCGATCTGGCTGACATAGCCATTCGCGGCGGGTTGCTGGGCGGCCCCGCGCCGCGGCGGGTTGCGCGTCTGGGCCTGCACGTCGGGCGGCAGCAGCACGGGCACGAGGCAGGTGGCGGCGAGCAGAAGAGCGCGGGTAGCGTTCAAAGGTCGGATCCGGGCCGGTTGAAGGGGGCCTGAGAAGGTGCCGGCGATGCCGCCGAAAACGCGGCGTCTCGGGCCGCGGGAGACTAACCGTTAACGCGGCGCCCCGCCACCCCCTTGCGGACCAAACCCATCACGGGTTGCAACACGCTGAAAAGAAAAGCCGGGCGGGCGGGGGCGCCCGGCCCGGCCGGGCCGGCTCAGCCCACCAGCCCGCTCACCCAGCGCACCACGCCGAGGCTCGACAGGTCGTTCCAGGTGGCGAAGACGAACAGCATGATCAGCACCGCGAAGCCGGCGCGGAAGCCGTATTCGATGGCGCGCGGCGGCAGCGGCCGGCCGCGGATCGCCTCCGCCGCGTAGAACAGCAGATGGCCGCCATCCAGCACCGGGATCGGGAACAGGTTGATCAGCGCCAGATTGACCGAGAGGATCGCCATGAAGGAGACAAGGCTGGCCAGGCCGAGCTGCGCCACCTGGCCGGAGATCTGCGCGATGCGCAGCGGCCCGCCCAGCTCCTCGGTGCCGCGGCTGCCGGTGACCATCTGCCACAGCCCGGCCAGTGTCTGCGCCGTCACGTCCCAGGTCTGCACCGTGCCGGCGACCAGCGCGCTGACCGGGTCGAGCCGGCTGAATTCCGGCGCCCCGCCCGAGATGCCCAGCACGCCCGAGGTCACGCCCTGGCTTTCCCGCGCATCGGGGGTGGCGCGCAGCACCTCCTCCTGCCCGTCGCGGCGGATGCGGATCTCGACGCTCTGCCCGGCGCGCGGCTGGATATGCGCCTGCACCTGCTCGAAGCGCGTCACCTCCCGCCCGTCCAGCGTCAGGATGCGGTCGCCGGCGCGCAGCCCCGCCCGCTCGGCGGCGCTGCCGGCCACCACGGCGCCGACATTGGCGCTGGGCTGCGGCTGGCCCACCGTCATGTAGAGGCCGGCGAACAGCACGGCGGCGAGCAGGAAATTGGCGATCGGCCCGGCGGCGACGACGATGGCGCGGTCGCGCACCGGCTTCTCATGGAAGGTCTGGCCCGGGCGCCAGGCGGCGCGCTGCTCGGGCGTCGCGTCATCCGGCCCTTCCTGGCCGTGCAGCTTCACATAGCCGCCGAGCGGCAGCAGGGAGACACGCCATTCGGTGCCGCGCCGGTCGGTCCAGCTCTTCAGCACCCGGCCGAAGCCGATGGAGAAGGCCTCCACATGCACGCCGCGCCAGCGCGCCGCCAGGTAGTGGCCCATCTCGTGGATGAAGACGAGCACGCCCAGCACCAGGATGAAGGCGAGGATCGAGCGGAAGGGCTCAGGCAACAGGTCCAAGATCGCGTCTCCTGCCCCGGCACGGGCCAGGGCGTGCCCGGCACGGGCCGGGACGTGGTTCGGTCGGCGCGGCGCGCCACCGCAAGGGGCGGCCCGGCGGGCCGCCTTGCCTCAGGCCGCGCGGCGGGCCGCGCGGGCCTGGGCATCCTGCCGGGCGGCCGCGTCCAGCGCCAGCACGGCGTCGAGATCGGGCACCGCCGGCGCGCCCAGCGCGGCGAGCGTGTCCTCGACCACCGCGGCGATGTCGAGGAAGCCGAGGCGCCGCTCCAGGAACAGCCCCACCGCCACCTCATTCGCGGCATTCAGAATGGTGGGGGCTCCGCTTCCCGCCCGCAAGGCTTCGCGGGCCAGGCGCAGCGCCGGAAAGCGCGCGAGGTCGGGCTCGGCGAAGTCGAGCCGGCCGAGGGCGGCGAGGTCGAGCCGCGGCAGCTCCACCGCCATGCGGCGCGGCCAGGCCAGCGCATGGGCGATGGGGGTGCGCATGTCCGGCGTGCCGAGCTGCGCCAGCAGCGAGCCGTCGCGATACTGCACCAGCCCGTGCACCGCCGATTGCGGGTGGACCAGCACGCCGAGGCGTTCCTCGGGCACCGGGAAGAGACGCGCCGCCTCGATCAGCTCCAGCCCCTTGTTCATCATGGTGGCGCTGTCGATGCTGATCTTGGCGCCCATCGACCAGACCGGGTGGCGCACCGCCTGCTCGGGCGTGGCGCGCGCCATCTGCTCCAGGCTGGCCTCGCGGAAGGGCCCGCCCGAGGCGGTCAGGATGATGCGCTCGATCGCCGCCGGCTCGGCGGCCTCCAGCACCTGGAAGATGGCGTTGTGCTCGGAATCGACCGGCAGCAGGGTGGCGCCATGCCGCGCCGCCGCCTGCAGCACGATGTCGCCGGCGCAGACCAGCGCCTCCTTGTTGGCCAGCGCCAGGGTGGCGCCCTGGCCGAGGGCCGCCAGCACCGGGCCAAGCCCGGCGGCGCCGACGATGGCGGCCATGGTCCAGTCGGCCGGGCGGGCGGCCGCCTCCAGCACCGCTTCGCGGCCGCCAGCGCAGGCGATGCCGCTGCCGGCCAGGCGCGCGCGCAGCTCGGGCAGCGCCCGTTCCTCGGCCAGCACGGCGATCTCGGGGCGCAGGCGCAGCGCCTGTTCGGCCAGGCCGGCGGCATCCTGGCCGGCGACCAGCGCCACCACGGCGAATTCGCCCGGCGCGGCGGCGTCCAGCAGCGCCACGGTGCTGCGCCCGACCGAGCCGGTGCTGCCCAGGATGCTGACGCGCCTCGGCGCCCCCTGCCCCACCATCAGCGTCACCGCCATAGCGGCACGCCATAGCCCACGGCGAAGGCCAGCAGCGCGGCGACCGGGGCGGCGGCCAGCAGCCCGTCCAGCCGGTCCAGCACGCCGCCATGGCCGGGGATCAGCATGGAGGAATCCTTCACCCCGAAATGCCGCTTCACCGCGCTCTCCAGCAGGTCGCCCAGCTGGGTCGCGACGCCGAGCAGGGCGGCCACGGCCAGCACCTTCAGCGCCGGCGGGTTGCCGGGCACCAGGAAATCGGCGGCCAGCCAGCCCACCAGCATGCAGCAGAGCAGCCCGCCCACCGCGCCCGACCAGGTCTTGCCCGGCGAGATGGCCGGCGCCAGCTTCGGCCCGCCCAGCATGCGGCCGACCAGATAGGCGCCGATATCGCTGGCCCAGACCACGAAGATCAGGAACAGGACGTTGTTCCGCCCGGCCTCATTGTCATGCCGCAGCTCGATCAGCGCGATGCCGGCGAGCCCGATATAGAGCACGCCAAGCGCCAGCCAGCTGGTCGGCGGCGGCGCCCCGCCGCCACGGCGGCGCAGCCGGGGCGCGGCGATCCAGGTGCCGAGGAAACCGGCCAGCAGCACCGCCAGCCCTGGCACGGGCAGGCTGAACACGGCCAGGCCGCAGGCGGCGCCGACGGTGAGCGGCACGGCGATGCCCGGCCAGGCGCGGCTGCGCAGCCCGCACAGCCGCACCCATTCCCAGGAGAGCAGCGCGATGGCCAGCGTCATCAGCGCCGTCCAGGGCAGCGCGCCGAGCCAGATGCACAGCAGGGCGCCCGGCCCCAGCACGGCGGCGGAGAGGGCACGCTTCTTCAGGTCGCGCCAGCGCTTGGCGGATTGCGCGGCGGCGCTGGGCTCAGGCACGGGATCCGCCATGGCTCAGGCCGCGCCGCTGCCGAAGCGGCGGCTGCGGCGGCGGAACTCGGCCAGGGCCTGGTCGAGATGCGCCGCCTCGAAATCCGGCCAGAGCACGTCGAGGAAGACGAACTCGGCATAGGCGGCCTGCCACAGCAGGAAGTTGGACAGGCGCTGCTCGCCCGAGGTGCGGATGATCAAATCCGGATCCGGCATGCCGGCGGTGGACAGCCGGGCGGCCAGCGCCGCCTCATCCACCGCCTCCGGCGCCAGCCTTCCGGCGGCGACCTCGGCGGCGAGCGACCGCGCCGCGGCGGCGATCTCCGCCCGCGCGCCATAGGAGAGCGCGACGGTCAGGTTCAGCCTTGTGTTGTGGGCGGTGGCGGCCTCGGCCTCCTCGATCGCGGCGACGGTGTCGGCGCCGAAGCGCTCGCGCTCGCCGATGACGCGCAGCCGCACGCCATTGCGGGCCAGCGTCGCGACCTCCAGCCGCAGATACAGGCGCAGCAGGCCGGTGAGGTCGCGCACCTCATCGGCCGAGCGCTGCCAGTTCTCCGAGGAGAAGGCGAAGAGGGTGAGCCAGCCGATCCCGGCATCGGCGGCGGCGCGCAGGGTGCGGCGCACCGCCTCCACCCCCGCCTTGTGGCCGAGGGCGCGCGGCAGGCCGCGCCCCTTCGCCCAGCGGCGGTTGCCGTCCATGATGAGGCCGACATGGACCGGGCCGGTTTCCGGCCCGGCAGGGGCGGGCATCGCCATTGCGGCGCCGGCCTGCGATTGGTTGAGGGGCGCCGCGCTCATGCTCGGGCTCAGACCGCCTTGATGTCCTTTTCCTTCTCGGCCAGCAGCTCATCGACCTTCTTGATCGTCTGGTCGGTCAGCTTCTGCACCTCGTCGGACCACTTCGCCGCGTCGTCCTTGCCGATCTCGGACTTCTTCTCCCAGCCCTTGATCGATTCCATGCCGTCGCGGCGCACGCCGCGCACCGCGACCTTGGCGGCCTCGGCATATTTGTGCGCCTGCTTGGCCAGCTCGTTGCGGCGCTCCTGCGTCAGCGGCGGCAGCGGCACGCGGATGGTCTGGCCCTCGGTCTGCGGGTTCAGGCCGAGGCCGGAATCGCGGATCGCGATCTCCACGGCCTTGGCGGCCGAGCGGTCCCAGACCTGCACGGCCAGCAGGCCGGGGCCGGCGACCGAGACATTGGCCACCTGGTTCAGCGGCTGGTTCGCGCCATAGACCTCGACGCGGATCGGCTCCAGCAGCGCGGGCGAGGCGCGGCCGGTGCGCAGGCCGGAGAATTCCTTCTTCAGCACCTCGAGCGCGCCATCCATGCGGCGCGAGAGATCCTGCTTGAGCGTGTTCAGATCGGCAGGTGCGGCCATGGCGCGGCCCTCCTTCTCTTACTGGTCCACGACCGTGGTGAAGCGCCCCTCGCCCTGCATCACGGCGGTGAAGGCGCCCGGCTCATGGATGTTGAAGACGATGATCGGCAGCTTGTTCTCGCGCGCCAGGCTGATCGCGGCGGCATCCATCACCGCCAGGTCGCGCGCCAGCATGTCGAGATAGGTCAGCGTCGTGTAGCGCTCGGCCTGCGGGTTCTTGCGCGGATCGGCCGAGTAGACACCATCCACCTGGGTGCCCTTGAACAGGGCGTCGCAGCGCATCTCGGCGGCGCGCAGCGCGGCCGCGGTGTCGGTGGTGAAGAAGGGGTTGCCCGAGCCCGCGGCGAAGATCACCACCCGCCCCTTCTCCATATGCCGCTCGGCGCGGCGGCGGATGAAGGGCTCGCAGACGCTGCTCATCGGGATGGCCGACTGCACCCGGGTCGGCACCTCGATCCGCTCCAGCGCGCTCTGCATCGCCAGCGCGTTCATCACGGTCGCCAGCATGCCCATGCTGTCGGCCTGGGCGCGGTCCATGCCGGAGGAGGCGCCGGCGACGCCGCGGAAGATGTTGCCGCCGCCCACCACCACGCAGACCTCGACGCCGAGATCCACCACGCCCTTGATGTCGGCGGCGATGGCGCGGACCGTCGCGGTGTCCAGCCCGTATTCCCGGCCGCCCATCAGAGCCTCGCCCGACAGCTTGAGCAGGACGCGCTTGTAGATCGGGGCGGGCATGGGCGTGGTTCCGGCGTCTGTTGGCGAAGCAGGGCGGGCGAGGCGGGGCACGATAGGCAGCGCCCCCGCCTGCGGCAAGGCCGCGACCGGCCGGAGGGTTGCACCGGCCGGGCAGGATCGCGGTCGGGCGCCCCCTCCCCCGCCGCCCGGACGGGCGGGGAGAAAGCGGCGCCCTTCAACCAAACGGGGGCACCGGCGCAGGCCGGCACCCCCGATCGGGTCTCTCAGCGCGGTCTCAGACCGTGCCGGCGGCGGCGGCGACCTCGGCGGCGAAGTCGCTGGTCTGCTTCTCGATGCCCTCGCCGAGCTGGAAGCGGGCGAAGCCGGTCAGCTTGGCGCCGGCCTTCTGCACCACGGCCTTCACGCGGCTCTCGCCGTCATGCACCCAGACCTGCTCCAGCAGCACCACTTCCTCGTAGTATTTGCGGACGCGGCCCTCGACCATCTTCTCGATGATGGCGTCCGGCTTGCCGGAGGCGCGGGCCTGCTCGCTCAGCACCGCCTTCTCGCGCTCGAGAGCGGAGGGGTCGACGGCGGAGACGTCCAGCGCCTCGGGGCGGGTCGCGGCGACATGCATGCCGATCTGGCGGCCCAGCGTCTCCAGCGCCTCGATCTCGGAGGCGGCTTCCAGCGCCACCAGCACGCCGATCTTGCCGAGGCCCGGCTTCACGGCGGAGTGGACATAGGAAGCCACGGCGCCCGAGGACACGCTGAAGCGCTTGGCGCGGCGGATCGTCATGTTCTCGCCGATGGTGGCGATCAGGCGGGTCAGCTCGTCCTGCACCGTGTGGGTGGTGCCCGGATAGGTGGCCGCCTTCAGCGCCTCGACATCCTCGCCCACCGAGAGCACCAGACCCGCGACCTCGGCCACGAAGTTCTGGAACAGCTCGTTGCGGGCGACGAAGTCGGTCTCGGCGTTCACCTCGACCATGCCGCCGACCTGCGGGCCGGTGGCGGTGCCGACCAGGCCCTCGGCGGCCACGCGGCCGGACTTCTTCGCCGCGGCGGCGAGGCCCTTCTTGCGCAGCCAGTCGATCGCCGCCTCGGCGTCGCCATTGTTCTCCACCAGGGCCTTCTTGCAGTCCATCATGCCCGCGCCGGTCTTCTCGCGCAGGTCGCGAACCATCGCGGCGGTGATTTCAGCCATGGAAATGCTCCTGTCTGCCGATCTGCGGTGTCAGGCCTGGGCCGCCGGGGCGGCGTCGCCGGCCTCGGCCGGGGCCTCGGCGGCCTCGACGGCGGCCAGCTCCTCGGCCGGCAGCTCCTCGACCGAGCCGAGATCGACGCCGGAGGCCTGCAGCTCGGCGCTGATGCCGTCGAACACGGCGGCGGCGACCATGTCGCAATACAGGTTGATGGCGCGGATGGCGTCGTCATTGCCCGGGATCGGGAAGGCCACGCCCTCGGGATCGGCGTTGGAGTCGACCACGGCGACCACCGGGATGCCGAGCTTGTTGGCCTCCTCGATCGCCAGCTTCTCCTTCACCACGTCGATGACGAAGATGATGTCCGGCAGGCCGCCCATCTCGCGGATGCCGCCCAGCGCGCGGTCGAGCTTCTCGCGCTCGCGCGTCAGCATCAGGACTTCCTTCTTGGTGAGGCCCTGGGTGTTGCCGCCGAGCTGCTCGTCCATCTGCTTCAGGCGCTTGATGGAGCCGGTGATGGTCTTCCAGTTGGTCAGCATGCCGCCGAGCCAACGGTGGTTCACATAGTACTGGCCGCAGCGGGTCGCGGCCTCGGCCACATACTCGGCCGCCGACTTCTTGGTGCCCACGAACAGCACGCGGCCGCCGCCGGCGACGACGTCACGGATGGCGCGCAGCGCGCGGTCCATCATCGGCACGGTCTGCTGCAGGTCCAGGATGTGCACCTGGTTGCGCACGCCGAAGATGTACGGCGCCATGCGCGGGTTCCAGCGGCGGGTGTGGTGGCCGAAATGGACACCGGCCTCGAGCAGCTGGCGCAGGGAAACTTCGGGCATCGCCATGGCGATCTTCCTTCAAAACACGTCCGGTTGGGCCTCCGCGGCGCTCACCCCCCTCTCGGGGGACCGGACCCGTTCATCCCGGGACGGGATGGAAGGGCGCACCGCGTGCGGATTTGCCCGCCCGGGGGACGTCCCGGGCCGGCGCGGCGGGATATAGAGGGCGGGGCCGCACCTGGCAAGGAATGGCTGGCCCCCCTTTGCCGGCGCCGCCCGGGCCGGCAGAGTGCGGCCCGCCATGACCCGCCTGATCCTCCGCCCCGCCCAGGCCAGCGACGCCGCCGCCCTGATCGAGGCCAATCGCGAGAGCCGCGCGCTGCACGCCCCCTGGGTCGAGCCCTTCACCGACCAGCCCGGCTTCGAGGCCTGGTTCCAGCGCCAGCTGACCGGCCCCAATCTCGGCCTGGTCGCCATCGAGGCGCGCACGGGCGGCATCGCCGGGGTGGTCAATCTGAACCAGATCGTCGGCGGCGCCTTCCAATCGGCCTTCCTGGGCTATTACGGCACGGCGCGCTTCGCCCGGCAGGGGCTGATGACCGAGGCGCTGCGCCTGGCCATCGCCCACGCCTTCGGCCCGCTCGGCCTGCACCGGCTGGAGGCCAATATCCAGCCGGGCAATGCCGCCTCCCGCGCCCTGGTGCAAAGGCTGGGCTTCCGTCTGGAAGGGTTTTCGCCGCGCTATCTCCGCATCGGCGGGCTGTGGCGGGACCATGAGCGCTGGGCGCTGCTGGCTGACGAGGACTGAAGCAAGAAAAGGCCAGGGGGAATGAATTCCCCCTGGACCCCCTTCCTTTCTTCCGTGCTGCCGCGGCCTGGTGGGGAGGCGGGGCGGCCCTGCCCCCGCCTCAGGCGGCGCGCACGCCCTGCAGGAAACGCTCCACCCGCTGGCGCAGCGCCCGGCTGGTGCCGGAGAGATCCTGCACCGCCTGGTCCATGACGCCGGAGGCGGAGCGGGTCTGCACGCTGCCCTCCGCCACCGAGGCGATGGAGCGCGTCACCTCCTGCGTGCCCTGGGCGGCCAGCTGCACGCTGCGGGAGATCTCCTGCGTCGCCACGCTCTGCTGCTCCACCGCCGCGGCGATGGCGGCGGCGGCGCCGTCGATGCTGGCAATGCCGGCGGCGATGGCCTGCATCGCCGCCACCGTGCCGGAGGTGGCGGACTGGATCTCCCCCACCAGCGTCGCGATGCCATCGGTGGCGCGGGCCGTCTCGCTGGCCAGATTCTTCACCTCGCCCGCCACCACGGCGAAGCCCTTGCCGGCCTCGCCGGCGCGCGCCGCCTCGATCGTCGCGTTCAGCGCCAGCAGATTGGTCTGGCCGGCGATGCTGCGGATCAGCCCGATCACCTCGCCGATGCGCTCGGCGGCGCTGCTCAGCGCCTGCACCGCGGCGCCGCTGCGCTCCGCCTCCTCCAGCACGCGCCGCGCCTCGGTGGCGGAGGCCTGGACGCGGCTGGCGATCTCGCGGATCGAGGCGCCCAGCTCCTCGGTCGCCGCCGCCACGGTGTTGACGCTCTCCGTCGCCGTGCCGGCCGAGCCGGCGGCATGGGCGGCCTCGCGCTCCGAGCCGCCGGCCTGCTGCTGCAGCGCCGCCGCGGTCTGCTCCAGCCGGCCGCCGGCCTGCTCCAGCGCCTGCAGCGCCTGCGCCACATCCCCCTCGAAATCCTGGCAGAGCCGGGCCACGGCGGCAGCGCGCTCGGCCTCCTGGCGCTGGCGGGCCTGCTCGGCGCCGCGCATCGCCTCGGCCTCGGCGGCGCCGCGGCGCTGCGCCTCCAGCGCCTCGCCCAGCTGGCGGAACTCGTCGCGCGCGGCGGGCACCGCCACCGGGGTCGCCAGGTCGCCGCCGGCGATGCGCTGCAGCGCCTGGCGCAGCTGGCCGACCGGCCGGGCCAGGCGGCGGCGCAGCAGCAGCAGCGCGACCAGCCCCAGCAGCAGCCCGGCGCCCAGCAGCGCCGCGAACAGCACGACATCCTGCAGCCCGTCGGCGCGCAGGGCGGCGGCATGCGCGCCGGCCTCCTGCAGCGCGGCCAGGCCGATGCCGACCAGCGGCGCATAGGGGACGGAGCAGCGCTCGCTCCAGGCGGTGGCGGACATCAGCGGCTGGCCGCCGGCGCCCTCCAGCCGGGCCAGGTTCTGGCCGATCCATTGCTGCGCGGTCTCGACCTCCGCCCGCGCCGTCTGCAGCGCGGCGCGCAGCGAGGCCGCGGCCTCGGGCCGGCGCAGCAGCCCGGTCAGCTGCTCCATGGCCAGGGCGTAGCGGGCGCGCAGCCGGCCCAGCTCGGTCTGCACGGCGGGCCCGGCCGGCCGGCCAGTCAGCATCGCCGCCCGCGTCGCGGTGCATTGCGCGCCATAGGCCGAGCGCGCCTCCCAGGCCATCTGCCGCACCGCCACCAGCTCGGCGAATTCGCCATCGGTCAGGCGCATCTCAGTGGCGAGGATCTCGCCCACATCGCCCAGCGCATCGGCCACGCCGCGCGCCGCCAGGATGCCGCGCGTGACCTGCGGCTGGTCGCGTCCGGCCAGCGGGCGCTCGGCCTGCTGGCGGGCCAGGGCGTAGCCCTCCTCCATCTCCTGCATCCGGGCGCGCACCGGGGCCAGGGCGGCGCGCTCGGCCTCCGGCCGGCCCGGGGCGGCCTCCAGCCGCGCCAGGGTCGCCAGCACCTCGGCCCGCGCCGCCTGGTAGCGGCGATCCATCTCGGCCCCCGGCCGCTCCTCCGCCTGGGCCAGGGTCAGCAGCTCCCCCGCCGTGCCGCGCAGCAGCTGCATGGCGTTGAACACCGCCCCGTCCAGCGCCGCCGTCTGCACCGCCCGCCCGGCCGCGCCATAGCGGCTGGCGGCGTCATGCAGCATCAGGGCGGAGAAGCCGAGGCTGGTGAGCAGCGGCACCGCGCAGATCAGGCCGATCAGCGTGACGATGGAGTGGCGCGAGACGGCCATGGCAGGTCGGGATCCGGCAATTGTCCGGCCGCCAGCCTCCCTCCTGGCGATGAAGAAAGGGTTCAGCCGCCGGCCTCACCCTTCCCGCGGCGCTCAGCCGGTCTGCACCTCGGCGATGCCGGGCACCACCTTCAGCGCCTGGGCCAGGCGCGGCGAGACATTCCAGGCGCCGGGCAGCACCACCTCCAGCTCCTGCCCCTCGCCCAGGCGGGGGATCAGGATGACGCGGCCGCGCCCCTGGCCCTCGCGCGCCAGCATCTCGCGGATCGGCTCGACGGCGGCGGCATCCTCGATCCAGAGGCGGACCTGCTGGCCGACGCCGCTCGCCGCCTTGTCCAGCTCCTCGATGCCCTGGGCGGTCAGGCGCAGCGTCTCGCCCTCCATCCGCGCCTCGCAGGTCACCAGCACGGCATTGCCCTCGCCCAGGATCGGGCGGGCGCGCAGCAGCACCTCGGAAAACAGCGTCACCTCGGTGCTGCCGCTGGAATCGGAAAGCTTCAGCCAGGCCATGCGGCTGCCGGTGCGGGTGGTGCGCTCCTTCGCATTCACCACCGTGCCGGCGATCTTCAGCACCGCCGCCCCGGCCTCGGCCCTGGCCTGGAGCTGGGCGATCGGCGTCACCCGCAGCTTCCTCAGCACCTCCTTGTAGGTGTCGAGCGGATGGGCGGAGAGGTGGAAACCCACCGCCTCGGCCTCCTGGGTCAGGCGCTCCAGCTCCGGCCAGTCCGGGACATTGGGCAGGCGCAGCGGCTCGGGCCGCGAATCGCCGCCGCCGAACAGGCCGATCTGGCTGGAATTGCGCTCCTCGGCCGAGGATTGGGCGCGGCGCAGCACCACCTCGGCCGCCATGGTCATGCGGGCGCGGTTCTTCTCCAGGCTGTCGAAGGCGCCGGCGCGGGCCAGATTCTCCAGCTGCATCTTGTTCAGCAGCTTCGGGTCCACCCGCCCGGCGAATTCGGCGATGGAGCGGAACGGCCCCTTCTCGTCGCGGGCGCGCACCATGTCCTTCATCGCCTGCATGCCGACGCGCTTCACCGCGGCGAGGGCGAAGCGGATCGCCTGGCGGCCATCCTCCAGGAACTCCACGCGGAAATCGGCGGCGGAGCGGTTGACGTCCGGCGGCAGCACCGGGATGCCGAGGCGCGAGGCCTCCTGCATGTGGTTGGCCAGCTTCTCGGTCTTGTCGAGGTCGAGCGTCATCGAGGCGGCCAGGAAGGCCACCGGGTAGTTCGCCTTCAGATAGGCGGTGTGATAGGCGACCAGGGCGTAGGCGGCGGCGTGCGACTTGTTGAAGCCGTATTCCGCGAATTTCTCCATCAGGTCGAAGATCTCGCCGGCCTTGCCCTCCGGCACGCCGTTCTTCACCGCGCCATCGACGAAGATTTTTCTCTGTGCCTCCATCTCGGAGCGGATCTTCTTGCCCATGGCGCGGCGCAGCAGGTCGGCGCCGCCGAGGCTGTAGCCAGCCACGTCCTGGCTGATCTGCATGACCTGCTCCTGGTAGACCAGGATGCCATAGGTCTCCTCGACCAGGTGGCGCATCGCCGGATGCACCGGCTCCCAGGCCTCGCCATGCTTGCGGGCGCAATAGGCCGGGATGTTCGCCATCGGGCCGGGGCGGTAGAGCGAGACGGCGGCGATCAGATCCTCGAACCGGTCGGGGCGCATCATGCGCAGGCATTCGCGCATGCCCTGGCCTTCGAACTGGAACACGCCGGCGGAATCGCCGCGCGCCAGCATCTCGTAGGTCCTGGCGTCGTCCAGCGGCAGGGCGGCGAGGTCGATGGTGATGCCCTGCTCGGCCAGGATCTCGACCGCGCGCTGCAGCACGGTCAGCGTCTTCAGGCCGAGGAAGTCGAACTTCACCAGCGAGGCATTTTCCACGTATTTCATGGAATACTGCGTCACCAGCATGTCGGAGCGCGGGTCGCGATACAGCGCCACCGTGTCGATCAGCGGCTTGCGGCCGATGACGACGCCGGCCGCGTGGGTCGAGGCGTTGCGGTACAGCCCCTCCAGCACCAGCGCGGTTTCCATCAGCCGGTCGACCATCTCATCGGCCTGGCGCATCTCCTGCAGCCGCGGCTCGCCATCGAGCGCCTGCTGCAGGGTGATCGGCTTGGCCGGGTTGAAGGGGATCAGCTCGGCGATCTTGTTGACCTGCCCATAGGGCATGCCCATGACGCGCCCGACATCGCGCACCACCGCCTTGGCCTGCAGCCGGCCGAAGGTGATGATCTGCGCGACGCGGTCCTCGCCATATTCGCGGCGCACATACTGGATCACCTCGTCGCGCCGGTCCTGGCAGAAATCGATGTCGAAATCCGGCATCGAGACGCGTTCGGGGTTCAGGAAGCGCTCGAAGAGCAGGCCGAAGCGCAAGGGATCGAGATCGGTGATCAGCAGCGCCCAGGCGGCCACCGAGCCGGCGCCCGAGCCGCGCCCCGGCCCCACCGGGATGCCCTGCTGCTTGGCCCATTGGATGAAATCGGCGACGATCAGGAAATAGCCCGAGAAGCCCATCTTCTCGATGATGTCGAGCTCGAATTCCAGCCGCGTGCGATAGGTCGGGCGCTCGGCCTCCGGCGTCGCCTGCGCGTCCAGCCGCGCTTCCAGCCCGCGCCTGGCCATGTCGCGCACCGTCTCGGCCTCGGTCATGCCGGGCTGCACCTTGGGGCAGATCGGCAGCTCGGGCTTGCGGTTCTCCGCCATGATGGCGCAGCGGCGGGCGATGGCCAGGGTGTTGTCGCAGGCCTCCGGCAGGTCCTTGAACAGGGCCCGCATCGCCTCGGCCGATTTGAAGTAATGCTCGGGTGTCACGCGGCGGCGATCGGGCTCGGCCAGCGTCCGCCCCTCGGCGATGCAGAGCAGCGCGTCATGCGCCTCATACATCTCCGACTTGGCGAAGTAGATGTCGTTGGCGGCGGCCAGCGGCAGGCCGGCGGCATCCGCCAGCGCCACCAGCGCCGGGTCCAGGGCGCGCTCGATCTCCAGCCCGTGGCGGGTCAGCTCCACCACCAGCCGGTCCCCGCCAAAGCTTTCCTTCAGCTCCTGCAGCAGGCGCAGCGCCGCGTCGCGGCGGCCTTCCAGCAGCAGCCGGCCGAGCGGGCCGGTGGTGCTGGGCCCGGTCAGCAGGGTGACACCGGCGGCGTGCTGCTTCAGCAGCTCCAGCGTGACGGTGGGGCGGCCGGAGGGGTCGTCGCGCAGGAAACCCTGGGAGGAGAGGCGCTGGACGTTCTCCAGCCCCTCGGCATCCATCGCCAGCGCCACCACCGGGTCGGGCGGCAGGCGCAGCACCTCGGCCCGGTCATCAGCGGCGCCGCGGCTGAGGAAGAGCTGGCAGCCCATGATCGGCTGCACCCCCTTGCCCGAGCAGGCCTTGGAGAATTCCAGCGCGCCGAACATGTTGGCCGTGTCGGTCAGGGCGACGGCGGGCATGCCGCCGGCCTTCGCCAGCTCGGCCAGCTTCTCCGCCTTGATGGCGCCCTCGGCCAGCGAATAGGCGGAATGGACATGCAGGTGGACGAAGCTGCCCATCGGGAAGTCTCCTGCGGGGCGCGGCCGCTCAGCCCGGCGGGGCGGCGGCCGGCTCCGGCCATTGGATGCCATGCACCAGCCCCGCGACATAGCGGGTGCTGACGCGCTTGCCGGCCTCCGCCCCCTCGATGGTCTGGCGCAGCTGCTCGGCCGAGCCGGTCCAGGCATCGGCGGGGAAGGCGTGGAAGCGGTAGCGCGGCTCGTCGACCGGGAAGAGGTCGAGCTCCGGCCGCCGCTTCGGGTGGAAGAAGCCGATCAGCGGCATGTGGATGGTCTGCGCCTCGGACAGCCAGCAGGCCAGCCAGGAGAAGGTGCTGACCGACATCACCACATGCCGGGCCGCGCGCAGCGTGGCGAAATCCGCCATCGCCCCGCGCGAGGCGTGGAACTCCGCCTGCGGGAAACGCGCCCGCAGCGCCTGGCTGTAGGGGTCGTCGGCCAGCTGGCCCATGAAGACCGGGCGCAGCTTCGTCTCGCGGATCAGCCGCTCATAGAAGGCCAGCGGCAGCGGGCGGTAATCCTTGTGCCGCCCGTCCAGGATCTCGGCGGCGCGCACATTGATCAGCAGCGCGTCGGGCGGCAGCCGCAGCGGCTCGGCGCCCTGGTCGCGGAACAGCGCCTTCGCGGCCTCGCGCGGCGGCAGCAGCTCCAGCCGGCAGGCCAGGCAATTGGTCTCGATGCCGCGCAGCAGGCCGAGCCGCACCAGCCGCTTCAGCCCGAGCAGGCTGGGCCGGTGCCCCTGGAGAAACACCGAGGGGCGCGGCAGCGCCACCTCCTCATGCGCGATGCCCCATTCCGGCACGCCATCGCCGGTCACCGGCACATGCAGCTCGGCGGCCAGGCGGTAGGCGAAGAGGCATTGGAACATGCGGTTGCCGAGGCCGCTGCTGGCCTTCAGCCGCACCACCACCGGCGGCGCTTCGGGCTTCGCCGCCTCAGGCATCGACCACGCGCCCGTCGCGCAGCGTCACCACCCGGTCCATGCGCCGGGCCAGTTCGGGATTGTGGGTGGCGATCAGCGCCGCCAGCCCGTCATGCCGCACCGCCTCCAAAAGCTCGCCAAAGACGATGTCGGAGGTGGCGACGTCGAGATTGCCGGTGGGCTCATCGGCCAGCAGCAGGCCGGGGCGGTTGGCCAATGCACGCGCGATGGCGACACGCTGCTGCTCGCCGCCCGAGAGCCGGCCCGGGCGGTGATGCGCGCGATGCGCCAGCCCGAAGCGGCCCAGCAGCTCGGCGGCGCGGGCGCTCGCCGGCTTCTCGGCCGTGCCGATCGCCATTTGCGGCATCACCACATTCTCGAGCGCGGTGAATTCCGGCAGCAGGTGGTGGAACTGGTAGACGAAGCCGATGGCGCGGCCGCGCAGCCCGCTGCGCGCCTCGTCCTTCAGCCCGCCGGTGGCCTGGCCGGCGATATGCACCTCGCCGCCATCGGGACGCTCCAGCAGCCCCGCCAGATGCAGCAGGGTGGATTTGCCGGTGCCCGAGGGCGCGACCAGGGCCACGATCTCCCCGGCATGCAGGCGGAGTTCCGCGCCGCGCAGCACGGGAAGCTCCCCGGCCTCGGTGCGGTAGCGGCGCTCGACATGGTCGAGATGCAGGCGAAGCTCACTCATTGCGCAGCGCCTCCACCGGATCGGTCTTCGCGGCGCGCCAGGAGGGGTAGAGGGTGGCCAGCAGCGACAGGCCGAGGCCCATCAGCACCACCTGCGTCACCTCCCCCGGATCGACCACCGCCGGCAGCCGGGTCAGGAAATACACTTCCGGGCTGAAGAGCTGCGTGCCGGTCAGCGATTGCAGCGCCTGGCGGATGTGCTCGATGTTGATGCAGAAGACCAGGCCGAGGGCGAAGCCGATGGTCGTGCCGAGCACGCCGATCGAGGTGCCGCAGAGCAGGAAGATCCGCATCACCGCGCCGCTGGTGGCGCCCATGGTGCGCAGGATGGCGATGTCGCGCCCCTTGTCCTTCACCAGCATGATCAGCGAGGAGACGATGTTGAAGGCGGCGACGATGATGATCAGCGTCAGGATCAGGAACATCACGTTCCGCTCCACCTGCACCGCCGCGAAGAAGGAGGAATTGGCCGCCTGCCAGTCCAGCACCCGCACCGGCAGGGGGGAGAGGCCGCGCACGATCTCCCGCGTCACCGCCCGCACATTGTCGGGGTCGTTGACGAAGACCTCGATCATCGAGGCGGCGTCGCGCAGCTGGAAATAGACCTGCGCCGCCGGCAGCGGCAGGAAGACATAGCCGCTGTCGTAATCGTTCATCCCGGCCTCGAACAGCGCCACGACCGTATAGGCCTTGAGCCGCGGCACGGTGCCGATGACGGTGCTGCGCCCCTGCGGCGAGACCAGGGTGAGCTTGGAACCGACGCCGATGCCGAGCTTCTGCGCCAGCCGCGTGCCGATCAGGATGGCATCATCCCCCTGGAAATTGTCCAGGCTGCCGGCGCGGATATTGCCGGCCAGCAGCGGCCGGGCGCGCAGATCCTCGGGCCTGATGCCGCGGGCGATGCCGCCGGTGGCGCCGCCGGCCTCGCTGGTCATCAGCACCTGGCCCTCGACGATCGGGGTGGCGCTGGCCACCCCCGCCATCTGCCGCACCCGCTCGGCGATCGAATCATAGTCGCGCAGCCCGCCGCCGGGGCCGGAGGCGGCGGCATGGATGCCGAGATGCCCGTTCAGCCCCAGGATGCGGCCCAGCAGCTCCTGCCGGAAGCCGTTCATCACGCTCATCACGATGATCAGCGTGGCGACGCCGAGCGCGATGCCCACCAGCGAGAAGGTGGCGATGACCGAGACGAAGCGCTCGCCCTTGCGCGCCCGCAGGTAGCGGAACGCCACCTTCCGCTCGAAGGCACCGAACATCAGCGGCCTACTTGCCCAGGATCTGCGCGAGCGCGGCCTCGATCGAGACCTCCTGCCGCTCGCCGGTGGCGCGGCGCTTCAGCTCGATCATGCCATTGGCGGCGCCGCGCGGGCCGATGATGGCCTGCCAGGGATAGCCGGCCAGGTCGGCATCGTTGAACTTCACCCCCGCCCGCTCGCCGCGATCGTCATAGACGGCATCGCCGCCGAGCGAGGCGTAGAGCTTTTCCGACAGCGCGTCGGTGGCCAGGTCACCGGGCTTCAGGTTCAGGATGGCGCAGCGGAAGGGCGCGACCGCATCCGGCCATTTGATGCCGGCATCATCGTGGTTGGCCTCGATCAGCGCGCCCAGCAGGCGGGAGACGCCGATGCCATAGCTGCCCATCTGCGGGATCAGCGGATTGCCATCCGGCCCGGCGACGGTGAGGCCCATCGACTTGGAATATTTCTCGCCGAAGTAGAAGATGTGGCCGACCTCGATGCCGCGGGCGGAAACTTGGTTCTCCGCGCCCAGCGCGTTCCAGGCGGCCTCGTCATGCATCTCGTCGGTGGCGGCGTAGCGGCTGGTCCAGAAATCGACGATCGGGTTCAGGTCGCCCTCGTAATCGGGCTTCTGGGCCAGAACGTCGAACTCCAGCAGGTCCTTGTGCAGATAGACCTGGCTCTCGCCGGTCTCGGCCAGGATGATGAATTCATGGGAGAGGTCGCCGCCGATCGGGCCGGTATCGGCGCGCATCGGGATGGCCTTCAGCCCCATCCGCGCGAAGGTGCGCAGATAGGCCACGAACATCTTCTTGTAGGAGAGCCGCGCCGCCTCGGCATCGATGTCGAAGGAATAGGCGTCCTTCATCAGGAATTCGCGGCCGCGCATCACGCCGAAGCGGGGGCGGATCTCGTCCCGGAACTTCCACTGGATGTGGTAGAGGTTGCGCGGCAGGTCGCGATAGGAGCGGGCGTAGCTCTTGAAGATGTCGGTGACCATTTCCTCGTTGGTCGGGCCGAACAGCATCTCCCGGTCGTGCCGGTCGGTGATGCGCAGCATCTCCTTGCCATAGTCGTCATAGCGGCCGGACTGCTTCCAGAGCTCGGCGCTCTGGATGGTCGGCATCAGGATCTCCTGGGCGCCGGCGGCGTCCTGCTCCTCGCGCACGATCTGGCTGACCTTCTGCAGCACGCGCAGGCCGAGCGGCAGCCAGGCATAGATGCCCGCCGAGGTCTGGCGGATCATGCCGGCCCGCAGCATCAGCTTGTGCGAGGCGATGGCGGCCTCGGCGGGGACTTCTTTCAGGGTGGGCAGGAAGGCGCGGGAGAGGCGCAAGGGTTCAGCTCCGGTCGGACTACGGCGCGCGGAAGGTAGAGGCGCGCGCGGCGTTATGCCAGGGGCCGCGGCGCGCGGCGCCCTTTGCGTCGCCGATCCATGCCGCAGCGCAGCAAAAATGCGCAAAAGCTTATGGAAACGCACAATTCGGAAAGAATTCTGGACCGGTCCCGCCGATTTGGCTTGCCCGGCTCGGTTCGCGGCCGATACAAGCAAAAAAAAGGGCCACACCGAAGGTGCGGCCCGAGTTTAGGGAGGAAACGCCAGTCACACGGCAGGAAGAGAACCAGCTCTCTTCCTGGGACTGATCGTGCGCCGAGCCCCCCTTCGCTGCAACGCAAAAACAAATCGGATTCGCCGAAAAAACAGGCGGACGAAGCATGTCTGCGCGATTTCTATGCAGACGACGCTCCGGATGCCGCGAATCTGCTCAATCCCCAGGCATCGCCAGCCAGCCCTGGCGGAAGCTGAGATAGTCGCTGGTCACCAGCGCATAGATTCCGGCGAAGATCAGCGTCGCCGCGATGGTGGTCCACACCACCTTGCGGCCCAGCATCGGCGCCGCCGGCGCGCCGCGCCAATTGCCGGGCGCCTGGCCCTCGGCATCCGGCCGCACGCCGATCGGCAGCATGGCGAACAGCACCGTCCACCAGACCAGAAAATACACCATGAAGCCGGTGAACCAGTTCATCGCAGCCTTCCCTCCGTCGCTCCGGGGACATAGGCGCTGGCGCGGCGGCGAGGAAGGGCCGGCCTGCCCCGCGGCGGGAGGGGGGCTCGCCCCACCGTGATGGGTGCGGCGCAACCGAGTGCGTGATCGGGGGTTGGCCCTGCCATCCCCTCGCCCAAGCTGAGGGGCCCGCCTGCGGTCCACCGCCGATGACCGCATCTCACCGTCCCCGGCCGCCGCCTTGCGCGTTGGCCCGTCCGGATCCGGGAGCGCCATGCCGGCCGATCTTCCTGCCTCGACCACCGCCCGCCCACCCGCCGCCCGGCTGGTGGAACTCGATTCGCTGCGCGGCATCGCCGCCCTGATCGTCGTGCTGCACCATGTGTGGCTGACCCTGCCCGACCTGCCCCGCTGGCTGGTCTGGGCGGTGGCCGAGACCCCCTTGCGCCCGCTGGCCACGGGCCGGCAGGCGGTGGTCTTCTTCTTCGTGCTCAGCGGCTATGTGCTGACCCGGGCGCTGGCCCGGCAGGAGGCGCGAAGCCCCGGCAGCGTGCTCTCCTGGCCGGGCTGGGCGCATTACGCGGTGCAGCGGGCGCTGCGGCTCGGCCTGCCGGTGCTGGGCGCGCTGCTGCTCTCGGCAGCGCTGCAGAGCCTGACCTGGCGCGCGCCCCTGCCGCCGGGCAGCCCGCATATCGTCGCCGGCGCCGCCTGGGCCGCCCCCTGGAACTGGCCCGACCTGCTCGGCCAGGCGCTGCTGCTGCGGCATGGCGACGGTTTCCAGCTGAACCCGGTGCTGTGGTCGCTGGTGCATGAATGGCGCATCGCCCTGCTGCTGCCGCTGGCCCTGCTGCTGCGGCACCGCCCCGAATGGCTGCTGGCCATCGCCCTGCTCGGCGCCGGCGTGGCGCGGCTGGCCGGCATGCCGGAGGGCCAGGTCTCGCTGGGCGGCAGCCTGCCCGCCACCTTCGCGGCCAGCGCCGGCTTCCTGCCCGCCTTCGCCACCGGCGCCGTGCTGGCGCTGCGCCCGCCGAAGACCCTGGACAGCGCCCAGGCGCTGGCCGCCGGCCTCGCCGTGCTGGTCATGGCGATGGCGGCGCATGATTACGGCGTGATCGCCGGCTCCGCCCTGCTGATCCTGCTGGCGCAGCGCGACGGGCCCTTCGCCCGCTCGCTGCGGCATCCGGGCCTGCTCTGGCTGGGGAAGATTTCTTTCAGCCTGTACCTGGCGCATATGCCGGTGCTGCTGGCGCTGACCCATGCGCTGCGCGACCGGGCCGAGCCCTGGCAGATCGGCGCCCTGGCCGTGCTGCTGTCGCTGCCCGTGGCCGCGCTGATGTTCCGGCTGGTGGAGCGCCCGGCGCATCATCTGGCGCGGGCCCTGCCGCCCTTCGCGCCCACCACGCCCCGCTCCTCGCCGGCGACGGCGGAAGCCAGGGCGCGCTGAGCCGGCGCAGGGGGCCACCAGCCCCCTGCCGGCCCCGTCGCGTCAGACGCGCAGCAGGTGGATTTCCACCGCCGGGCGCTTGCGCAGCCGGCGGGAGACTGCCTTGCGCAGCACGGTGCGCGCGGCATCGCGCAGCGTGTCATCCTCGCGCTTCAGCTCCGGCGGCAGCTCGGTCACCAGCCGCGCCAGCTCATCGGCGATCTGCGCCGGCTCGACATCGGCCATGTCGAACAGGCCGGGGGCCGAGACCTGCGGCTGCCCCAGCACCCGCCCCGACGGATCGACCGCCAGCGAGGCCACGACGATGCCGTTGAACAGCATGCGCCGGCGGGCGCCGAGCACGCCGCCCTCCAGCGGCAGCAGCCGCTCGCCATCCAGCACCAGCTGGCCGGTGGGCACGCCCTCCACCACCTCCGGCGCGGCATTGCCGCCGGCCAGCGGCGCCAGGCGCAGCACATCGCCATCCTCGACCAGCACGGGGGTGGAGCCCATCTGCCGGGCCAGCGCCGCATGCTCCTGCAGGTGGCGCCACTCGCCATGCACCGGCACGGCGAAGCGCGGCTTCACCAGGCTGTAGAGGCGCTTCAGCTCGTCCCGCGCCGGATGGCCGGAGACATGCACCATGTGGTCATCGGCCGTCATCACCTTGCAGCCGCCACGGGCGAGGTCGTCCTGCATGCGCAGGATGGCGCGCTCATTGCCCGGGATCATGCGCGAGGAGAAGATCACCGTATCCCCCTCCCCCAGCGAGATGCGGGGATGGGTGTCGGCGGCGATCTTCGCCATGGCCGAGCGCGGCTCGCCCTGGCTGCCGGTGCAGATGATCAGCAGCTGGTCGTCGGGCACGTCATCCGCGTCATCCTCGGTCAGGAAGGGCGGCACCTCCTTGAGGTAGCCGCATTCCCGCGCCGCGGCCTCGGCATTGCGCAGGCTGCGGCCGAACAGCGCCACCTGGCGCCCGGCGGCCTTGGCGGCCAGCGCCACGCTCTCGATCCGGGCGATGTTGGTGGCGAAGCAGGTGACGGCGATGCGCCCCTTCAGCTGGCGGATCAGCGCCGTCATGTTGCGGCGCACCTCCCCCTCGCTGCCGGAATGGCCCTCGACCAGCGCATTGGTGCTGTCGCAGACCATGGCCAGCACGCCCTCCTCGCCGAGGGCGGCGAAGGCGGCCTCATCGGCCGGCTCGCCCACCAGCGGGTCGGGGTCCAGCTTCCAGTCGCCGGTGTGCAGCACCGTGCCGTAGCGGGTGCGGATCGCCAGCGATTGCGGCTCCGGCACCGAATGCGTCACCCGGATGAAGCGCAGCCCGAAGGGGCCGAGCTCGACCGAGCCGCCCAGCGGCACGGTGACCAGCTTCACCTGGTGCAGAAGGCCGGCCTCGCCCAGCTTGCGGCGCAGCACGGCGGCGGTGAAGGGGCTGGCATAGACCGGGCAGCGCAGATGCGGCCAGAGCGGCGCGACCGCGCCGATATGGTCCTCATGCGCATGGGTGATCACCAGGCCGACCAGCTGGTCGCGCCGCTCGGCCAGCCAGGCCGGGTCGGGCACCATCACCTCGGCCTCGGGCTGCTCCGCGCCGCCGAAGCCGATGCCGCAATCGACGGCCAGAAGCTGCCCGTCGCATCGGTAGACGTTCAGGTTGAGTCCGATCTCCCCCGTCCCGCCCAGCGGGATGAAGGCAAAATCTCCGTTGTCCAGATCCATAGATACTCGCCAGTTGGAAGTGTTGTTGTTTGTTTAATCATTGCCCCTCGGGGCAGGTTCCTGGGCCCTCGCATCGTCTCAATCCGCTTCGGACCGGAGCGCGTCAGGCAAACTCGTGCGTTGGAAGATGGGGATGGCGTTGCGCTCCGCCAACAGGCGCAACCCTTCCAGCGTGATATCGGGGTCGGTGGTCTCCAGCACCGGGGTGCCCTCGGCGAAGAGCGGGGCCAGGCCACCGGTGCCGATGACCTTGAGCGGGGCGCCATATTCGGCGCGGATGCGGGCGACAATGCCTTCCACCAGACCCACATAGCCCCAGAAGATGCCGGATTGCATCGCCGGAACGGTGGCGGTGCCGATCACGGATTGGGGACGGCCGATGCCGATGCGCGGCAGCCGGGCCGCGGCCTTGTGCAGCGCCTCGATCGACAGGTTGATGCCCGGCGCGATCACCCCACCCAGATAGCCGCCATCCGAATCCACCACGTCGAAGGTGGTGGCGGTGCCGAAATCGATCACCACCAGCGGGCCGCGGTAATGGTGATGGGCGGCGAGCGCGTTCAGCAGCCGGTCGGCGCCCACCTCCTCCGGCTGGTCGACCCGGATGGGGAAGCCCCAATCCAGCGGCGCGCGCGCCACCAGCGGCTCGCAATCGAACCATTCGCGGCAGAGCCGGCGCAGATTGTACAGCGCCGCCGGCACCACCGTGCCCAGCACGCAGCGGGAAATGTCACCGGCCCGCAGCCCCGCATGGCCGAGCAGCGCCAGCAGCCACACCGCATATTCGTCGCTGGTGCGCGCCGCATCGGTGCGGATGCGCCAGCGGCCGCGCCAGGCGGTGCCATCATGGATGGCGAAGACGACATTGGTGTTGCCGGCGTCGATGGCGAGCAGCATCGGGCATTCCTTCCTGGCCGGATGGCGGCCTTTGCCTGTCCCGCCGGCGCTCTAGCCGGCGATCTCGCCCGAGGCCACGACAATGGGGCCGTCCTTGCTGCATAGCAGCAATCGCCCATCCTCGGTCAACCCCTGGTAGAGGCCTTCCATCCGCCCCTCCGGCCGCTGCAGGGCCAGCGGCGCCTGCAGGGCGGGGCCGCGCGCCACCCAGGCGGCGCGGATCGGCGCGAAGCCCTCCGCCTCCTGCCGCGCCCGCCAATGATCCAGCCGCGCCAGCAGCGCCCAGGCAAAGGCCACCGGCTCCGGCGCCTGCCCGGCATGCTGGGCCAGGCTGGCGGTCGGGCGATCGGGCAGCACCGGGGCCTCGGCCAGGTTCACGCCGATGCCGAAGACCAGCCAGGCGATGCCGCCCGCCGCATCCGGCTGCCCCTGGGTCAGGATGCCGGCGGCCTTCGCACCGTCCAGCAGCACGTCATTCGGCCATTTCAGCCGCAGCGCCGCAGGGTCCGGGAGATAGGCGGAGATGGTGTCGGCCACCGCCAGCCCGGCCAGCAGCGACCATTGCGGGAGGTCCCGCGCCGGGCCCGCCGGGCGCAGCAGGACCGACAGAAAGAGATTGCCCTGGGGGGAGCGCCAGGGGCGGCCCTGCGTGCCGCGGCCGGCGCTCTGCCGGCGGGCCAGCACGGCCAGGCCCCCCGCCTCTCCATCCTGGGCGGCGGTCAGCACCAGATCCTGGGTGCTGGGAAGCTCGTCATGGATCGACAGGCGCCAGGTCATCGCGGTCCCAACAAAAAAGAGTCCGGGGGAAGGAATTCCCCCGGACCCCCATCTTTTTCTATCAGGCTGCCGCGGGCGGAGGGAGACGGGGTCTCTCTCAGCCCATCAGCGCGGCGACGGCGGCCTGCGCGGCGGCCAGGAACGGCGCCGGGAACAGGAAGAAGAAGGTGGTGAACAGGCCCGTGCCGGCCAGGACCACCGACAGGCTGGCCGGACGCGGGTCCAGCGCCTCGCCGGCGTCGAAATACATCACCTTGATCACGCGCAGATAATAGTAGGCCGAGACGGCGGAGGTCAGCACGCCGATCACCGCCAGCGTCCAGAACCCGCCCTGCACCGCGGCCAGGAAGACGTAGAGCTTGCCGAAGAAGCCGGCCAGCGGCGGGATGCCCGCCATGGACAGCATGAACAGCGCCATGGCCAGCGCCATCGCCGGATCCGACTTGCCGAGGCCGGCCAGGTCGTCGATCCCCTCCAGCGCGCGGCCCTTGCGCCGCATCGCCACCAGCACGGCAAAGGCGCCGACATTGGTGAAGAGGTAGATCGCCATGTAGAGCAGCAACCCGCGCAGGCCGAGCTCGCTGCCGACGGCCAGGCCCATCAGCGCGTAGCCGACATGGCCGATGGAGGAATAGGCCATCAGCCGCTTGATGTTCTTCTGCCCGATCGCCGCCAGCGCGCCCAGGATCATCGAGCCCAGCGAGGTCAGGATGATCACCTGCTGCCACTGGCCGATCAGGTCGCCGAAGGGCCCGGCCGCCACGCGGGTCAGCAGCGCGATGGCCGCGACCTTGGGGGCGGAGGCGAAGAAGGCCGTCACCGGGGTCGGCGCGCCCTCATACACATCCGGCGTCCACATGTGGAACGGCACGGCCGAGACCTTGAAGGCCAGCGCCGCCAGCACGAAGACCAGACCCACGACGAGGCCGAAGGGCGCGCCATCGGTCGCCCCCAGCGCATCGGCGATGCGGTCGAAATTGGTCGAGCCGGAGAAGCCATAGATCAGGCTGGAGCCGTAGAGCAGCAGGCCCGAGGCCAGCGAGCCCAGCACGAAATACTTCAGCCCCGCCTCGGCCGAACGCTCGCTGTCGCGGTTGAAGGCTGCGATCACGTAGAGCGACAGCGACAGCAGCTCGAGCCCCATATAGAGCGCGATCAGGTCGTTGGCCGAGATCATCACCATCATGCCGACGGTGCTGAACAGCAGCAGCAGCGGGAACTCGAAGCGGGCCAGGCCCTCCTTCACGTTCCAGTCCATCGCCAGCAGCAGGCCGAGCGCGGCGCCCGCCACCACCAGCAGCTTCATGAAGCGGGTGAAGGCGTCGGAGACATACTGCCCGGCGAAGGCCACGCCCTCGGGCTGCATCATCACCAGCACGCCGGCGAGCAGCAGCCCGCCCAGCACCGCCATGTTGATGGCCTGGTGGGTGTCGCGCTTCGGCAGCACGCCCGCCACCAGGGCGACCAGCCCGACCAGCGACAGCGCCAGCTCGGGGAGGATGAGGGTCCAGTTCATGCCCGTCACATCCCGGCCAGGCGCGGCAGCGCCATCGCGGCTTCATGCCGCGTGACGAGCGCCGCGACGCTGGCCTCGAAGAAGGAGAGGAAGGAGGAGGGATAGATCCCCATCCACAGCGTCAGCAGGATCAGCGGCGCGAAGGTGACGTATTCGCGCGGGCTGAGATCCAGCAGCGCCTTCAGGTCCTCGCGCGTGATCTTGCTGAAGATGACGCGGCGATAGAGGTAGAGCATGTAGCCCGCGCCCAGGATCATGCCGAGGCCGGCGCCCAGCGCCACCCAGGGATTGGCGTTCCAGGCGCCGACGATCACCAGGAACTCGCCCGGGAAGCCGGCGGTGCCGGGCAGCGCGACCGAGCCCATGGTGAACAGCATGAACACCATGGCGTAGGAGGGCATCACCTTGGCGACGCCGCCATAGCGCAGGATCTCGCGGCTGTGGACGCGGTCATACAGCACGCCGACGCAGAGGAAGAGCGCGCCGGAGACCACGCCATGGCTCAGCATCTGGAAGATGGCGCCGGAGATGCCCTGATGGTTCAGGGTGAAGATGCCGATCGTCACGATGCCCATATGGGCGACCGAGGAATAGGCGATCAGCTTCTTCATGTCCTCCTGCGCCAGCGCCACCAGCGAGGTGTAGACCACGGCGATGACCGAGAGCGCGAAGATCAGCGGCGCGAAGAACTCGGTCGCCTGTGGCAGCAGCGGCAGCGAGAAGCGCAGGAAGCCATAGGCGCCCATCTTCAGCAGCACGCCGGCCAGGATGACCGAGCCCGCGGTCGGCGCCTCGACATGCGCGTCCGGCAGCCAGGTGTGCACCGGCCACATCGGCACCTTCACGGCGAAGGAGGCGAGGAAGGCCAGGAACAGCCAGGTCTGCACATGCTCGGGGATGCGCAGCTCGAACAGCGCCGGGATGTAGCTGGTGCCGGCCTGGTACCAGAGCAGCAGCATCGCCAGCAGCATCAGCAGCGAGCCGAGCAGCGTGTAGAGGAACAGCTTGTAGGCGGCATAGACGCGCCGCGCCCCGCCCCACACCCCGATGATCAGGAACATCGGGATCAGCACGCCCTCGAAGAAGATGTAGAACAGCACCATGTCCAGCGTGCTGAACATGCCGACCATCATCGTCTCGAGGACCAGGAAGGCGATCATGTATTCGCGCACCCGGCTCTGCACCGCCTCCCAGGAGGCGAGGATGCAGAGCGGCACCAGGGCGGTCGAGAGCAGCACGAACAGCACCGAGATGCCGTCGACGCCCATGTGGTAGCCGAGGCCGAATTGCGGCATCCAGTCCAGCTGCTCAACGAACTGGAAATCCGCCGTCGACTTGTCGAACTGGAACCACAGGATCAGCGACAGGCCGAAGGTGATCAGGCTGGTCCACAGCGCCGTCCAGCGGGCGTTGGAGGCGATCGCCGCCTCCTCCCCCCGCACGAACAGGATGATGGCCGCGCCCACCAGCGGCAGGAAGGTGAGCAGCGACAGCAGGGGGAAACCCGCGGCGTTCATCGGCCGACCCCAAAGAGGAAGATGGAGACGAAGAGGACAAGCCCGATGATCATCGCGAAGGCGTAGTTCGCCACCCGCCCCGATTGCAGCTTCACCACCCGGCCGGAGGCCTGCGCGGTGAGGCTGGCGGCGCCGTTCGGCATGCCGTCGATGATCTTCACATCGCCCACCTTCCACAGCAGCTGCGCCAGGCAGCGCGCGGGGCGGACGAAGAGCCGGTCATACAGCTCGTCGAAATACCACTTGTTCAGCAGGAAGCGGTACAGACCCGGCACCGCCGCCGCGATCCGCCCCGGGATGCCGGGGGCGAACATGTAGAACACATAGGCCAGGGCGATGCCCAGGATGCCGGCCACCGTTGGCGCCAGCGGCACCCAGGACGGCACCTCATGCGCCTCGTGCATGATGTGGTTGTGCGGCGCGTTGACGATGGCGCCGTTCCAGAACTCCGCCCAGTGATGGCCGACGAAGTTGTCGTAGAAATAGGCACCCGTGAACAGCGCGCCCAGCGCCAGCACGAAGAGCGGGATCAGCATGACCGCCGGGCTCTCATGCACATGCTCCATCGTGTGATGGTCGGCGCGCGGCGTGCCGTGGAAGGTCATGATGATCAGCCGCCAGGAGTAGAAGGCGGTCAGGAAGGCCGCGGCCATGCCCATGATGAAGGCATACTTCGCCGTCCAGCCATGGCCGGCGAAGGCCGCCTCCAGGATCATGTCCTTGGAGTAGTAGCCGGCGAAGAAGGGCACGCCGGCCAGCGCCAGGGAGCCGATCCAGAACATGGCGTAGGTGACCGGGATCTTCTTCCAGATGCCGCCCATGCGGCGGATATCCTGCTCGTCCGACATGGCGTGGATGACGGAGCCCGCGCCCAGGAACAGCAGCGCCTTGAAGAAGGCGTGGGTGAAGAGGTGGAACACCGCCGCCTGATAGGCGCCGACGCCGACCGCGAAGAACATGTAGCCGAGCTGCGAGCAGGTCGAATAGGCGATGACCCGCTTGATGTCGTTCTGCACCATGCCGACCGAGGCGGCGAAGATCGCCGTGGTCGCGCCGATCACGGTGACGAAGCCCAGCACGTTCGGCGCGTATTCGACCAGCGGCGACATGCGCGCCATCAGGAAGACGCCCGCCGTCACCATGGTGGCCGCGTGGATCAGGGCGGAGACCGGGGTCGGCCCCTCCATCGCGTCCGGCAGCCAGGTGTGCAGGCCGATCTGCGCCGACTTGCCCATCGCACCCAGGAAGAACAGCAGCGCGATCACCTCGAGCACGGGGAAGCCCGCGAAGGTGAGAAGCCGCGCCGCCTCGACACCCTGGAAGATGGTGTTGAACTCGATGGAGCCGAAGGTCCAGAAGGTCAGCGCCATGCCGAGCATGAAGAACAGATCGCCCACGCGGTTGACGATGAAGGCCTTCATCGCCGCGCGGTTGGCGCTCTCCTTCTCGTACCAGTAGCCGATCAGCAGGTAGCTCGCGAGGCCCACGCCCTCCCAGCCGAAGAACAGCTGCAGCAGATTGTCGGCCGTCACCAGCATGAGCATCATGAAGGTGAACAGCGAGAGATAGGCGAAGAAGCGCGGCTGCGTCGGGTCATGCGACATGTAGCCGACGCTGTAGAGGTGGATCATGGTCGAGATCAGCGTGACCATGCCCACCATCATCGCCGACAGCGTGTCGTAGCGCAGCGCCCAGGAGAGCTGCAGCCCGCCGACATCGAGCCAGGTCAGGATCTCGACCGTGGCCGGGGCGTGGCCGAGCGCGACCTGCGCGAAGGCCGAGAGGCCGCAGAAGGCGGCCAGCGCCATGCAGATCACGGTCGCCCATTGCGCGGGCTTGTCGCCGATCCAGCGGCCGAAGAAGCCGGAGATGGACGCGCCCAGCAGCGGGAAGAAGACGGCACCGACGAACATGCGCCTTAACCCTTCAGGGTGGAGATATCCTCCACCTCGATGCTGCCGCGGTTGCGGAAATAGATGACCACGATGGCCAGGCCGATCGCCGCCTCGGCGGCGGCGACCGTGAGGACGAACATGGTGAAGACCTGACCGGTGAGGTCCTGCAGCACGGCCGAGAAGGCCACCAGGTTCAGGTTCACCGAGAGCAGGATCAGCTCGATCGCCATCAGGATGACGATGACGTTCTTCCGGTTCAGGAAGATGCCGAACACGCCGAGCACGAGCAGGATCGCGCTCACCGTGAGGTAATGGCCAAGGCCGACGCTCAGCATCTCAGTGGTGCCCCCCGCCATGGTGGTCGTCATGCCCATGGGCCCCGTGGCCGTGAGCGCCATGCCCGTCATGCGTCAGCGCCTTGGGCTTCTCCGCCTCCGGCAGCGGGCGCCGCAGGATGCCAAGCTGGCCGAGGCCGGCGCGCGCCGGCACCTGCTTCATCGTCACCGCCTCGCCGCGCGCCACCTGCACCGCGATGTCCTGGCGCTTGCTGTTGGCCGGCTTGTCGCGCAGCGTCAGCACGATGGCGCCGATCATCGCGACCAGCAGGATCAGCCCCGCCACCTGGAACAGGAAGACGTAGTCCGTATAGACCAGCAGGCCGAGCGCCTCGGTGTTGCTCACCCCGGCATCGGGGGCCGGGTTCAGCCGCAGCGCCGCCGCGTCGGGCGCGAACTGCCAGGAGCCGAAGACGAAGAGCAGCTCGAGGAAGAGGATGGCCCCGATCACCGCGCCGATCGGCGCATAGCGCTGGAAGCCCTCGCGCAGCCGCGCGAAGTCGATGTCCAGCATCATGACGATGAACAGGAACAGGACCGCGACCGCGCCGACATAGACGATGACCAGGATCATCGCCAGGAATTCGGCCCCCGCGATCAGGAACAGCGCCGCGGCGTTGAAGAACGCCAGGATCAGGAACAGCACGCTGTGCACGGGGTTCCGGCTGGTCACCACCATGACCGCGGACGCGATCAGGATGGCCGCGAAGACATAGAAGGCGAGTGCGGCGATCATCGCAGCCCGCCCGCGTGCAGATGCAGCATCATGGCACCGTTCCGAATGAGCCGTCCTGGCAGGAGGACGGGGCCGTGAAGGAAAGCCGCGGGGAGGGACACGACCGGACCCCTCCCCGCCGCGGAATTCAACGGTAGGGGGCGTCGAGCTCGAGCCGCCGGGCGATCTCCGGCTCCCACCGGTCGCCATTCGAGAGCAGCCGATCCTTGTTGTAGATCAGCTCCTCGCGCGTCTCGGTCGCGAACTCGAAATTCGGCCCCTCGACGATGGCATCCACCGGGCAGGCTTCCTCGCACAGCCCGCAATAGATGCATTTCGTCATGTCGATGTCGTAGCGCGTGGTGCGGCGGCTGCCATCCTCGCGCGGCTCGGCCTCGATGGTAATGGCCAGCGCCGGGCAGACGGCCTCGCACAGCTTGCAGGCGATGCAGCGCTCTTCGCCATTGGCGTAGCGGCGCAGCGCGTGCTCCCCCTTGAAGCGCGGCGACAGCGCCGTCTTCTCATTGGGATAGTTGATCGTGCCCTTGTTCGGCGCGAAGAAATACTTGAGCGTCAGCGCCATGCCCGAGGCCAGCTCGGCCAGCAGGAAGCTGCGCGCCATGCGGTCCAGCGTCGCCATCTCTCACCTCGCCGCGCGGGGGTAGCCCGCGCTTCCGGGTTGGACAAGGGTCGTCACGAAGAAGCTTTCGCGGGTCATGCCGGCAGCCACCCCATGATCTTCAGCACGAAGGCGGTCAGCACCAGCCAGACCAGGCTGAAGGGCAGGAACACCTTCCAGCCGAGACGCATCAGCT
This sequence comes from Pseudoroseomonas cervicalis, assembly GCF_030818485.1. Lineage (NCBI taxonomy): Bacteria > Pseudomonadati > Pseudomonadota > Alphaproteobacteria > Acetobacterales > Roseomonadaceae > Roseomonas > Teichococcus cervicalis. The sequence goes on along the minus strand of NZ_JAUTAJ010000004.1, from coordinate 443,788 downwards.
GGTCGTAGCGGTAGCGCGGGAAGGTCGCGCGCACCCAGACGAAGGTGAACAGGCAGAGGCAGATCTTCAGGATGAACCAGATCGGCCCCGGCACCCAGTTGAAGGGCGCGATGTCCATCGGCGGCAGCCAGCCACCCAGGAACAGGATGGTGGTCATCGCCGACATGAGGATCATGTTGGCGTATTCGCCCAGGAAGAACAGGGCGTAGGTCATGGAGGAGTATTCCACCATGAAGCCCGCCACCAGCTCCGACTCGCCCTCGGCCAGGTCGAAGGGCGGGCGGTTGGTCTCGGCGAGCGTCGAGATGAAGAAGATGATGAACATCGGGAAGAGCGGGATGGCGAACCACACCGTCTTCTGCGCCAGCACGATCTGCGTCAGGTTCAGGCTGCCCACGCAGAGCAGCACGGTCACGATGACCAGGCCCATCGAGACTTCGTAGGACACCATCTGCGCCGCCGAGCGCAGCGCGCCGAGGAACGCATACTTCGAATTCGAGGCCCAGCCGGCGATGACGATGCCATAGACGCCGAGCGAGGAGATCGCCAGCAGGTAGAGCACACCGACATTGATGTCGGCGATCGCCCAGCCCTCATTCACCGGGATCACCGCCCAGGCGATCAGCGCCAGGATCAGCGTCAGCATCGGGCCGAAGATGAACAGCGCCCGGTTGGCGCCGGAAGGAATGATGGTCTCCTTCAGCAGCATCTTCAGCGCGTCGGCGAAGGGCTGCAGCAGGCCGAAGGGGCCCACCACATTCGGCCCCTTCCGCATCTGCATCGCCGCCATGATCTTGCGCTCGGCATAGGTCATGTAGGCGACGCCGATCAGCAGCGGCACCAGCAGCGCCAGGGTCTGGGCGACGGTGATCGCCAGGATCCCGATCGGGGAAGCGAGGAAAGCGTCCATGCCTGCTTACTCCGCCGCCAGCTTGGGCGTGGCGTCGCTGTAGATGCGGCTGCACTCGGCCATGGTGTCCGAGGCGCGGCTGATCGGATCGGCCTGCCAGTAATCGGTCAGCGCCAGGGTGAAGGCGTCCGAGCCCAGGCTCGCCCCGCCGGCCGAGGGGCCGGTGGTGTCGGCGCAGCCGCCGGCGATGCGGCCATCGACCATGCCGAAGACCGGGTTGGCGGCGACCAGCCGCTCGCGCAGCGCCTCCAGGCTGTCGAACTGCATCGCCACGCCGAGGGCAGCGCCGGCGGCGCGCAGGATGCGCCAATCCTCCCGCGCCTCGCCCGGCGGATGCACCGCCAGGCGGCCGCGCTGCACGCGGCCCTCGGTGTTGACGTAGGTCGCTTCCTTCTCGGTGTAGGCCGCGCCGGGGAGGATGACATCCGCCCGCGCCGCCGCCCGGTCACCGTGATGGCCCTGATAGACCACGAAGGTCTCGGCCGGGATCAGCGCCGGGTCGAAACCGTCGGCGCCCAGCAGCCAGAGCGCGTCCACTCCGCCGCCCAGCATGCCGGCGAGGTCCAGCCCGCCCGGGCCGGGCACGAAGCCGGCCTCCAGCGCGCCGACCTGGCCGCCGAACAGATGCAGCAGGTTGAAGCCGTGCCATTCCGGCGTCAGCGCACCGGTCTGCTTCGCCAGCTCCCAGGCGGCGGCCAGCACCGCCGCGCCATCCGGGCGGGCGATGGCCGCGCGGCCCAGGATGATCATCGGCTTGCTGGCGCCCTTCAGCACCTCGGCAAACGCACCGGTGCCGGAGAGCAGGGTGGAGAGGGCCTGCGGCCCCTCCCCCAGATGCTCCGCCTTGTAGGTGAGGTTCAGCCCCTCGGGCCCGATATAGGCCACCTTCAGCGCGCCCGAGGCCCAGCGCCTGCGGATGCGCGCATTCAGCACCGGGGCTTCCTGGCGCGGATTGCTGCCGATGATCAGCAGCGCATCCGCCTCGTCGATGCCGGCGATGCCCGAATTGAACAGGTAGTGGTCGCGGCGCGACACGTCGATCGCCGCGCCATCCTGGCGGCAATCGAGATTGGCCGAGCCCAGCCCCACCATCAGCTCGCGCAGCGCGAAAGCGCTCTCGGCATCGACCAGGTCGCCGGCGACGGCGCCCAGCCGGTTGCCCGGCAGGTTCTTGAACTTGGCCGCGATGACCCCGAAGGCCTCTTCCCAGCCGGCGGGGCGAAGCTTGCCGTTCTCGCGGATCCAGGGACGATCCAGCCGCTTGCGCTTCAGCCCGTCGAAGGAGAAGCGGCCACGATCGGCCATCCACTCCTCGTTCACATCCTCATTGGTGCGCGGCATGATGCGCAGCACCTCAGGCCCGCGCGTGTCGATGCGGATATTCGCACCCACCGCGTCCAGCACATCGATGCTGTCGGTCTTGCGCAGCTCCCAGGGGCGGGAGACGAAGGCGTAGGGCCGGCTGGTCAGCGCGCCCACCGGGCAGATGTCGATCAAATTGCCGGACAGCTCGGTGGTCAGCGCCTTCTCGACATAGGTGCCGATCTGCATGTCCTCGCCGCGGCCGGTGGCGCCCAGCTCGGGCACGCCCGCGACCTCGGTCGCGAAGCGCACGCAGCGGGTGCACTGGATGCAGCGGGTCATGATCGTCTTGACCAGCGGACCCATATACTTGTCCTTCACCGCGCGCTTCTGCTCGCGGTAGCGGCCGCCCTGGCCGCCATAGGCCGTCGCCTGGTCCTGCAGGTCGCACTCGCCGCCCTGGTCGCAGATCGGGCAGTCGAGCGGATGGTTGATCAGCAGGAATTCCATCACGTTGCGGCGGGCGTTGCGCACCAGCTCGCTATCCGTGAAGACCTTCATGCCATCGGCGACCGGATAGGCGCAGGAGGCGACGGGCTTCGGCGCCTTCTCCACCTCGACCAGGCACATGCGGCAATTGCCGGCCACCGACAGGCGCTCATGGTAGCAGAAGCGGGGAATTTCCTTCCCCGCCGCCTCGCAGGCCTGCAGCACGGTGGCGCCGTTGGGGACCTCGACCTCGATCCCGTCGATCGTAACCTTGGCCATGGCCGCTTACTCCGCCGCCAGCGGCATGCCGCCGCTGTGCTTCTGCTTGTACTGGCGGATGCGCTCTTCCATCAGCGGGCGGAAGTGGCGGATCAGCCCCTGCACCGGCCACACGCCGCCATCGGCCAGCGCGCAGATGGTGTGACCCTCGATCTGCCGGGTGACGCCCTCCAGCAGGTCGATCTCCTCGATCTCGGCGCGGCCCTCGACCATGCGGTCCATCAGGCGCTTCTGCCAGCCCATGCCCTCGCGGCAGGGGGTGCACTGGCCGCAGCTCTCATGCTTGTAGAACTGCGCCAGCCGGGCGATCGCCTTGATGATGTCGGTGGACTTGTCCATGACGATCACGCCGGCGGTGCCGAGGCCGGATTTGTGCTCGCGCAGCGCGTCGAAATCCATCAGCACGTCGTCGCAGATATGCTTGGGCAGCAGCGGGGTGGACGACCCGCCCGGGATCACCGCCAGCAGATTGTCCCAGCCGCCGCGCACGCCGCCGGCATAGCGCTCGATCAGCTCCCGCATCGGGATGCTCATCTCGGCTTCCACATTGCAGGGCTTGTTCACATGGCCCTGGATGCAGAACACCTTGGTGCCGGAATTGCGCGGCCGGCCAAAGGAGGAGAACCAGGAAGCCCCGCGGCGCAGGATGGTCGGCACCACCGCGATGGTCTCGACATTGTTCACCGTGGTCGGGCAGCCATAGAGGCCGACCGCCGCCGGGAAGGGCGGCTTCAGCCGGGGCATGCCCTTCTTGCCCTCCAGGCTCTCGATCAGCGCCGTCTCTTCGCCGCAGATATAGGCGCCGGCGCCGCGATGCACGTAGAGGTCGAAATCCCAGCCCGAGCCGGCGGCATTGGCGCCGAGCAGACCGGCCTCATAGGCCTCGTCGATCGCCGCCTGCAGCACCAGGTGCTCGTTATAGTATTCGCCGCGGATGTAGATGTAGCCGGCATGCGCGCCCATGGCGACGCCGGCGATCAGGCAACCCTCGATCAGCGTGTGCGGATCGTTGCGGACGATGTCGCGGTCCTTGCAGGTGCCAGGCTCCGACTCGTCGCAATTGACCACGAGGTAGGAGGGACGCCCATCCGGGTTCGATTTCGGCATGAAGCTCCACTTCATGCCGGTGGGGAAGCCGGCGCCGCCACGGCCGCGCAGGCCCGACTGCTTCATCTCCTCGATGATCCAGTCCCGCCCCTTGGCGATGATGGCGGCGGTGCCGTCCCAATTGCCGCGCCGCTGCGCCTCCTTCAGCCCCCAGTGATGGATGCCGTAGAGGTTGGTGAAGATGCGGTCCTTGTCGCTCAGCGCCATGGTCTCACTCCTTCACCGGCCGGCCACCGGCCGGCGCGTCCATCAGCGGAATGTCGAGCAGCGTCTCCGCCCCGCCTTCCGGCGCGGAGCAGAGGCGGCCCTTGGCGCTGCCGGGCTGCGGCCGCTCGCCGCGCTTCAGCGCCTCGATCAGCTTGACCGTGCTCTCGTAGTCCAGGTCTTCGTAGTAATCGTCATCCACCTGCAGGATGGGCGCGTTCACGCAGCCGCCGAGGCATTCCACCTCGGTCAGGGTGAACAGACCATCCTCGCTGGTGTCGCCATAGCCGGACAGCGCGCCGGCATCCTTGCAGGCCCGCAGCACCTCGTCCGAGCCGCGCAGCCAGCAGGGCGTCGTGCCGCAGACCTGCAGGTGGAACCGGCCGATCGGCTTGGTGTTGAACATGAAGTAGAAGGTGGCGACCTCGTAGACACGGATCGGCGCCATGCCGAGCCGCTCGGCGATGGTGTCCATCGCGACCCGCGGCACCCAGGCGCTGCCGGTGGCGCGGCCCATCTGCTTCTGCGCGACATAGAGCAGCGGGATGACGCCGCTGGCCTGCTTGCCTTCCGGGTAGCGCTTCAGGATCTTCGCGATCTGCGCCTCGCTCTCGGCGTCGAAGGCGAAGCTCGCCGGCTCCTCATGGTGGTGCGAATGCGGGGCGCTCACCGGTCGATCTCTCCGAACACGATATCCAGGCTGCCGATGACGGACACGGCGTCGGCCAGCATGTGGCCCTTGGACAGCTTCTCCATCGCCTGCAGATGGGCGAAGCCGGGGGCGCGGATCTTGCAGCGATAGGGGCGGTTGGTGCCGTCGGCCACCAGGAACACGCCGAACTCGCCCTTCGGCGCCTCGACCGCCGTGTAGGTCGAGCCCTCGGGCACGTGGTAGCCCTCGGAATACAGCTTGAAGTGGTGGATCAGCGCTTCCATCGAGCGCTTCATCTCCGCCCGCTTCGGCGGCGCGATCTTGCTGTCGGCGACCTTGATCGGGCCGCCCGGCATCTGCGCCAGGCACTGCTTGATGATCTTCAGGCTCTCGCGCATCTCCGCGATGCGCACCAGGTAGCGCTCATAGCAATCGCCATGGCTGCCCACCGGGATCTCGAAATCCAGCTGGTCATAGACGTCATAGGGCTGGCTGCGGCGCAGATCCCAGGCGCAACCCGAGGCGCGGATGCAGGGGCCGGAGAAGCCCCAGGCCATCGCCTCCTCGGCCGTCATGACGCCGATATCGACGGTGCGCTGCTTGAAGATGCGGTTGCCGGTCAGCAGCCGCTCCACATCATCGACGAATTTCGGGAATTGCTCGGCCCAGCCGGCGATGCGGTCGGTGAGCCCCGCCGGCAGATCCTTGGCCACGCCGCCCGCCCGGAAGTAGTTCGCGTGGTAATGCGAGCCCGAGGTGGCGTCGTAGAATTCCAGCAGGATCTCGCGCTGCTCGAAGCCCCAGAGCGAGGGCGTCGTCGCGCCCACATCCAGCGCATAGGTGGTGATGTTCAGGATGTGGTTCAGGATGCGGCTGATCTCGGCGAACAGCACGCGAATGTACTGCGCGCGGATCGGCGCCTCGATGCCGAGCAGCTTCTCCGTCGCCAGGGCGAAGCAATGCTCCTGCGCCATCGGGGCGACATAGTCGAGCCGGTCGAAATAGGGCAGCGCCTGCAGGTAGCTCTTGTGCTCGATCAGCTTCTCGGTGCCGCGATGCAGCAGGCCGATATGCGGGTCGGCGCGCTCCACCACCTCGCCCTGCATCTCCAGGATCAGGCGCAGCACGCCATGCGCCGCCGGATGCTGCGGGCCGAAATTGATGGTGTGGCTGTCGATCTCGACCGTGCGCGTGCCGCCGGCGGCCGGGGTGTCGTCGGTGCTGAGGCTCATTCGCGGGTGATCCGGTTGAGATGCACCTTCTCGTCGCCGGGCAGCGTGGTCATGCCTTCCCAGGGCGAGAGGAAATCGAAATTGCGGAAATCCTGCTGCAGCTTGACGGGCTCATAGACCACCTGCTGCCGCTCGGAATCGTAGCGGACCTCGACGAAGCCGGTCAGCGGGAAGTCCTTGCGCAGCGGATGCCCCTCGAAGCCGTAATCCGTCAGGATGCGGCGAAGGTCGGGCTGGCCGTCGAAGACGATGCCGTACATGTCCCAGGCCTCGCGCTCGAACCAGGTGGCGGAGGGCCAGAGATCGCAGACCGTCGCCACCGGCGTCGCCGCATCGGTCTCGGTGATGACACGGATGCGGTGGTTATGGGTCAGCGACAGCAGGTTGTAGACGACGTCGAAGCGCGCCGCGCGGGTCGGCCAGTCGACGCCGCAGATATCCATGCACTGCTCGAAGGCCAGGCGCGGATCGTCGCGCAGCATCTGCAGCACGGCGTGCAGCGCCTCGCGGCGGATGCGCAGCTCGATCTCCTCGCCGCGGGCGATGCGGGAGGCGGTGACCACCCCCTCCGGCACGGCGCCGAGCACGGTGGCCAGCAGGGCTTCCTGGGCGGTCGGCGCGCGCGGCGCCTCCGCCGGTTCCAGGGCGGTTTCGTCAGCCACGCAGGATGCTCCCCGTCCGGCGGATCTTCTTCTGCAGCTGCAGGATGCCGTAGACCAGCGCCTCGGCCGTCGGCGGGCAACCGGGGACATAGACATCGACCGGCACGACGCGGTCGCAGCCGCGCACCACGCTGTAGCTGTAATGGTAATAGCCGCCGCCATTGGCGCAGCTGCCCATGGAGATGACCCAGCGCGGCTCGGCCATCTGGTCATAGACCTTGCGCAAAGCGGGGGCCATCTTGTTGGTCAGCGTGCCGGCCACGATCATCACGTCCGACTGGCGCGGCGAGCCGCGCGGGATCACGCCGAAGCGATCCAGATCGTAACGCGGCATATAGGCGTGGATCATCGGCACGGCGCAGCAGGCCAGGCCGAAGGTCATCGGCCAGAGGCTGCCGGTGCGCGCCCAGTTCACCACCTTGTCCAGGTTGGCGACGATGAAGCCCTTGTCCTCGATCTCGCCGGAGACGCCCTTGATGACGGCGTCCTGCTCGGCACCCGGCGGCAGGGCCTGGCTGTTCCAGGCCAGCTGTTCGTTCGCGCTCATCCGCCCGCTCACTCCCAGTCCAGGGCGCCCTTGCGCCACTCATAGATGAAGCCGACCGTGAGCACGCCCAGGAACGCCATCATCGACAGGAAGCCGAACCAGCCGATCTGCCCGAGCGAGACCGCCCAGGGGAACAGGAAGGCCACTTCCAGGTCGAAGATGATGAACAGGATGGCGACCAGGTAGAATCGCACATCGAAGCGCCGGCGCGTGTCGTCGAACGGCTCGAAGCCGCACTCATAGGCGGAGACCTTCTCCGCATAGGGTTTCTGGCGGGCCGCCAGCACGCTGCCACCCACCATCGCCACCGCGATGGCGGCGGCAATGGCCAGGAAGACCAGGATCGGGAAATAGTTCGCCAGCAGGGGCTGGGTCATGATGCATCCGTCCCTCGGGCCCGCGGCCCAGTATGGCCTGCGCAGGGGAGCGCATAGCCAGCCACGCCGCGGGGCATGCCGCAGCGCAACGCTGGGCGGACATTACCCCCCAAGCGGCCGGTTCGCCATAGCCCCCTGGGCATTGCGGAACATTGAAAGACGGAAAGGCTCGGAATGACAAAACGCCGCCCTGGTCACCCAGGGCGGCGTTTTTGCCTAAGACGATGGCGCGAGTGACGGGGCTCGAACCCGCGACCTCCGGCGTGACAGGCCGGCGCTCTAACCGACTGAGCTACACCCGCTTGCGTCGTCGTGGGGCGGGAAATACGGCCCCGCTCCCCTCCTGTCAACGCACCAAAACCGCTTTTTCGTGCATTGATTTGATGGAGAACCGAATGGGCACTGACGGATTCGAACCGCCGACATCCTCGGTGTAAGCGAGGCGCTCTACCGCTGAGCTAAGTGCCCGCACAGCACACCGCGCTTAGCCCCGCCGCGGGGGCGGCGCCAAGCCCAAAAAGCGGCCTGGCGCCCCTGCCCCGCCCCGGCACACGGCCATGAAAAAAGGGCCGGCTGCCGCCGACCCTTTCCCCGTCCCCTCCTGGCCCTGCGGCGCAGGAGCGCGCTCAGCCCAGCCCGTCCTTCAGCGCCTTGCCGGCCTTGAAGCGCACCATGGTGGTGGCGGCGATCTCGATCTCCTCCCCCGTCCGCGGATTGCGCCCCTTCCCGGCCTTGCGGCGCGAGGTGGAGAAGGTGCCGAAGCCCACCAGCCGCACCTCCTGCTTGGCCTTCAGCGACTGGCTGATGGCATCGAACACCGCGTCCAGCACTTCGCTGGCCTTGGCCTTGGACAGCTCCCCGGTCTCCGCGACGACCGCGACGAGATCCTGCTTGTTCACCTGTTCATCCCCCGCCTTCTGGCACCGGCCATGGGCCGCACCCTTCCAGCGCGACACTAGGCAGCGGCATTTTGCGGCGTCAACGCCACGCTGCGGCGCGGCGGCCCGCCGGGCGGCAATTTGTTGCGCTGATGCGTCGAGGCCACGACGCCCCCGGCCAGGCTGACGCCCGGGGCATGAAAAAGCCCGGGGAAGCAGGGCTTCCCCGGGCGGTTCACAGCGCCGCTGTGGCGGCTCAGTGCGTCATGGCGGGCTGGCCGGCCTTGCCATCGGCGGCGGCGGGCGGGGTCTCCTCCGCCTCGTTCCAGTCGATGGCCTCCGGCGCCCGGACCAGGGCCTGGCTGATCACCTCGTCCACATGCGCGACGGGGTGGATCTTCAGCCCCTTCTTCACATTGTCCGGGATCTCGGCCAGGTCCTTCTCATTGTCCTTCGGGATGAAGACCGTGGTGATGCCGGCCCGCAGCGCCGCCAGCAGCTTCTCCTTCAGGCCGCCGATCGGCAGCACGCGGCCGCGCAGCGTGATCTCGCCGGTCATGGCGACATCCTTGCGCACCGGGATGCCGGTCAGCACCGAGACGATCGAGGTCGCCATGGCGATGCCGGCAGACGGCCCATCCTTCGGCGTCGCCCCTTCCGGCACGTGGACATGCATGTCCCGCTTCTCGAAGAGGGTCGGCTTGATGCCGAAGCTGATGGCCCGCGAGCGGACATAGGACAGCGCCGCGGAGACGCTTTCCTGCATCACATCGCCCAGCTTGCCGGTGGTCTGCACCTTGCCCTTGCCGGGGACCATGACCGATTCGATGGTCAGGATCTCGCCGCCCACCTCGGTCCAGGCCAGGCCGGTGACGACGCCCACCATGTCCTCGGCCTCGGCCTCGCCATAGCGGAACTTCTTCACCCCGGCATATTTCTCAAGGTTCTTGCGGGTGATGCTGACCTTCTTGGCCTTCTTGGAGACGATCTCCTTGACGGCCTTGCGGGCCAGCCCGCCCACCTCGCGCTCCAGGTTCCGGACGCCGGCCTCGCGCGTGTAGTAGCGCACCAGGTCGAGCATGGCGTCATCGGTGACGCTCCACTCACCCTCCTTCAGCCCGTTGGCCTCGGTGACCTTGGGGATCAGGTGGCGCTTGGCGATCTGCACCTTCTCATCCTCGGTGTAGCCGGGGATGCGGATGATCTCCATGCGGTCCAGCAGCGGCTGCGGCATGCGAAGCGAGTTCGCGGTGGTGACGAACATCACATCCGACAGGTCGTAATCGACCTCCAGATAATGGTCACCGAAGGTCGCGTTCTGCTCCGGATCCAGCACCTCGAGCAGGGCGCTCGACGGGTCGCCGCGCCAATCGGCGCCGAGCTTGTCGATCTCGTCCAGCAGGAAGAGCGGGTTGGAGGTCTTGGCCTTCTTCATGCCCTGGATGACCTTGCCCGGCATGGAGCCGATATAGGTCCGCCGGTGGCCGCGCACCTCCGCCTCGTCCCGCACGCCGCCCAGCGACATGCGCACGAAATTGCGGTTGGTGGCCTTGGCGATGGACTTGCCGAGGCTGGTCTTGCCGACGCCCGGCGGGCCCACCAGGCAGAGGATCGGCCCGCGCACCTTGGGCGAGCGCGACTGCACCGCCAGGTACTCCAGGATCCGCTCCTTCACCTTCTCCAGCCCGTAATGGTCGGAATCCAGCACCGCCTCGGCCTTGGCCAGGTCGTTGCGGACCTTCGACTTCTTCTTCCAGGGGATGGAGAGGATCCAGTCGAGGTAGTTGCGCACCACCGTCGCCTCGGCGCTCATCGGCGACATGGAGCGCAGCTTCTTCAGCTCGCCCAGCGCCTTGTCGCGCGCCTCGGGGGAGAGCTTGGTGGCCTTGATCTTGGCCTCGAGCTCGGCGCTCTCGTCCTTGCCGTCCTCGCCCTCGCCCAGCTCCTTCTGGATCGCCTTCAGCTGCTCGTTCAGATAGTACTCGCGCTGGGTCTTCTCCATCTGCCGCTTGACGCGGTTGCGGATGCGCTTCTCCACCTGAAGAACGCCGATCTCGCTCTCCATATGGGCGAAGACGCGCTCCAGCCGGGCGGAGACGCTGCCGATCTCGAGCAGCTCCTGCTTCTCGGAGATCTTCAGGTTCAGATGGCTGGCGACCGTGTCGGCGAGCTTGGCCGAATCCTCGATCTGGTTGATCGAGACCAGCACCTCGGGCGCGATCTTCTTGTTGAGCTTGATATACTGCTCGAACTGGCCGACCACGGTGCGGGCCAGCGCCTCGACCTCGGAGGTCTCGGCCTGGTCCTCGTCCATCGGGGCCGTATAGGCCTCGAAGAACTGGTCGGTCTCCTTGAAGCCGAGCACGCGGGCGCGCTTGCCGCCCTCGACCAGCACCTTGACCGTGCCGTCGGGCAGCTTCAGCAGCTGCAGCACGGTCGAGACCGTGCCGACATCATAGAGATCGGCCGAGCCGGGATCGTCCTGGGCGGCGTTGCGCTGGGCGACGAGGAGGATCTGCTTGTCCTCCCGCATCACCGCTTCCAGCGCGCGCACGCTCTTCTCCCGCCCCACGAAGAGCGGGACGATCATGTGCGGGAACACGACGATGTCCCGCAGCGGCAGCACAGGAAGCAGTTCGCCGCTCAGCAATTCGGGTTGTTTATCCGCCATAGGGGACCTCACTCAGGACAGTCGGCGCAGGTCCGCCCGATCATCGGCACGGACCCCCGCCACGGGGTTCTCCCATGAGATGGGACCGGCCGATGGGCGGGGCAAGCCATGCAGGCCTGCCCCGCGCGCCATGGCGGCCGGACGAGCCTTACGCGGAAGTCTGCTCCGCAGCCCGTTCACCATATATGAACAGCGGGGCGGCACGGCCTTCGGCCACCTCCTTGTTCACCACCACTTCCTCGACCTCTTCCAGCCCCGGCAGGTCGAACATGGTGCCGAGCAGGATGCCCTCCATGATCGAGCGCAGGCCGCGCGCGCCGGTCTTGCGCTGGATGGCGCGGTTGGCCACCGATTTCAGCGCGTCCTCGGTGAAGGTCAGCTTGGTGGCCTCCATCTCGAACAGGCGCTGATACTGCTTGACCAGGGCGTTTTTCGGCTTGGTCAGGATCTCGACCAGCGCCTTCTCGTCCAGATCGTCCAGCGTGGCGACCACCGGCAGGCGGCCGATGAATTCCGGGATCAGGCCGAATTTCAGCAGATCCTCGGGCTCCACCTCGCGCAGGATCTGGCCGGTGCGGCGCTCATCCGGGCCGCGGACCTCGGCGCCATAGCCGATGCCCGACCCCTTGCCACGCCCCGCGATGATCTTCTCCAGCCCGGCGAAAGCACCGCCGCAGATGAAGAGGATATTCGAGGTGTCGACCTGCAGGAATTCCTGCTGCGGGTGCTTGCGCCCGCCCTGCGGCGGCACGGAGGCGACGGTGCCTTCCATGATCTTCAGCAGGGCCTGCTGCACGCCCTCGCCCGAGACATCCCGCGTGATCGAGGGGTTGTCGGATTTGCGGCTGATCTTGTCGACCTCGTCGATATAGACGATGCCGCGCTGGGCCCGCTCGACATTGTAGTCGGCCGCCTGCAGCAGCTTGAGGATGATGTTCTCGACATCCTCGCCGACATAGCCCGCCTCGGTCAGCGTCGTGGCGTCGGCCATGGTGAAGGGCACGTCGAGGATGCGCGCCAGGGTCTGCGCCAGCAGCGTCTTGCCGGAGCCGGTGGGGCCGACCAGCATGATGTTGGACTTGGCGATCTCGACCTCACCGGTCTTCCCGCCATGCGCCAGGCGCTTGTAATGATTGTGCACCGCGACCGAGAGCACCTTCTTGGCGTGCTCCTGCCCGATCACGTAGTCGTCCAGCACCTTGCAGATCTCGCGCGGGGTCGGCACCCCGTCGCGGGACTTCACCAGATGCGTCTTGTGCTCCTCACGGATGATATCCATGCAGAGCTCGACGCACTCGTCGCAGATGAAGACCGTCGGGCCGGCGATGAGTTTGCGGACCTCGTGCTGCGACTTGCCGCAGAACGAGCAATAGAGGGTGTTCTTCGAGTCGCCGGACTTGCTCATGCGCGCTCCTGGACCCCCCGGCATCGGGCCGGCGGATCTTGCGGGACTGTAGCCCCCTTGTCATCGAGGGGGAAGCGGAACGGGGGCGGGCGATGCTTCGCCGCCCCCGCCCCGCGCTGCGGGAAAGGTGGGAGGGTGGCGCCGCGGGCCCGGGGCAGGTCCCCTTCCGCGGCAGCATCCCCCCGACCCGTCACCCCTTCTGGGCCTCGGCCGGGGCGGCGGGCCGCTCCAGCACCACTTCGTCGATCAGGCCGAATTCCTTGGCTTCCTCGGCCGACATGTAGCTGTCGCGCTCCAGCTTGCGCTCGATCTCCTCGATCGGCTGGCCGGTGTGCTTGACATAGATCTGGTTCAGCCGCTTGCGCAGCGCCAGGATCTCGCGCGCCTGGATCTCGATGTCGGTCGCCTGGCCCTGGGCCCCGCCCGAGGGCTGGTGGACCATGATGCGGCTGTTCGGCAGGGCGAATCGCTTGCCCTTGGCGCCGGCGGTCAGCAGCAGCGAGCCCATCGAGGCCGCCATGCCGAGGCAGACGGTGGAGACGGGGGCGCGGATGTACTGCATGGTGTCGTACATCGCGAGGCCGGCCGAGACCACGCCGCCCGGGCTGTTGATGTAGAAGGCGATGTCCTTGGTCGGATTCTCGCTTTCCAGGAACAGCAGCTGGGCGCAGATCAACGACGACATCTGGTCATAGACCGGACCCGTCAGGAAGATGATCCGCTCCTTCAGCAGGCGCGAATAGATATCGAAGGCACGCTCGCCCCGGGCGGTCTGCTCGATCACCATGGGGACGAGGTTGTTGTAGAGTTCGACCGGATCGCGGTCCCGCATTGTGCATCCTCTCGCGGTGGCAGGGGGTCCGGGACCCTGCCGCGGGCCCCTGCCCGTGGCATCCCGGCACCGGCCCACCGCCGTTACCCTAACGCTTCGGGATTAACATGGGGCAGCCTGCGCCGACGCGAAAGGGGGGGTCCCCGAAGCGCGCGGGCCGGGGCGGAAAATCCGCCCCGGCCCACCGGTTCCGCTCGGCCTCACCGCCCCGCCGGCCCCTTGGGGCGCGGCCCGGGCGGGTCGCTCGGCTGGCCTCAGGCCGCCGCCGGCTCCGCCGACAGCTCGCCCGCCGGCACTTCCTTCTCGGACACCTTGGCGAGCTCCAGCATGAAGTCCACCACCTTCTCCTCGAAGATGGGGGCGCGCAGGTTCTCGATCGCCTGCGGGTTCTTCTGGAAGAACTCCAGCACCGCCCGCTCCTGGCCCGGATAGCGCTGGGCCTCGGTGCGCATGGCGCGGGTCAGCTCGTCATTGGTGACCTGGATGTTGTTGCTGCGGCCGATCTCGGACAGCAGCAGGCCCAGGCGGATGCGGCGCTCGGCGATGGCCTTGTAGTCGGCCTTCAGCGTGTCCTCATCCTTGCCCTTGTCCTCCTCGTCGAGATTGCCGGCCTTCAGGTCGGCCTCGACGCGCTGCCAGATCTGGGCGAACTCGGCCTCGACCATCGAGGGGGGCACCTCGAAGCTGGCCTGCTGCGCCAGGGCGTCCAGCAGCTTGCGCTTCACATTGAGGCGCGAGAGCTGGTCATACTCGCCCTGCAGCGTCTCGGTGACGCGCTGCTTCAGCTCGTCCAGGCCGGCGAGGCCGAGCTTCTTGGCGAACTCGTCATCCAGCGCCGGGGAGACCGGCTTCTTCAGCCCCTTGGCGGTCAGCTTGAAGCGGGCCGGCTTGCCGGCCAGCTCGGCGGCGCCGTACTCGGCCGGGAAGGTCACGTCGACCTCGCGGGTCTCGCCCACCTGGATGCCCTCGAGCCCCTCGGCGAAGCCCGGGATGAAGCCGGCGCCGCCGATCTCGACCGGCATGTCGGTGCCGGTGCCGCCGGGGAAGGGCTCGCTCACCGTGTCACCCTCGACCAGGCGGCCCTCGAAATCGGTCACCACCACATCGCCCTGCGCCGCGGGCCGGGACTCGGTCACGTCCTCCAGGCTGCGGTTGCGGGCGGCGATGCCCTCCAGCGCCTTGGTGACGTCCTCGTCGCCGACCTTGGCGACCGGCTTCTCCAGCTCGATGGCCGAGAAATCGGGCAGCGGGATCTCGGGCAGCTGCTCCAGCTCGATCTTGAACTCCAGATCGGCGCCGTCGGAGAAGTTCACCAGCTCGATCTTGGGCTGCATGGCCGGGCGCAGGCCGCGCTCATCGACCACCGTCTTGGTGACGGACTGGACCTGCTCCTCCAGCACCTCGCCCAGCACGGCCGAGGCGTAGCGCTGCTTCACCACCGCCATCGGCACCTTGCCGGGGCGGAAGCCCGGCAGGCGGACTTCCTTCGCCAGCGAGGCCAGGCGCTCATCGCGCGCCGCGGCGATCTCCGCCGCCGGAACCACCACGGTAAAGGCCCGCTTCAGCCCCTCGGCTGCCAGCTCGGTCACCTGCATCGCCACACCATGCTCCTGAGAATCAGTCTCGTGCCGGACGGCCGGTGGTGCGGGCGGAGGGATTTGAACCCCCACGGCTTGCGCCACTGGAACCTAAATCCAGCGTGTCTGCCAGTTCCACCACGCCCGCGAACGCAGTGCCGGCGTCTCCATGAGCGGGCGCGTTTAGCGCAGCCCGGCGCCCATTGAAAGAGCGGGCGTGCAGACCGGCGCGGCGGCGGGGCGCGGATTCGCGCTCCCCGCCCGCCGCCATCCCCTCCCTGGCCCCCTTGCCCCCCTTGGCCGGCCGCGCCCCCGCGCCCAAGATGCCTGCCCGCCCGGCCCCGCCCTCGGCCCGCTCTCCGGCCCCGGCGGGCCGCCCTGGAGATCCGCATGAGCACCGCCACCGCCCCTGCCACCGCCCCGACCCTTGCTCCGGCCGCCGGCCCCGGCCCTGCCCCTGGCCCGTTCGACGAGCTGCCGGCCCGCATCCGCGAGCTCGCCCAGAACCAGATCGCCGAGATCGCCGATCTGGCGCGCGAGGATCCGGCGGTGATCAAGCTGTGGATCGGCGAGGGCGACCTGCCGACCCCCCCCTTCGTGGTCGAGGCCGCGGCCGAGGCGATGCGCGCCGGCCATACCCGCTACACCTATGCGCTCGGCCTGCCGCGGCTGCGCCAAGCGCTCTCCGACTATCACCGCCGCCATTGGGGGGTGGAGGTGCCGGCCGGCCGCTTCACCGTCACCACCGGCGGCATGAACGCCATCATGCAGGGCCTGCAGGCCGTGCTGAGCCCGGGCGAGGAGGTGATCTACCCCGCGCCGCACTGGCCGAACCTCGCCGCCACGGTGCAGGTGCTGGGCGGCGTGCCGGTGCCCGTGGCGCTGCAGCGCGACGAATCGGGCGGCTTCCGGCTGGACCTCGCCGCCATCGAGGCGGCGATCACGCCGCGGACCCGGGTGATCGCCATCAACTCCCCCTCCAACCCGACCGGCTGGGTGATGGGGCGGGAGCAGATGATGGCGCTGCGCGACCTGGCGCGCGCCCGCGGCCTGTGGATCCTCTCCGACGAGGTCTACAACCACTTCACCTATGGCAATGCCATCGCCCCCTCCTTCCTCGAGATCTGCGACGGCGCGGACCGGCTGCTGGTGTCCAACACCTTCTCGAAGAACTGGGCGATGACCGGCTGGCGCGCCGGCTGGCTGGTCTTCCCCGAGGGGCTGGCGGCCACCTTCGACAATCTCAGCCAGTACAACACCACCTCGATCCCGACCTTCATCCAGCATGCCTGCATCGCGGCGCTGGAGCAGGGCGATGATTTCATCGGCGAGATGGTGGCGCGCTGCCGCGAGAGCCGGCGCATCTTCAGCGAGGGGCTCGCCGCCATCCCCGGCGTCCGGGTGCAGGCGCCGGAGGGCAGCTTCTACCTGATGTTCTCGGTCGATGGGGAGACCGACAGCCGGGCCCTGGCGGTGCGCATCCTGCGCCAGGCCAAGGTCGGCCTGGCCCCCGGCACCGCCTTCGGCGAGGACCCGGATGGCAAGCTGCGGCTGTGCTTCGCCGTCTCCCCGGCCCTCGCCCGGGAGGCGATGGCGCGGCTGGACGCCATGCTGCGGGCCGGCTGAGGCGCCGGCGCCGCGCGGCTCAGTCGAAGGGCGAGTTGAGGTTGCGCACCGGCCAATGGCCGCCCTGCACCTGGTCCAGCGCGGCGTCGCCGAGTTCGTGGCTGCGCTCCTGGCTGCCCTTCCCCCCGGCCCTCCCTCCGGCCTTCCCCTCGGCGGCGGCCAGCGCCGCCTCCAGCGCCGGCAGCGCCTCGGGCGGGATGGCGTAGCCGGCCGCGGCGGCGGCGGAGAGGCGCGCGGTGGCGTCCAGCCCCGGCCCGCCCAGCGCGGCGCGCAGCGCGGGCTGCCCGGGCAGCGCGGCCAGCAGACGCTCGGTTTCGGGATGCATGCGGGGCTCCTCCTGTCTGCGCCGGCCGGCCGGGCCGGGCTCAGCCATTCTTGTGTGGGTTGAAGGTGGCGAGGATCCGGTCCCACAGCCAGCCGCCACCGGCGAGCTGGTCCAGCTGCGCCAGCGGCATTTCGCCCGGCGTGGCGGGGGCGGCGGCCAGCGCGCGCAGCGCCGCCTCGGGGATGGCATAGCCCGCCGCCCCCAGCGCGCCGAGCAGCGCCGCCGGCGTCTCGGCCGCCCGCAGCCGCTCGCGCAGCGCCGCATCCTGCGGCAGGGCGGCCCTCAGGCGCTCGATCTCGGGATGCGGCATGCTGTCCTCCTGCTGCGGGGATCCGGCACCCAGCCTAGCCAGGCGCGGCGCCACGCACCCGGCCGCCGCATCTCGCTTTCCATCCCTTCCGTCTCAAACCGGGCGCGCCGTCACCCCTCCAGCAGGGCCTGGGCGCAGCCATCCAGGATGGCATCCGCATCCAGCCCGTATTCGCGGTAGAGGTCGGGGATGTCGCCGGCCTGGCCGAAGCGGTCGACGCCGAGCGGCACCACGCGCTGGCCGCGCACCGCGCCCATCCAGGCATGCGCCGCCGGGTGGCCATCCAGCACCGAGACGATGGCCGCCCCCGGCGCCAGCGGCGCCAGCAGCCGCTCGATGGCCGAGCGCGCCGCCCCCGGCCCCTGCCGCGCCGCGCGGCGGGCGGCCAGCCAGCCGGCATGCAGCCGGTCCGGGCTGGTGATGGCCAGCAGCCCCGCCCCCGGCTCCTCCTCCCGCAACTGGGCAAAGGCTTCCCAGGCCTCGGGTGCGACGGGGCCCTGATAGGCGATGGCGATGCGGGCGCCCTCGGCGGGCGGGACGGCCCAGTAGCCGCCCTCGATCACCGCCTGCGGGTCCAGGCTGCGCTCGGGCTGGGCGATGCTGCGGGTGGACAGCCTGAGCCACACCGCCGAGCCCTCCGGCTGCTG
The DNA here is from genome assembly GCF_030818485.1 of Pseudoroseomonas cervicalis. Classification (NCBI taxonomy): domain Bacteria; kingdom Pseudomonadati; phylum Pseudomonadota; class Alphaproteobacteria; order Acetobacterales; family Roseomonadaceae; genus Roseomonas; species Teichococcus cervicalis. Next base: position 425,756 of record NZ_JAUTAJ010000004.1, on the reverse strand, counting down.
CATGTGGTGGAAGGCGTGGCGCAGCAGGATGGCCAGCTCATCGGCATGGGCGGGCTCGTAGGCCACCAGCCGGTCCTGGGCGATGCCGAGGAGGGGCGTGTTGCTGCTCTGGTGCTGCCCGCCCTCCGGCGCCAGCGTCAGCCCCGAGGGGGTGGAGACCAGCAGGAAGCGCGCATCCTGGTAGCAGGCATAGATCAGCGCATCGAGGCCGCGATTGACGAAGGGGTCGTAGACCGTGCCGACCGGCAGCAGCCTTGCCCCGTGCAGCCGGTCGGCGAGCCCCAGCGCGCCGAGAACGAGAAACAGATTCTGCTCGGCGATGCCCAGCTCGACATGCTGGCCCTTGGGCGACATGCCCCAGCGCTGGGCGGAAGCCAGCTTGGCATCCCGGAACACGTCGTTCTTCATGTGCCGGTCGAAGATGCCGCGCCGGTTCACCCAGGGGCCGAGGCTGGTGGAGACCGTCACATCGGGGCTGGTGGTGACGATGCGGCTGGCCAGCGGCGCCAGCTCGCGATGACCGCGGCCGATCTCGGCCATCAGCTCGCCGAAGCCGGCCTGGGTGGAGAGCATGCGGTTGGGCGGCAGGCGCGGCGCGGGCAGGCGCTCGGGCACCGGCACGGCGGGGGCGGAGAGGCAGCGCCCCCCGGGCGTCAGCGGCTGGGCGAAGGGCACGCTCTCGATGAAGCCGCGCAGCTCGGCCTCGGGGATGTCGAGCCCCTCGAACGGGTCCCATTCATGCCCGGGGCGGATGCCCATCTCGGCGCGGAAGGCCTCCATCTGCTCCTTCGTCATCAGCCCGGCATGGTTGTCCTTGTGCCCGGCGAAGGGCAGGCCCATGCCCTTGACCGTGTAGGCGATGAAGCAGGTGGGCTGGTCGCCCGCCGCCTCCTGGGCGCGGAAGGCTTCGGTCAGCGTCTCGATGTCATGGCCGCCGAGATTGGTCATCAGCGCGCCGAGTTCCTCATCGGTCAGCGGGTCGATGATGGCGCGGATGCCGGGGATGCGGCCCAGCTCGGCCAGCAGCGCGGCGCGCCAGGCGGCGCCGCCCTGGAAGGTCAGCGCCGAATAGAGGCTGTTCGGGCAGTCATCGATCCAGCGGCGCAGATGCTCGCCCTCCTCGCGGGCGAAGGCGGCCTCCAGCTTGCGGCCATATTTCAGGGTGACGACATTCCACCCCATGTCGCGGAACAGCCCCTCGATGCGGCCGAAGAGGCGGTCGGGCACGACGCTGTCCAGGCTCTGGCGGTTGTAGTCGATCACCCACCAGACATCGCGGACATCGTGTTTCCAGCCCTCCAGCAGGGCCTCGTAGATATTGCCCTCATCCAGCTCGGCATCGCCCACGATGGCGACATGCCGGCCGCGCCGCATCCCCTCCGGCGCCAGCCCCTGCAGATGCACATAATCCTGCACCAGGGAGGAAAAGCTGGTCAGCGCCACGCCGAGCCCGACCGAGCCGGTGGAGAAATCCACCTCCCCGCCATCCTTCACCCGGGAGGGATAGGGCTGGATGCCGCCGAACTGGCGCAGCGTCGCCAGCTTTTCCCGGCTCTGCCGGCCGAACAGGTAGTTCACCGCGTGGAAGACCGGGCCGGCATGCGGCTTCACCGCCACACGGTCCTCCGGCTTCAGCATGTCGAAATACAGCGCCGTCATGATGGCGGCGACCGAGGCGGAGGAGGCCTGGTGCCCGCCCACCTTCAGCCCGTCGCGATTGGGGCGGATATGGTTGGCATTGTGGATGGTCCAGGCGGAAAGCCAGAGCAGCTTGCGCTCGATGGCGCGCAGCAGGCGCAGGCGCAGCGCCGGGTCCTGATCGGCGCGCAGCGCGCGCTTGTCGGGCGTGGCGTTCATCGGCTTCCCCCTTCCGCTGCGATGCGGCGCAACCTTGGCCGGTTCCGCGCCGTTGCTGGCGTGATGTCTTGACCGGAGCGTGCCGCAGTTTGGCGCCTCCCCCAACCCGAAAAGCGCCGCCCATGGGACAAGCCTTCGCGCCGCGACCCACGCCGCGCTTCGCGCCGCCAGGGGAGACCGGGCGTGGCGGCTGCGCCGGGTGCCGCAACCCCGCCCCGGTGCCGCCGCTTTCCATGGCCTTCCAGCCCATCCTGCGCTGCGGCGAGGCGGAACAGGGCCTGTTCGCCTATGAGGCGCTGGTGCGCGGCCCGGGTGGCGAGGGCGCCGGCAGCGTGCTGTCGCAGATCCATGACGGCAACCGCTACGCCTTCGACCAGACCTGCCGGGTGCGCGCCATCGAGCTGGCCGCCGGCCTCGGCCTGCTGGAAGGGCCGGCGCTGCTGTCGATCAATTTCCTGCCCAATGCGGTGTATGAGCCGCGCGCCTGCATCCGCACCAGCCTGGAGGCGGCGCGCCGCGTCGGCCTGCCGCATGAGCGGCTGGTCTTCGAATTCACCGAGCATGAGGCGATGCTGGAGCCCGCGCATCTGCTGCGCATCCTGGCCGAGTACCGGGAGATCGGCTTCCGCACCGCCATCGACGATTTCGGCGCCGGCCATTCCGGCCTGACCCTGCTGGCCGAGTTCCGCCCCGATGTGGTGAAGCTCGACATGGCGCTGCTGCGCGGCGCCGATGGCGACGCGGCGCGCCGCACCATCCTGCGCCATATCGTGGCGATGTGCGTGGAGCTGGGCTGCGAGGTGGTGGCCGAAGGGGTGGAGACGGCGGGCGAGTTCGCCGTGCTGCGCGATCTCGGCGTCACCCTGTTCCAGGGCTATCTGCTGGGCCGCCCGCAATTCGAGGCGCTGCCGCGGGCCAGCTGCCCCGCCTGACCGCTGGCCACGCCAGCTTGCCGCATCGCCTGCTGCGGCATCCGGGAAAGCTGACCGCCCCCCCCCGATCCACGGCCTGACGCCGGGGCGCTGAGCCAGCGGCCCCGGGGCGGCGCTGCGCCCCGGGGCCGGCCGGCATCAGGCGGCGACGCTGCGCGCCAGCTTGCGCAGGGCGGTGGCGGCGGCGCGGTTGCCCTCGCCGACATAGGCCTCGTGGTAATCCTCGATCTTCGCCGGGTCGTAGAGATAGTTCACCATGAAGCCCAGGCTCTCGCGCACCCCCTTCTCCGAGGTGTCGCCGCGCCAGCAGACCCGCTCCACCCGCGCGCCATTGGACAGGTGGAAATGCCCGACCGGATCGCGCGCACGGCGGCCGCCGCGCCCGGTCTCCAGCACCAGGTAGCGGGCGCAGAGCCGGGTCAGCACCGGCTCGGCCTTGGCGCACCAGCCCTCGGCCAGCGGGCGGCGATGCGCCACCAGCGCGCGCAGGGCGGCGATGCCGTCGGGCAGGCCGCTCGCCTCGGCCAGCAGCTTGTTCTCCTCCTCGCTCAGCAGCTTCGGGCTGGGCTCGATCAGCTGCTCCTCCAGCCAGCGGCGGAAGCCCGGGATCGGCGACAGGGTGGAGAAGGTCCTGAGGTTGGAGAACTCCTCCGACAGCAGGGCGACGACCCGCTTGATCAGCGAATTGCCGAAGGAGATGCCGTCCAGCCCGCGCTGGCAGTTGTTGATCGAGTAGAAGATGGCGGTGTCCGCCGCGCGCGGGTCCTGCACCGGCGCGCGCTCGTCCAGCAGCGTCTGCACCGAGCCGGACAGGCCCTTCACCAGCGCCACCTCGACGAAGATCAGCGGCTCCTCCGGCATGCGCGGATGGAAGAAGGCGTAGCAGCGGCGGTCGGAATCCAGCCGGTTCTTCAGGTCGCGCCAGGTGCGGATGCGGTGCACCGCCTCATAGCCCACCAGCTTCTCCAGCAGCGCCGCCGGCGACTGCCAGTCGATCCGCCGCAGCTCCAGGAAGCCGAGATCGAACCAGTTCGCCAGCAGCCCGCGCAGATCGGCGTCCAGCGCCTGCAGCATCGGGTCGCGGCCCATCTGGCGGATCAGGTCAGCGCGCAGATCGACCAGGAACTTCACCCCCACCGGGATGGTGGTGAACTGCGTCAGCAGCCGCACCCGCGGCGGCTCCAGCACCCGGCGCAGCTTGGCCTTGGCGCTGGCCCGGCTGGCATTGTCGGCCGCGGCGCTGACCTCGCGCATCGCCGCCTCCACCGCCGCCGGATCCGAATCGAAGGAGGCCAGGGCCCGGAGAAACTCGATCCGCCCGGCCTCGTCCAGCGTCAGATAGGCCTGGGCCAGGCCGGCGGCGCGGTTGCGCGCCGAGATTTCGCCCCCCTTGGCCTCCAGGCAGGCGCGCATGCGCGTCTCCCAGGAGGCGTCCTCGGCCGCCGGGCCGGTGACCGAGGCCGCCATGTCCCGCCACAGCAGGGTCAGGCGGCTCAGCGCCCTGTCGAACAGGCCGGATTCCGCGATGGCGACGTCGGACATGCTGTTCCCCTCGGATTGGGCCGCGCCCCCAGGCCACGGCACCGCTACTCTACGCGCAAACTGAAATCTGCAGAAACATATGGTGAGCCTTTCGGCCACGCCCAGAGGCAGATCCCCCTGGTCACAACAGGGCTTCAGCCGGGCAGTTGCGCGGCGATGGCGCCGCCGATCGCCTCCAGCACCGCCTCCGGCAGCAGCGGCGCCCCGGCGGGCGCCCCGCCCAGCGCGCGATAGGCCGCCTCGCCATGCAGCCAGACCGCGGCGCAGGCGGCCTCGAAAGGCGCCATGCCCTGCGCCAGCAGCGCCGCCACCAGCCCGGCCAGCACATCGCCGCTGCCCGCCATGGCCAGGGCCGGCGGCGCATGGTCGTTGATGGCCACGCGCCCATCCGGTGCGGCGATGATGCTGTCCGCGCCTTTCAGAATCGTCACCGAATCGCAGCGCGACGCCGCCGCCCGCACCGCGGCGATGCGGTCCGCCCCCGGCGCGCCGAACACCCTGGCGAACTCCCCGGCATGCGGTGTCAGCACCGCGCAGCCGCGCAGCGCCTCCGGCTGCCCCTCGGCGGCCGTCAGCGCCCCGCCATCGGCCACCACCTGCCGCCCGGCCCGCAACAGCCGCCGCAGCAGCGCGAGCGTCGGCTCCCCCGCCGGCAGGCCGGGCCCCGCCAGCCAGGTGTGGCGGCGCCGGTCGGCCAGCAGCGCCTCCACCCCCTCCTCCGCCACCATCAGCCCGGGCTCGCCGGTGCGCAGCAGCAGGGCGGTGGCGCGGTCCGGCGCCACCAGGCTGACCAGCCCGGCGCCGCCGCGCCGCGCCGCGCCGGCGGCCAGCCGCGCCGCCCCGGTCAGCCCGGCCCCGGCGGGAATCGTGACATGGCCCTGGGTGAATTTATGGCTCTCGGCCCGCCGCACCGGCAGCGACCACAGCGCCGGGCCATTGTGGAAGGCGCGCGGCGCGATGCGCGCCAGCACCGCCTCCGGCATGCCGATCGGCGCCAGCACCACCTCGCCGCACAGGGCGCGGCCAGGCAGCAGCAGATGCGCGGGCTTGCGGCGGAAGAAGGTGACGGTCAGCGCGGCCTGCGGGGCGAAGCCTGCCTCCCCGCCCAGCACCTGGCCGGTCGCGCCATCCAGGCCGGAGGGCAAATCCACCGCCACCAGCGGCGCGCCCGGCCCGCGCAGCGCATGCGCCAGCGGCGCCTCCAGCGGGCGGGTGAGCCCGGCGCCGAACAGCGCATCCACCACCAGCCCGGCCCGGGCCAGCTCCACCGGGGACAAAGGCACCACGGGGCCGCGCCAGCGCGACGCCGCCTCCGCCGCCACGCCGCCGGGGCGCGGGCGGCCCCATTGCGCCACGGCGACCGGCCAGCCCGCCTGCTCCAGCAGCCGCGCCGCCACATAGCCATCGCCGCCATTGTTGCCGGGGCCGGCCAGCACCAGCACCCGGCAGGGGCGGAAACGCCGCCGGATCGCCTGCGCCACCGCCAGGCCGGCAGCCTGCATCAGCGCCGCCACGCTCCGTCCATGCAACGGGGCGGCGGCATCGGCCTGGGCCATCTCGGCGGGGGTCAGGACGGCGTGGTCGGAAATATTCATCACGGGAAGAAAAGTTCTTTTTTGGAAAAAAGAACCAAAAAACTTTTGTCAGGAGGAGGACGGCGCTGCCGTCCTCCGGCACCCCTCACAAACCGTATTGCTCGCGGCAGAACTGGCCGAGGCCCACCATGTCCAGCTTCGCCATCGGCGCCAGGAAGGTCACCTGGATGACGCCGGGGGCGCGACCGATCTCGATGGCGCCATTCACCGTCGCCCGGTTGCGCACCTCGGCCACGCTCATGCCGAGCAGCGTCGCCGCGCGCTGCAGCCCGTTCTCGATTGCGGCATTCATGTTGGCCGCCGTGCCGATCACCGAGATCGGCGCCAGCTCCTCCATCTCCGCCACGCCGAACCGCGCCGCCAGCACGCCGGCGCGCGCCTTCTCCTCGGCGGTGAAGGGGCGCGCCAGCGGCGGCAGATCCTCGAACAGCGGGAACAGCACCGGGCCGTCGATCGGATAGCCCTTCTTCACCTCGACCTGCAGCGTCACGCTGCCCGCCACATCCATGGTGTGGCCGGCAATCTCGCCATCGCCCTGGGCGGCGTGCATGTCGCCCATATACAGCCCGGCGCCCTTCACCTTCACCGGCGCCAGCAGGATCGCCCCCGGCCGCACCGCGTCGATGTCCATATGGCCGTCGGTCTTGTGCGCGGCCAGCTCCTCCGCCGTCAGCGCGTAGGGATGCGGCGCGCCGACCAGGAAGGCGCCGAAATCCCCGGCATTGTGGCTGTCCGGCATCGCCTTGGAGGGGCAGGTGCCGAGCTGGCCCAGGAACGGCCGCAGCCGCACCATCACCCCCGGCATGTCGGAGGGCGCGAAGGTCAGGATCGAATGCTGCCGCGACGCGTCCGGCAGTGCCGCATAGCGCTCCGCCTGATGGCCGATCGCCTCGGCCGCCTCCCGCGGCACGGTCAGCCCGACCCGCCGCGTCTCGTCGAAGGCCACCGTGTAGCCATGCACGATGGCAAACGGCGTCACCGCATTGCCGCAGGCATCGCAGCGCACCGCCTGCTGGCCGATGCCCTCCACATGCGTCTCCGGCCACAGCGTGCCGCAGGTCGGGCAGCGCGGCGCCACATAGGGGTCGCCCAGGCAGAACCCCTCCGGCGAGCTGTCATGCCCCGAGGCCGTCGCCGCCGAGGTCACGGTGATGTCGCGGATGCGGATGACGATGGCATCGCCCACCTCCGCCCCCTCGATGGCGACGGGCTGCGTCACCTCATGCCCGCCGCGCAGCCGCGGCGTGATCATCGGCCCCCAGCAGCCCGGCGCCGTGTTGGCGATGATGGTGCCGCCATTGGCGACCGGTCCCAGCATCGGCGCCTCGGGGTCCAGCACGCTGTTGGTGAAGCCGTTCACTACCAGGCTGCGCTGCGGCACGGAAGAAAGCTTGCTGCCATCCGGCATGGGGAGCCTCCTGTCTGTCGGGAGGCCAAGGCTAGGCCGGCGGACGGGGGAACGGAAAGGCCCCTGCCCCGGCCTGCCCGCCACGCGGGCGGGCTGCCACCGGCCCGGGCAGCCGCGCCGCCGGCCCGGCCCCGCCCCGCCAGGCGGCGCGCGGCGGGAGAGGCGGCCCGGTTCGCGGCCCGGTTGGCGCAAGGCTTGCTTTTCCCCACCCAGGGCTGGCATTGGCGCCGGCTTCGGGGCAGCAGCGGCGAGCGGGTGAGCATGGCGGCGACGGAACGGCCTTTCGTGGAGATCGACGCGGTCTCCATGCGCTATGGCGGGGTGGAGGGCACGCTGGCCCTCCGCGACACCACGCTCGACATCGCGCGCAGCGAATTCGTCGCGGTGGTCGGCCCCTCGGGCTGCGGCAAATCGACCCTGATGAAGCTGGTCAGCGGCCTCTGGCCCTCCAGCGCCGGCAGCGTCATCGTCGCCGGCCAGGAGGTGGACCGCCCGCTCTCCGTGGTCGGCATGGCCTTCCAGAACCCGACCCTGCTGCCCTGGCGCAACGTGCTCGACAACGTCATGCTGCCGCTCGAGGTGGTGGAGCCGCATCGCCGCCGCCTGCGCGCCCACCGCGCCGAGTATGTCGAGAAGGCGCGCCGCCTGCTCGCCATGGTCGGGCTCTCGGGCTTCGAGCAGAAATACCCGCACCAGCTCTCGGGCGGCATGCAGCAGCGCGCCAGCCTCTGCCGGGCGCTGATCCACGACCCGCAGCTGCTGATGCTGGACGAGCCCTTCGGCGCGCTCGACGTCTTCACCCGCGAGGATCTCTGGGCCCAGCTGCAGGAGGTCTGCCTGACGCTGAAGCCCACCGTCATCCTGGTCACCCACGACCTGAAGGAGGCGGTGTATCTCGCCGACCGGGTGCTGGTGATGTCCTCCCGCCCCGGGCGCATCATCGGCGAGCGGCGCGTGCCCTTCGCCCGGCCGCGCCGGCTGGACGACACCTACAGCGCCGAGTTCCAGGCCCTGGTGCATGAGCTGCGCGACCGCATCAACGCCGCCCGCCAGGGCGACGGCGCCGGCCAGGAGACCGACCATGCCGCATGATCCCGCCGCCGGCCCCTCGCCCGCCGACCGCGCCGCCCGCGGCGCCGCCAATGCCCGGCGGGTGCAGGCCATGGCCGCCGCCGCCCGCCGCCGTCGCCGGCTGCAGAAGCTGCTGCCCTGGCTGGTGATCCTGGCCGCCTTCCTGCTGTGGGAGGCCGCGGTGGTGGCGCTGAAGGTCGATCCCTTCATCCTGCCCGCCCCCTCCGCCATCGCCGCCAGCATGGTGCAATGGTGGCACCCGCTGCTGGACAATGCCTGGCAGACGCTGATGACGACGCTGGCCGGCTTCGCGCTCGCCATCGTCTTCGGGCTGGCGCTCGGCGTGCTGATCGGCTCCTCGGCGCTGCTCTATCACGGGCTCTACCCGCTGCTGATCGGCTTCAACTCGGTGCCCAAGGTGGCCGTGGTGCCGGTGCTGGTGATCTGGTTCGGCATCGGCACCGTGCCCGCCATCATCACCGCCTTCCTGATCAGCTTCTTCCCCATCGTGGTGAATGTCGCGACCGGCATCGCGACGGTGGAGCCCGAGCTGCGCGACGTGCTGCGCGCGCTCGGCGCCAGGCAGACCGACATCATCCGGAAGGTCGGTCTGCCGCGGGCGATGCCCTATTTCTTCGCCTCGCTGAAGATCGCCATCACGGTCGCCTTCGTCGGCTCGATCCTGGCCGAGACGGTGGCCGCCAACAAGGGAATCGGCCAGCTGATGATGCTGGCCTCCAGCCGCTTCGACGTGCCGCTGGTCTTCGCCGGGCTGATGGTCACCGCCATCATGGGCGTGGCCATGTATGGTGTCGCCGTCGCCATCGAGGAGCGCACCACCGGCTGGGCGATGCGCGGCCAGGCCGACCAGAACGTCGCCAGCCTGACCGGCTGAGCCGCGCCCGCGGCACGGGCGGCCCCGCCGCCCGCCCCGCATCCCGGCCGCCCTCCGGACGCAGTCCGGACCGGCCATCGCCCCCCGCGTGATGCCGCGACCGTGATTGTCGTTGGAATCCGGCCACGACCTCGTTTAGTTTGACCCCCATCCAATCGGCCGACCAAGCGGCCGCCAAGAATCCTGGGGAACAACGTCCATGGTGCAACGTCGCCAACTGCTCGGGCTGGCCCCGGCGCTCGCCGCCGGCCTCGCCGCCCCTGCCCTGCTCGCGCCCCGCGCCGCCCGCGCCGATGAGGTGACGCTGCGGCTGCATCACTTCCTGCCCGCCGTCTCCAACGTCCATCGCAACTTCCTGCAGCCCTGGGCGCGCAAGGTCGAGGAAGCCTCGCAGGGCAGGCTGAAGATCCGCATCTTCCCGGCCATGCAGCTGGGCGGCGCGCCGCCGCAGCTCTACGACCAGGCGCGCGACGGCGTCGCCGACATCGTCTGGACCCTGCCAGGCTACACCGCCGGCCGCTTCCCGCGCATCGAGGTGCTGGAGCTGCCCTTCATCGCCAATCGCAGCGGCCTGTCCAATGCGCGCGCCACCCAGGCCTTCGCCGAGCGCCATCTGGCGCAGGAATTCGCCGAGGTGCAGCCGCTGCTGTTCTGGTCGCATGATGGCGGGCTGATCCATTCCCGCAACCCGGTGCGCCGGCTCGAGGATCTGCGCGGGCTGAAGCTGCGCTTCCCGACGCGCCAGGCGGGCGAGGGGCTGCGCGCGCTGGGCGCCGCGCCCGTCGGCATGCCGGTGCCGCAGGTGCCCGAGGCGCTGAGCCAGGGCGTGCTGGATGGCGCCGTGGTGCCGTGGGAGGTGGTGCCCTCGATCAAGCTGCAGGAGCTGGTGCGCAACCACACCGCCTTCCCCGGCAGCCCGACCTTCTATGTCGCCACCAACGTGCTGGCGATGAACAAGGCGAAGTACCAGTCCCTGCCGGCGGATCTGCGCGCCGTGCTGGATGCGCAATCCGGCCAGGCCGCCGCCGCCATGGTCGGCGCCATGCTGGATGAGCAGGCGGTCACCGTCTCCGACATGGCCCGCCGCCGCGGCAACACGCTGATCGAGCTGGAGGCGGCCGAGGTGGCGCGCTGGCGCGAGGCCTGCCGCCCGGTGACCGAGGCGTGGCTGGCGCAGATGCGCGAGCGCGGCGTCGATGGCGCGGCGCTGCTGGCCGATGCGCAGGGCCTGTTCCGCCAATACGCCGCCTGACCGGGCCGGGGCGCCGGCGCGGCGCCCCCTCCCTCCCCTGCGCGTCCCCCCTTCAGGATGATCCAGGCATGAGTGCCGAGACCAAGCCGCCGCGCGGCCCCGTGGCGCGCCTCGCCCAGGCGCTGATGCTGGCCGGCAGCGCCCTGCTGCTGGCCACCGCCCTGCTGACCACGGCCAGCGTGCTGCGCCGCTGGCTGGCCGGCCAGCCCATCCCGGGCGATTTCGAGCTGGTGCAGATGGGCTCCGGCCTCGCCGTCTTCGGCTTCCTCGCCTATGGCACGCTGCTGCGCGCCAACATCCTGGTCGACAGTTTCACGGGCTGGCTGCCGGAGCGGGTGCGCGACGCCATGGACGGGTTCTGGAACCTGGTCTGGGGCGTGGCCTCGCTGCTGCTGGCCTGGCGCATGTCGCTCGGCGCGCTGGACGCGCTGCACAGCGACACCCGCAGCATGGTGCTCTCCACTCCGATCTGGTGGGCGATCGGGCTCGGCGCCCTGGCCTTCGCCGCCACCGCGCTGGCGGCGCTCGCCTGGGCCTGGCGCCTGGTGGCCGGCCGCCGCGCCCCGGGAAGCCACGCATGAGCGAGGAATTCCTGCAGGCCGGGCTCGGCTTCGCCGCCATGCTGCTGCTGATCGTGCTGCGCGCGCCGGTCGGGCTCGCCATGCTGCTGGTCGGCGCCGTGGGCTACCAGCAGATCGTCGGCTGGGAGGTGCTGGCCAACTACCTGAAGGCCACGCCCTATCATCTGTTCGCCAACTACACCCTGTCGGTGATCCCGCTCTTCATCCTGATGGGCGCCATCGCCGAGCGCGGCGGGCTGGCACGCGACCTGTTCACCGCCGCCCAGGCGCTGGTCGGGCAGCGGCGCGGGGGCCTGGCCATCGGCGTCATCGGCGCCTGCGCGGCGTTCGGCGCGGTCTGCGGCTCCTCGGTCGCCACCACCGCCACCTTCGGCCGCGCCGCCCTGCCGGAGCTGCGGCGCTACAATTACGATCTCGGCCTCGCCACCGGCACCATCGCGGTGGGCGGCACGCTGGGCATCCTGATCCCGCCCAGCGTCATCCTGGTCGTCTATGCCATCAGCACCGAGCAGAACATCGCCAAGCTGTTCATGGCGGCTTTGGTGCCGGGGCTGATCGCCACCGGCTTCTACATGCTGGCGGTGGTGATCCAGGCGCGCCGCAACCCGGAAGCCATGCCGCCGGCGCCGCCGCTCTCGGCCGCCGAGAAGCGCGCCGCGCTGCGCAATGTCGTCCCCGTGCTGCTGATCGCCGCCACCGTGGTGGGCGGCATCTATGGCGGCATCTTCACGCCCACCGAGAGTGCCGCGGTGGGTGTGGTCGCCACCCTCGCCGTGGCGCTGGCGCGGCGCAGCCTGTCGGGGGCGCAGCTGCTCGACGCGCTGCGCGGCACCGCCGAGACGACCGCGATGATCTTCGCCATCCTGCTCGGCGCCGAGGTGTTCAACGCCTTCCTGGCGCTGACCCAGGCGCCGGACCTGCTGGCCGAATGGATCACCGCCCAGGACCTGCCGGCCTATGGCGTGCTGGCGCTGCTGCTGCTCAGCTACATCGTGCTCGGCGCGGTGATGGACGAGCTGGCGATGATCCTGCTGACCCTGCCGGTCTTCTTCCCCGTCGTCACCGCGCTCGATTTCGGCCTCTCGCCGGAGGAGACGGCGATCTGGTTCGGCATCCTGGTGCTGGTGGTGGTGGGCATCGGCCTGACCGCGCCGCCGATCGGGCTGAATGTCTTCGTCATCGCGGCGCTGGCCCGCGACGTGCCGATGGCGCGCATCTATCGCGGCGTCATGCCCTATCTGGCGATGGATGTGCTGCGGCTGCTGCTCTGCCTGGCCTTCCCGGCGCTGTCGCTCTCCCTGGTGCGCTGGCTGAGCTGAAACCTGGCCATTGGGGGATTGACCGCCGCCCGGCCGGAGGCGACGGTCCGCGCGACCGACTGACATCGCAGAACGAGGCGCGGCCCATGTTCCTTCAGATCGACGATCTCCTGGTGCATTGCGTGGTGGAGGGGCCGGAGGAGGCGCCTCCCCTGCTGCTGCTGCACTCCATCGGCACCAGCCTGCATGTCTGGGACCCGCAGATGGCGGCGCTCACCCGCCGCTACCGGGTGATCCGCGTCGACCTGCGCGGCCATGGGCTGACCGGCGTGAGCCCCGGCGATTACGGCATGGCGCGGCTGGCGCGCGACGCCATCGCGGTGCTGGACGCGCTCGGCATCGCCAGCGCGCATGTCGGCGGCCTGTCGATCGGCGGCCGCATCGCGCTGGAAATGGCGGCGCTGGCGCCGGAGCGCGTCGCCTCGCTGCTGCTGGTCTGCACCGCCCTCGAATTCCCCGACCCCGCCACCTGGCAGGCGCGCATCGAGGCGGTGCGCCAGGACGGCACCGCCGCGCTGGTGGAGACGGTGATGCCGCGCTGGGTGGCGCAGCCGGAGGCGCCGGACGGGCTCGGCCTGCGCGCCATGCTGCTGCGCACCGACCGCGCCGGCTATGCCGGGGCCGCCGCCGCGCTGCGCGACGCCCGCGCCGCCGATCTGCCGCCGCGCTTCGCCCAGCCCGCCACCATCATCGCCGGCGAGGCCGACCCGGCGGTGCCGGAGGCGGCGCTGAAGGCGCTGCGCGGCCGCTGCCGCGGCGCCACCCTGGTCAGCCTGCCCTGCCAGCACATCCCGAATTACGAGGAAGCGGCGGCGGTCAGCCGCGCCATGCTGGCGCATCTGGACGGGCTGGTGGAGGCGCCGGCCAATCTGCTGCGCGCCGGCCAGGAAGTGCGCAAGGCGGTGCTGGGCGAGGCGCATGTGGCGCGCGCCGCCGCCGCCGCCACGGCGCTGGACCGCCCCTTCCAGGACTACATCACGCGCAATGTCTGGGGCCAGATCTGGACCCGCCCCGGCCTGCCGCGCCACAGCCGCAGCCTGCTGACGCTGGCGATGATGGCCGCGCTCGGCCGGCATGAGGAATTCGTGCTGCATGTGAAGGCCACGCGGCAGACCGGCGTGACACCGGAGGAGCTGTCCGAGGTTCTGCTGCAGGTGGGCGCCTATGCCGGCGTGCCGGCGGCCAACCACGCGCTGAAGCTGGCCAAGCAGGCCTATCAGGAGATGGAGGCGGCGGCGGGCTGAGCCCCGCCCCGCCTTCGCCTCTGCCACGGGAGAAACGCCGATGCTGTCCGTCAACCCCGCCGATGGCGCGGTCCTCTCCGTGCTCTACGGCACCGACGCCATGCGCGCCCTGGTGGGGGAGCGCGCCTTCCTCGCCCGCATGCTGGAGGTGGAGGCGGCGCTGGCCCGCGCCCAGGCCAGGCTCGGTATCATCCCGGCCGAGGCCGCCGCCGCCATCACCGAGGCGGCGCAGGTCGAGAAGCTGGACCTGCCGGCGCTGGCCCGGGCCACGCGCAACACCGGCTATCCGGTGGTCGGGCTGGTCAGGCAGCTCTCGGCGCTGGCCGGCGCCGAGGCCGGGCGCTGGACGCATTGGGGCGCGACGACCCAGGACATCATCGACACCGCCATTGTCCTGCAGCTGCGCGAGGCCTTCGCCCTGATCGATGCCGATCTGGCGCGGCTGAACGCGGCGCTCGGCGCCCGGGCGATCGAGCACCGCGACACGGTGATGGCCGGCCGCACCCATCTGCAGCACGCCCTGCCGCTGACCTTCGGCTACAAATGCGCCATCTGGCTGTCGCCGCTGATCACCATGCGCGAGCGCATCGCCCAGGCGCTGCCGCGCCTGCTGAAGGTGCAGTTCGGCGGCGCCGCCGGCACGCTGGCCTCGCTCGGCGACCAGGGGCTGGCGGTGGCGGAGGGGCTGGCGGCGGAGCTCGACCTCGCCCTGCCGGACGCGCCCTGGCATGTGGCGCGCGACGGCATGGCGGAGGCGGTCTGCCTGCTCGGCCTGCTGACCGGCGCGCTGTCGAAATTCGCCACCGACATCATGCTGCTGATGCAGACCGAGGTCGCGGAGGTGTTCGAGCCGCATGCGCCGGGCCGCGGCGGCTCCTCCACCATGCCGCAGAAGCGCAACCCGATCGCCTGCGAATATGTCCTGGCCCAGGCGCGCGGCGTGCACGCGCTGGTGCCGCAGATGCTGGCCGCCATGGCGGTGGACCAGGAGCGCGGCACCGGCCCCTGGCAGGCCGAGCCGCTGGCCCTGCCGCAGGCCTTCACCCTGGCGCATGGCGCGCTGGACCAGGCGCGCTTCATCGCCGAGGGCATGGTGGTGGACGCCACCCGCATGCGCCGCAACCTGGATTCCACCGGCGGGCTGATCGTGGCCGAGGCGGTGATGATGGGCCTCGCCCCGCATATCGGCCGTGGCGGCGCGCATGACGCGGTGCACCATGCCTGCGATGTGGCGCTGGAAGAAGGAATCCCGCTGGCCGAGGCGCTGGCGCGCGATGCCTGCGTCACCGGCGCCATTTCGGCCGAGGAGATCGCCCGGCTGACCGACCCGTCGCATTATCTCGGCAGCGCCCAGGCCTTCATCGACCGGGTGCTGGCGCGGCTCTGAGGGCGCCGGGCGGGCGCCGCTCAAGATCGCGTGGCTTTCCTTGCGGGGCCGCGGCGGTAGCATGGGGCGCATGACGCCCCGCCGCCGCCCCGCCGCCGCCCTGCTGCTCGCCAGCCTGCTTGCCCTGACCGGCTGCGATTCGCTGGTGAATGAAGGCTCGGCGGAGCTGGCGGGCGTCGGCAGCGCCGCCCTGGCCGGCGCGGTGACGCGCGACACCGCCATCACCGCCGGCATCGGTGTCGGCGTGCTGTCGGCGACGCGGGCCGGGCTCAACTACACGCGCCGCAAGCTGCAGCAGGCCGAGCAGGACAGCATCGCCGCCGCCGCCGGGCCGCTGCGGCCGGGGGCGGTCGCCCGCTGGTCGGTCAACCACAGCAACCCGATGGGCACCGACCATGCCGGCCAGGTCGCCATCAGCCGCGAGATCGGCGCGCTGGGCTTGACCTGCCGCGAGATCGTCTTCTCCGTCACCGGCGATGTCGAGGCGGAGACCGAGTTCTTCACCGCCATCATCTGCCGCCAGGGCGAGCGCTGGAAATGGGCCAGCGCCGAACCCGCCACCGAGCGCTGGGGCTCGCTGCAGTGAGGCGCCGCGCGGCGCTGCTGGCGCTGCTGGCCGCCCCCCTGCTGTCGGGCTGCGAGCTGGCCGGCGGCATCGCCGGCGGCGTCAGCGGCGCCGCCAGCGGCACGCTCAGCGGCAATGCGGCGGTGGGCTATGCGGTGGGTGTGGGCGTGCGGGCGGCGACCGACGCCGCCGTCAATGCCTGGCTGCGCCGGCTGCAGCGCGCCGAGCAGACCGCCATCGCCGAGGCCGCCGGCAGCATGGCCCCGGGCGAGAGCCGGCCCTGGCGCGTCGAGCATGGCCTGCCCTTCGGCTGGCGCGACAATGCCGGCCAGCTGGCGGTGACGCGGGAGATCGACACGCCGCTGGTGCTGTGCCGGGAGGTGCTGTTCTCGGTGCAGGAGAAGCCCGATTCGCCGCCCGAGGGCGTGTTTGTCGCCACCGCCTGCCGGCAATCCGGCGGCTGGCGCTGGGCGGGGGCGGAGCCCTCGGTCGCGCGCTGGCGCTACCTGCAATAGCCGCCCCCTCTCCTCCCCCTTCCCCGCCCCACCGGGCCGGTCCATATGGAGGGCGGATGCGAACATTACCGGAACCCTTCGCCGCCTGGTTCGCCGCGCGCGGCTGGACCCCGCGCCCGCACCAGCTGGCCATGCTGGAGGCGGCGGAGGCCGGCGAATCGGCGCTGCTGATCGCGCCCACCGGCGGCGGCAAGACGCTGGCCGGCTTCCTGCCCAGCCTGATCGACCTGCACCGCGCCCCGCGCGAGGGGCTGCACACAATCTACATCTCGCCGCTGAAGGCGCTGGCGGTGGACATCGCCCGCAACCTGATGGCGCCGGTGGAGGAGATGGGCCTCGATCTGCGCATCGAGACCCGCACCGGCGACACCCCCGCCAACCGCCGCGCCCGGCAGCGGGAGCGCCCGCCGCAGATCCTGCTGACCACGCCGGAAAGCCTGGAGCTGCTGCTCTCCCTGCCCGATGCCGGGGAGATCTTCGGCAACCTCGCCTGCGCCGTGGTGGATGAGGTGCATGCGCTGGCCGGCACCAAGCGCGGCGACCAGCTGGCGCTGGGCCTGGCCCGGCTGTCGCGCCTCGCGCCCGGGCTGCGGCGGGTCGGGCTGTCGGCGACGGTCGCGCATCCGGACGCCATCGCCGCCTGGGTCTCGCCCGAGGCCGATCCCGCCAGTGTGCGCCAGGTGCGCGCCAGCGGCGGCGCGGCACCCTCGCTCGAGGTGCTGCTGCCCGAGGGGCGGCTGCCCTGGGGCGGGCATATGGGCCTGGCCTCGATGCCCGATGTCTATCAGCGGCTGACCGGCGCCGGGGTGACCATCATCTTCGTCAACACCCGCGCCCAGGCGGAGCTCTGCTTCGCCGCGCTCTGGCGGCTGAACGAGGAGAATCTGCCGATCGCCCTGCACCATGGCTCGCTCACCGTCGAGCAGCGGCGCAAGGTCGAGGCGGCGATGGCCGCCGGAAGGCTGCGCGCCGTGGTGGCGACGGCCTCGCTCGATCTCGGCATCGACTGGGGCGCGGTGGACCAGGTGATCCAGGTTGGAGCGCCGAAGGGTGTGGCGCGGCTGCTGCAGCGTGTCGGCCGCGCCAATCACCGCATGGATGAGCCCTCGCGCGCCGTGCTGGTGCCGGCCAACCGCTTCGAGGTGATCGAGTGCCGCGCCGCCATCCAGGCGGTCGGCGCCGGCGAGGTGGATGGCGAGCCGCCCCGCCCCGGCGGGCTCGACGTGCTGGCGCAGCATGTGCTGGCCATGGCCTGCCACGCCCCCTTCCACCCCGACGAGCTGTATGCGGAGGTGCGGCGCAGCCAGCCCTATGCCGGGCTGTCGCGCCGCGATTTCGACGATGTGCTGCGCTTCGTCGAGGATGGCGGCTACGCCCTCTCCGGCTATGAGCGCTACCGCAAGCTGTTCCGCGACGCCGAGGGGCTGGTGCATATCCGTGGCGAGCGGGTGGCGCGGCAGCTGCGGATGAATCTCGGCACCATCGTCGAGACGCCGCTGGTCAAGGTGCGGCTGCGCGGCGGGCCGATGCTGGGCGAGGTGGAGGAATGGTTCGCCTCCACCCTCGAACCCGGCGACAATTTTTTGTTCGCGGGCCAGGTGCTGCGTTACGAGCGGCTGGATCCCGGGACCGTGGTGGTCAGCCGTGGCGGGGAGGGCGAGCCGCGCGTGCCCGCCTATGCCGGCGCCCGCATGCCGCTCTCCACCCATCTCGCCGCGCGGGTGCGCGCCATCCTGGCCGAGCCGCGCAGCTGGCGCGCCTTGCCCGCCCCGGTGCAGGACTGGCTGCGGCTGCAGCGCAAGGTCTCCGAGCTGCCGCCGGCCGAGGGGCTGCTGGTCGAGAGCTTTCCGCGCGGCGGCCGCTTCTTCCTCGTCGCCTATTGCTTCGAGGGGCGGCTGGCGCATCAGACGCTGGGCATGCTGCTGACAAGGCGGATGGAGCGGCTCGGCCTCGGCCCGCTCGGCTTCCTCGGCACCGATTATGTGCTGGCGGCCTGGAGCGCCTTCCCCGCCCCCGACATGGACGCGCTGTTCTCCGAGGATCTGCTGGGCGAGGAGCTGGAGGAATGGATGGCCGACAGCTCGATGCTGCGTCGCTCCTTCCGCAACATCGCCACCATTGCCGGGCTGCTGGAGAAGAACCATCCGGGCGCCGAGAAATCCGGCCGCCAGATGACCATGGGCGCCGACCTGATCTACGATGTGCTGCGCCGGCACGAGCCCGACCACATCCTGCTGCGCGCGACCCGGGCCGAGGCCGCCTCGGGCCTGACCGATGTGGCGCGCATCGGCGCGCTGCTGGCGCGCATCCAGGGCCGCATCCGGCATGTGGAGCTCGACCGGGTCTCGCCGCTGGCCGTGCCGGCGCTGATCGAGGAGGGGCGCGAATGGGTCTCCGGCACCGCCGAGGATGCGCTGCTGGCCGAGGCCACCGCCCTGGTCGAGGAGGCCACCGACGGGGCCGAGCATTTCACCGGCAGCCTGGGGCTGGAGGAGCAGCTGCCCGCCAACCCGCCGGCCCAGCGCGAGCGCCGGCGCGGCCGCGAGCGCCGCCGGCGCTGAGCCGCCGCCCCGGCTTCCCCCGGCCCCGCCGGCGGCCGGCCATCCCCCGCCACGCCCTGGCTGCCTTCCCCCGGCGCACCGGCCGGGCAGGGCCGCCCGCCCGCCTCCCTTGCGCCGCGGCAATGTGTCGAAAAAAGGGCTTTTACGGGGGGGCGGTGCGCGCTAACGCGTTCTGAGACATGATTTCCGCGCCTCTGCATCTCGCCGGCGAACGCCTGGCCCTGGACCCGGCCGGCGCGCTGCACTGGCCCGCCCGCAAGCTGCTGGTCCTCTCCGACCTGCATCTGGAGAAGGGCAGCCATTTCGCCCGGCGCGGCCAGCTGGTGCCGCCCTATGACACGCGGGAGACGCTGGCGCGGCTGGCCCCGCTGCTGCGCCGCTACAGCGTCGCGCATCTGGTCTTCCTGGGCGACAGCTTCCACGATGGCGAGGGCGCGTCCCGCCTGCTGCCGCCCGACCGCGCCGCGCTGCTGCACCTGCTGGAGGGGCGCGAGGTCACCTGGGTGCTGGGCAATCACGACCCCGCCCCGCCCGCCGATCTGCCCGGCCAGGCGGTGGCGGAGCTGCGCCTGGGCCCGCTGGTGTTCCGGCATGAGGGCCTGCCTGGCCCGGCGGCGGGCTTTGAGCTGTCCGGCCATTTCCACCCCAAGGCCAGCGTGGCGACACGCTGCGGCGCGGTGGAGCGGCCCTGCTTCCTGGCCGATGCGCGGCGTGTGCTGCTGCCGGCCTTCGGCGCCTATACCGGGGGCCTCGCCATCACCGCGCCGCCGGTCGCGGCGCTGTTCCCGCGCGGCGGGCGCGCCTTCCTGCTGGGGCGCGACCGGCTCTACAGCACCGCCATCGGGCCGATGAAGCATCTGGCCGCCGCAGCCTCCGCCGCCGCCGAGCCGGCCGCCAGGCGCAGCCTGGGCAAGCCGGTGCGGGTGCCGATATCGGTGCCATGAGCCGAACCCCGCCCCCCGCCCTGCTCTGGCTGCGCCAGGATCTCCGCACCGCCGACCACCCTGCTTTGCACGCCGTGGCGGAGCAGCCGGTGCTGCCCGTCTATGTGCTGGATGAGAGCGACCCCTGGGCGCCCGGCGGCGCCGCGCGCTGGTGGCTGCACCACAGCCTGGACGCGCTGGGCGAAAAACTCGCCGCCCTGGGCGCGCCCCTGCTGCTGCTGCGCGGCAAGGCCGCCGATCTCATCCCCGAACTGGCCGAAGCCCTGGGCGCCACCGAGGTGCATGCCAGCCGCCTCTACGAGCCCTGGGCGCGGCAGCGCGATGCCGGCATCGCCGCGGCGCTGGAGGGCCAGGGCCGCAAGCTCCACCTGCACAGCGGCGCCACGCTGCTGGAGCCGCACCGTCTGCGCACCGGCCAGGGCAAGCCCTATTCGGTCTATACCCCCTTCGCCCGCGCGGTGCTGGCGCTCGGCGACCCGCCGCCGCCGATTCCGGCGCCGAAGACGCTGCGCCCCGCCCCGCCGCCGCGAAAGGGCCTGGCGCTGGAGGCGCTGGACTTGCTGCCGCGCCCGCCCCAGCCCGACTGGGCCGCTGCCTTCCCCGAATACTGGACCCCTGGCGAGGCTGGCGCCGCCGCCCGGCTGCGAGACTTCGCCGCCGAGGCCGCCGAGGGCTATGAGCGCGGCCGCGACATCCCCGGCGAGGATCTGACCGCCCGCCTCTCCCCGCATCTGCACTGGGGCGAGGTCTCACCGCGCCAGGCCTGGCACGCGGTGGCCGAGGGCGGCAAATCCGGCGGCCACCTCACCTGGCTGAAGGAGATCCTCTGGCGCGAATTCGCCTATCACACGCTGTGGCACCGGACCGAGCTGCCGGACACGCCGCTGCGGCCCGAATTCGCCGACTTCCCCTGGCAGCCGGATGACAAGCTTCTGCAGGCCTGGCAGCAGGGGCAAACCGGCTACCCGATCGTCGATGCCGGGCTGCGCCAGCTCTGGCGGCATGGCTGGATGCACAACCGGGTGCGCATGGTGGTGGGCAGCCTGCTGGTGAAGCATCTGCTGCAGCCCTGGCAGCAGGGCAGCCTGTGGTTCTGGGACACGCTGGTGGATGCCGACCTCGCCGCCAACAGCATGAACTGGCAATGGGTGGCGGGCAGCGGCATCGACGCCTCACCCTATTTTCGCATCTTCAACCCGATCCTGCAGGGCGAGAAATTCGACCCCGAGGGCCGCTATGTGCGCCATTTCGTGCCCGAGCTGGCGCGGCTGCCGGATGCCTGGCTGCACAAGCCCTGGCAGGCGCCGCCCGAGGTGCTGCGCGCCGCGGGTCTGCGCCTCGGCCAGGACTACCCGGCCCCCATCGTCGATCACGAGGGCGGGCGCAAGCGGGCGCTGGCCGCCCTTCAGGCGTTGAAGGCGGCGGAATGATGCTGCCCGCTAACCACCTGCTCTCCCGGCTCAAGCGCGACTTCAAGGGTCTGCGGGTGGTGGGCGACGTGCATGGCGATTCCCGCGCCTTCGAGGCCGCCATCCAGGGCGCCGCCGAGAAGCGCTTCTTCGTGCTGCAGCTGGGCGACCTGACCGATCGCGGCCCGGACAATCCCGGCACGCTGCGCCAGGCGCTGGCGCTGCTGGACAGCGGACAGGGGATGTTCATCCTCGGCAATCACGACCACAAGCTGCGCCGGGCGCTGTCCGGCGCGCTGGTGCGCCCGGATCCCGAGGGCCTGGGCATCACCCTGGCCCAGCTGGACGAGGCGCCGGATGGCGAGGCGCTGAAGGCCCGGGCGCTGGAGGCCATCGCCGCGGCGCCGGCCTGGCTGCGCCTCGGCCCCTGGCTGTTCGTGCATGGCGGCTTCCATCCGCGCATGCTGCGCGAGCCCTCGCCGCAGGAGGCCGGCAGCCACAAGCCCGATGGCCTGGTGCCGCGCGCCCTGTTCGGCCAGGTGACCAGCCGCACCCGCGCCGATGGCTATCCCGAGCGGCTGCACAATTGGGTGCACCGCATCCCCTCCGGCATCACCGTCTATTGCGGGCATGAGCTGCGCTCGACCGATGGCCGCCCCTATGTCGCGGTCTCCGCCGCCGGCGGCCGCGCCGTGTTCCTCGACACCGGCGCCGGCAAGGGCGGCCACCTCTCCTGGATCGACCTCCCCTGGTGATTTTTTCGGGCTGCCGCGGTCGGGTGGAGAGGCGGGCCGCTTCACGGATGGCGGGGTCTGGGGGGACCCTGTCCCCCCAGCCTTTTCTTTCGTGCTTTTCTTTCAGGCTGCCGCTGCCTCGTTGAGAGGCGGGACGCGGCAATCCCGGCCGGTCGCTAGCCGGCCACCGAGGTCCGCAGCCGGCCCGGCGACAGCGCATGGTGGCGTGCCCAGGCGCGGCGGAACTGGCGCAGCGAGGCGAAGCCGGCGCGCTCCGCCACATGCTCCAGATCGAGCTTCGAGCCGGTGACCAGCTGGTGCGCCAGCGCCACGCGCAGCCGGTTGACGTAGTCGGTCACGCTCATGCCCGTGTGCTCGTTGAACAGGCGGGAGAGGTTGCGCGGGCTGGCGCCGGCGATGCGCGCCAGCGCCGCCACCGACCAGGGATGCGCGGGCTCCGCCAGGATGGCGTCCTGGGCGCGGTGGATGGCGGGGTGGATATGGTTGCGCCCCTCCAGCCAGGGGGAGAGCTGCGGGTCCGCGCCGCCGCGCCGCAGATACACCACCAGGTAGCGCGCCACGGCCAGCGCCACCTCATGCCCGGCCTCGCGCGCCAGCAGATGCAGCATCAGATCCATGCCGGCGGTGACGCCGGCGGTGGTCAGCCGCTCCCCGGATTCGACGAAAAGCCGGTTTTCCAGCACGCGCGCGGCCGGGGCCAGGCGGATCAGCGCCGGGATGGTGGCGTGGTGGGTGGTGCAGGCATGGCCGTCCAGCAGCCCGGCGCGGGCCGCCAGCAGCGCGCCGGAGCAGATCGACATCAGCCGGTGGCCGGGCCGCACCATGCGCGCCAGCCAGGCGACGATCTCCTCCTCCTGCCGCGCTTCCTCCGCATCGGCCGGGGGGCCGCCGATCGGCAGGTCGGCGGCGCCCGGCAGCAGCAGCAGCGCGCCTTGCGGCACCGCCTTGGGCAGCGGCGCCAGCCCGGCCAGCTCCAGCCCGACCGAGCTGCGCGCCACCCCCGCCGGCGCGTGGTAGGCGACGCTGAAGCGCAGCGCCTGCTGCTCCAGATTGGCCTTGCGCAGCACCTCCACGGGGCCGGCGATGTCGAGCAGCAGCACGCGCGGCGGCACGATCACCAGCACCGGGATGTGCCGCGCCCCGCTCATGCGGCGCGGCGCTCCGGCGCGCCGGCCAGCGCCTGCTCCACCGTGGCGATGCGGGCGAAGCGGCCGGCCAGCACCAGCTCGGTGCGGGCGCGGATCTCGGCGGCGCTCCAGGCGCGGCCGGCGGCGTCGGTCATCGGGAAGGTCAGCGTCGCCTCGGCCACGAAATCCACCGCATAGCCGAGATCGGAGGCGTGGCGGGTGGTGGTCTCGCAGCATTGCTCGGTGCGGATGCCGGAGACGATCAGGCGGTGGATGCCGCGGGTGTTCAGCCAGACATCCAGCCCGCTATTGACCAGCGCGCTGTGGCGGCGCTTGCGGAACACCGCCTCGGGCGCCAGGCGCAGCGGCGCCAGGGTGCGCACGAAGCCCGAGGCTTCGGAGAAGGGCCCGGCCTCGCTGACATGGAACACCTGCAGCACCGGCAGGCCGGCGGCGACGGCGCCGTCGATCAGCGCCTGCTGGCGCTCCAGATAGGCGGGCAGGTCGTCCTCGCGGAAATAGGCGGCGTGGCGGAAAGACTCCTGCGCGTCGATGACGAGGAGGGCGGTGCCGGTCATGTCCCATGCTCCTGCGGAAGGTGACCGCGCCAGCCTATCGCCGCGCCCGGGCCGGATAAGGCCGGGCGCGGACAAAGAGGGGACAATTCACGCCATCCGTGCGGCCAGCCTAGCACGGGCCGGCGGCGCGGGGCATGGCGCCTATTGCAGCAGGCGCGGCGGCAGGGCGTGGCGCGGCGGCGGGCGCAGCGCGGCGGTGGCGCGGGCCTCCTCCTCCGGCAGCAGGGCGGCCAGCGCCTCGGCCAGCAGGGCGCGGGTCGTGGCGGTGGCCGGCAGCAGCGGCAGGCGCGGCCTGGCGTCGCAAAGCCGCAGCAGGCCGAGCGCCGCCTTCAGCGGCACCGGGCTGCTCTCGCGGAACAGCAGCTCGGCCAGCGGCGCCAGCCGGTCGCGCAGCTCCGCCACCCGGTCCGGGTCCTGCGCCGCCCAGGCGGAGTGCAGCGCGCTGCACAGCGCCGGCACCAGATTGCCCAGCACCGAGACGCAGCCCGACCCGCCCATGGCCAGATGCGCGACCGCGGTGGCGTCATCGCCCGAGAGCTGCGTGAAATCCCGCCCGCAGAGCCGCGCCAGCCGCGCCGGCCGCGCCAGATCGGCGGTCGCGTCCTTCAGCGCCTGGATCAGATTGGCGTCGCGCAGCCGGGCGATGCTGTCATCGGCGAAGCCGACCCCGGCGCGGCTCGGCACGTCGTAGAGCACCAGCGGCAGCCGGCCGGCGGCGGCCACGGCGCGGATATGGGCGCAGAGCCCCTCCTGCCCCGGCCGCACATAGGGCGGGGCGGAGACCAGCAGCGCCGCCGCGCCGCAGAGCGCGGCGGATTGGGCGAGGGCCGCCGCCGCCTCGGTGCTCGGCGCGCCGACGCCGGCGATGACCGGCACGCGGTGGCCCACCGCCTCGGCCACCACATGCAGGGCGCGGCCATGCTCGGCGGCGCTCAGCGCCGGCGCCTCGCCGGTGCTGCCACAGGCCACGACGCCGCTGGCGCCGCGCGCCACGACACGCTCGGCCAGGGCGGCCAGGGCGGCCTCGTCGATCTGGCCGCTGCCGGGGATGAAGGGGGTCGGCAGGGCCGGGATCAGCCCGCGCAGGACGGGCGCGATCATGCGCCGCGCCCGCCCTGACGGGGCAGCGCCGGCTGCGGCATGGTGCCGAGCAGCAGCAGCGCGGCGCCGTCGCGCCCGGCGATGGCGCGCAGCCGGATCTGCCGGAAGCCCTCGGCGCGCAGGCCGCGACCGATGGCGCGGGCCAGGGCGCGCGGGCCGGCCGCCGCCTCGCCGGGCAGCGCCAGCACCAGCCGGCCGCCCGCCGCCAGCGCGCGCCGTGCGCTGCGGGCGATGGTCAGCGCCATGGATTCCGAGGCGATGGCCGGCGCCAGCACCAGATCGGCGGGCTCCGGATGGGCCGGGGCGTGGCGCGCCTCGGCGCCGCTGCGGCAGCCATGGCGCGCGGCGGCGCAGAGCAGCCCGGCGCCGCGCGGGCCGATGATCAGCACGCGGTCCTGCTCGCGCAGCGCCGCCTCGGCGACCAGCCGGTCCAGCAGCGCGGCCGCGGCCGGCTCGGGATGGGACAATGCAGTGGATGACATGGGATCCTCCAGCCCCGAGCATCCGCGCCGCGGCCGTAAAGGCGCCATGCGCAAGCCGTGGCGGGCGGCTAAATTCCGCATAAATCCCCGGCCACGCCACACCGGCTTTACGGCGCCTTGATGCGCCGGGGCGGGGTTTCGCATGGCCGCTTTACGGGCATCGCCCCTAGGCCAGGGGCGCGGCCGCCGCCTCCGGCCGGCCGCGCTTCGCCTGTCCCGAGGATCGATCCATGCCTGCCGCAACGGCCCGTTTTCCGGCCTTCTCCGCCGCCTCCCTGACCGCCGGCCTCGCCGCGGTGCTGACCCTCCCCGCCCCCGCCGCGCGGGCCTTCGAGCTGGAGGCGGCGGACCTCACCGTCACCGCCACCCCGTCGCTCTCCAGCGACTACCTGTTCCGCGGCCTCAGCCAGACGCGCAACCGGCCGGCGGCGCAGGCGACGCTGGATCTGCAGCATGGCAGCGGCGTCTATGTCGGCGGCTTCCTCAGCAACGCCAGCTTCCTGGGCAGCCCCGCCAATGACACGCGGCAGGAGCTGGACCTGATGGCCGGCTACCGCTTCAGCCTGGGCGGCGTGGCCTTTGACGCCGGCTACATCGCCTATCTTTATCCCGGCCAGGACAAGGCGGCGGGCGGCCAGGTCAACGAGTATCAGGAGCTGGTGCTGAAGGCCGCCTACGCCATCGACCCGCTGAAGCTGACCGGCGCCTTCAACTACGCGCCGAATTTCTTCGGCCGCTCCGGCCAGGCCTACGCGCTGGAAGGGCTGGCGGAGCTGAGCCTGCCGGCCGGCTTCACCGCCAGCGGCCGGCTCGGCTACCAGTGGATCGAGCGCAACACGCTGTTCGGCACGCCGGATTATCTCTGGTACGCGGTCGGCCTGGCGCGCGAGATCGGCGCCGGGGTCACCGCCAGCCTGTCCTGGTCCGGCACCTCGATCCGCCAGCGCGATTGCGCCCCCGTCGCGGATCGCGCGCCCGAGGGGCAGAAGATCTGCGATGGCCGGCTGCTGCTGACCCTCAGCCGCGCCTTCTGAGGGGCGCGCCATGCATCCCGCCCTGCCCCGGCAGCCCAGGCCGTGGCGCTGGCTGCGCGCCGCCGGCCCGGCCCGGCTGGTCGGGCTGGGCTTCCTGGCGGAGCTGGGCTGGGCGGGGTTCGGCTCGCTCGGCCTCGGGCTCGGCATGCGCGGGGCGGAGGCGGCGCGCTGGGCCTGGCCCTGGCTGGGCGGCGCCGTGGCGCTGGCGCTGCTGGCCGGCCTCGCCGCCCTGCTGGCCGAGCTGCCCCCGGCCGGGCACCCGCCCCTCCCGCCGCCGGGCCAGGCGCCGCCTCGCTGAGCGTCGCGGCTCAGCCGGTGGCGGGCGGCGCCGCCTCGGCCAGCAGCGTGTCGCGCTGCTGCTTGCGCAGGCTCTCCCCGGTGCGCGCCGCCTCCGCCCGCAGGCTGAGGAAGGCGGCCTCGGTGGCCAGGATATGCGCGCGCATCGCCTCCTCGGCCGCGGCGGCGTTGCCGGCCAGGATGGCGGCGGCGATGGCGCGGTGCTGCGCCAGGATCTCGCCGCGCAGCGCGTCGCGCTGCCAGTACTGCTCATGGCTGAACAGGATGCCGCGCTGCAGCAGCCCGGCGAAGACCCGCAGCACATGCAGCAGCACCAGATTGTGGCTGGCCTCATGCACCAGGAGATGCAGCTGCAGATCGGCCGCGGCTTCCTCGGCCGGCGCGGCGTCGCGATGCGCGGCTTCCATCCTGGCCAGGCAGTCCTGCAGCGCGGCGCGCTCCGGCGCGGTGATGCGCACCGCCGCCAGCGCCGCCGCCTGCGGCTCGATCAGCCGGCGGTACTCGAAATAATCCTGGCCGATGCGCGGATGGCTGCCGAACAGCCCGGCCAGCGGGGCGGAGAGCGGGGCCAGGAAATCCGCCACCATCGTGCCGGCGCGGGAGGAGGCGAGCAGCCCCTTCTGCTCCAGCAGCGCCAGCGCCTCGCGCAGCGAGGGGCGCGAGACGCCGAGCCGCGCCGCCAGCTCGCGCTCCGGCGCCAGCCGGTCGCCGGGGCGCAGCACGCCCTCCAGCACCAGCGCCTCCAGATGGGCGGCCACCGCTCCGGCGAGCGGCGGCGGCCGGAAATCACTCATCGCCCGGGTCCTGCTCCGATCCCTGGTCAAAACTCTTTACCAAACCCGCGCGCGGAGGGACATTGGGCAAACGCCCGCCGCACCATTTCGCAGGATCTGCCATGCCGCCCGTCACCAATATCGAGGATCTGCGCCGCATCGCCCGCCGCCGCATCCCGCGCGCCATCTTCGACTATGCCGATCGCGGCTCCTATGACGAGGCGACGCTGCGCGCCAATCGCGACGACCTCTCGGCGCTGAAGCTGCGGCAGCGGGTGATGATCGACGTCTCCGACCGCAGCACCGAGACGACCCTGCTGGGTGACAAGGTGACCATGCCGGTGGCCATCGCGCCGACCGGGCTGACCGGCCTGTTCCATGCCGATGGCGAGATCCATGGCTGCCGCGCGGCGCATCGCTTCGGCATTCCCTTCACCCTGTCGACCATGTCGATCTGCTCGATCGAGGATGTGGCCGGGGCGGTCGACAAGCCCTTCTGGTTCCAGCTCTACGTCATGCGCGACCGCGGCTTCGCCCGCTCGCTGGTGGAGCGCGCCATCGCCGCGAAATGCTCGGCGCTGGTGCTGACTCTGGACCTGCAGATCCAGGGCCAGCGGCACCAGGACATCAAGAACGGGCTGGCGGTGCCGCCGAAGCTGACCGTGAAGAACATGCTGGACGTGGCGACCAAGCCGCGCTGGGCGCTGGAAGTGCTGCGCGGCAGGCGCAAGACCTTCGGCAACCTGACCGAGGCGCCGGGTGCCAAGGAGGGGCTGAACACGCTCTCGCACTGGATCGCCGGGCAGTTCGACCCGTCGCTCTCCTGGAAGGATGTCGCCTGGATCCGCTCGATCTGGCCGGGCAAGCTGATCCTGAAGGGCGTGCTGGATGTCGAGGATGCGCGTCTGGCCGCCGAGACGGGGGCGGATGCGCTGGTCGTCTCCAACCATGGCGGGCGGCAGCTGGATGGCGCGCCCTCCTCCATCTCCGTGCTGCAGCCGATCGCCGAGGCGGTGGGCGAGCGCGTCGAGGTCTGGTTCGATGGCGGCATCCGCTCCGGCCAGGACGTCATGAAGGCCGTGGCGCTGGGCGCGCGCGGCTGCATGATCGGCAAATCCTGGCTCTACGGCCTGGCCGCCGGCGGCGAGGCCGGGGTGACCAAGGCGCTGGAGATCATCCGCAAGGAGCTCGACATCTCCATGGCGCTGACCGGCACGAAGAGCATCGCCGGCATCACGCCGGAGATCCTGCACGCGCCGCGCCGCGGCGATGTGCTGCGCTCGGGGGAGTCGCGCCAGGCGGCGGAGTGAGGGGCGGAACTGCCGGGCAAGGCGGCGAGAGCGGTGACGTAGCTGCCCTCCCTCCTCCGACCGCTATCGTATCTTTTCCGAAATAGTCCTGCCGGCAAAAAATCCGGCTTGAAAACGGGATTGTACCGGTTACGCTTCGACACACAGTTTCGTGAGAAGAGCAGACCGTGATTCGTCCCGTTCTGCGGGTCGCGGCCGCCAGCCTGATGCTGGCCGGCTGCGTCACCGCCAATGAAGTGGCCATGAAGGTCGGCCAGCCCCCCGAGCAGCAGCAGCAGATCCGCGAGACCGAGACCCGCCGCTGGCTAGGCCAGGAGCAGGAGTTGCTGAGCGAAGCAACCCAGGTGCTGCAGGATCTCGGCTACACCATCACCGAATCCTCGGCCCCTGCCGGCGTGCTGGCGGGCAACAAGCATCGCGACGCCCGGGAGGCCGGGCAGGTGGTCGGCGCCATTCTGGTCGCCGTGCTGGCCGGCGCCAATGCGGCGCGCTGGGACACCGACCAGTTGATTCAGGTGACGCTGACGACCTGGCCTGAGCGGCCGAGCGGTCTGGTGCTCGCCTCCACCGCCCAGGCGCCGCAGCGAATCGCCATGCGGGTGTCGTTCGAGCGCTTGGTGCAGAACAATCGCGGGGAGGTCCGGCACGAGACGCTGAGCGACCAGACCCTGATGCAGGAATTCTACAACCGGCTGCAGCAGAGCCTGGCCGGCAAGGCGCAGCCGCTGTGAAGCGCCATCTCCTCGCCCTGCCGCTGCTGTTGGCCCTTGGCGCCTGTGTCACTCCGGGCGAGCGCCCGATGATCGCCAGCAAGCTGAGCGCCGTCCAGCTGCGCAGCATCCAGAGCCGCACCTTCGACACGGCGGACCGCAACCAGGTGCTGCGGGCGATCATCGCCAGCATGCAGGACCAGGGCTATGCCATCACCAAGGTCTCGCCAGAGGCCGGTACGGTCAGTGGCGTGAAGCGCGGGCTGCTGCGTCTGACCGCCTCGGCCTATCCGCGCGGTGCCACCCAGACGGTGGTTCGGGCCAATGCCCTGGTGCCGATGGCCGCCGGCGACACGCAGGTGGACGACCCCGCCTTCTATCGCGACCTGTTCTTCGAGCCGCTGTCGCGCAACCTGGCGATCGCCGCCATGGCCGCACCTGACAGCGAGGAAGCGGCGCCGCTGCCCGCCGTGCCGGCCGCCACGCCGATCCGCCCTGTCACCGGGCCTTCCGGCAGTTAAGGATTTTCAAGATGCGTTCCTCCTACTGGCTGCTGGCATTGCTGGCCGCCACCGCCTGCGCCCCCGCATCCCAGCACGCCGCCGAGGTGGCGCGCGGCCAGGAGGCGGGCAGCCGCCTGACCGTGGGCACCGTGCAGCGTGAGATCCGCGTCGGCATGACCAATGCCCAGGTGATCGAGGTGCTGGGCTCGCCCAACGTCGTCACCACCGATGAACAGCGGCGCGAGACCTGGGTCTATGACCGCATTGCGACCCAGACGGTGCAGAGCGGCAGCAGCGGCGGCGCCAGCCTGCTGTTGCTGGGCGTCGGTGGCAGTGCCGGCGCCGTCAGCACCAGCCAGCGCACGCTGACCATCATCATTCGCTATGATGGCGAGGGGCGCGTTCGCGACTTCTCCTACCGCTCCAGCAGCTTCTGATGCTGCGGCGGCGCTTCGCCCTGCTGGCGGGGGCCACCCTGCTGGCAGGTTGTCAGCAGGAGGCGGCGCAGCTGCATGCCGGTGCCATGGCGCCGACCGACGGCGCCCTGGCGCTGCGCCGGCTGCAGTCGCGCCGATTCGACACGCCGAACGAGGCTCTGCTGATGCAGGCCTCGGTCGGTGTCATGCAGGATCTTGGCTTCACCATCGAGGATGCGCGGGCTGAAGCCGGCCTCATCGTCGCCTCCAAGGACCGGGACGCGGTGGAGGCGCAGCAGGTGGCCGCACAGGTGTTGCTGGTGCTGCTGGCGGCGATGGCCAAGACGCAGCACCAGGCCAGCTGGGAAAAAGATCAGCGCATCCGCATCGCCCTGGTGATCAACCGCAGCGGCGATGGGCGCGGCTGCATCGCCCGCGCCACCGTGCAGCGCGTGGTGCTGAACACCGAGCGTCGCGTCACCCGTGCCGAGACGATCGAGGACCCCGCCATCTACCGCGCCTTCTTCGAGGCGCTTTCGAAATCGGTCTTCCTCGAGGCTAACGAGATATGATCGCGCGCAGCCTTCTGATCAGCCTTCTGGTGGCGCTGGCCGCCTGCCAGACCGATTCCCGCCAGCAGATCCTGGCTTCCTCCCGCAGCCAGGTCGACATGCGCGCCATCTCCAGCCGCGCCTTCGACACGGCCGATCGCGGCGTGGTGCTGCGCGCCTCGCTCGCCGCGCTGCAGGATCTCGGCTTCTCCATTGACCGGGCGGATGACACGCTCGGCGTCATCAGCGCCACCAAGCTGCAGGGCTATGCCATGCGCCTGACGGTGACGGTGCGGCCGCGCGGCCCACAGCAGACCGTGGTGCGGGTCAGCGGGCAGTACAACCAGCAGGAAGTGGCGGATCCGGCATCCTTCCAGCACTTCTTCCGCGCGCTGGAACAGGCGCTTTTCCTCACCGCCAACGCCGTCGACTGAACAGGCCCGCCCGGGTCGGCCCGCCGGGCGGCTCACGCCGCCCGCAGCGCGCCCAGGAAATGGTCCATCTGGCCGCGCAGCCCTTCGGATTGCCGCGCCAGCTCGCCGGCGGCGGCGCGCACATCCTCGGCGGCACGGCCGGTGCGGCCGGCATCCTCGCTGACGCCGGAGGCGTGGCGCGAGGCCTCCTGCGTGCCGCTCGCCGCCTCGGCCACCGCGCGGCCGATCTCCTGCGTCGCCTCGGCCTGCTGCTGCGCCGCCTGGGCGACGGCGCCGGTCGCCTCGTTCAGCTCGCGGATCATATGGGCGATACCGCCGATGGCCTGCACGGTGCGCCCGGTCTCCGCCTGCATGGCGGCGATCTGCTGGCTGATTTCCTCGGTCGCGCGCGCCGTCTGGCTGGCCAGGTTCTTCACCTCGCCGGCGACCACGGCGAAGCCCTTGCCGGCCTCGCCGGCGCGCGCCGCCTCGATCGTCGCGTTCAGCGCCAGCAGATTGGTCTGGCTGGCGATGGAGGTGATCAGCTGCACCACATCGCCGATCCGCCCCGCCGCCTCGGCCAGGCCGCGCACCGTGCCCTCGGTCTGGCCGGCGGCCTCGCTCGCCGCATGGGCGCGGGTCGCGCCCTCGCGCACCTGGCGCGCCACCTCGGCGATGCTGGCGGAGAGTTCCTCGGCCGCCGCCGCCACGGTCTGCACATTCTCGCTGGCCTGGGCGGAGGCGCGCGCCACCGCCTGGGCGCGGCCATTGCCGCTGGCCGCGATCTCCACCATCGAGCCGGCGGTGGCGTCCATCTCGGTCGCCGCGGCGGCGACGGCGCGCAGCGCGCCGGCCGCCTCCTCCTCGAAGCCGCGCAGCAGCGCATCGACGCGCGCGGCGCGCTCCAGCCGCTGGCGCTGCTCCTCCTGCTGGCGCGCCTCCAGCGCCAGCCGCTCCGCCGAGGCGGCGCGCAGCGTCTCGATCGCCTGGGCCATGCCGCCCAGCTCGTCGCGCCGGGCGCGGCCGGGCACGGCCAGCTGCAGCTCGCCGCCGGCGATGCGGCCGACGGTCGCGGTCAGCGCCTGCAGCGGCAGCACCACGCGGCGCAGCAGCAGCAGCATGGACAACCCGGCCAGGCCGGCCAGCAGCACCGCCAGGCCACTGGCGGCGATGAAGCGCGCCCGCGCCTCGGCGGTGGTGTCGGCGGTCAGGTCCAGCGCCGCGTCCAGCGCCGCGTCGCGCAGGCCGAGGATGCGCGCCTGGGCCGGGGTGGACCAGGCGCGATAGGGCTCGACCGGCATTGGCCAGCTGACCGCGCCGCCCTGCATGGCCTGCCAGCCCAGCGCCAGATGCTGGCGCCAGCGCGGCTCATCCTCCGCCTCCAGGCTGCGCTTCTGCGCGGCCAGCGCGGCCTGCAGCGCGGCATAGTCCCGCAGCCCGGCCATCAGCCGCTGCGCCGCCTGCCAGGCCTGCTCGATCCGCCCGGTCTGCAGCTGCGCCAGCTGCATCGCCTCGGGCGTCACCGGCTGGCCCTGCATCCAGCTGACGATCGCCGTGTTGCGCCGCCCGGCCATGTCGCGGATGTCCATCACCGCATTGGCGACCTCCAGCAGCAGCCCGGCATCGGGAGCCTGGGCATAGACCTGGCGGGAGGCGCGGGCGGCCAGCCGCGCCATGGTCTCCACCCCGGCATTGCGCAGTTCCTGGGTGGCGGTCGGCATGGCGGCGTCGCGCTCGGCCAGGGGGCGGCGCATCTCCGCCAGGCTGCGCGGGCGCAGCGTCGCGATGCGCGATTCGATGTCGCGCAGCGGCGCCGGGTCCAGCCCGGCGGCCTGGGCGCTCGCCGCCGCCTCGCGCAGCAGCCGGTCGGTCTCCGGCGCCACCCGCTCCTGCGCCGCGACATCAGGGCTCGGGCTGCGCAGCTGCGAGGCATGGCCGCCGATCTCGGCGGCGATGGCGGTCTGGGCACGCTGCGCATCGCTGACCGCTCGGCTGGCCAGATGGGCCCGCTCGGCGCGCTGCCAGTCGGACCAGGCGTCGAAGCAGGTCCAGATCGTCGCCAGCCCCCCGGCGGTGGCGACGCTGCAGAAGCAGAGCAGAAAGAAGGTCCGGATGCGCAATGGAGGCTCCCCTGGGCAGAGCCTCGTTCTAGGGCGCGCCGCTTAACCGCGGATTGAGCCCCGGGGGCGCTAGCGGTAGTCGCGCGACGGGGGCAGCGCGTCGAGGAAGCGCTGCGCCCGGTCGCGCAGCGCGGCGAGCCGCTCCGCCGGCATGCGCTCCAGATTGCGCAGCGGCATGGCCATGCGGGCATTGCCGCGCCAGCGCCCGGCATGGCGGGCGATGAAATCCCAGTAGAGCGCGTTGAAGGGGCAGGCCCCCTCCCCCTCGGCCTGCTTCACCTCGTAGCGGCAGCCGCCGCAATAATCGCTCATGCGGTGGATATAGGCGCCGGAGGCGGCATAGGGCTTGGAGGCCATGGCGCCGCCATCGGCGAACAGCGCCATGCCCTGGGTGTTGGGCAGCTGCACCCATTCATAGGCGTCGGCATAGACCGCCAGATACCATGCATTCACCGCCACCGGGTCGATGCCGGCCAGCAGCGCGAAATTGCCGGCCACCATCAGCCGCTGGATGTGGTGCGCATGGGCGTGGTCGCGGGTCTGCGCCAGGGTGTGGCGCAGGCAGGCCATGTCGGTCTCGGCGGTCCAGTAGAAATCCGGCAGCGGGCGGCGGGCCTCCAGCGCATTGCCCGCCGCGTAATGCGGCATGCGCAGCCAGTAGAGGCCGCGCACATATTCGCGCCAGCCCAGGATCTGGCGGATGAAGCCCTCGACGGCGTTCAGCGGCGCGCGGCCGGCGCGGTACTCGGCCTCCGCCGCCTGGCAGATCTCCAGCGGGTCGAGCAGCCCGCCATTCAGCGCCGGCGAGACCAGGCTGTGGTAGAGCACCGGCTCGCCCACCGCCATGGCGTCCTGGTAGTCGCCGAAGCGCGGCAGGCGGTGCGCCAGGAAATCCCGCAGCGCCACCCCCGCATCGCGCGCGGTGACCGGCCAGGCGAAGCCGTCCAGCCCGCCATAGCGGCGCGGGAAGCGCCGGGCGACGAGCTCGAGCACCTCGCGCGTGATGGCGTCGGGCGCGAAGCGCGGCAGCGGTGGCGGCGCCACGCCCTTCGGCAGGCGCTTGCGGTTCTCGGCGTCGAAATTCCACTGCCCGCCGGTGGGGGTGCCGTCGGGCTCCAGCAGCAGGCGGTGGCGCTGGCGCATCTCGCGGTAGAAGAACTCCATGCGCAGCTGCCGCCGCCCGCCGGCCCAGCGGGCGAATTCCGCGCGGGTGCAGAGGAAGCGGTCATCCTCGCGGATCTCGACCGGGATGCCGGCGGCGGCCTCCCAGCCCTGCATCGCCTCGGCCACGCGCCATTCGCCGGGATGGGTGGCGATGATGCGGCTGGCGCGGTGGCGGCGCACGGCGCGCAGCACCTCGCCGGTGAAGCTGCCGCTGTTCTCCGGGTCGTCGAGCCGGATGTGCTCGGCGCGGACGCCGCGCGCCACGAGGGCCGCGTGGAAATGCCGCAGCATCGAGAAGATCAGCGCGATCTTCTGCCGGTGATGCGGCACCGTCCCGGCTCTCCTCCGCCACCTCCATGCTGAGCACCACGTCGCGCGCGCGGTCGAGGTCGCGCAAGGCCGAGAGGCCGCGGCTGCACTGGTCACCCAGGATGATGCGGAGCGTGGTCATGGCGTGGCATGTCGGGCCAGCGCGCGATTCCGGAAGCCCCCGGCGGGGGCGGGCCGCTCAGGGAATCCAGCGCAGGAAATCCCAGGTCTCCAGCGGCGAATAGCCCAGCCAGCGGCGCAGCCGCCGGTCCAGCCAGATCACCACCACCACCCCCACCAGCAGGCCGAGGATGATCGAGGTGAACTGCGCCATATCCGGGCTGGCGGCGGTGAAGCCCAGCCGCAGGAACAGCGCGTCCAGGCCGATGACCACCGGCGCCGCCACCAGCACGCCGAGCGTCAGCGCCACCACCAGCCAGAACAGCGACACGAGGATGTCGCGCAGCCCGCGCCAGAAGCCCTTCATGCTCATCGCCGCCTCCCTCCGCCTTGCCTGACATCCAGCGAAGCCGGGCAATGCGGAGGGAATGCGGCAGCCCCGCACACAAGCGGTTGAGCGGCGCCGGGCGGGGCGCTCAGCCCTCGGGCTGGTAGATCACCTCGCTGCCATCCTCGCCCAGCATGCGGAAGCCGGTCCAGCGGCCGGCGGCATCGTAGCGCGCCACCATGCCGCGCGGCGCCCATTGCCACAGCGTCTCGCCCCCCTCGCGGCCGCGCTGCGGCGCACCCTCCAGCACCTGGCCGGTGGCGGTGTCGAACAGGGTGCGGCCGGGCAAATGCTCGGGCGCCCACCAAGCCAGCGGCGCCGCCGCGGCCGGCAGGGCCAGCGCGCCCTCCGGCCCGCGGCCGCGCAGCCCCTCGGCCGTGGCCGCCAGCTCGACCCGGCCCTGGCTGCCATTGCGCTCGGTCAGCGCGGCATAGCCGGCCAGCCGGTCGCCCTGCCAGCGCTCGGCATATTCGTGGCGCATGCGGAAGACGGTGAAGGAGAGCAGCTTCACCTCGACCAGCACGACGCTGCGCACCGTGCCATCGGGCTCGGCCTGGACGGTGTGGCGGCCGACCTCACGCCCCTCGCGCAGCAGGCGGAAGCGGTAGCCCTGCGGCGGCAGGGCGGCGCGCCCGGCGCCCGGCGCCAGCAGCGCCGCCAGCCCGAGCGCGGGGGCGCCGAGCAGCAGGCGCCGTGGCAGCGCCCCCCTCACCCCTTGCTGCGCAGGCTCGCCCGCCCGCCATCCACGCCGATCACCTGGCCGCTGATCCATGCCGCCTCCGCCGAGAGTAAAAATGCCGCGAGCCCGGCGGCGTCCTCCGCCTGGCCCAGCCGGGGCAGAGGATGCAGCTTCGCGATGCCCTCCGCCATGGCCGTGTTGCCGGTGAGCGGCGCCGCCATGCCGGTGCGCATCAGGCTTGGGGCGATGGCGTTGACGCGGATCGCCGGCGCCAGCTCGGCCCCCAGCGCCACCACCAGCCCCTCCACCGCGCCCTTGGCGGCGGCGATGGCGGCATGCGCCGGAAAGCCCTGCCGCGCCGCGATGGAGGAGAACAGCACCACGCTGCCACCGCCCTCGGCCCGCGCCAGGGCCGGCTGCGCCGCCTGCACGGCCAGCGCCGCGCCCAGCGCGTTCAGCCGGAAGGCGTCGAGGAAATCGTCCTCGGAAAGCCGCGCCAGCGGCCGCAGCGGGATGGAGCCGACGCAATAGGCCAGCCCCTCCAGCACCGGGCCGGCGCTGGCCAGGGCCTGGGCCATCGCCTCCGGCCGCAGCGCATCGGCCACCGCCTGCGGCGCCTCCAGCTCCGCCGCCAGGGCGCCGAGCCGCGCCGCGTCGCGGCCGATCAGCAGCGGCACCCGCCCCGCGGCCTTCAGCCGCCGCGCCAGCGCGCTGCCCACCCCACCCGTCGCCCCGATCACCGCCACGACCATGCGCTGTCCTCCTGCGATCCTGCGGCGCAGATGGGGCCGGGGCGCGGAAGCGGAAGCCGGCCGGGCGGCGGCCCCGGCAGCGGCCAGGCGGGCGCAGCACCCCCCGCGACAGCGGCGGCGTGGCGTGGCAGAGTGCGGCCATGCGGCAATTGCTCCTGTTGCGGCACGCGAAATCGTCATGGGACGATCCCAGCCTGCCGGACCATGCCCGCCCGCTGAACGCGCGCGGCAAACGCGCTGCCGTGGCCATGGCGGGCGTCTTCCACGGGCTCGGCCTGGCGCCGGACATCGTGCTGGTCTCCTCCGCCCGGCGCACCCTGCAGACGCTGGAGGCCCTGGCCCCGCTGCCGGACAGCCCGATGGTCGAGCCGATGGACGATCTCTACCTGGCGCCCTGGGCCAGCCTGATCGACACGCTGCGGCAGACGCCGGAGACGGCGCGCAGCCTGCTGCTGATCGGGCACAATCCCGGGCTGCACGATCTGGCCCTGGCGCTCGCCGGCCCGGCCGGCATGGCCGGCAAGGCGCCGGGCACGCAGCGCCTGGCCGAGGGCTATCCGACCGGCGCGCTGGCCGAGTTCAGCATCGCCGCGCCCTGGCGCGCGCTGGAGGCGGGCGGCGGCAGGCTGGTCCGCTTCGTGGCGCCGAACGACCTGCCGGAGATGGCCGCCTGAGCGAGACCCCGCCCCCGAAGCGGCCGCGCCGGCCCGTCGCCACGCGCCGCCCGCCGGCCGGCCCGGCCAGGGCCCGGCGCCGCGCCCAGGACCTGCCCCAGGGGGACCTGCCCCAGGCGGACCTGCCCCAGGCGGACCTGCCCCAGGGTGGCCCGCCGGACGGCCCGCCGGGCCAGCCCGCGCCCGAGGCCCTGCTGCAGGCCGCGGCAGCGCCCGAGCCCGCCGCCATGCCGGTTCCGCCGGTCGAGCCCCCGCTCCCCCCCGGCACGGCCGAGGCGCCGCCGCTGACGCTGGAGCTGCAGCTGGAGGGCAGCGCCCAGGCGCTGTGGCGCCACGCGGCGCTGGCCGGCACGCGGCGCGGCCGCGCCCAGCCGGAGGAATGGCTGTGGCTGGACAGCGCCGACCGGGCGCTGCGCCAGGCCGGACAGGCGCTGCGCGCGCCGCCGCAGGGCAGCCGCGCCCTGCTGCCCCTGCAGCCGCCCGGCGCGCTGCCCCTGCCCGGCCTGCCGGCCGGGCCGCAGCCCCTGCCGGAGGAGGCGGTGCCCGCCGCGGCCAGCGGCCAGGCGCTGCTGCCCATCGCGTCCTATGCCGGGCAGGCGACGCGGCTGATGACGCCGCAGGGCGTCTCGCTGCTGCTGCGCCAGGGGGTGCTGCGCGCTGCAAGGCCGCTCTCCGCCGGGGCGCCGACCCTGCCCGCCCCCGAGGCGGTGCCCGAGCGCGCCGTGCAGCGCCTGCTGCTGCAGGGCCCGCCGCCGGCGGTGCTGGCGCTGGCCCTGGCGCTGGCCGCCGATCTGCCGCTGCTGCCCGCCTTGCGCGGGCTGGACGAGGCCGCCCTGGCGCTGGCCGAGGGCGAGGCCGAGGCGCCGGCCCGGCGCGGCCCGCCCGATCTCGGCGGCACCGAGGAGGCGGGGGCGGCGCTGGCGCTGGCCATCGCCCATGTCGCCGGGGTGCTGCTGAGCTACGCCCCGCTGGCGCGGCCCGAGGCCGGGCCGACCGCCGTGCACCAGCTGCGGGTGGCGGCGCGGCGGCTGCGCTCCTGCCTGAAGCTGTTCCGCCCGCTGCGCGATTCCGAGGAGTTGCGGCGGCTGGATGCCGGATTGCGCGACTTGGCCCGGACGCTGGGCGCGGCGCGGGAATGGGATGTCTTCCTGGGCGGCATGGCGGCCGAGCTCGGCGCCGCGCTGGGCCCCGATCCGCGCTGGTCGCGGCTGCTGCGCCGGGCCGAGGAGCGGCGCGACGCCGCCTATGCCCGGCTGGCCGGGCTGCTGCGCGGCCCGCAATTCCGCGCCCTGATCTGGCAGGCGATGCAGGAGGCGCTGCAACCCTCCGCCACCGGCCCGGCGACGCCGCTGCGCGCCGCGGCGCGGGCCATCCTGGCGCGCCGCCGCCGCAAGTTGATGAAGCGCGCCGCCGGCATCGCCGCCCTGTCGGACGAGGCGCTGCACGCGCTGCGGCTGGAGGCGAAGCGGCTGCGCTACGCCGCCGAGCTGTTCGCGCCGCTCTGGCCCGGCAAGGCGTCGCGCCGCTACATCAGGCGCCTCTCGGCGCTGCAGGAGGCGCTGGGCCTGTCGAATGACGGGGTGGCGGCGCGCGGGCTGATGCAGGCCCTGGCCGAGCGGGACGAGGCGCTCCCGGCCGCCCCCGCCTGGGCGGTCGGGCTGGTGGAGGGCTGGGCCCTGGCCTCGGCCCGCGGCATGCGCGAGGCGGCGCTCGACTCCTGGCGCCGCTTCGCCAGGCAGGACCCGTTCTGGACCGCCTGAGGGCCGGCGCCGGCCCCGGCTGAGCGCCCCGCCGACGCCTGGTGTCGGCGGCGGCCCGCGCGCATCCTCCGCCCGGCTGGAACGTTCCGGAGGCGTGCCCCGCCGCGCCGGCGGGGTGCGGCCGCTCTGCCGCCAAGGCATGGCTGGGCGTTAACCTCCAACTCTGCTGCAAGGCGAGTGAATGGAAACTTTTTCAACGCTTGAACCGTTAACCCCCCTCGTCTAACGCTTCGCCGCGTGTTGACCCGTCGCCGTATCTTCCGCCCCGCCCCCGCCCCGCGCCGCTGGCGCGGGATCGCCATGGGCAGCGTCCTGGGTGTCATGGCCCTGGCGCTGGCCGGTCTCGGCCTGCCGGCCAATCTGTTCGGCTCCGCCCCCCGAGAACAGGACTGGAATGCCGCCGCCGCCCAGGTGCGGGTGGTGGATGGCGACACGCTGCGCCTGGGCGAGCGCACGCTGCGCCTGGCCGGGCTGGTCTCGCCGCCGCGCGGCCAGACCTGTAGCACCGCCAATGGCGTCGGCTTCGATTGCGGCGGCGCCGCCGCGCAGGCGCTGGCGCAGCTGGTGCAGAATCGCGATCTGAGCTGCCGCGTGCAGGGCCGCGACCGCTTCGGCCGGGCGCTCGGCACCTGCCAGGCCGGCGGGGTGGAGACCAATGCGGCGCTGGTCGCCGCCGGCTGGGCCCTGGCCGAGAGCGCCGGCGGGGCCGAGCTGCAGGCGGCCGAGCAGGGCGCCCGCGCCGCCCGCCGCGGCCTGTGGTCGCACCCCGAGGGCGCGCCCGAGAGCTGGCGCGCCCGCTTCTGAACCGCCCGCCGGGCGGCCCCGGCGCCGCCTTCCGAGTCGGCCTGTTCCGCTCCGTGGAATTGCGGCATTTTCACGGCGAAGCGGGCTCCGGAACCGCTGCGGCACCGGCCCCCGGATGGACAAGGGTGCAGCCCAGCGCATAATCTTGCGCTGCATCATAGACGGCGCGGCCACCCCCGGGACGCCGCCGCCCTCCCCGAAACGAGGAAGACGCCATGAGCAGCACGGCCAAAGGGTCCGTTACCGTCACGCTCGACGAGTCTGGCAAGAGCGCCAAACTGCCGCTGATCCAGGGCTCGATTGGCCCCGATGTCTTCGATATCCGCAAGCTCTACGGCGAACTGGGCGTCTTCACCTTCGACCCCGGCTATGGCGGCACCGCCGCCTGCGAGAGCGCCATCACCTATATCGATGGCGACCAGGGCGTGCTGCTGTATCGCGGCTATCCGATCGAGCAGCTGGCCGAGAAGAGCAACTTCCTGGAAGTCTCCTACCTGCTGCTGCATGGCGAGCTGCCGACCAAGGAGCAGCTGGCGAAGTTCGACCGCGGCGTGACCCTGCACACCATGGTGCATGAGCAGCTGCGCAGCTTCTTCAACGGCTTCCGCCGCGACGCCCACCCGATGGCGATCCTCTGCGGTGTCGTGGGCGCGCTGTCGGCCTTCTACCATGACAGCCTCGACATCAACGACGCGCAGCAGCGCGAGATCGCGGCCTTCCGCCTGCTGGCCAAGGTGCCGACCATCGCCGCCTGGGCCTACAAGTATTCCATCGGCCAGCCCTTCATGTACCCGCGGAACGACCTCTCCTATGCGGAGAACTTCCTGTACATGCTGAACGCCGTGCCGGCCGAGGAGTGGAAGCCCAACCCCATCCTCTCCCGCGCCATGGACCGCATCCTGGTCCTGCACGCCGATCATGAGCAGAACGCCTCGACCTCGACGGTGCGGCTGGCCGGCTCGACCGGCGCCAACCCGTTTGCCTGCATCGCCGCCGGCATCGCCGCCCTCTGGGGCCCCGCCCATGGCGGCGCCAATGAGGCGGTGCTGAAGATGCTGGCCGAGATCGGCTCGGTCGAGAACATCCCCGCCTTCATCGAGAAGGTGAAGGACAAGAACTCCGGCGTGAAGCTGATGGGCTTCGGCCACCGGGTCTACAAGAACTTCGACCCGCGCGCGAAGATCATGCAGGCGACCTGCCACGAGGTGCTGGCCGAGCTCGGCATCAAGGACGAGCCGCTGCTCGACCTCGCCATGGAGCTGGAGCGCATCGCGCTGTCGGACGACTACTTCGTCAGCCGCAAGCTCTACCCGAATGTCGATTTCTATTCGGGCATCATCCTGAAGGCGATGGGCATCCCGACCCACATGTTCACCGTGCTCTTCGCGGTGGCGCGCACCGTGGGCTGGGTCAGCCAGTGGAAGGAGATGATCGAGGATCCGGCGCAGCGCATCGGCCGCCCGCGGCAGATCTACACCGGCGCCGCGAACCGCGACTTCGTCGACATGGACAAGCGCTGAGGCGAGTCGCCCGGCGCCAGGGGCGGGCCCCCGGCCCGCCTCCCCCCAGCAACCCCGCCCGGCCCCGCCGCGGCGGGGTTTTCTTTGCGCGCGGACACAAGAAAGCCGCGCAACACCCACAACCGCCACGCGGCCCGCACAATCCGACGCCGCCGGCTCAGCTATAGCGCACCGGTGCCACGGCACGCCGCCTCGCGGCATGCGGACATTTCTGGGCGGCATTTCGCGCAGCAGTGGATTTGCTCTTGCTCACGCAAGCGTGATCGTTAATGAATACCAACCGGAAGTTGGAAACCACGAGCGGAACTCCTGGAATGCGCGACATTGACAGGCCGGAACTCGTTCACCGTTCGCTGGATGACCTGGTGCGCCGGCGCCTGCGGCAATGGCCGCAGCGCCCGCCCGGCGCGCTGGACAGCCCGAAGCAGCGCGGGGTGTGGATGCGGGCCAGACCCGGTGAGCAGGATGGCACGGCGCATCCCTTCCTGCGCCTGCCCGGCTCGAACCGGCTGCGCACTGTGCCGGACGGCATGTGGCTGCATTTCAGCCCCGACCCGGCGGATGCCTATGTCGACATCCTCTGCATCGAGGCCTGCTCAACCTTGCAGAACCTGCTCGACAAGCGCTCGCGCTTCGCCCCCTCCACCACCTCGCTGCTGGCGGTCTGCCCGCTGGCCTGGCTGACGGCGCCGCTGCAGCCCGACGACAAGCTGCCGCGCTGGCGCCGCATCAAGCTGGTGCGGCAGGAGCCGGTGGAGCCGCTGGTGCTGCCGGTGCGCGATGTGCGGGTGCTCTACGGGCTGAAGAACCGGCAATATGACGGCTTCGCCCGCACCCAGATGCCGCAGGCGCATGAGTATTTCTGCCCGATGGACGCGCTGACCGATGCCGAGGGCGCCTCCAACCCCGCCATGCAGGCGCTGATCTCGCGCGCCTCGGGCGCCGCCAATTTCATGCGCCTGCCGTGACGCGGACGCTGCATGGCACGGCGCCCGGCCGTGCCTTGGCACTTTATCAATCTCCGGCTTCGCATGCTGAGGGGATGGCCAGTCTCGCCGGAATGATCATCGAGAGGGAGCTCGACGGCACAGTGCGGCACTGGCCGCGCGGCTGTGAGAGCTTCTATGGCTGGGGCGCGGCGGAAGCCTGCGGCCGCAAGCTGCATCTGCTGCTGCGCACCGTCTTTCCGGCGGGCGAGGATTTCCTCAGCGTCAGCCGCGAGCTGGTGCGCGACGGGCAGTGGCGCGGCACGCTGTGCCAGACGGCGCGCGATGGCAGCCCGCGGCTGGTGGAGGCGCATCTGGCGCTGCACCAGCCGCCGGGCGGCCAGCCTCCGGTGGTGATCGAGTATCTGGGCGATGCCGGGCACAGCCGCCGCGCCGAATTCGCCCGCAGCGCCAGCGAGGCGCGGCTGCATTCGGTGTTCGAGACGGCGGCGGACGCCATCCTGGTCGCCGATGGGCAGGGGCGCATCGTCTCGGCCAACCGCGCCACCCTGGCCATGTTCGGCTATAAGCGGGCGGAGGAGCTGGTGGGCGCCAACCTCGCCGTGCTGATGCCGCAGGGCGAAGGGGCGCGGCATGACGGCTATCTCGCCCGCTACAGCGCCAGCCTGGCGCGCGGCGGCCAGGCCGAATCCCACGCCATCGGCGTGCCGGGGCGGGAGCTGATGGCGCGCCGCCGCGACGGCTCGGAATTCCCCATCGAGCTGTCCGTCGGCTCCTTCGACTCGCATGGCGAGAAGTTCTTCACCGGCATCGTCCGCGACATCACCGAGCGCCGCCAGGCCGAGGAGATGCGCCATCTGCTGCTGCGCGAGGTCGATCACCGCGCCAAGAACGCGCTGGCCGTCGCCCTCTCCCTGCTGCGGCTGACGCCGCGCCAGGATGCCGAGACCTATGCCAGTTCGGTCGAGGGGCGCGTGGCCGCCATGGCGCGGGCGCATTCCCTGCTGGCGCAGCAGCAATGGGAAGGGGCCGAGCTGCAGGCGCTGATCGAGGGCGAGATCCTCGCCTATCGCGACCGCGTCGCGCTGATGGGCCCGCAGATCTGGCTGACCGCCAATGCCGTGCAGCCCGCCGCCATGGTGATCCATGAGCTGGTGGTGAACGCCGCCAAGCATGGCGCCTTCAGCACGCCGGAGGGGCGGGTCGCGCTCGGCTGGTCGCTGGCGCCGGAGGGCGAGCTGCTGCTCTGCTGGAAGGAGCATGGCCTGGCCATCGACCGGCCGCCGCGCCATGCCGGCTTCGGCTCCCGCCTGCTGCAATCCCTGGTGCATCGCCAGCTGCAGGGGCAGCTCAGCCTGTCCTGGGAGGCGGATGGGCTGTGCTGCCGCGTCACCCTGCCGGCGCGGCTGGCCGCCGGCGGCCCGGGCCCGGCGCCGCTGCCGGCGCGCTCCCTGCCCGGCAGCGCCTGGGTCGCGGGCATGGCCACGCGGTGAGCGCGCCCTGAGGCGCGCCACCGTGGAAACCGGAATGTCGGGAAATAAAAAACGACGCCTTTCCGGTGAACCAGGACTTTCCGAAGAAAGCCTTGGCGTCCCCTAGGGGATTCGAACCCCTGTTGCCGCCGTGAGAGGGCGGTGTCCTAGGCCTCTAGACGAAGGGGACTGGAGGCGTCGTGTGAGGGGGCTTTTATCGGCCAGGCGGGGGTCGATCAAGGGGCTGATTTCATATTTCCGCCGCCGGAATGCTTTTTTGGGTGGCGCCCCTCGCGGCAGGCCTCGCTGCAATAGCGGACCTCCTCCCACACCCGCGCCCATTTCTTCCGCCAGGCGAAAGGGCGGCCACAGGCGGCGCAGGGCTTCTCGGGGAGGTTGGGCTTGCGAGGCGGCATTGCAGGCAGAATCTTCTTTTTCTGAAGAAAAAGAAGCAAAAAGACTTTTCCTCATTTGGCGTCCCGCCTGGGGCCCGAGGCGGGACGCCAAACTGACAAAAGTTTTTTGGTTCTTTTTTTCTAAAAAAGAACCCTTTCCTTCTTACTCGCCCAGCCGGATCTCGCCCGCCACCCGGCCGCCCTGCGGATCCACCAGCAGGATGCGCGCGCCATCCGGCCGCTCCACCCACACCGCCAGCCGCCCGCCATCCAGCGGCGCGATCTGGCCGATGCGCGAACCGGGCGGCTGCCGCAGCGCCAGTTCCGTGCTAACCCCGGCGCTGACCCCGCGCGCCGCGCTGTTCATGCGCTGCACCAGCAGCACCACCAGCGCCACCGTGCCGGCGATGATCATCACCCCCATCAGACCGACAGCAAATTTGAGCGCGCGCACCGACACCTCTCCTTCCGGCGAAAGCCAGGCCGCTTCCGGCACCGCGCCGGAGGGCCCCTTCACCCTGACCGCAGGGCCGGCCGATGCGGGCAACCGCCTCGACCGTTTCCTGGCGGCGGCGATAGGCACGCTGTCGCGCTCGCGCGTCAAGGCGCTGATCGAGGCCGGCCATGTGCTGCGCGACGGCCAGCCCGCCACCGAC
The DNA here is from genome assembly GCF_030818485.1 of Pseudoroseomonas cervicalis. Lineage (NCBI taxonomy): Bacteria > Pseudomonadati > Pseudomonadota > Alphaproteobacteria > Acetobacterales > Roseomonadaceae > Roseomonas > Teichococcus cervicalis. The sequence continues at coordinate 380,869 of NZ_JAUTAJ010000004.1, read as the reverse complement.
CCGTCCGAGGGCATCCGCGCCGGCGCCACCTATCTGCTGGCGCCGCCCGCCGCCCAGCCGGCGACGCCGCAGGCGCAGGATATCCCGCTGACCATCCTGTTCGAGGACCGGCACCTGATCGTGCTGGACAAGCCGGCCGGGCTGGTGGTCCACCCCGCCCCCGGCAACCAGGACGGCACGCTGGTCAACGCGCTGCTGGCCCATGCGGGGGATGAGCTGACCGGCATCGGCGGCGAGAAGCGCCCCGGCATCGTCCACCGGCTCGACAAGGACACCTCCGGCGTCATGGTGGTGGCCAAGAGCGACACGGCGCACCAGGCGCTCTCCGCCGCCTTCGCCAGCCGCGACCTGGAACGCGCCTATCTGGCGCTCGCCTGGGGCGTGCCGTCGCCGGCCAGCGGCGAGGTCGATGCCCCGATTGGCCGCCATCCGACCGACCGCAAGCGCATGGCGGTGGTCGCGCGCAACGGTAAACATGCCTTGACCCGCTTTGCCACGGAGCGCGCCTGGGGCACCGGTTGCGCGCTGTTACGTTGCCGACTCGCGACCGGGCGCACCCACCAGATCCGGGTGCATATGGCGCATATCAACCACCCGCTGGTGGGCGACCCGGTCTATCTGCGCCGCCTGCCCGCCGCCGCCCGCTCCCTGCCGGCGCAGGCGCGCGACGCCCTGCTGGCCTTCCCGCGCCAGGCTTTGCACGCGGAATCCCTGGGCTTCCGCCACCCCGTCAGCGGCGAAATGCTGCGCTTCCACGCCCCCCTGCCGCCCGACATGCAGGGGCTGCTCGCATTGCTGGACGGTAACCCGGGGTAACCCGACTATTACAGTCGGGATTTTCTTGCGCAACCGCGAAGGGAGAGGTAGCGTTCACCTGTCGCCAACGCCGGGTGCCACCACCATGGCGCGGCCGCCGGGCCTGTCCCCGACTGTGAACGGGGTCAGGGCGGCGCGTCAGGGCCCGAGCGGGAGGCGACCCGGAGCTTGAGCCGGGGATCGCCGTCACAGGGGCTCCCGGCCGGTGCAGGAGGCAGTTGCAGTATGGCTTCCACGACTTCGATGATTCCGATCGCCCCCGAGGGCAACCTCTCCCGCTACCTGCAGGAGATCCGCAAATTCCCCATGCTTTCGCCGGAGGAGGAATTCCGCCTGGCGAAGGAATGGAAGGAGCATGGCGACCAGCAGGCCGCGCATAAGCTCGTCACGTCGCATCTGCGCCTCGTCGCCAAGATCGCCATGGGCTACCGCGGCTACGGCCTGCCGGTGGGCGAGCTGATCAGCGAGGGCAATGTCGGCATGATGCAGGCGGTGCGCCGCTTCGATCCCGACCGCGGCTTCCGCCTGGCCACCTACGCCATGTGGTGGATCCGCGCCGCGATCCAAGAGTACATCCTGCATTCCTGGTCGCTCGTGAAGATGGGCACCACCGCCGCGCAGAAGAAGCTGTTCTTCAACCTGCGCCGGCTGAAGGGCCAGATGGCCGCGCTCGAGGAGGGCGACCTCCAGCCCGAGCAGGTCGAGAAGATCGCCCGCGTGCTGCAGGTGCCCGAGCAGGACGTGGTCTCGATGAACCGCCGCCTGGCCTCGCCCGACAACTCGCTGAACGCGCCGGTGCGCGCCGACAGCGAGGGCGAGTGGCAGGATTGGCTGGTCGACGAGAGCGAGAGCCAGGAAACCGAGATCGCCGAGCGGCAGGACATGTCCAACCGCCGGCAGCTCCTCGGCGAGGCGCTGAAGACGCTGAACGAGCGTGAGCGCCACATCCTGATCGAGCGCCGGCTGAAGGACGAGCCGACCACGCTCGAGGAGCTCTCTCAGCAATACAACATCTCGCGCGAGCGCGTGCGCCAGATCGAGGTGCGCGCCTTCGAGAAGCTGCAGAAGAGTATGAAGAGCCAGATCATGGAGCGCCGGCTGGCGGTGGACTGAGCCGCCAGACCAGAAGCTCCGGGCAAAAAGGGGGGCAGGGTCCGGAAGGGCCCTGCCCTTTCTGCATGAAAAGGCCAGGGGAATGAATTCCCCTGGACCCCTTCTTTTCTCTGTCAGGGCCGGCCGCCGCTGGCGGCCGGCTCACTTCAGCGGGTCGTGGCCCCAGTTCATCAGCGAGTGGCGCCAGCGGCTGTCGCGGATGTCGCCCTTCGGGCGCTGCGCGGCATGGCGGTGCACATAGCCGATCACCTTGCGCATATCGGCCTGGTCGCGCTCGGTCAGCTCCGCCTTGCGCCGCGCCTTGATCTCCAGGATGCGCTCGCCCATCCGGTGGCCGACCGCCTCCCCTTCCCCGGGCGCGGTCACCTTCTCCCCGCCCTTGGTCATGCCGACGGAACGGCTCGCCTCGCTCTCCAGCCAGCGCCGCAGCCGGGCGGGCGGCATGTTGGCCACGGCGCGAAACTCCTTCCAGACATCCTCGCTCACGCCAACGCCTCCACCAGCTGCGCCTTGGTCATGCGGGAGCGGCCGCGGATGTCCTTCTTCCGCGCCTGCTCCATCAGCTGGGCCTTGGTCTGGCTGTCGCGCCGGGCGGCCGCGGATTTGCGGGCGGCGGGGCGCGGCTGGGCGCTGAACTGCCGGCCCTTGCTTCTGTCGGCCCGCTTCTTGGCGCTGCTGCGCTCGTATTCGCTGTCGGAGAGGCGTTCGCGCGCCTTGCGCGGCAGGTAACGCTCGCCCGTCTGCCCGCTGGGCGCGCCGGACTTCGTTCCCCAATCCTCGCGCTGCCATTGGTCGAGATGGTTGTCGCGGTCCTTGCCGCCGCGATAGCCGCCGCCTTCCGCCTTGTATTCGGCGACGGCGCGCTGCGCCTTGCGGGCCGACCATTGGCCGGGCTTGCCGCCCTTGGCCTCGCGCGTGACCTTGGCCTTGACCTTCTCCCAGAGCTTGGGATCGGTCTTCTGGGCGGTGCCCGCCATGCCAGCCTCCTGTAGGGGATGCGGCAAAAACGGCGTGCTGCCCTGCCCGGTTGCTCCCCCGGAAGGCGGGGTCCGGGGTGGCCCTGCCACCCCGGCGGGGGTCAGGGGGCGGAGCCCCCTGCCTTGTCTTTTAATCCGAGAACGGATCGCTCACGAGGATCGTGTCATCCCGCTCCGGCGAGGTGGAGAGCAGCGTGACCGGCGCCTCCACCAGTTCCTCGATCCGCTTGACGTACTTGATGGCGGTGGCCGGCAGGTCGGCCCAGGAGCGCGCGCCCATGGTGGACTGGCTCCAGCCTTCCAGCGTCTCGTAGATCGGCTTCGCCTTGGCCTGGGCCGCGGCGGCGGCCGGCAGGCGCTTCACCACCTCGCCATCGATCTCGTAGCCGGTGCAGATCTTCAGCTCGGTCAGCCCGTCCAGCACGTCGAGCTTGGTCAGCGCCAGGCCCTGCACGCCGCCGACCTTCACCGCCTGGCGCACCAGGCAGGCATCGAACCAGCCGCAGCGGCGCGGCCGGCCGGTGACGGTGCCGAACTCGCGGCCCCGCTCGCCCAGGCGCTTGCCGATCTCGTCCTGCAGCTCGGTCGGGAAGGGGCCGGAACCCACGCGCGTCGTGTAGGCCTTGGCGATGCCCAGCACCATGCCGACGCTGTGCGGCCCGACGCCGGCGCCCGCCGCCGCATTGCCCGCCACCGTGTTGGAGGAGGTGACGAAGGGATAGGTGCCGTGGTCGACGTCGAGCATCACCGCCTGGGCGCCCTCGAACAGCACGCGCTTGTTGCTGTGGCGGGCCTCGTCGAGCCGCTCCCACACCGCCTCGGCATAGGGCAGCAGCTTCGGCGCCAGCGCCAGCAGCCGGTCCAGCAGATCCTGCTTCTCGAAGGTCTCGGCGCCGAGGCCCTTCAGCAGGGTGTTGTGGTGCAGCAGCAGCTCGTCGAGCTTGGCCGACAGCGTCTCCGGCTCGGCCAGGTCGCAGAGGCGGATGGCGCGGCGGGCCACCTTGTCCTCATAGGCCGGGCCGATGCCGCGGCCGGTGGTGCCGATCTTGGCCTCGCCGCGGGCTTCCTCGCGCGCCTTGTCGATCGCCGGGTGCAGCGGCAGGATCAGCGGCGTGTTCTCGGCGATGCGCAGATTGTGCGGCCCGACATCGAGCCCCTGCCCGCGCACGCGCGAGATCTCGGAGAGCAGCGCATCCGGGTCCAGCACCACGCCATTGCCGATGATGCCGAGCTTGCCGCGCACCACGCCGGAGGGCAGCAGCGACAGCTTGTAGGTCTGGTTGCCCACCACCAGCGTGTGGCCGGCATTGTGGCCGCCCTGGAAGCGCACGACGATGTCGGCACGGCTGGCCAGCCAGTCGACGACCTTGCCCTTGCCTTCGTCGCCCCACTGGGCGCCGATCACGGCGACATTGGCCATGGCTACGCGATCTCCTCGATGGGCGCGGCATCCTGGCCGCGCAGGATGTGGCCGCAGCGCAGGCGCCGCGGCGTGTCGGCGGGCGAAAGGGCCGCCACCGTGATGAAACCTTGGCTGCGCAGCCGCGCCGCCGCCACCGGGTCGCTGCCCAGCGGCAGGAAGAGGCGCGGCGCCTCCTGCGGCGCCGGCGCGGCGCGGCGCAGCGCGTCGGGATAGAGCGTCATGCCGGTCGCCGGCTCCTCGCCGCTGCGGTAGCGTCCGCCGCGCGCCAGCTCCCCGGTGCCGCCCGGCCCGTACAGGGTGAAGGCGACGCCCACATGGTATTGCAGCCCGCGGAACTCGACCGGGTCCAGGGTGATGCGCAGCCCCGGCGCGCGGGCGCGGATGGCGGCGATGACGGCGGCCGCATTGTCGGCGATGGCGCGCGCGGCGGGCGGCAGGGCGGCGGCGGCGAGCGCCGCCAGCGCGCCATCGGCCGGGCCGGCGGCGGTCAGCAGCCCGGGCAGGCCATTGGCGGGCGGCCCGGCCTCGGCGGCCAGCTCCTGCACGGCGGCGGCGTCCTTGCGGTCCAGCGCGCGGGCCAGCCTGCGGCGCAGCGTGCCCTGCACGCCGGCGGCGTCCAGCAGCGCCGGCGCCATGGTGGGCAGGGTCAGGTCCAGGCTGACGCCATGGATGCCGATCGCCGCCAGCGCCTCGACGCCGAGCAGCGCCACCTCGGCATCGGCCTCGGGGCAGTCGGTGCCGATCAGCTCGATGCCGGCCTGCGGGATCTGCCGCTCCGGCGCCAGCTGGCTGCCCTGGATGCGCAGCACCTGCCCGGCATAGGACAGGCGCAGCGGCCGCGGCATATCGGCCAGGCGGGTGGCGGCGATGCGCGCCACCTGCGGCGTGGTGTCGGCGCGCAGCCCCATCATGCGGTGGCTGTCCGGGTCCATCAGCCGGAAGGTCTGGTCGGCGACGGCGCCGCCCGAGCCCGCCAGCAGCGAATCCTCGAATTCCAGCAGCGGCGGCTTGACGCGCTCATAGCCATGGCCGGCGAAGACCGCGAGCATCGCCTCCACCAGCGCCGCCTCATGCGCCGCCTCGGGCGGCAGCAGGTCGGTCAGGCCGGAAGGCAGCAGCGCGGGGTTGGGCAGGTCTTCGGTCATGGTTCCAGGGCCAGGACACCGCGCGGCGGGCCGGGCGCCCGGCGCGGGCGGCGGCGTTGCGTCGGCAAACGGGGCGGTGTGTGGCAGCCGAGGGCGCGCGGGGCAAGGGCGGATCGCGCAGCCGGGCCATGCCGCGCCGCCAGGCGTGACCGGAGCGGCGCTTGCGGTGGCGATCCGGCCGGGCCAGCAAGCCGGGATGCGCCGCGACCGCGACCCGGGCCCGACCCTGCCGATGCTGCTGGCCGCCCCCGGACGGCCGGACCGGCTGCGCCTGCTGGCGGCGCGGCTGCGCGAGCTGGCACTGTGGGACGAGACGGAGTCGCGGCGGGCCGAGGTGGCCCTGGCGCTTGCCCAGCCGCGCTGGGGGTTGCGGGTGCTGGCGCTGCGCGTGCTGGCCGCCTGGGGCGGGCCGCGCCACAAGGCCTGGCTGGTGGCGCGGGCCGACCGCGCCCTGCCGCTGCACCAGGGCCGGCGCAGCCCGCGCGGCTCGGCGACACGCTGGCAGGCGCTGGAGATCGTGACGGCGCGCCGCCTGCTGCCGCCGCTGCTCGACCGGACGGATGCCGATTGGGTGTTCGACCGCTATCTCTCGGCGTGGCGGGATGGCGCGGATCTGCTGCCGCTGCTGCTGCGCCTGCTCTCCCTGCTGCCGGCGGAGCGGGTCGCGGCGCGGCTGGAGGCCGCCATGGCCCGCCCGGCCGAGCGGGAATCCCTGCTCTGGCTGGCCTTCCATCTGCGCGATCTGCCGGGGCGCCAGGCCTGGCTGGCCCGCTTCGCCACCGGCCCCGACCCGGCGCTGGCCGAGCAGGCGCGGCGCGCGCTGCGGGTCGGCTGAGACATCGCATCTGCGTGTCAAAGGGTAAGCGGGCGGCGCGACGCCTCCCGGCGCGGCGGCTTGCGGTCTAGGCTGGCCGCCATGCATCGCCGCCGCACCCTGCTGACCCTCCTCCCCGCCCTCGCCCTGCCCGCCCTGACCCTGGCGGCCTGCGAGGATCTGCGGCTGCCGGAGGACAGCCCGGTGGGCTTCGGCGATTCCGTGCGCGGCCCGGCGCTGGAGGCGCCCTGGGCCTTCGGCGACCTCTCGCGCTGGAACGGCCAGCCCGGCGCCGCCGCCCGCGCCGTGGCGGCGCTGGAGCACCTGGCCGATGCGCTGCAGGACGATCCCTTCTACACGCCGGAATTCTCGCCGACCGTGGTGCTGCAGCTGCAGGCGGCGCGCGCCGAGGTGCGGCAGGCGCTGGGCATCGACCCCGGCGCCGCGCCGCCGGATGTCATCGCGACGCTGGACGGCACCGCCTGGGCGATGGAGGCGAGCGACCGCACGACCGCCCTGGCCACGCTGGACCGCGCGCCCTTCTTCACCCTGGGCGGGCAGGCCACGCTGCAGCGCCTGGCCAGCCTGCCGGCCCTGCCCCGCGCCGCCGAGGCGGCGCAGGCCATAGCGGCCGAGATGATGCGCATCCGCCGCTGAGCCGCCGCCGCGACGCCCGCGGCGGCGCAACATCTTCGATCTGTCACCAGCTTCCCGGTTGCCCTGTGGCCCGCGCTTTGCAACGCTTCCGCAACTCATCGCGGAGCCTGGCATGCGCGCTCTCCTCACCGCCCTCCTGCTGGCCGCGCCGCTGGCCGGGCTGCCCGCCGCCAGCGGCCAGGCCGCCGGCACCGCGCAGCTGGCCGCCGCCGCCTCGCCCGAGCTGCGGCTGATGGCCGCCCTGCCGGACCCGCTGGCCGGCCTGCGCCGCCACGGCCCGGCCACGGATTTCGGCGCCAACCCGGCGGCGCCGCCGGGCCTCGGCGTCGCCCAGCGCTATGTGCCGGTCTCCGGCGAGCGGCTGGTCGCCACGCTCTATCTCTATGATCGCGGCCGCCGCCAGGGGCCGGAGGGCGCCGGCAGCCCGGCGCTGGAGCTGGAGCTGAACCAGACCGCCGCCGAGATGCGGGCGATGGTGCAGATGGGCCGCTACCGCGCCGTGACGCCCGCCACCAGCAGCGCGGTACCCGACCGCAACGGCGTGCCCGGGCTGCGCTGCGCCACCTTCGAGGCGGTGCAGGAGGATGGCAGCACCACCGGCGAGGCGGTCTGCCTGACCGTGCTGGGCGGCCGCTTCGTCAAGACGCGGGTCAGCTCCTGGCTGCCGGGCGGCGCGCCGGTGGCGCTGCGCGCGGCATCCGGCCTGCTCTCGGGCGTGATCGAGACGCTGCCGGCCAGCCGGGCGCACAACCCTTAGGCAGAAACGGCACCGGCAGGGCAGCGCCCGGGCGTCCTGCCGCGCCGCGATGCAGATTTCGCCGGCGCGATGATTTCCCCTGCCTCCGGCGGCTGTCTATGCTGCTGCGCAGGAACGAGTCCCGGGATCCTGCATGTCCATCCATGTCGCGCTGACCCATCGTACCCGCTACCGCTACGACCGGCCGGTGACATTGGGGCCACAGACCATCCGGCTGCGGCCGGCGCCGCATTCGCGCACGCCAGTGCTGTCCTACAGCCTGGGCATCTCGCCGAAGCCGCATTTCATCAACTGGCAGCAGGACCCGCAGGGCAATTTCCAGGCCCGCGTGGTGTTCCCCGAGGCGGTGCGGCATTTCGAGGTCACCGTCGACCTCGTGGCCGACATGGCCACCATCAACCCCTTCGACTTCTTCCTGGAGCCCGAGGCGGAGACCTGGCCCTTCGCCTATGACCCGGTGCTGGAGCAGGAGCTGGCGCCGTTCCGCCGCGCCGCCCCCGCCGGCCCGCTGCTGGCGGGCCTGCTGGAGCGGGTGCCGCGCGGCGAGCAGGGCACGGTGACCATGATCACCGGGCTGAACCAGATGCTCTCCGAGCGCATCGACTACATCGTGCGGCTGGAGCCCGGCGTCTGGTCGCCGGAGGAGACGCTGGGCCAGGGCAAGGGGTCATGCCGCGACAGCGCCTGGCTGCTGGTGCAGATGCTGCGGCATCTGGGCTACGCGGCGCGCTTCGTCTCCGGCTACCTGATCCAGCTGGTGGCCGACCAGAAGCCGCTGGAGGGGCCCGAGGGCCCGTCGGCCGATTTCACCGACCTGCATGCCTGGGCCGAGGTCTACCTGCCCGGCGCCGGCTGGGTCGGGCTGGACGCCACCTCCGGCCTGCTGACCGGCGAGGGGCATATCCCGCTGGCGGCGACGCCGGAGCCGCAATCCGCCGCCCCCATTTCCGGCCTGATGAGCAAGGCGGAGGTCGAGTTCGACTTCGCCATGACCGTCGCCCGGGTGCGGGAGACGCCGCGCGTCACCAAGCCCTATTCCGAGGCCGCCTGGCGGGCGATCCTCGATGCCGGCGATGCGGTCGATGCGCAGCTCGCCGCCGGCGGGGTGCGGCTGACCATGGGTGGCGAGCCCACCTTCGTCTCCGCCACCGACCAGGAGGGGGCGGAGTGGAACACCGCCGCCCTGGGCCCGACCAAGCGCCGCCTGGCCGGGCGGCTGCTGCAGCGCCTGCTGCCGCTGTGGTCGCCGGGCGCCGTGGTGCAATACGCCATGGGCAAGCACTATCCCGGAGAGCAGCTGCCGCGCTGGGCGCTGAACGCCTATTGGCGGGCGGATGGCGAGCCGGTCTGGCTCGACCCGGCGCGCCTCGCCGGCGATGACGACAGCGGCGACGCCACCGCCGCGCAGGCCCGCGCCTTCGCCCAGGCGCTGGCGCTGCGGCTGGGCCTGGCCGAGGGCTTCGTGCAGCCGGCGCATGAGGACATCCACCACTATCTGTGGCGGGAGAAGCGGCTGCCGGCGAATGTCATCGTCGAGGATTCCAAACTGCGCGACCCGCTGGAGCGCGCCCGGCTGGCGCGCGTCTTCGGCCAGGGCCTGTCCTCGGAGGTCGGCTCGGTGCTGCCGCTGCGCCGCCGCGCCGACGGGCAGGGCTGGGAGAGCGGGCTCTGGCTGTTCCGCGAGGGCGACCCGATCTTCCTGCTGCCCGGCGATTCGCCGATCGGCTTCCGCCTGCCGCTGGAAAGCCTGCCCTGGGCCGACCCGAAGGAGATCGAGCCCGAATTCGAGGCCGACCCCTTCGCGCCCCGCGCCGGGCTGCCGCCGGCCGATCACTATCACCGCCAGCCCGCCCTGCCCGGCCGGCCGCAGCCGCGCGACGGCATGCCCGGCTTCCCGCTGCGCCACCAGCCGGCGCCGCTGCCGGCCGAGGACGCCCCGGGCGGCACCCTGCCGCCGGCCGCCGCCTGGCGCGACCTGGCCTATCCCCGGGCGGTGCCGCCGGTGGTCGGCCAGCCGCAGCCCGACCTCGTGCGCACCGCGCTGACGGTCGAGGCGCGCGAGGGCAAGATCCACATCTTCTACCCGCCGCTCGCCCGGCTGGAGCATTGGCTGGAGCTGACCGCCGCCATCGAGGACACCGCCGCCGCGCAGGGCCGCAAGGTGGTGCTGGAGGGCTATGGCCCGCCTTCCGACCCGCGGCTGCTGCATTTCTCCGTCACCCCCGATCCGGGGGTGATCGAGGTGAACATCCACCCCTCCCTCTCCTGGCCCGAGCATGTGGCGCGCACCGAGCAGCTCTATGCGCTGGCGCGGGAGGAAGGGCTGGCGGCCGAGAAATTCATGCTGGATGGCCGGCATGTCGGCACGGGGGGCGGCAACCATGTCGTCATGGGCGGCGCGACGCCCGAGGAAAGCCCCTTCCTGCGGCGGCCGGACCTGCTGAAATCGCTGCTCGGCTTCTGGCACAACCATCCGAGCCTGTCCTTCCTGTTCGCCGGGCTGTTCATCGGCCCGACCAGCCAGCATCCGCGCATCGACGAGGCGCGGCAGGATGCGCTGCACGACCTGGAGATCGCCTTCCAGCAGGTGCGGCCGGGGCAGGAGATGGCGCCCTGGATGACCGACCGGCTGTTCCGCAACATCCTGGCGGACATGACCGGCAACACCCACCGGACCGAGTTCTGCATCGACAAGATGTACTCGCCCGACCATGCCGGCGGCCGGCGCGGGCTGGTCGAGTTCCGCGCCTTCGAGATGCCGCCCAGCCCGCAGATGTCGGCGGCGCAGATGCTGCTGATGCGCGCCGCCATCGCCGCCTTTTGGCGCACACCCTATGAGCGCCGCCTGGTCCGCTGGGGCACCCGGCTGCATGACGATTTCATGCTGCCGCACTATGCCGAGCAGGATTTTGCCGATGCGATCGAGGAGCTGAAATCCCTCGGCGCCCCGCTCGAAAAGGACTGGTTCGCGCCGCATTTCGCCTTCCGCTACCCGCTGCTGGGTGAGGTGACGCTGCATGGCGTGGGCCTCGAGCTGCGCCACGCCCTCGAGCCCTGGCATGTGCTGGGCGAGGAGAGCACCGGCGCCGGCACGGCGCGCTATGTCGACAGCTCGACCGAGCGGCTGCAGCTGCGCGCCAGCGGCCTCTCGCCGGAGCGCTATGTGCTGGGCGTCAATGGCCGCGCCCTGCCGATGGCGCCCACCGGCCGCGCCGGGGAGTATGTGGGCGGGGTGCGCTTCAAGGCCTGGGCGCCGCCCTCCGCCCTGCATCCCGGCGTGCCGGCGCAGGGCCCGCTGGTGTTCGAGCTGTGGGACCGCTGGACCGGCCGCGCCTTGGGCGGCTTCACCCATCACGTGGCGCATCCGGGCGGGCGCAACTATGAGCGCTTCCCGGTCAATGCCCAGGAGGCGGAGGCCCGCCGCCGCGCCCGCTTCTTCCCCTTCGGCCATCGCCCCGGCCCGAGCACAGAGCCGCGCCCGGTGGACAGCGCGGAGCTGCGACGCACGCTCGACCTGCGCCGTTTCGCGTGATACCGGCGGCTGGGTGAACAGCCTCGCCCCGCTCGATGAAATGGTGGATGGCCGCGGCCAGGTGCGCCCGCATTGGCGCGGCATCCTGGCGGCCTTCGCCGATTTGCCGCCGGACCATGCCGGCAGCGGCACCGCCGAGGCGGCGCGGCGCCTCGACCGTGCCTTCGAGGATGAGGGCGTCTCCTCCCTGCTGCCCGGCGGCGGCCGCTCGGCCCGCGCCTGGCGCTGCGACCCGGTGCCGCTGGTGCTGCCGGCGGCCGAATTCGCCGAGCTGGCCGAGGGGCTGGCGCAGCGCGCGCGCCTGCTGGACGCCATCCTGGCCGATTGCTACGGCCCGCAGCGCCTGCTGGCCGAGGGGCTGCTGCCGCCGGCGCTGGTCTTCGCCAACCCGGCCTTCCTGCGCCCGGTGCGCAGCGCGGCGCATCCGCCGGCGCTGCCGCTGCTGCACGCCTATGCCGCCGACCTGATCCGCGGCCCGGATGGGCGCTGGCGCCTGCTGGCCGACCGCACCAGCCGCGCCGCCGGCATCGGCCATGCGCAGGAGAACCGGCGCATGCTGGGGCGGGTGCTGCCGCAGCTCTTCCGCTTCCAGCAGGTGCGGCCGCTGCGCCCCTTCTTCGACCGCTGGCAGGACAGCCTGCAGCGCCTGGCCCCCAGCGGCCGCGACAATGCCGCCATCGCGCTCCTGACGCCGGGCGTGCACCACCCGCTCTGGTTCGAGCATGTGCTGCTGGCCGGCGAGCTCTCCTGCGCCCTGGTCGAGCCGGGCGACCTGACGGTGCGCGGCGGCGCGCTGTGGCTGAAGACGCTGAAGGGGCTGCGTCCGGTCGATGTGCTGCTGCGCCGGGTCGATGGCCGCAGCCTGGACCCGCTGGAATTCGGCGGCCATGGCCCCGGCGTGCCGGGCATGATGGACGCCATGCGGCATGGCGCGCTGCGCATCGTCAACACCCCCGGCTGCGGCATGGCCGAGGCGCCGGCGCTTGCCCCCTACCTCCCGGCCCTCTGCCAGCGCCTGCTAGGCGAGGCGCTGCGCCTGCCGGTGCTGGAGACGCATTGGCTGGCCGAGCCCGGGGCACGCGCCGCGCTGCTGGCCGATCCGGCGCCCTGGATGGTGCGGCACGCCTATGACGGCGCCCAGCCCGCCCAGGCGCTGGCCGGCATGGAGGATGCGGCGCTGGCCGCGCTGCTGGCCCGCATCCGCGAGCGGCCGCAGGATTTCGCCGCCAGCCGCGCCATGCCGCCCTCCGTCGCGCCCTGCGCCGATGGCGCGCAGCTCTCCCCCGCCCCGGTCATCCTGCGCATGTTCCTGGTGCAGGAGGCCGGCGAATGGCACGCCCTGCCGGGCGGCCTGGCCCGCGTGCCGCAGCCCGGCGAGGGCCTGGGCGGGCGGCTGCCGCGCCAGGGCGTGGCCAAGGATGTCTGGGTGCTGAGCGAGGAAGGCACGCAGATCCTGGGCCCCGCCGCCCTGCCCGCGCCGCCGCTGGCGATCCAGCGCGGCGCCGGCGAGCTGCCCTCGCGCGTCGCCGACAACCTGTTCTGGCTGGGCCGCTATGTGGAGCGGCTGGAGGGTTCGGCGCGGCTGATGCGCGCGGTGCTGGAACGGCTCGACCGCGGGCCGCTGCTGCCGCGCGAGCAGGCGGAGCTGGCGGCACTCGCCGCGGCGCTGCGCCATGCCGGGCTGGCCCAGCCGGAGGATGCGCCGAACGGCGCCGCCAACACCGCGCTGCAGGCGGCGCTGTGGCGCGCCCTGCGCGAGGGCGGCACCATGGCCTGGCTGATGGGCGAGATCGCCCGGCTGGTCGAATCGGTGCGCGACCGGCTGACCGGCGACATGCACACCCTGTTCACCCTGCCGCTGCGCGCGGTGCGGGTGCAGGCGGCGCAGCAGGGCCGCGGCCTGCCGGGGCTGGAGGAGGTGCTGGCCGGCATCCTGCGCTTCTCGGCCGGCGTGGCCGGCGCCGCGGCGGAGAACATGGTGCGCGCCGGCGGCTATGCCTTCCTTGATCTGGGGCGGCGGCTGGAGCGCGCCCAGGCGATCGCCGCGCAGCTCGGCTTCGCCCTCGCCCAGCCGGCCAGCCGCATCGAGGGCGGGCTGCGGCTGGCGCTCGAGCTGTGCGATTCCGTCATCACCTATCGTAGCCGCTACCTCGCCGTGCTGCAGCCGGCGCCGGCGCTGGACCTGGTGCTGGCCGACCCGGGCAATCCGCGCGGCCTGGCCTATCAGCTGCAGGCCATGCGGCGGCGGCTGGTGGCGCTGGATGGCGGCGCCGAGGAGGCGCTGCTGCCCGGCCTCGACGCGCTGCTGGCGGATGTCGAGGCCATCCCGCAGCAGCTGCTGGCCGCCACCGACCAGGCGCAGATGGCCGTCCAGCTCGCCCCGCGCATCGCCGCCATGGAGGGCGAGATCGCCACCCTGTCGGACGGCATCGCGCGGCGCTATTTCGCCCTGCTGCCGCCGGCCCAGACCCTGGGCCCGGACATGGCCGAGGAGCCCGCCGTGCTGTTCTGGGGTGCCGCATGAGGTGGCGCATCCGCCATGCCACCGCCTACAGCTATGCCGAGCCGGTGGATATCGCGTCGCATATGCTGCATCTCTCGCCGCGCCCGCTGCCGCAGCAGCGCGTGGTGTGGGACAGCATCGCCTGCGCGCCGGAGCCGGCCCGCGTCGCCGGCGACACCGACCATTTCGGCAACCGGGTGACCTGGCTGTTCCTCGACCGCCCGCATGCCCGCTTCGAGGTGGTCTCCGAGGCCGAGGTGGAGACCGCCTTCCCCACCCCGCCCTTGGCCGGGTTGACGCCGCCCTGGGAGCAGGTGGCGGCCGAGGCCGCCCGCCACCCGGAGGCCGCCGAATTCACCTACCCCTCCCCCATGCTGCCCGAGCAGGCGGGGGCGCGCGACTATGCCGCCTTCTCCTTCCCGCCCGGCCGGCCGGTGCTGGAGGGGCTGCTGGAGCTGAACCGGCGCATCAAGCGCGACTTCGCCTTCCGCCCCGGCGTCACCGGCATCGCCACGCCGGTGGCGCAGGTGCTGGCGCAGCGCGCGGGGGTCTGCCAGGACTTCACGCATCTGATGCTGTGCGGGCTGCGCGGCCTCGGCCTGCCGGCACGCTATGTCTCGGGCTATATCCGCACCCGCCCGCCGCCGGGCGGCACGGCGCGGCTGGGCGCCGACCAGTCGCATGCCTGGGTCGGCGCCTGGCTGGGCGAGCCCTTCGGCTGGATCGACCTCGACCCCACCAATGATCTGGTGGTGCAGGAAGAGCATGTGGTGCTGGGCTGGGGGCGCGACTTCCAGGACATCTCGCCACTGCGCGGCATCATCCTGGGCGGCGGGCGGCACGGCCTGACGGTCAGCGTCGACCTCACCCCGGCCTGAGAGGGCTTATGCCGGCGCTCGCGACACCCCATCTGCCGGCCGATATGTCCGACACCGAAACGAAACCCGCCTTGGCCGTGCCCTGCCCGGCCGGGCGCGACGCGGCGCTGGATCTCTGGCGCGGCACGGCGCTGGTGGCGATCTTCGTCAACCATGCCGGCGACAGCCTGCTGCGCCGGCTGACCCCGCTGAATTTCGGCTTCTCCGACGCGGCCGAGCTGTTCGTGCTGTTCGCGGGCTATGTCGCGGCGCTGGCCTATCTGCCGCGCTTCCGCCGCGGCGGCGCGCAGCCGCGCGCCGTGCTGCGCCGGCTGCTGGCGCGGCTCGGCCTGCTCTATGCCGCGCATCTCGGCCTGGTCGCCCTGGCGCTGCTGCTGGTGCCCTGGGCGCGGCCCGGCTACGCCACGCGGCTCGGCCTGGCCCCGCTGCTGGACGATCCGGCGGGCCTGCTGGGCCCGCTGCTCGCGCTGGCGCTGCAGCCGCACTATCTCGACATCCTGCCGCTCTACCTGGTGCTGCTGCTGCTGCTGCCGCTGCTGCTGCTGGCCGCCGCGCGCGGGCATCTGGCCCTGGCCCTCGGCGCCTCGGCCGCGCTGTGGCTGGCGGCCGGGCTCGGCCGGGTCAATCTGCCGGCGGAGGGCGCGGCCGGCGGCTGGTTCTTCAACCCGCTCTCCTGGCAGCTGCTGTTCACCCTGGGCTTCGCCTGCGGCGCGAGGCGAAGCCTGGGGCGCCCCCTGCCCTGGCATCCGGCGCTGTGGTGGGCGGCGCTGGCGCTGCTGCTGGCCAGCCCCTTCGCCATGCATCTGCGGGGCCTGCCCAGCCCCGCCGACTGGCCCTTGCCGGCGCTGCTGGTACTGCCGGACAAGCAGTACCTCGCCCTGCCGCGGCTGCTGCATGTGCTGGCGCTCTGCTATGTGGTGGCGCATTCGCCGCTGCAGCGCTGGGCGCGCCGCGCCGGCCCCACCCACCCGCTGGCGCGGCTCGGCCGCAACACCCTGCCGGTCTTCACCCTCGGCCTGGCGCTCAGCCTGCTCGGCATGGCGCTGCGGCCGCCGGGGGCGGGGCTGCTGCCCGATCTCCTCTGGCTGGCCACGGGGCTGGCGCTGCAGCTCGGCCTCGCCGCCTGGCGCGATCACCGTCGCGCGCGCATACGCCCCCCGGCCGTTGACGCGACCGTCACCCGCCCCACCTGAAACCGCCAAGGCGAAAGGGCGGTTTTTGCTGCGGCGCCCCTTGCGCCGTCTCGGAGGAGGACGACATGGCGGCGCCCATTGCATCGGCCGCGCCGGGCCGCGATACGGCCCTCGACGTCTGGCGCGGCTTCGCGCTGGTGACGATCTTCGTCAACCACGTCTCCGGCAATGTGCTGGAGAACTGGACGCACAAGAATTTCGGCTTCTCCGACGCGGCGGATCTGTTCGTCTTCTTCGCCGGCTACGCGGCGGCCTCCGCCTATTTCAGCCGCTATCTGGAGGGCGAGCGCTTCGGCATCACCATGAAGGTGCTGAGCCGGGCGGTGAAGCTCTACACCACGCATCTGGCGCTCGTCGTGCTGGGCGCCGCCGTCTTCGCCACCAAGGCGCTGAAGAATGGCGATCTCGGCCTGATGTCGGTGATCGCGCTGGAGCCGCTGATGCTCGACCCGGCGGGTGCCCTGGTCGATGCCGCGACGCTGCGCTACCAGCCCGGCTTCCTCAACATCCTGCCGCTGTATTTCGTGCTGATCGGCCTGCTGCCGCTGCTGATGGCGCTCGCCGCGCGCAGCATGCAGGCGGCGCTCGGCCTGTCCTTCGCCATCTGGCTGGCAGCCGGGCTGACGGGCGCCAATTTCCCCAGCCTGCTGCCCGGCGGCTGGTTCTTCAACCCGCTCTCCTGGCAGTTCCTGTTCGTGCTGGGCTTCGCGCTGGGCGCGCGGCGCAGCCGCACCGGCGCGGCGGTCCGCTATCATCGCGGGCTGTGGTGGGCGGCGCTGGCCTATGTGGGGCTGGGCGCGGTGGTGATGCTGGGCACCGGCCTGCCCGGCCATGGCTGGCTGCTGCCGCTGCCGGATTTCCTGACCGTGCCGGAGAAGCAGTACCTCTCCCTGCCGCGGCTGCTGCATGTGCTGGCGCTGGCCTATGTGGTGGTGTTCTCGCCGCTGCAGGACTGGGCGCGCAGCGCGCCGCGCACCCACCCGCTGGCGATGATGGGGCGGCATTCGCTGCCGATCTTCTGCACCGGCCTGCTGGTCAGCCTGACCGGCGTCGCCTTCCGCCAGACCGGCTATGACGGGGTGCTGTTCGACATCACCTATGTCAGCGCCGGCATCTTCACCCAGGTGCTGGTAGCGGGCCTGCTGACGCTGACCGAGAAGCGCCGCGGCGGCAAGCCCGCCGAGGCGGCGCCGCTGCCCGCCATCGCCCGCCTCTCCTGAGGATCCCGCCGCCGATGCATCTGGCTGCCGCTGCCCTGCTCGCCATCGCCCTGCTGGCGGCAGCCCCTCCCGCCGGCGCGCAGCCGGCGGCCCCGCCGCCCCCGGTCCGCACCGACAATGTTCCCGCCGCCTGCACCGTGCCGGATGAGCTGCGCGACCTGCAATTCGGCCTGCCCCGCATGCGGGCCCTGCTGCAGGACCGGCAGCCGGTGCGCATCCTGGCGATCGGCTCCTCCTCCACCGCCGGCATCGGCGCCACCGTGCCCTCCCACGCCTATCCGCCGCGGCTGGAGGCCGCGCTGGAGCGGCTGCTGCCCGGCGCCGACATCACCGTGAAGAATGACGGCATCGGCGGCGAGGTCGCCTCCACCACCCTGGTGCGCATGAAACGAGCGGTGGAGGAATGGGACCCGGATGTGGTGCTGTGGCAGCTCGGCACCAATGACGCGCTGCGCGGCGTCACCGCCGCCGCCTTCGCCGGCATCCTGCGCGACGGCGCCGATTTCGTGCTGGAGCGCGGGCGCGACCTGGTGCTGATCAACCCGCAATATTTCCCGAGCATCCCGAACCAGGATCTCTACCAGACCTTCGTGCAGAGCATCGAGCGCGTGGCGGCGGAGCGGCGCATCCCGATGATGCGGCGCTACGCCATCATGCGCTTCTGGCAGGCCCTGCCGCAGCCGGTGCTGATGCTGTCCGAGGACGGGTTCCACATGAACGATCTCGGCTACCAATGCATGGCCGAGGTGCTGGCGGGCGGCATGGCGCGGCGCGTGACCAAGGAATAGCAGATTAACAAATCTTCTTTTTCTGAAGAAAAAGAAGCAAAAAGACTTCTTTCAGTTTGGCGTCCCGCCTCAGGCCATAGGAGGGACGCCCACTGACAAAAGTTTTTTGGTTCTTTTTTACAAAAAAGAACCCTTCCCCGAGCCCTCCGATGCCCTCAATTCGACCCCGCCAGGAAGCGCGCCCCCGCTTCCACCAGCGTCTCGACCCCGAGCGCCAGGTCTTCCTCCTTGGTGTCCTCCGCCCAGTGATGGCTGATGCCGCCGATCGAGGGCACGAAGAGCATCGCGGAGGGCATGAGCTGCGCGATGTATTGTGCGTCATGCCCGGCGCCGCTCGGCATCACCTGCCAGGCGCCCGGCGCCAGCGCCTCGGCCGCCGCCTGCAGCGCGCGCATCATGCCGGGGTCGCAGAGCGCGGGCGTCGCCTTGCCGACGGCGGAGAGCGTGGTCTCGCAGCGCTCGCGCCGGTTGCTCTCCTGCACCAGGCGGCGCAGCCCGGCCTCCATCTCCTCCAGCCTGGCCAGCGAGACATCGCGGAACTGGAACAGCACATCGGCGCGGCCGGGGATGATGCTGGGCGCGCCCGGCTCCAGCGTGATGCGGCCTGTGGTCCAGGTGCTGCGCTCGCCGCAGATGCGCGGGAATTCGGCGTCGATCGCGGCCAGCAGCCGCACCGCGGTCAGCCCGGCATCGCGGCGCTCGGCCATGGTGGTGCCGCCGGCATGGTCCTGCTGCCCCTCCACCAGCAGCCGCCACTGCCAGATGGCGACGATGCCGCTGACGATGCCGAGCCGCAGCCCGGCGCGCTCCAGCTGCGTGCCCTGCTCGATATGCATCTCGAAGAAGCCCTTGTGCCGCCCGGGCTCGAGCTGCATGCGCGGCAGGCCGGCGAGGCCGGCGGCGGCCAGCGCGTCGCGCAGCGGCGTCCCGTCGGTGCGGTTGCGGCTGCGGTCGATCTCCTCCTCCGACAGGTCGCCGATGATCGACCGGCTGCCGAGGAAGCCGCCCTCGAAATGCCCTTCCTCATCGGCGAAAGCGCAGACATCGACGGGCAGTCCGGCGCGCGCCATGGCCAGCGCGCCGACGACGCCGAGCGCGCCATCCAGCCAGCCGGCCTCGTTCTGCGTCTCGATATGGCTGCCGGCCAACAGATGCGGCCCCGCCCCCTTGTGGCGGCCATAGACATTGCCGATGCCGTCGATGCTGGCCTCCAGCCCCACCTCCTCCAGCTTCCGCATCAGCCAGCGGCGCGATTCCATGTCCTGCGGCGAGTAGGTCGGGCGATGCACGCCCGTGCGATAGGCGCCGATCTGGCGCAGCTCGTGCAGATCCTGGAGAAAGCGGGCGGTGTCGGCCTTCGGCATGGCGGGGTTTCCTCAGCGGCGAAGGCGCGATGGTGCGGCGCGGCGCGGCGCGCGGCAAGAAGCTGCGCGCACCGCACAAAGCCGCAATTTTGAACCGCTTGCAAAACGAACTTCAGCGTGGCATGCAAGTGTCCATCGGGCGGGAGAGGTCGTCATGCACAGGCTTCGCTTGCGGGGGCTCGCCATGAACGCGGATGAGCTGCAGCGCTTCATCGCCGAGATGGAGCTGCGTCCGGCGCTCGCCGAGGCGATCCATGAGGAGCTCGATCTGGTGACCGACGCCGCCGATGCGGCGCTGGTGCTGCAGCGCTATGGCTATGAGGTGAGCGCGGAGGATATCCGCCGCCACAAGGCCGAGGCGGCGCGGCGCATGGCGGCGGGGGAGGTGCCGCTCTCCCCCTGGTTCCTGGGGCGGCTGCGCTAGCCGGGCGGCGCGATGCCCCGCGCCGCCCCGCGGCCGGGCTTCAGCGCGATTCCAGCGTCAGCCCGCCATCGACCACCACGGTCTGGCCGGTGACCATGCCTGCCCCGGCCAGCAGGAAGACGATCACCTCCGCCAGATCCTCCGGCGTGCAGCGGCGCTTCAGCAGCGCCTTCTCGGCCGAGGCGGCGCGCCGCTCCGGCGTCCACTCCACCATCCAGGAGGAATCGACGGCGCCGGGCGCGACCGCATTGACGCGCACCCGGGGTGCGAGGCCGCGCGCCAGGTTCTTCGTCAGGCTGACGACACCCGCCTTGGTGGCGCCATAGGCCATGGAGCTGCCGGGGCTGTCGAGCCCGGCGATGGAGGCGACATTGACCACCGCGCCGCCGGCTTCCTGCAGTGCCGGCGCCGCCGCCTTGGCGCAGCGGAACACGCCGAGCAGGTTCACCTGCAGCACGGTCTGCCACAGCTCCTCGGTCAGCCGCTCCAGCGCGGTGGGCGGGATCAGGCTGCTGGTGCCGGGCGTGCCGGCATTGTTCACCAGATAGTCGAGCCCGCCGAGATCGGCGATCGCCTGCGCCACCATGCGCGGCCCGTCCGTGGCATCGCCGACATTGCCGGGGGCGGCGATGACGTCATGCCCGGCGGCGCGCAGCTCGGCCACCATCTCGGCCCCGCGCGGGTCGTTCTCCAGGTGGTTGATGGCGACGCGGCAGCCGGCGCCGGCCAGCAGCCGCACCGTCGCCAGCCCGATGCCGGAAGCGCCGCCGGTGACCAGGGCGCGCTTGCCGGAAAGCTCGTAGCGGATCATCGCGTGGTCTCGTCCTGCCTGTTGTCGGAAGTGGTGCCGGCGCCGAGCCCGGCCATCGGGCCGATCTGCCGCAGCGCGCGCTTCAGCGCGATCAGTCTGCGGTCGCGCTCGGCCATCAGGGTGGCGGGGTCGGCCCCGCCCCAATCATAGAAGCCGCGCCCGGCCATCACGCCGGTGCGGCCCTGTTCCAGCGCCGCGTCCAGCGTGGCGCTGCGGCCCTGCGGCTCGGGCGGCGCATACATGCGGTTGGCCAGCGCATGGGCGGAGAGCGGCAGGCCGGTGAAATCGCCCTTCGCCATCTGGCCCAGCAGCAGCAGGCGCAGGCCGAGGCCGTGGATGATCGCCTCGTCGATCTCCTGCGGCGTGGCGTAGCCCTCATCCATCAGCCGGTAGCATTCGAGGGAGAGCGCCGATTGCAGCCGGTTGGCGATGTAGCCGGGCAGGAAGCGGCGCATCACCAGCGGCACCTTGCCCATGCGGCGCAGCTCCGCCGCCAGTTCCTCCACCACCGCCTCAGGGCATTCCGGGCTGCCCACCAGATCGACCAGATCGACCAGATAGGGCGGCGTGTACCAGTGCATGATCAGCGCGCGCGGGAGGCGCGCGGGCGGCATCAGCGGGAAGACGTCGAGATAGGAGGTGTTGCTGGCCAGCAGCGCCTCCGCTGGCATCAGCGCGTCCAGCTCGGCGAAGAGGGCGCGCTTGGGCTCGGGCTTCTCGATGATCGCCTCGATCACCAGGGCGGCGTCGGCAACCGTCGCGGCCAGGGTGTCGTGCAGGGTGACGCGCTCGCGCAGCCCCTCGGCGGACAGGCCCCCGGCCTCCCCCTCCCGCTCCAGCGTGGCGCGGGCCTTCTCCATCAGGCCGGGCGCGCGGGCGAGCGCCTCCGGGTTGCTGTCGGTGAGCCGCACGCGGTGGCCGCCGATGGCGAAGACCAGGGCCAGCGCATGGCCCATCAGCCCGGCGCCGATGATGGCGATGTTCATGGGGTCAGCTCTCCGGCGACCAGGGTTCGGGGGCGCGGTGGTCGATGCCGGTCATCACCTCGACCAGCACGGTCTCGTCCGATGCCATGGCCTCACGCAAGGCGGGGCCGATCTCCCCGGCGCGCTCGACGCGGATGCCGCGCAGGCCGAAACCGCGGGCGATGGCACAGAAATCCGTGTGCTCGCCGAAGCGCAGCAGCGTGCCGGCGACCTCCGGCCGGTTGCCGGCGGCGCGCAGCAGGTTCGGCCAGCCCTGGCCGAAGCCGCGATTGTTGTTGACCACCAGCGTCACCGCGATGCCGCGGCGCTTGGCGGTCTCCAGCTCGGTCAGGTGGTAGTAGAGCGCGCCGTCGCCGCTGTAGCAGACCACCTTGCGCGCCCCGGCCGCGCATTTGGCGCCGAGCGCCGCCGGGAAGGCCCAGCCCAGCGAGCCGGCGGCGCGCAGATACTCCTGCCCCGCCCCGTTGAACTCCACCAGCGTGCCGGTCCAGATGCCGGAATAGCCGGTATCCGCCACCAGCACCCCATCCTCGGGCAAACTGGCAGAAATCTCGGCGCAGAGCCGGGCGGGGTCGATCGGCGCCTCGTCGGAGGTGAGGCGCGGCGCCATGGCTTGGCGCCACTCCGCCATCCAGCCCGCCGCCTGGCCAGCGAAGCTGTCGTCCCGCTCGGGGCGGCCCAGCGCGTCGGCCAGCGCCGCGAGGCCGGCGGCCGGATCGCAGAGCAGATCGAGCGCCGTGGCCCCGCCGGCGCTGTCCTGCGCCAGCTCCATCGGGTCGGCATCCAGGCGGATGATCCCGGCCCCGGCGCGCGGCAGGCGCCAGTTCAGCGTCACCTGATCGCCGCCATCGCAGCCCACCATCAGCACGAGATCGGCGGCATGCAGCACGCGGTTGGCTGGCGGCGCGGAATAGGTGCCGGAGACGCCCGCCACCAATGGATGCCGCGTCGGCACCAGCGCCCGGGCGCCGAGGCTGGTGACGATGGGGGCGCGCAGCCGCTCGGCCAGGGCCAGCAGCTCCGCCCCGCAGCGCGACTGCGCCGCGCCATCGCCGGCCAGGATCGCCACACGCGGGCAGGCGGCGAGCCGCCGCGCGGCATCCTCCACCAGCGCCGGGTCGGGCAGCGGGCGGTGGCGCGGCGCGCGCCAGGCGCCGAGCTCGGCCGGGGGTTCGGGCGCCTCGCCCTGCTCCACCACCTCCCCCATCAGCCCGTTCAGGTCGAGATGCGCCGGACGGGGCGAGGCCGAGACGGCGGCCGCCCAGGCCTGGCGGAACAGGCGCGGCAGCTCCGCCGTGCTCTCCACCGCGGCCGAGAATTTGGTCACCGGCGCGAAGAGCGGGGCGTGCGCCACCTCCTGATAGGCGTTGCGGTGCTGGGCGGCGGGCGTCTTGCGGCCGGTCAGCGCCAGCAGCGGCGCGCGGGCCAGATACGCGTCCTGCAAGGCGGCGGCCAGATTGGCGGCGCCCACGGATTGCGCGGCGACGATGCCGGGCAGGCCGGCGATGCGGGCATAGCCATCGGCCATATAGGCCGCGCCCTTCTCGGAATGCGCCAGCACCGGCTGCACCCCCTCGGCCTGCAGGGCCATCAGCGTCGGGCGCAGCACCGCGTCGATGAAGAAGACATGGCTCTGGCCGGAACGCGCGATGCTGCGCGCCAGCCATTCCGCCCCGTTCTGGCGCATGGTCGGTCCTGGTTCCGTTTTCCTCGGCGGCCAGCCTGCCCGGCCGGGGCCGGGGCGGCAACCCCACCCCCCCCTTACTCCCTGTCTGGCCCGCCCCCGCATGGCGGCATGGCGGCGTCTGCGCTTGCCTTCGCGCCCCCCCTCCGCTACCGCCGCCGGCGGAAACCCCCATGACCAGCACCACACCCCCCGCCCTGCCCGAGCTCCGGGCCGAGGATTTCGACTTCGCCCTGCCCGAGGCGCTGATCGCCCAGGCCCCCGCCCGGCCGCGCGACGCCGCCCGCCTGCTGGTGGCAGCCCACGACGGGCTGCGCGACCAGGGCGTGCGCGACCTGCCCGCCTGGCTGCGCCCCGGCGATCTGATGGTGGTGAACGACACCCGCGTCATCCCCGCCCGCCTGCGCGCCCGGCGCGGCGAGGCGCGGCTGGAGATCATGCTGAACCGCGCCGAGAGCGGCGGGATGTGGCACGCCCTGGTGCGCAACGCGAAGAAGCTGCGCCCTGGCGATATCCTGACGATCGAGGGCGCGCCGGAACTCGCCCCGCGGGTGGTGGAGCGGCAGGAAGGCGGCGCGGCGCTGATCGATTTCGGCCCCGACCAGGGGAAGCTGGCCGCCGCGCTGGAAAAGGCCGGGGAGATCCCGCTGCCGCCCTATATCGCGCGGCCCGACGGCCCCCGGCCCGAGGATCGTGAGGATTACCAGCCGATCTTCGCGCGCGAGCCCGGGGCGGTCGCCGCCCCCACCGCCAGCCTGCATTTCACGCCCGGATTGCTGGCAGCCCTGGCGGAGCGTGGCGTTGGCCAGGTCTCCCTGACGCTGCATGTCGGCGCCGGCACCTTTCTGCCGATCCGCGGCGACAACCCGCGCGAGCACAAGCTGCATGCCGAGTGGGGCCATATCTCCGAGGCGGCGGCGGCGGCCATCAACGAGACGCGGGCCAAGGGCGGGCGCATCATCGCCATCGGCACCACGGCGCTGCGGCTGCTGGAGAGCGCGGTGGACACGGACGGTGTCGTCCACCCCTTCCGCGGACTCACAGATATCTTCCTGCTGCCCGGCCATGTCTTCCGCTCGGCCGATCTGCTGCTGACCAATTTCCACCTGCCGAAATCCAGCCTGTTCATGCTGGTCTCGGCCTTCGCCGGGCAGGCGCGCATGCGCGACGCCTATGCCCATGCGGTGGCGCAGGGCTACCGCTTCTACTCCTATGGCGATGCCAGCCTGCTGTTCCGGGAGGACCCGACCCCATGACACTCTCCTGGAGCTGCCAGTGCCAGGACGGGAAGGCCCGTGCCGGCACGCTGCACACCGCGCATGGCGATGTGGCCACCCCGGTCTTCATGCCGGTCGGCACCGCCGGCACGGTGAAGGGCATGACGGCGGACGCCGTGCGCGCCACCGGCGCGCAGATCGTGCTCGGCAACACCTATCACCTGATGCTGCGCCCGGGCGCCGAGCGGGTCGCCAAACTCGGCGGCCTGCACGAGATGATGGACTGGCACGGGCCGATCCTGACCGATTCCGGCGGCTTCCAGGTCATGTCCCTGTCGCAGCTGCGCAAGCTGGACAAGGACGGCGTCACCTTCCAGAGCCACATCAACGGCCAGAAATTCCGCCTGACGCCGGAGCGCAGCATCGAGATCCAGCACCTGCTGGATGCCGACATCACCATGTGCTTCGACGAATGCACACCCTTCCCGGCCACGCATGAGGTGGCGGCGCAATCCATGCGGCTGTCCATGGCCTGGGCCGCGCGCTCCCGCGCCGCTTTTGTCGAGCGGCCGGGCTATGGGCTGTTCGGCATCCAGCAGGGCAGCGTCTATGAGGATCTCCGCGCCGAGAGCGCCAAGGCCCTGCGCGAGATCGGCTTCGAGGGCTACGCCATTGGCGGCCTGGCGGTCGGCGAAGGACAGGAAGAAATGTTCCGCGTCCTCGATTTCTGCGTGCCGATGCTGCCGGAGACGCATCCACGCTACCTGATGGGCGTCGGAACGCCATCGGATTTGATCGGGGCGGTGCGGCGCGGCGTCGACATGTTCGATTGCGTGATGCCAACGCGTTCGGGCCGCACGGGGCGCGCTTATACCAGCCGCGGCGTGCTGAACATCCGCAATGCCCGGCATGCCGAGGACACCTCGCCGCTCGACCCGGAATGCGACTGCCCCGCTTGCACAAGGCACAGCCGGGGCTATCTGCACCATCTGTTCAAGGCGGATGAGATGCTGGGGCCGATCCTGCTCTCCTGGCACAATATCCGCTACTACCAGCGCCTGATGCAGCGCCTGCGCCAGGCCATCCTCGATGGTCGCTTCGAGCAGGAAGCCGCCGCCATCGAGGCCGGCTGGGCGCCGCAGGCCGAGGAAACCACCGCATGACCACCTCTCACGACGTCTCCGGCCTGACCATGCTGGGCCAGGCCGTCGCCCAGCCGCAATCGCCCGAGGAGGCGGTGCTGGAGCGCGTGCCCAACCCGCATCCCGGCCAGCGCTACACGGTGCGCTTCGTGGCGCCGGAATTCACCTCCCTCTGCCCGCTGACCGGCCAGCCGGATTTCGCGCATCTGGTGATCGACTACATCCCCGGCGACTGGCTGGTGGAGAGCAAGAGCCTGAAGCTGTTCCTGACCAGCTTCCGCAACCATGGCGCCTTCCACGAGGCCTGCACGGTGGGCATCGGCCTGCGCCTGGCCGAGACGCTCGCCCCCGTCTGGCTGCGCATTGGCGGCTACTGGTACCCGCGCGGCGGCATCCCGATCGACGTGTTCTGGCAGACGGGGGCGGCGCCGGAGGGGGTCTGGATCCCGGAGCAAGGGGTGCCGCCCTATAAGGGGCGTGGCTGAAGGTATTTGTTCTTTTTTGGAAAAAAGAACCAAAAAACTTTTGTCAGTTTGGCGTCCCGCTTCACCGGGAGACGGCGGCAGCCTGGCAAAAAGTCTTTTTGCTTCTTTTTCTTCAGAAAAAGAAGGAACTGAACATAGACACCCCTGAAGCCCGCGCCGCCGCCATCCGGGACGAAGCCCTCCGCCTGGGCTTCGATGCGGTGGGCTTTGCCCCGGCGCGGCTGGGGCCGGAGGTGCGGGCGCGGCTGGATGCCTTCCTGGCTGCCGGCATGCAGGGCGAGATGGGCTGGCTGGCCGACCGGGCCGGACAGCGCGCCCATCCGCAGGCGCTGTGGCCCGAGGCGGTCTCCGTCATCGCGCTGGGCATGAATTACGGGCCGGATCACGACCCGCGCGCGCTCCAGGCGCAGCGCGACGTGGGCGCCATCAGCGTCTATGCCCGGCACAGGGACTACCACGACATCGTCAAGAAGCGGCTGAAGGCGCTGGCCCGCTGGATGGTGGAGCGCTGGCGCGGCAGCGAGCTGAAGGTCTTCGTCGACACCGCCCCGGTGGCGGAGAAGCCGCTGGCGCAGCAGGCGGGGCTCGGCTGGCAGGGCAAGCACACCAATCTGGTCTCGCGCAGCCACGGCTCCTGGCTGTTCCTGGGCGAGGTCTACACCACGCTGGACCTGGCGCCCTCTGGCGCCGGGCAGGATCATTGCGGCGGCTGCACGCGCTGCCTCTCCGCCTGCCCGACGGCGGCCTTCCCCGCCCCCTACCGGCTGGATGCGCGGCGCTGCATTTCCTACCTGACGATCGAGCACAAGGGCCCGATCCCGGAGGAATTCCGCGCCGCCATCGGCAACCGCATCTATGGCTGCGACGACTGCCTGGCCGCCTGCCCCTGGAACAAATTCGCCCAGGCGGCGCGCGAGCCCGGGCTGATCCCGCGCGAGGACCTGACCGCGCCTCGCCTGGCCGAGCTGGCCGCGCTGGACGATTCCGGCTTCCGCGCGCTGTTCTCCGGCTCGCCCATCAAGCGCATCGGGCGCGACCGCTTCCTGCGCAATGTGCTGATCGCCATCGGCAATTCGGCCGAGCCGGCGCTGCGCCCGGTGGCCGAGCGGCTGGCCGCCGACCCGTCGGAGATCGTGGCGGAGGCCGCCCGCTGGGCGCGGGCGCGGCTCTCCGCCGCGGCGCCGTCAACCTAATCTTTGAGATCTTGCGCCTACCCTGCGGCGGGCTTGCCAGGAGGGTGGGATGAAGGATGACCGCGTGATGGGCTTCGCCTGGTATGACAGGGATTCCTTCGAGGCCCTGCGTGCCCGGATGCCGGATATGAGCGAATCCTATGAGGATTGGCTGCTCGGCGCGAAGAAGGATCTGCAGCGCGCGGTGGGTGAAGGCTATCGCGTCATCCGCATCGCGGTGCGGCCGCAGGAATTCTTCCCCTGGTGCGACCGCAAGGGCATCGGCCTGCCCGGCCTGACCGCCCGCCGCACCTATGCCGCCGAGCAGGCGACGCTGCTGGTGAAGGCGGAGCGCGCGGGGCGCGGCATTCTCGGCCTGTTCTGACGTCGCGCTTGACGCGCCGCCCGCCGCGCCGCAAGCCCGGCGCAGCAGGAGGCAGGCGCATGCAGGACGGCACCACATCCCAGATCACCCCGGACGGGCTGCTCGGCCGCCATACGGTGGAGGATGGCGCGCTGGTGCTGTTCAGCGGCGGGCAGGATTCCGCCACCTGCCTGGCCTGGGCGCTGACCCGCTTCGCGCGGGTGGAGACGCTGGGCTTCGATTACGGCCAGCGCCACCGGATCGAGCTGGAATGCCGCGAGGGCTTCCGCAGCGGCCTGCCGGAGGATTGGCAGGCGCGGCTCGGCCCTGACCACACGCTGCGGCTCGACGCGCTGGGCGAGCTGTCGGACACCGCGCTGACCCGCGAGACCGAGATCGCCATGCAGGCGGACGGGCTGCCCAACACCTTCGTCCCCGGCCGCAACCTGCTGTTCCTGACCTTCGCCGCCGCGCTCGCCTACCGGCGCGGGCTGCGCCACATCGTCGGCGGCATGTGCGAGACGGATTTCTCCGGCTACCCCGATTGCCGCGACGACACCATCAAGGCGCTGCAGCTGGCGCTGAACCTCGGCATGGAGCGCCGCTTCATCCTGCACACCCCGCTGATGTGGCTGGACAAGGGCGAGACCTGGGCGCTGGCCGAGCGGCTGGGCGGCCAGCGCCTGGTCTGCGACATCGTCGAGAAGACCCATACCTGCTACCGCGGCGAGCGCGGCGCATTGCACCCCTGGGGGCATGGCTGCGCTGCGTGCCCGGCTTGCGAGTTGCGCGCCAGGGGCTGGGCGGAGTACCAGTCGCGCCGCTGACGGCTTTTCGTCGGCGCGGATGCTCCCGCCCAGCAATGGAAAACTCGCAGATGACCGACCCACGCCGGTGGGAGGGCTTCCTGGCCCTCATCGCCTTCGGCCTCACCATTCCCGCGGCGAACTGGCTGATCGGCCATGCCGGCACGGTCTGCGTGCCGAACGGGCCCTGCCTCATCCCGGTCGCCCCGGGCATCATGGCGCCCTCCGGCGTGCTGATGATCGGCCTGGCCCTGGTGCTGCGCGACTTCGTGCAGCGCCGCCTCGGCCTGCGCTTCGCCTGGGCCGCGATCGTGGCGGGCACCGCGCTCTCCGCCCTGCTGGCGCCGCCGGCGCTGGTGCTGGCCTCGGCCACCGCCTTCCTGCTCAGCGAGACCGCCGACCTCCTGGTCTATACCCCGCTGCAGCGGCGCAACCTGGTGCTGGCGGTGCTCGCCTCCGGCCTGGTCGGGCTGGTGGTGGACAGCGTGTTCTTCCTGGCCATCGCCTTCGGCGATCTCGGCTACCTGCCCGGCCAGGTGATGGGCAAGCTGTGGATGGTGCTGCTGGCCCTGCCGCTGACCGCCTGGCTGCGCCGCGCCGACGCCCGCCGCGGCATCCTCCCCGCCTGATTTTTTTGTCGGGCTGCCGCCGTCTTGTGGAGGGGCGGGACTCGGTCGGGCGGCCGCGGTCGCGTGGACAGGCGGGACGCGGGGCGAAGGGGAACGGCGCTGGCTGTTCCCACCGGGCTGACGCCGCCGACAGCGCGATGAAGTGCAGCCCCGCGAAGAGCGCGCGCTGTCCCGCCAGGCTGCCGCCGTGACGGGGCGGGGCGCGGTCCGTTCCCGCACGATGCGGCGCCGTGCTGCCGCCTTTGCCGCGCGCCCCGCGTTGCAGCAGCGCCGGCTGGCTCTGCCCGACAGCCCGGCCCGGCCGCCCATCGCGGCCGGGGGGATACATCCCCATGCGGTTTTCGGGCATAGAGGCCGCGCATGCACGCCACCGCCCCGACCCCGCCGCAGCCCCCGGAAGAATGCGCGGCCGACAGCCCCGCCTGGCAGGCGCTGCTGCGCGCGCGGCAGGGCGGCGACCTCGCGGCATTGCCGCCCGGCCCGCTCACCGAACTCTTCGCCCCCATCCTGGCCAGCGCGCAGGCGCAGGATGGCTGCCTGGTGCTGGGCCGGCTGGCGCAGACGCTGGATGGCCGCATCGCCACCGCCGGCGGCTCCAGCCAGTGGATCGGCGGCCCCGGCGACCTGCTGCACACCCACCGGCTGCGCGCGCTCTGCGATGCCGTGCTGGTCGGCGCCGGCACGGTGAAGCATGACGATCCGCGCCTGACCACGCGCGACTGCCCCGGCCCCAACCCGGTGCGGGTGGTCATCGACACCAGCCGGACGCTTGGCACCGAATATCGCGTCTTCGCCGCGGGCGGCCCGCCGACGCTGCTGGTCTGCGCCGAGGACGCGCCGGAGCGCGGCCTGCCGCGCGACCGGCACGGCGCGGCGGAGCTGCTGCGCGCGCCCCGCGCCGCGATCGGCGGCATCGACCTGCCGGCCCTGCTGCCGATGCTGGCCGCGCGCGGGCTCCGGCGCATCTTTGTCGAGGGCGGCGGCCTCACCGTCTCCCGCTTCCTCGCCGCCGGCTGCCTGGACCGGCTGCATGTCACCGTGGCGCCGGTGCTGCTGGGCAGCGGCATCCCCGCCTTCACTTTGCCCGAGGCGGCGCGCATCGCCGATGGGCTGCGCTTCGCCTGGGGCGTGCACCGTCTGGGCGAGGATGTGCTGTTCGACATCGCCCTGCACCGCGCCCGCCCGGCGGTCTGCGCCGCATGAGGGCGCGGGCCTTCTGGACCACCGCCCCGGGCCAGGGCGAGATCCGCGAGGAAGACCTCTCCCCGCCCGCCGAGGGCGAGCTGCTGGTGCGCGCCTTGGCCAGCGGCGTCTCGCGCGGGACGGAGCGGCTGGTGCTGCAGGGCCGCGTGCCGGAAAGCCAATGGGCGGCGATGCGCGCGCCGCTGCAGGAGGGAGATTTCCCCTTCCCGGTGAAATATGGCTACGCCGCGGTCGGCCATGTCGAGCAGGGTCCGGCGGAGTGGCGGGGCCAGCGCGTCTTCTGCCTGCACCCGCACCAGGACCGCTTCATCGCCCCCGCCGCGCTCTGCACCACGGTGCCGGATGCGGTGCCGGACCATCGCGCCGTGCTCGGCGCCAATATGGAAACCGCGCTGAACATCGTCTGGGATGCCGAGCCGCGGCTCGGCGAGCGCATCCTGGTGATCGGCGCCGGCGTGGTCGGGCTGCTGGCCGGCTTCCTGCTGGCGCGGCTGCCGGGCGCCGAGGTGACGCTGCTGGACACCGATCCGCGCCGCCGCGCCCAGGCCGAGGCGCTGGGCTGCCGCTTCGCCCTGCCCGAGGACAGCCCGGGCGAGCAGGAGCTGATCATCCACGCCTCGGCCAGCGGCGACGGGCTGCGCCATGCCCTGGCCCATGCGGCCTTCGAGGCGCGCATCCTCGAAGCCTCCTGGTTCGGCGACGCGCCCGTTTCCCTGCCGCTGGGCGAGGATTTCCACGCCAAGCGCCTCACCCTCCGCTCCACCCAGGTCGGCGCCGTCTCGGGCAGCATGCGCGGGCGCCGCTGCCATGGGCAGCGCATGGCGCTGGCCCTCTCGCTGCTGGCGGATCCGGCGCTCGACACGCTGTGCGGCCCGACCCTGCCCTTCGCCGAATTGCCGGCGCGGCTGCCCGCTTTGCTCGGCAAGCCGGCCGAGGGAGAGGTTGCGCCGCTCTGCCCCGTCATCACCTACGCTCCGTGACTTTTACGAAGGGATGCCGATGTTCAGCCTGACCGTCGCCGACCACATCATGGTCGCGCACAGCTTCCGCGGCGAGGGCTTCGGGCCCGCGCAGCGCGTGCACGGCGCCACCTTCGTGGTGGAGGCGGAGTTCCGTGCCCCGCGCCTCGGCCCCGACAATCTGCTGATCGACATCGCCGCCGCGCGGGTCGAGCTGCGCCGCATCCTGGACGGGTTCGACTACAACAATCTCGACACGCTGCCGCAATTCGCCGGGCAGAACACCAGCACCGAATTCCTCTGCCAGCACATCCATGCCCTGCTCTCGGCGGCGCTGCGCGAGGGGCGGCTGGGCGCGGGCGGCGGTGCCGTCACCGGCATCAAGGTGCTGCTGCGCGAAAGCCCGCTGGCCTGGGCGGCCTATGAGGCGGAGCCGGCGTGAGCATGCGCATCGCCCTGCTGGTCCCCGGCCCCTTCGCCACCATCTCCGGCGGCTATGGCTATGACCGCCGCCTGGTGCAGGGTTTCTCCGAAGCCGGGCATGCGGTGGAGGTGGTGGAGCTGTCCGGCCGCCACCCGCTGCCCGATGACGCGGCCGAGGCCTCGGCCCGCGCCGCGCTGGATGCGGTGCCGCAGGGGACGCGGCTGATCATCGACGGGCTCGGCCTGCCCGCCTTCGCGCCTTTCGTGGAGGAGCTGGAAGCGCGCGGCGCCGTCGGGCTGATCCACCACCCGACCGCCATCGAGCCCGGCTTCACCGAGGCGGAGCGCGCCGAGCTGAAGCGGCGCGAGGCGCTGCTCTTCCCACGCCTGGCGCGGCTGGTCGCCACCTCCCGCCTCACCGCCGACCGGCTGCCGGGCGAGTTCGGCGCCGATCCGGCGCGCATCGGCGTGGTCGAGCCGGGCACCGACCCGGCGCCGCGCGCGCGGGGCTCGGGCGGGCCGGGCTGCGCCATCCTGGCCGTCGGCGTGCTGGTGCCGCGCAAGGGGCATGACGTGCTGATGCGGGCGCTGGCCAAGCTGCCGGATCTCGACTGGTCGCTGACCATCGCCGGCGCGCCGCGCGACCCCGTGCATGCCGAGGGGCTGCGCGCTTTGGCCGTGGAGCTGGCGATCGACCAGCGCGTCAGCTTCGCCGGCGAGGTCGGGCAGGCGGCGCTGGAGGCGCTCTATGCCCGCGCCGACCTGTTCGCGCTGGCGACCCATTGGGAAGGCTATGGCATGGCGGCGGCCGAGGCGCTGGCGCGCGGCCTGCCGGTCGCCATCACCGCCGGCGGCGCCATCGCCGACCTCGTCCCACGCGAGGCCGGGGTGGTGGCGGCGCCGGGGGATGTCACCTCGCTCTCCCGCGCCATGCGGCGGGTGATCTTCGACACGCGGTTGCGCGCCGACATGGCGGAGGCCGCCTGGCAGGCCGGGCAGCGCCTGCCGCGCTGGACGGACCGCGCCACCGCCTTCGCCGCCGAGCTGGAGCAGGTCAGCGCATGAGCGAACCCTTCGAGGCCGATTGGCTGGAGCTGCGCGAGCCCTTCGACGCCCGCGCCCGCAACGCGTCGCTGGCGATCGCCCTGGCCGAGGCGCTGCCGCCGCGGCCGCATCTGCTGGATCTCGGCGCCGGCACCGGCTCGCTGCTGCGCTGGCTGGCGCCGATCCTGGGGCGGTCGCAATTCTGGACGCTGGTGGATGCCGATGCAGCGCTGCTGCAGCGCGCCTTCGCCACCATCGAGGAGCGGGCGATCCTGGCCGGCTGGACCACCACCTGGCCGCGCCCGACCACGCTGCTGGTGCACACGCCGCAGGGCGTCTGGCGGGTGGAGGGGCTGGTGGCCGACCTCGCCGCCGGACCCTCCGCCCTGCCGCTGGACAAGGCGGATGGCGTGGTCAGCACGGCGCTGTGCGATTTGGTCTCGCATCGCTGGGTGCGGCAGATGGCGGGCGCGCTGCGGGTGCCCTTCTATGCCGCGCTGAATGTCGATGGGCGGGACCGTTTCAGCCCGCCGCATCCGGCCGATGGGCTGGTGGCGCGTGGTTTCCGCCGCGACCAGGGGCGCGACAAGGGGTTTGGCAGGGCGCTGGGCCCCGCGGCGCCGGCGGCGATGGCGCGCGCCTTCCGGGGGGCGGGCTTCCGGGTGCAGACCGCCCCCAGCCCCTGGTTCGTGCCTGGCGCCACGCCGGTGATGGCGGACACGCTGGCCGAGGGCCATGCGCAGGCGGCCCGCGCTGCCCTGCCCCCCGGCACCGCGCCCTTGCTGCGCGGCTGGGCCGAGGCGCGTCGCGCCCAGGCCCGCCGCGGCCGCCTCTCCGTCCGCATTGGCCACACCGATCTGCTGGCCTTGCCCCCCCACTGATGGCGGGGTCTGGGGGGACCCTGTCCCCCCAGCGGGGTCAGGGGCGGAGCCCCTGCTTTTGGGAGTTTTTGGATTATGCCTTTGCTCGGCTGCATCGCCGATGATTTCACCGGCGCCACCGACCTTGCCGCCATGCTGGTGGCGCAGGGCATGCGCAGCGTGCAGGTGATCGGCGTGCCTCATGCGCCGCTGCCCGAGGCGGATGCCGTGATCATCGCGCTGAAGACCCGCACCGCCCCGGTGGCGGAGGCGGTGGCGCAGAGCCTGGCCGCCTGCGAGGCGCTGCTGGCCGGTGGCGCGAAGCAGATCTTCTTCAAATACTGCTCCACCTTCGACAGCACGGAGGCCGGCAATATCGGCCCCGTCGCCGATGCGCTGCTGCGCCGGCTGCAATCGGGCTTCGCCATCGCCTGCCCGGCCTTTCCGGCGAATGGCCGCAGCGTCTATCAGGGGCATCTCTTCGTCGGTGCGTCGCTGCTGAGCGAGAGCGGCATGGAGCACCACCCGCTGACGCCGATGCGCGACCCCAACCTGCTGCGCGTGCTGGCGCGGCAGACCGATGGCGGCGTCGGGCTGCTGCCCTTCGCCGTGGTCGAGCAGGGTGTGACGGCCATCCGCCAGGCGATGCACCGGCTGCGCGATGGCGGCCGCCGCTACGCCATCGCCGATGCGCTGACCGAGCAGCATCTGCTGGCACTCGGCACCGCCTGCGACGGGCATGCGCTGGTCACCGGCGGCTCCGGCCTGGCGATGGGGCTGCCGCAGAATTTCCGCGCCGCCGGGCTGCTGCCGGACCGCAGCGACGCCGATGCGCTGCCCCCGGCCAGGGGCGCCATGGCGGTGCTGTCCGGCTCCTGCTCCCGCGCCACGCTGGCGCAGCTCGGCATGGCGCGGCTGCATGTGCCGGTGCTGGCGCTGGACCCGCTGGCGACCCCCGACGCCGCCGCGCTGCGCGACCAGGCGCTGGACTGGGCGGAGGGCAAGCTCTCCGAGGCGCGGCCCATCGTCATCGCCGCCTCCGCCCCGCCGGAGCAGGTGGCGGCGCTGCAGGCGAAGCTGGGGCGCGACGAAGCCGGCGCGCTGGTCGAGGAAGCGCTTGCCGGCATCGCCGAGGCGCTGGTGGCGCGCGGCGTGAAGCGGCTGGTGGTGGCGGGCGGCGAGACCTCCGGCGCCGTGGTGCAGCGCCTGGGCATCACCACGCTGCGCATCGGGCCGCAGATCGACCCCGGCGTGCCCTGGACCCATGCCGAGGTGCAGGGGCTGCACCTGGCGCTGAAATCCGGCAATTTCGGCGCCCGCGACTTCTTCCTGAAGGCCTTCCAGCCATGAGCATCACCCTCGCCCTCGTCGCGCATGACCGGATGAAGCCGGCGCTGGCCGAATGGGCGGCGCGCCACGCGGCGCAGCTGGCGCCGCACCGCGTCGTCGCCACCGCCACCACCGGCGGCGTGCTGCGCGAGCGCAACCCGGACCTCGCCATCCGCACGGTGAAGAGCGGGCCGCTGGGCGGGGATCAGCAGATCGGCGGGATGATCGCCGAGGGGGAGGTCCAGGCGCTGATCTTCTTCCCCGATCCGCTGGCACCGCAGGCGCATGATGTGGATGTGAAGGCGCTGCTGCGCATCGCCCTGGTCTATGACGTGCCTTGCGCCTTTTCGCCGGCGACGGCCGATCTGCTGGTGGCGGGGGGGCTGCTCTCCGGGGGAGAATGAATTCTCCCCCGGCCCCCTCTTCTTTTTTCTGTCAGGGCCCGCCGACGCTGTCGGCGGGCGGGGCGAAGACCAGAAGGGCACCCGGGCGGGAGCGGTAGCGCAGCGGCGGCGCCATGCTGCGCACCTCGCCATCATAGGACACGCGCAGCATCGGCAGCGGGGAGTCGATGTCGACCGCGCTGACGCTGGTCAGGGTGAAGTCGCGATCCTCGCGCAGCCGGCCGAACATGGCGCGCAGGCCGGAGCGCAGCAGGCCCCAGCGGCTCTGGTGGCGGGTGACCGCCAGGCAGAGCTCGCCCTTGTCCAGCGCGTGGCGCGTGCCGGGATTGGGCAGGCTGGTCTCGTAGAGATTGTTGCCGATGAACACCAGCGGCGAGCGCAGCACGGCGCGCGCCCCATCCGCCCGGATCACCAGCCGCCGCCGCGTGAAGCGCCACAGCGTGCGCCAGCCGGCCAGCAGCATCGCCGGCCCCTTGCGCCAGCCGCGCCGCCGCCGCTGCCGGTCGCGCTCCGTCACCATCTCGGCATAGAGCCCGACCGAGGAATTGTTGACGAAGATGCGGCCATTCACCTCGCCCACATCGATATGGCGGGTGTGGCCGGAGGCGATGACACCGATCGCCGCCTCCCACTCCACCGGCAGGCCGAGATCGCGCGCGAAATGGTTCAGCGTGCCCAGCGGCAGCACGCCGAGCGGCACATCGCCGCCCACCAGCGCATTGGCCACGGCATTGATCGTGCCGTCGCCGCCGCAGGCGACAACGCCATCATAGCCCGGTGTCTGGGCGGCTTCGGCCAGCTCCTCTCCCGGCGGTGTCAGCACACGCGCCTCCACCCCCGCCTCGGCGAAGGCCGAGGCGATGCGGTCCGGCAGGGTGTCATCCCCCGCGCTGCCGCCCGCGGCATTGAGCAGGACAAGAAGGCGCATGCCGGTCTAAGCCCGCCGCCAGGCTGGAGTTTCGCGGCGCACAACACATGGCTGCGCGCCGCGCCAGGCTCAGGGCGCCTGCAGGTCGATCTCGTCCTGCAGCGCCTCGCCGCGGAAGAAGCGGCCGATATTGGCGGTGGCGCCATCGACCTTGGCCTGCATGGCGTCCAGCGTGCCGGCCGCCACATGCGGCGTCAGCACCACATTGTCGAGCGCGAAGAGCGGGTTGTCCGGGCGCGGCGGCTCCGGCTCGAACACGTCGATGCCGGCGGCGCGGATGGTGCCGCCCTTCAGCGCGCGGGCCAGCGCTTCCTCATCCACCACCGCGCCGCGGGCGCAATTGATCAGCACCGCGTCGCGCCGCATCCTGGCGAAGGTGGCGTCGCTGAACAGGTGATGCGTCTCCGCCGTCGCCGGCAGATGCAGGGTGACGACCTCCGACTCCCGCAGCAGCTCGTCCAGCTCGACACGGCGGAAGCCCAGCGCCAGCTCCAGCCCCTCGGGCAGCTTCTGGTAGGGGTCGACATACAGGCCGCGCACCTTGAAGGGCTGCAGCAGCGCCGCGACGGCCGAGCCGATGCGCCCCATGCCGACAATGCCCACCGTGCGGCCGCGCAGATTGCGCGAGACGGTGCGCAGCGCCGTGCCCAGCCATTCGCCGCGCCGCATCGCCGCATCGGTGCGCGGGATGTGCCGCAGGCAGGCGAACATCAGCGCCAGCGCGTGCTCGCTCACCACATCGGCGGTGCCGGAGGGGTTGATGGCCAGGCGGATACCGCGCGCGCGCAGCTCGGGGATCGGCGTCTCGCCCTGCCAGCCCACGCCCTGGTGCTGCACCAGCTTCAGCCTGGGCGCCTGCGCCACCCATTCGGGGCGCAGCACGGCGGGGGCGACGATCACCGCATCGGCCTCGGCCAGCTTCGCCACACGCTCCGCATCGTCATTGGCAGTCAGCGTCAGCAGCTCGCAGCCCTCGGGCAGCGCCTTGCGCCACATGGCGTAGACCGCCTCCGGCGCGTAGCTCAGATACAGGATGCGGTGCAGATTCTCGGACATGGTGTTTCCCCCGGACGTCGCGCCGCGAAGCTAGGCCAGCGCGGCGGCGCGGCAAAGGTGGCGGGGGACAAAAACCGGCGACGCTTCTCTGGCCGCGCGGCCATGAAAAAAGGCGCCACCCCTCGCGGGATGGCGCCATCTTCAGGGCGTCCGGCGCCCGGCTCAGTCGGCCGCGCTGTCCAGCGGCGCCTCGGGCGAGGGCGCGGCGGGCACGGCTTCGGCCTCCACCTCCTCGGCCTCCACCGGCGGCAGCACCGGGGCGGCGGCGGGCTTGCGGCGCGGCGACGCGCTGCGCTTGCGCGCAGGCTTCGGCGCGGCCTCGGCGGCCGGCGCCACCGGCGTCTCGACCACCGCCTCAGCGGCGGGCTTGGCGCGGCGCGTGGCGGGCTTGCGCGGCGCCGCGGCCTTCTTCGGCGCGGCGGTCTTGGCGGCCGCCGGCTTGCGGGCGGTGGTCGCCTTGGCCGTGGCGGCCTTCTTCGGCGCGGCCGCCTTGGCCGTACGCGTGCTGGCCGGCTTGCGGGCGGCAGCCGTCTTCGTCGACGCGGCCTTCTTCGGCGCGGCGGCCTTGGCGGTGCGCGTGCTGGCCGGCTTGCGGGCGGCAGCCGTCTTGGTCGACGCGGCCTTCTTCGGCGCGGCGGCCTTGGTGGTGCGCGTGCTGGCCGGCTTGCGGGCGGCGGTCTTCGTCGACGCGGCCTTCTTCGGCGCGGCGGCCTTGGCGCTGCGCGTGCTGGCCGGCTTGCGGGCGGCAGCCGTCTTCGTCGACGCGGCCTTCTTCGGCGCGGCCGCCTTGGCCGTGCGCGTGCTGGCCGGCTTGCGGGCGGCAGCCGTCTTGGTCGACGCGGCCTTCTTCGGCGCGGTGGCCTTGGCCGTGCGCGTGCTGGCCGGCTTGCGGGCGGCAGCCGTCTTGGTCGGCGCGGCCTTCTTCGGCGCGGCGGCCTTGGTGGTGCGCGTGCTGGCCGGCTTGCGGGCGGCGGCCGTCTTGGTCGACGCGGCCTTCTTCGGCGCGGCGGCCTTGGCGGTGCGCGTGCTGGCCGGCTTGCGGGCGGCAGCCGTCTTGGTCGACGCGGCCTTCTTCGGCGCGGCGGGTTTGGCGGTGGTCGCCTTCTTCGCGCCCGCCGGCTTCTTCGCCGTGGTGGCCTTCTTCGGCGCCGCGGCCTTGGTCGCGCTCTTCGTCGCGGCCGGCTTGCGGCCCGCCGTGCTGGCCTTGCGCGTCGCGCCGCCACGGCGCGTGCTGCTGCTCATCGCCATGGCGCGGGCCCGGGGCGGGCTGGTCTCGTTGCTGTCGCTCACGTGCTGGATCTCCTTACCCGTAGATGGATGCCGTGCCGGCTCCGCGCGATGCAGGCTGGCGGATATGCGCGGCGGGGAGCGGCTGCTTCCGAACTCCCCTCTCGTCCCATGATGCTGTTCGACTCATGAAAACAGCGATGCGGAAGCCGTGTCCTCCGGGATGGGAGCGCTGCGTCGCCTGCCGCCTGCCCGCCCATGCTTCCTTTGACCGTCCTTCCGAACCGCGACGCACCCTACCGCTTCCGATGCGCGAACCCGCCTTGACAGGCTGTTCCGCGAATCGCGCTCAACCGATGCGCGCGAGGAACACGCTATCTTCACGCGCAATCTGCTTGTCAACGAAATCCGCGTGCCGCCGTTGCAAAACGCCGCGCATTCCCGCGCGCAAACAGCAAAAAGGCGGCGCTGGTTGCCCAGGCCGCCTTTCGAGAGTCTGAAGCGGAGCGCTCAGCGCTGGCCGATCGGCGGCACGCCGCGCTGCGCCACCCCGGTGTAGTGCGACAGCGGACGGATGAGCCGGTTGTCCGCCGCCTGCTCGATGACATGCGCCGCCCAGCCGGTGATGCGGCTGGCGACGAAGATCGGCGTGAAGAGCGGGATGTCGAAGCCCATCAGGTGGTAGGCGGGGCCGGCCGGGAAATCGAGGTTCGGATGGATGTTCTTCCGCTCCAGCATGGCGCCGGCCAGCACGCGGCTCATCTCCATCCAGCGGCGGTCGCCCACCACCTCGGCCATCTTCTCGGCGTATTTCGTCATGGTGGGCACGCGGCTGTCGCCATTCTTGTAGACGCGGTGGCCGAAGCCCATCACCAGCGCCTTGTGGTCGAACTTGCCCTCCAGCCAGGCCAGCGCCTTCGACGGCTCGCCGATCTCGGCCAGCATGTGCATCACCGCCTCATTGGCGCCGCCATGCAGCGGCCCCTTCAGCGCGGCGATGCCGGCGGTGATGGCGCCATGCAGGTCGGCCCCCGTGCTGGTGACGGTGCGGGCGGTGAAGGTCGAGGCGTTGAAGCCGTGCTCGGCATAGAGGATCAGCGAGACGTCGAAGGCCTTCACCACCTCGGGCTGCGGCACGCGGCCGAACACCAGGTGGAAGAAATTCTCGGCGAAGCCCAGCTTCGGGTCGGGCTCGACCGGCGCCTGGCCCTTGGCGGCGCGATGCGCCGCGGCGATGGCGGTCGGGATCTTCGCCAGCAGCCGCATCGCCTTGCGGCGCGTGGCGGGCTCGGTGGTGTCGGCGCTCTCCGGATCCTCCATGCCGAGGAAGCTGACCGCGGTGCGGATCGCGTCCATCGGGTGGGCGTCATGCGGGAAGGCCTGGATCACCTGGTGCAGCGCCGGGCTGATGGCGCGGTTGGCCGCCTCCTCGGCGCGGAAGGCGGCGAGCTGCGCGGCATCCGGCAGCTCGCCATTCCACAGCAGATAGGCGACCTCCTCGAAGCTGCACTGCTCGGCCAGGTCCTGCACGGCATAGCCGCGATAGGTCAGGCTGTTGGTCTCCGGCATCACCTTGGACACGGCGGAGACATCGGCAACGACGCCGACCAGGCCCTTGCGGATGTCGGGCTCGGTTTCGCTCATGGAGTGTCTTCCCTGTTCTGTTTCGTGGTCGGGCGCGGCGCCGGGGGGTGCCGCGCGGTGCAGCAGCAGCTCGGGCTCGCCCTCCTCGCTGTCGCGCCCGTCGCCGCGGGCGATGACGCGGAAACCCTGCCGCGCGTAGAAGCGCAACGCCGCCGCGTTGCGGGCGATGCAGACGAGGCTGAGGGCCGGGCCGAGTTCGGCCGCGGCCGCCGCCAGCAGGCGGCGCCCGATGCCCATCCCCCGCCGCTCCGGCGCCAGGTAGAGATGCAGCACCATCGGCCCGTGCCGCGCATCGTGGCCGAAGCCGATATAGCCGAGCAGGGTGCCGCCCTGCCCGGCCACCACCACCCGGTGCTCGCGCATCAGGGTGGTGGCGATCCAGCGCGCCACATCCTCCGGCGCATGCGCCTCGCGCAGCCCGGGCAGGGCCGCCTGCCGGGCGCGGCGATGGATGGCGGCCAGCGCCGGCGCATCCTCCGCCCGCCCGGCGCGCAGCCAGAGCGGCGCGCCGCCGCGCATCAGAAGATGCCCGGCTTGCCCTCGGCCAGCGTGCCGCGCGGCAGGGCCGGGTTCAGCAGGTGCAGCTCGCCCGCCTGCAGCCGCGGCAGGTCCTGCACCACCTCGAGGAAGCGCTCCACCTCGCGCGGCGCCAGGATGCCCTCGGTCAGGATGCGGAACTTGCGGATATAGTCCTCGCGGCCGAAGGGCTTCGCCCCCAGCGGATGGGCATTGGCCACCGCCATCTCGTCCACCAGGCTGGTGCCGTCCTTGAACAGGATCTCCACCCGCGCGCCAAACGCCTTCTCATCCGGGTCGGTCGAGTGGTAGCGGCGGGTCCATTCCGGATCCTCGCGCGTCTCGATCTTGTGCCAGAGGCGCACCGTGTCGGCCCGGCCGGCGCGCTTCGGCGCGTAGCTGTCGACATGGTGCCAGGACCCGTCCTGCAGGGCGACGGCGAAGATGTACATGATGGAATGGTCCAGCGTCTCGCGGCTGGCCTTCGGGTCCATCTTCTGCGGGTCGTTCGCCCCGGTGCCGATGACGTAGTGGGTGTGGTGGGAGGTGTGCAGGATGATCTTCTCGATCGCCTCCTGGTCGGCGATCTTCTCCCGCATGCGGAAGGCCAGGTCGATCAGCGCCTGGGACTGGTACTCGGCCGAATGCTCCTTGGTATAGGTGTCGAGGATGGCGCGCTTGGCCTCGCCCTTCTCCGGCAGCGGCACATTGTAATAGGTGGGGCCGTAGACGTCCGAGCGGTTGCTGCGCCCCGAGAGCACCCAGGCGATGACCGAATCCTCGCCCTCATAGATCGGGCTCGGCGCGCCCTCGCCGCGCATGGCGCGGTCCACCGCCTCGACCGCCAGCTTGCCGGCATGGGCGGGGGCGAAGGCCTTCCAGGAGGAGATCTCGCCCTTGCGGCTCTGGCGGAAGGTGATGGTGGTGTGCAGCGCCTGCTGCACCGCCTGGTAGATCACCTCCTGCTTCAGCCCGAGCAGCGTGCCGATCCCCGCCGCCGCCGAGGGCCCGAGATGGGCGATATGGTCCACCTTGTGCTCATGCAGGCAGATGGCGCGCACCAGATCGACCTGGATCTCGTAGCCGGTGGCCAGGCCGCGGATCAGGTCGCGCCCCGAGCGCTCCATGGTCTGCGCCACCGCCAGGATGGGCGGGATGTTGTCGCCGGGATGCGAATAGTCGGCGGCGAGGAAGGTGTCGTGCATGTCGAGCTCGCGCACCGCCGTGCCATTCGCCCAGGCCGCCCATTCCGGCGAGAAGCCCTTGCTGCCGGGCAGGCCGAAGATGGTGGCGCCGCCGCGGCGCGGATGGCCCATCGCCATGCTGCGCGCCGAGGTGGGGGCGGAGCGGTTGATCGCCGCGATCGCCACGCGCCGCATTGTCGATGATGCGGTTGATGATCATCTCCGCCACCGGCTTCTGCACCGCGACCTTGTCGGCGGCGACGCCGGCGATCTTCCAGGCCAGCTGCTCCTCGCGCGGCAGCAGCGCCTTGGAGGGATGGACCTTCACCGGATGCAGTTTCATCTCTGGCGTTCTCCCGTTTGCCGAAAACCGCGGCTGTTGTGCGCCGCCCCCGCGCCATCGTCCATTCCGATTGACGGGGCGGCACGATAGCTTTTCCGTATCGCGATGGATTTCCGACTCCTCCGCCGCCTCGGGCATTTCCTCGCCGTCGCCGAGGAAGGTCATTTCGGCCGCGCCGCCGCGCGGCTCGGCCTGTCGCAGCCGCCGCTGACCGCGCAGATCCAGGCGCTGGAGGCGGAGCTGGGCGTGCGGCTGCTGGAGCGCACGCGCAAGGGCGCCCGGCCGACGCGCGAGGGCGAGGCGCTGCTGCCGCTGGCCCGCCGCCTGGCGCGCGATGCGGGCACGCTGGAGGCGCTGGCGCGCGCGCTGCGCGAGGGGCGCGGCGCGCCGGTGGCGATCGCCTGCGTCACCTCCGGCCTGTTCGACCACCTGCCGCCCCTGGTCCGCGCGCTGCGCGAGGCGCTGCCGGATTCCGCCATCGCGGTGCGCGAGATGGACAGTGTCGACGCGCAGGAGGCGCTGCGCCGCGGCGAGGTCGACCTCGCCCTGTTGCGCCTCGATCGCGACCGGCCGCCGCTGCGGGTGCGCCCGCTCGGCGAGGATCACCTGGTGGCGGCGCTGCCGGAGGGGCATGCGCTGCTGCAGCAGCCCGGCGCGCTGCCGCTCTCGGCGCTGGCCGGCGCGCCGCTGCTGACCCTGCCGCGCTCGATCAGCCCGGCCTATTTCGACGGGCTGGTCGCCGCCTGCCGCGCCGCCGGATTCGAGCCGCGCGGCGTGCGCGAGGTGGGCTCGGCGATGGCGCAGCTGGGCTTCGTGGCTTCGGGCCTCGGCATCGCGCTCGTCTCCTCGGGCATGGCGCGCATCCATCCGCCGGGCGTGGTCTTCCGCGCCGTGCAGGGGCCGGGCGGCGCGCCGGTGCAGGCCGTCGCCGTGGCGCTGGCCTGGAATGAGGAGCGGCCGAGCGAGGCGGCGGCGGCGGCGCTCAGCGTCGCGCAGCGTGTCTTCCCACCCGCCGCCACGCTTCCGTCAAGCTGAACTGGCCGTAATTTTCTTGGCCAATCAGAGCATAAGCGCTTTCTTCTCACGCTGGATGTCGGCATGTTGCAGCCGGCCCCGCCGCGCTGGGGAACCCGTCGCCGCTTCGGCGGCGGGATGCCGGCCGGGCCCTGTGTTGGGGAGTGTGAGGCCGCGCGCCCGCCGGGCGGCGCGCGGCACGAGGGGGACGCCATGCCGGGGATCGGACATATCGCGGCGCGCGCCATGCGGCGCGCCTTGCTGCCCATGCTGGCGCTGCTGCTGCTGGCCATGGGCGCGCAGCCCACGGCGGCGCAGATCGGCGGCGCGCGCTACTCCGCCATCGTCATGGATGCGGCGACCGGCGAGGAGCTGATCTCGGTCAATGCCGGCGCCTCGCGCTACCCGGCCTCGCTGACCAAGATGATGACGCTCTACATGATGTTCGAGGCGATGCAGCAGGGCCGCATGACGCTGGCGACCCGCATCCCCGTCTCGCGCCACGCGGCGGGGCAGGAACCCTCCAAGCTCGGGCTGAAGCCGGGCAGCAGCATCAGCGCGCGCGACGCCATCCTGGCGCTGGTGACGAAATCCGCCAATGACGTCGCCGCCGCCGTCGCCGAGTATATCGGCGGCAGCGAGGTGCAGTTCGGCCGCATGATGACGCGGCGCGCCCAGTCGCTCGGCATGCGCGATACCAGCTTCCGCAACGCCTCCGGCCTGCCGGATGCCAACCAGGTGACGACGGCGCGCGACATGGCGCTGCTCAGCCGCGCGCTGATCCGCCACTTCCCGCAGCACTATGCCTATTTCAACGCGCGCAGCTTCAGCTGGCGCGGCCAGACCATCCGCGGCCACAACCGCGTGCTGGACGAGTATGACGGCGCCGACGGGCTGAAGACCGGCTTCATCCGCGCCAGCGGCTTCAACCTGGCCTCCA
This sequence comes from Pseudoroseomonas cervicalis, assembly GCF_030818485.1. Taxonomy (NCBI): domain Bacteria; kingdom Pseudomonadati; phylum Pseudomonadota; class Alphaproteobacteria; order Acetobacterales; family Roseomonadaceae; genus Roseomonas; species Teichococcus cervicalis. The sequence goes on along the minus strand of NZ_JAUTAJ010000004.1, from coordinate 336,895 downwards.
GCGCCGAGCGCGGCGGGGTGCGGCTGATCGTCGTGGTCTTCGGCGGCGCCACCAGCCGCGAGCGCGACGACCATGTGATGGCGCTGCTCGATCGCGGCTTCCAGGAGCGCGGGCGCGGCAGCGACATGATGGTGGCCGGGCGCGCCGGCGCGCCGCTGCCCGCCGGCCCGCGTCTGGTGGGGGCGGCGCAGGCCGCCGCCATCGCCCCGGCCTTGCCGCGCGCCCGCGCCGTGCCGCCGCCGCAGCCGCGGGCTGCGGCGCGGCCCGAGCCGCGCCGCGCCGCCGCCCGCGCGCCCGGCTCGCAGCGCGGCGCCTGGGCGATCCAGGTCGGCGCCTTCGGCGACCAGGCCACCGCCCGCAGCGCCGCCAACCGCGCCGCCAGCCGGGGCCACCACGCCGCCGCCGGCCAGGGCGAGGTGGAGCGCGTGCGCGTCAATGGCCGCACCTACTGGCGGGCGCGCGTCACCGGCCTGTCCGCCGCCAGCGCGCGCCAGGCCTGCGGCGCGTTGCGCGGGCCCTGCATGGTGATCTCTCCCTGAGACTGGAACCGGCACCGCCCGGGAAAGGAACAGGGCCCCTGGGCTGACAAAGGAGGAGACGGGGCCTAGTCTCGCCCTCCTTCGCCAGAACGGAGCCTCTGCCCATGCCGCTTCCCTATGACCGCGTGCTGCGCGGCAACCTCGTGCTGCCCGACGGCATCCTGCAGGATGGCTATGTCGCGGTGCGCGGGGAGAGCATCGCGGCGATCGGCGAGGGCGAGCTGCCGCCCGCCGCCGCGGTCGATGATTTCTCCGGACGCTATATCCTGCCGGGGCTGGTGGACGGTCACATGCACACCGGCAGCGCCATCGGCTGGCCGGGCATTGAGGGCGCCAGCATGTCGGCCGCCGCCGGCGGCGTCACCACCATCTGCGACATGCCCTATGACGTGCCGCGCGCCGTGACCTCCGCCGCCATCTTCCAGGAGAAGGTGGAGGCGGTGCACCAGCTATCGCATGTCGATGTCGCGCTCTACGCCACCATCCGCAAGAGCGGCGGAGTCGACGAGATCGCGGGCCTCGCCGAGGCCGGCGCCTCGGCCTTCAAGCTCTCCACCTATGAGTATGACGCGGTGCGTTTCCCGCGCATCGACCACCCGACCATGGTCGCGGCCTTCGCCGAGATCGCCAAAACCGGTCTCATGGTCGCGGTGCACAATGAGGATCAGGAGCTGGTCGAGCGGCTGACCGCCGAGGCCAAGGCGACGGGGCGCGTCGACCCGATCATGCATGCCCGCACCCGCCCGCCTTTGGCCGAGACCATGGCCGATCTCGAGATCTTCGAGATCGGGCTGGAGACGGGGGCGCATGTGCATATCGCGCATTCCTCGGTCGCCCGCGGCTTCGACATCGCCGAGAGCTTCCGCGCCATGGGCGCCAAGGCCAGCGGCGAGGCCTGCATCCAGTATCTCTGCATGACCGAGGAGGACCTGGTCCGCCTCAAGGGCTTCGGCAAGTGCAACCCGCCCTTCCGCACGGCGGAGGAGGTGGAGCGCATGTGGGCGGCCTTCGCCGCCGGCAAGATCGCCTATGTCTCGACCGACCACGCGCCCTGGCAGCGCGAGAAGAAGCTCGGCGACGACATCTTCGCCTGCGGCGCCGGGCTGACCGGGCTGCAATCCTTCGCGCCGCTGATGTTCAGCCTGCTGCGCGAGCGCGGCCTGCCGCTGACCCTGATGGCAAAGTACTGCGCCGAGAACACCGCGCGCTATCACGGGCTGTTCCCGAAGAAGGGCGCCATCCGCCTCGGCTCCGACGCCGATTTCCTGGTGATGGAGGAGGGCGAGTATCTGTTCGACGAATCCACCATCCAGGACCGGCCGGATGCGCGCTGGTCGCCCTATCACGGGCGGAAGATGACCGGGCGCGTCGCCGCCACCTTCCTGCGCGGCGCCTGCGTGTGGGATGGCAGCGCGGTGCTGGCCCGCCCCGGCCAGGGCCGTTTCGTGCCGCGCCAGCACCGCGACAGCGCGCTCGGCTGATGCGCGCCGCGCTGGTGGCCGGAACCGGGCTGGCGGCGCTGGCGCTGTGGGTCTGGCTGACCGGCCCCGGCACCAGCCTGATGCTGGCGCTGGGCGGCGGGATCTTCGCGCTGCTGGCGGGGCGGCTGGCCTATCGCTTGCTTACGCCACGGTCCCTGGACCACGACACCGCCCCGGAGCCGGATCGGGAGCTGGAGGCGGAGACCGGGACGGAGGCGGCGCCGGGCGCCGCCCCGCCCACCCCGCACCCCGTCCCGCCGCCGGCCTGGCGGCCCCGGCAAGGAGATGGCTGATGTTCGAAGTGCGTGAGGAACGCGACGGCGCCTTTGCCGTCTGGATCGCCGGTGGCGAGCGCCTGGCCGTGCTGCGCACGGAAGCGGCAGCGCATGCCCTGGTGGATGCGCTGGAGGATGCCTGGGACGACGCCTTCCTGCGCGCCGTCTCCGAGGTCCAGGAGGAATACGCGGCCGATTTCATCGACCCGATGCCGCCCGCGACCAACTGAACGACCCGCCTGGAGAGACCGAAAAAAATGTCCCGTCGCCTGACCCTCGCCGCCGCGCAGCTCGGCCCCATCCAGAAGGCCGAGGGGCGCGATGTCGTCACGGGCCGCATGGTGCGGCTGATGGAGACCGCCCATAAGCGCGGCGCCGAGGTCGTCGTCTTCCCCGAGCTGGCGCTGACCACCTTCTTCCCGCGCTGGTATGAGGAGGACATCAACAACGCCGACCATTGGTACGAGCAGAGCCTGCCCTCCAACGAGACGGCGCCGCTGTTCGAGGCCGCGCGCAAGTTCAATATCGGCTTCCATCTCGGCTATGCCGAGATCGCGCATGAGGCGGATGAGACCGGCGTGGTGCGCAAGCGCCATTTCAACACCGCCGTCTATGTCCACCCGAATGGCGAGGTGGTGCTGAAATACCGCAAGGTGCATCTGCCCGGGCATCGCGAATTCGACCCGAAGCGCAAGGTGCAGCATCTGGAGAAGCGCTATTTCGAGGTCGGCAATCTGGGCTTCCCGGTGGTGCGGGCGCCGATCGGCCAGGCCGGTCCGGTGAATATCGGCATGCTGATCTGCAATGACCGCCGCTGGCCGGAGGCCTGGCGCGAGCTCGGCCTGCAGCAGGTCGAGCTGGTGATGCTGGGCTACAACACCCCCTCGATCAACCAGGACGCCAAGGGCTTCGAGGCGCATCACCTGCGCGTCGAGCACAGCCATCTGTCGATCCGCGCCGGCTGCTACCAGAATGCCTGCTTCGCCGCCGGCGTCGCCAAGGCGGGCGTCGAGGATGGGTGCGAGCTGTTCGGCCATTCCATCATCGTCAACCCGCAGGGCGAGATCGTGGCCCAGGCCACGACATGGGATGACGAGCTGATCGTCGCCGACTGCAATCTGGACCAGTGCACGCTGGGCCGGACGACGATCTTCAACTTCGCGGCCCATCGCCGCCCGGAGGCCTATGGCCGCATCACCGGCCAGGTGGGCAGCGAGGCGCCGGCGGAGTGGACGCCCTCGCGCTGAGGCGCGTTGCCGGCCGGCGGCGGAATTGCGGCGCGGCCCGCCGCAACCCTGCCGCAGGCTGGGGCGATTCTGCGGGTGGAGGTGATGCATGTCCCATTCCACCCGCCGCTTCTTCGCCCGTGGCCTGGGCCTGGCGCTGCTCGGCACGCTGGGCCTGGCCGGCGCCGCCCGCGCCGATGATGACGGTCCCCGCTGGGGCCAGGGCCTGCGCGAGGGCTGGCGCGACCCCTGGCACGATGCCTGGCGCTGGCGCGAGGAGGAGCGCCGCCGCCAGGCCCGCTGGCGGCGCGACCGCGACGATGATGACGACGACGATGATGACGATGATGACCGCCGCCGCCGCTGGCGCCGCCGGCGGGAGCGGGATGATGATGATGATGATTGAGCCAGGCGCGGCACGCGCCGCCTGAGCCACGCGGCACGCCTCGGCTGAGCCACGCGGCACGCCCCGCCTGAACCGGGCGGCGGGCGGGGTCTCCCCGCCCGACCCCTGTCAGGCCAGCGCCAGCAGCGCCTGCGCCGCCGCGGCCTGGCAGGGCTCGATCACCGGCACGCCGGCCGCGTCCTCCACCGCCGCGCGGTGGCCGGCCATGCCGGCGCAGCCCAGGATCACCACCTCCGCCCCTTCGGCCACCAGGGCGCGCGCCGTGTCGCACAGCGCGCCGCGCGCGGCCATCGGGTCGGTCAGCACCTCCATCGGCAGGTTCAGCGCGATGCTGGCGGCCAGCCGCGCCTCCGCCCCCATCGCCTGCAGGGCCCGACGCTGCCGCGCCTTGGAGGCGTCGACAAAGGCGATCACCCCGAACCGCTCGGCCCGCGCCAGGGCGGCGGCAACCGCGCTGCGGAACGGGCCGAAGACCGGCTTCGGCGTGACGCTGCGCACCGCCTCCAGCCCGGGGTCGGAGACGCAGGCCAGGATATAGGCATCGGCCGGGCTGGTCTCGACCAGGCGGCAGAGCGGCTCGGCCACCCCGTACCAGTCGCGCCAGGAGGCGATGGCCGGCGGCCCGCCGGGCAGGGAGACCGTCTCGAAGACCGGCCGCCCCGGGGCGGCGAAGGCCCGCAGGCTTTCGGCGATGCCGTCGGTGCAGCTCTGCGAGGAATTCGGGTTGATGACCAGGATGCGCTTGCCCATCTGCCCAGCATCGCCGCGCCATGCCGCCCCGGCAAGACGGGCGCCCCCTCCGCGCCCAGGCTTCTCTTGATCGGCGCAGCCGGACATGCGGATATTGCGCTGCACACGGAGGAGCCGGCACCGGGCCAGGAAAGGCGCGGGCCGGAACAACGACAACAGCCAGGATGACGATGATGGACAGCCAGCCCGCGCGCTGGGAGCCCGCCCGCGCCGCGGAGCCGCCCCCTCCCCTGCCGCCGATGACCACCCTGCTCGCCCGCGGCGCCCGCAACCGCTGCCCGGTCTGCGGCGAGGGGCCCGTCTTCCAGGGCTTCCTGCGCGTGGTGCCGGAATGCGCCCATTGCCACACCCCGCTCGGCCGGCTGCGCGCCGATGACGCGCCGCCCTATTTCACCATCTTCATCGTCGGCCATCTGCTGGTGCCGGTGATCTTCTGGGTGGAGAAGGCCTATGAGCCGCCGATGTGGCTGCACATGGCGGTGTGGCTGCCGCTCTTCGCGCTGATCTCCACCCTGATGCTGCGGCCGATCAAGGGGGCGACGGTCGGGCTGATGCTGCGCCTGGGCCTGATGGAAGACCCCCAGGCGGAGGCGCCGCCGGCCCCGCCTCGCGCCAGCCCCCGCCCCCTGGCCCCGGCCCGGCGCGATGGCTGACCAGAGGCTGATCAGCATCGCGCTGCCGGATGGCGGCGCGCCGCTGCCCAACCCCTATGCCGAGGCCGACCGCGCCCAGGCGGTGGCCGACCTGCTGGCCAGCAACAGCTTCGACCCGCAGGGCCTGCCGCCCGGCCCCTATGCGCTGCATCTGGAGATCCGCGACGGCAGGCTGGTCTTCGACATCCGCGACGCGGCCGAGGCGCCGCTGCGGCTGATCGCGCTCGCCCTCGGCCCGTTCCGCCGGCTGATCAAGGATTACCACCTGGTGGTGGCGAGCCATGAGCAGGCGGTGACCGAGGGCGGCTCGGAAGCCCGCATCCAGGCGATCGATATGGGCCGCCGCGGCCTGCACAACGAAGGCGCCGAGCTGCTCTGCCAGCGGCTGGAAGGCCGCGTGGCGCTGGATTTCGAGACCTCCCGCCGCCTCTTCACCCTGGTCTGCGCGCTGCACCAGCGGATCTGAGGCGGCGCGCCTCAGGGGCAGCCCACCGGTTCGACCCAGAGGCGCCGTCCATCCGGCAGCACCAGCTCCGGCCAGGGCGAGGGCCGCAGCGCGATGACCGGCAGCTGCAGCGCATCCGCCTCCACACCGCAGGAGCGCAGCCGGGCGACCAGCTGCCAGCGCCCGTCGCGCTGGCCCCAGACCTCCGGCGTGTTGTCGCCGATCAGCGCCTCGACCGCGCCATCGCCATCGAGGTCGATCAGCCGCACATGGCACTGGTCCACCCGGCAGCGGCGGCGCAGCGTGCGCTCGGCGGCCTCGGCCAGGCCGGCGGGCATGGCGGCGCCCTCGGGCCACAGCACCGGCTCCAGCGGCTGGTCGGCCCTGCTCCGCTGGTTGCGCTGCAGGGTGGCGATCTCGGCGAAGCGCGGCGTGGCCAGCAGCGCCTGGCCGGGCCGGCCCAGCTTGCGCCGCAGCAGGCCGAGATCGAAATCTTCCGGCGCCACCGCCCCGCTCTCCAGCCGCGCCAGCTGGTTGCGCAGGCTGATCCGCTCGGGCGAGAGCAGCGGCGTCGCCAGCAGCACCAGCAGCAGCGCGCCAAGCAGCAGCGCCGCGGTGTTGACGGTGCCGATCGGCGCCATGCGCGGCCGCAGCGCCGCCCAGAAATAGCCCAGCGAGACCAGGGCGGCGTAGCCGGCGGCGACCAGCCCCAGCACGCGATCCGGCGTCAGCCCGTGCTGCTGCAGCCGCAGCCACAGCGCCAGCAGGCCGAGCCCGGCCAGCGCCGGCAGCACCAGCGCGCCGAGCCGCGCCGAAGCGCGCAGCAGCGCCGGCGGGCGGAGCTGCCCATCCTCATGCACCGCATTGACCAGGGAGGCCATCAGCAGCGCCGCGCCGAGCAGCCCGGCGGCGGCGAAGCCGGTGTCCCAGAGCGGCTGCAGCCCGGTGACGGGCAGCGCCAGCAGGAACAGCGCGACCAGCCCGGCCAGCATCGGCGTCAGCCAGCCGAGCTGCGCCATGCGCGGCGGCTCGCCCGCCGGCAGCGCCGCCAGCGCCGCGCCCAGGATCAGCCCGGACAGCGGCCAGGTGAACAGGTCGCGCCGCAGCAGCCGCCACAGGCCCTCCAGCCCGATCAGCACGAAAAGCTGCGCCCCGGCGATCAGCACCAGCCAGAACACCAGCAGGAACAGCACCGAGCGGCCGATCCGCAGGGCGAGCTGGCCATGCTCGTGATACAGCGCCGGATAGCTGGGCCAGAAGCGGCCGCCCTCCGGGCCGGGCCGCGCCAGCCCCGCCCCCAGCAGCCAGTGCAGCGCCAGCAGCGCCAGACCCGCCTGCGGCAGCAGCCGGTCCGGCAGCTCGGTGCCGAACAGCGCCGTCTCGAACCAGGCCATCACCGCCAGCAGCGCCGCCGCCGCCACCATCCAGAGGGCCAGCACCCGGCCGCGCCAATGGCCGAGGCCCAGCATCACCAGCGGCGGCAGCAGCCCCGCCACCAGCGTGATCCAGGCGAACAGCGCCGGCGAGTTCAGCGGGAAGGGCCATTGCTCCGGCCGCGCCTGCCGGGCCAGCCACCACAGCGCCAGGCCCTGGACCAGGCCGAGCAGCGCCAGCAGCAGGATGCGGCGCCGCGGCGCGTCGACGGTGAAGCTCAGGCGCATGCGGGGTGGTTCTCCGGGCGGGCCATGCCCCGGCCGACAGGCGGCGCGGGGCTCTCCCCCGCGCATCGCATGACGCCGGGGTCCGGATGCGACTATATGCGTCGCTCGCGATGCTTGAACCCGCCCGCGCGCGGCCAACCCCGGACGGAGCCTTACCTCGATGAAGATTGATGGCGTTCCCTATCGCAGCGTCTGGGTGGACCCGGAGGATGGCTGGTCGGTCCGCATCCTCGACCAGACCCGGCTGCCTTGGACGGTCGAGATCCTGCGCCTCACCGAGGAGAAGCAGGTCGCGCACGCCATCAAGTCGATGCAGGTGCGCGGCGCGCCGCTGATCGGGGCGGTCGCCGCCTATGGGCTGGGGCTGGCCCTGCGGCGCGATGCCTCGGATGCGGCGCTGGAGAGCGTGGCGGCGATGCTGGGCCGCACCCGGCCGACCGCCATCAATCTGCGCTGGGCGCTGGACCGCATGCTGCGGGCGCTGCGCCCGGTGGCGCCCGAGCAGCGCGCCGCCGCGGCCTATGCCGCCGCCGCCGAGATCGCCGAGGATGATGTCGAGACCTGCCGCCGCATCGGCCAGCACGGGCTGCCGCTGATCCAGGAGATCGCCGCGCGCAAGCCGGGCCAGCCGGTCAACATCCTGACCCATTGCAACACCGGCTGGATCGCGACGGTCGATTACGGCACCGCGCTCTCGGTCATCTACCAGGCGCATGATGCCGGCATCCCGGTGCATGTCTGGGTGGATGAGACGCGGCCGCGCAACCAGGGCTCGGCGCTGACGGCCTGGGAGCTGGGCAAGCATGGCGTGCCGCACACGGTGGTGGCCGACAATGCCGGCGGGCATCTGATGCAGCATGGCCAGGTGGATATCGTGCTGGTCGGCACCGACCGGGTGACGCGCCAGGGCGATGTGGCCAACAAGATCGGCACCTATCTGAAGGCGCTGGCGGCGCATGACAACAACGTGCCCTTCTGGGTCGGCCTGCCGCATTCGACGCTGGATATGAGCGTGCGCGACGGGGTGCGCGAGATCCCGATCGAGGAGCGCGACGCGCGCGAGGTGCTGGAGACCACCGGCCAGACCTGGGATGGCCGCATCGAGACGGTGCGCACCGCCGCCCCCGGCAGCGCCGGCGCCAACCCGGCCTTCGACGTGACGCCGGCCCGCCTGGTCACCGGGCTGATCACCGAGCGCGGCCGCTGCGCCGCCTCCGAGGAAGGGCTGCTCTCCCTCTATCCGGAGATGGCCAGCCAGGCGGCCTGATTCCTCCGGGCGACCGGGCCGGGAGCGGGGCGCCGCAGGATCGGCCGGCGGGCTGTTTCAGGGGGCGGGTCCGCGCGGGCCCGCCCCTTTTCCGATGACCGGCCAGGGCGGCGCGGCCGATCCTGCCCCGGGTGGGATGGCGAGACGCCCGGCGGGCGCCACGCCGCGCGATCGTCCAACCGGTACCGCCCACGCGATACGCCCCGCGCGACGCGGCCCTGCCCGCCCTGCTCACGGCCCCGTCAGCAAAGGCGCCATGCGGGGCGCGGCGCGGCACCCTTGGCCTGGGCCGCGCATCCTTGCACGCTTCTTGCAGGTCCGGACGCCATTCCGGCCGATATCGGGCCGCCAGGGAGTCTCTTGCCGATGCGTTCCTTCGCCCTTGCCCTGTTCTGCGCCGTGCCGCTCGCTTTCGCGGCAGCGGGGGCGCAGGCGCAGCAGCCGCTGCGCACCGCCGTGGACGGCACCTTCGCCCCGCATGCCTTCCCCAAGCTGGATGGCGGCGTGCAGGGCTTCAATGTCGATCTGTTCACCGAGGTGGCGAAGCGTCTCGGCCGGCCGATCACCATCGACAGCGCCAGCTTCTCCGGCCTGGTGCCGGCGCTGAATGCCGGGCGCTACGACTTCCTGGCCGCGCCGGTGACGGTGACGCCGGAGCGCGCCGAGAACCTGCTTTTCACCGAGGGCTATCTCTACACCGAGTTCCAGTTCGGCATCCGCCGCGGCTCGGCGCCGATCCGCTCGCTGGAGGATATCCGCGGCAAGACCATCGCGGTGAACAAGGGCTCGGCCTATGACGCCTGGGCGCAGCGCAACGCCGCCGCCATGGGCTTCACCGTGCAGACCTTCGACAGCCAGCCGGATGCGGTGCAGGCCGTGGTGGCGGGGCGCGCCTTCGCCACCCTCGGCGGCAACACCGGCATCCGCTACGCCGCGACGCGCACGCCGCTGCTGGTGGCGGACTACACCATCAAGGAGACCCGCGCGCACTGGGCCGCGCCCTTCCGCCGCGACAATGCCGAGCTGCGCAACCAGGTCGAGAATGTGCTGGAATGCATGAAGAAGGACGGCACCATCGCCGCCCTGTCGGAGAAGTGGTTCGGCGTGCGCCCGGCGGCGGATGACGCCGAGAACACCGTCTTCCCCGGCTATGGCGTGCCCGGCCTGCCCGGCTACGACCCGACCCCGCACGAGCCGCGCTGCAGCTGAGGCGGCCCGGCCGCCCCATGATGCGGGGCCGCCCGGCGCGGCGGCCCTGCCCTCCTCCCGGCCCCGGGGCCCGCGGAGCATGGCCCGGGAGCAGCCGGGCGGCGCGCGCCCTGCGGCGGCGCCGGCGGTGATGGTGGCAACCCTCCCCCGGCCTGACCGGTTTTCCGGTCAGTCCCAGCCAGGAGGAGGCCGGCATGCCCCGCGGCGACAAATCCGCCTATACCGACAAGCAGAAGCGCAAGGCCGAGCATATCGAGGAAAGCTACGAGGCGCGCGGCGTGCCCGAGGCGGAGGCCGAGCGCCGCGCCTGGGCGACGGTGAACAAGGATACCGGCGGCGGCAAGCAGAGCGGCTCCGGCCGCGGCACGCCGGACAGCAATGCGGCGTCGCATCGCGGCGGGCGCAAGGGCGGCGCGGCCTCGGCCAGCCGGCCGGCCGCCGCCCGCTCGGCCAGCGCGAAGAAGGCGGCGGCGACCCGCAAGGCGCGCGCCGCCGGCTGAGGCGTCAGGCCCGAGGGTTCCGGGAGAGCGAAGCCCCGCTCCCCCGCAACCGCGCGCCTTCACCGCGCCCCGCTTCTCCGCGAGGCGGCCGCACACCGGAAAAGCGCCCCGCTTCGCAGAGCGGCCGCCCGGACCAGAAGCGCACCTCTCCACCCGACGGCGGCAATCCCCGAAGAGTCCCGCCGCTCCACGAGACGGCGGCAGCCCGGAAAAGCGCCCCACCTCTCCACAAGACGGCGGCCGCCCGACCAAGCGTCCCGCCTCTCCACGGGACGGCGGCAGCCCGAAAAAAAACTAGCGCTGGCGCCAGGGGAGGCCTTCGGCTTTCCAGCCGGCGACCTGGCCGCGATGGCCCTCGGCGTCGGGCGGGCCTTCGAAGCCATCGGCGATGTTGTAGGCATTGGCGTAGCCCGCGGCCTGGGCGGCCTGGGCCGCGGCCAGGCTGCGCGCGCCGGAGCGGCAGAGGAAATACAGCTTGTGCAGCGGGGTGACGCCGGCCTTGCGCAGATGCTCGGCGAAGGCGCCGTTCACCTGCATGCTGGGATAGACCTGCCAGGGGATCAGCACCGGCTGCTTGCCGGCCTCGGCCAGGTCGGGCAGGCCGACGAAATTCCATTCGGCATCGGTGCGCACATCGATCAGCACCGCCTCGGGGTCGCTCTTCAGCGCGTCCCAGGTGGCGCGGGGGGGAATGTCGGCGACGCTCATGGCGTTCCTCCGTCTCGGTGGCCGTTCCCCCTGAGTGTGGGGTCGCGGCCGGCCGGCGTCCATGCCACCGCCGGTCACCCTTCCGCCGGCGGGTCCTCTGCGCCCTGGCCGGATCGGCCGGCGCAGGGCAGGATGGGCCCGGGATGCGGTGCGGCAGGCGGCGGGGCGACAGGCAGGAAGGGGCAAGGCATGGCCTTCGTGGTGACGGTGGCGCAGCGCAAGGGCGGCGCGGGCAAGTCCACGGTGGCGGCGACGCTGGCCACCAGCCTGGCGGTGCAGGGCCAGCGCGTGGCGCTGCTGGACAGCGACCCGCAGCAGAGCCTGGCGCGCTGGCACGGCCTGCGCGCCGGCCAGGCCCAGGCCCGGCCGCTGGAATTCGCCGCCGTGTCGGGCTGGCGCATGCCGGCCACGCTGGAGCGGCTGCGCGGCGCGCATGACACGCTGCTGATCGACACGCCGCCACATGCCGACAGCGATGCGCGAATCGCCATCCGCGCCGCCGATCTGGTGCTGGTGCCGCTGCAGCCCTCCGCCGCCGATCTCTGGGCGATGGAGGCGACGCTGGCGGTGGCGGCCGAGGAGAAGCGCCCGGTGCGGCTGCTGCTGAACCGCGTGCCGCCGAATGGCAGGCTGCGCGAGGAGATCGTGGCCGAGCTGCAGCGGCGCGGGTTGCCGCTGCTGGAATACGGCTTCGGCAACCGGGCGGCCTTCGCCAGCGCCTTCGCCCTGGGGCTTGGCGTGGCGGAGACGGCGCCGCGCGGCAGCGCCGCGGCCGAGGCGCGGGCGGTGCTGCGCGCCATCGAGGAATCCCTGGGCCCGGCCGGGTCCTGAATCCACCCTGACTGCCCCCCGGGGCTGGGCCCCAAGCCCCAAGCCCCGGGCACCTTCAAGGAGTGACGGAATGACGCTGGTCTATGTGCTGCACTTGGTGTTCGCGGTGCTGTGGGTGGGGGGCATGGCCTTCGGCATGCTGGTGCTGCGCCCGGCCCTGGCCGAGCTGCCGGGCCCGCAGCGCCTGGCGGTGACGCAGGCGGCGCATCGCCGCTTCTTCCTGCTGGTCTGGCACGCCATGCCGGTGATGCTGGCCAGCGGCTATGCGCTGCTGTTCGGCTGGTATGGCGGCTTCCGCGGCGCCGGCTGGCACATCCACACCATGCACCTGACCGGGCTGCTGATGTCGGCGGTGTTCCTGGCGGTGTTCTTCGGCCCGTGGAAGGGCATGCGCGCGGCGCTGGCGGCGGGCGACACGGCCGGCGCGGCGGCGTCGGCGGACAAGGTGCGGCAGCTGATCCAGGCCAATCTGGCGCTCGGCCTTCTCACCGTCATCGTCGCCGGCTGGGGGCGGTTCGGCGGGTGATGCTGGCGGATCGCTTCGAATTCATCGCCGACAATGCCGGGCCGGAGGCGGCGGCGGTGCGCGCGGGCCTGGCCGCGCACCGCGCTAGCGCCCTGCCGGCGCGGCCGGACAGCGCCGGCGGCCCGCCCGTCTCGCTGGTCTGGCGCGACGCCGGGGGGCGGATCCGCGCCGGGCTGATCGGCGACGTCACGCTGGACTGGCTGTTCGTCGACAAGTTCTGGGTGGATGAGGCGCTGCGCGGCCAGGGCATCGGCCGCCGCATGCTGGCCGCGGCCGAGGAACGGGCCCGCGCCCTCGGCGCCGTGGGGGCGCATCTCTACACCAGCAGCTTCCAGGCGCCGGAATTCTACCGCGCCCAGGGCTATGCGGAGATCGGCCGGCTGCGCGGCCGCCCGGCCGGGCATGACCGGCTGTGGTTCGCCAAGCGCTGGGACGGGGCGGAATCGGAAATTTCTCTCCCATAATCTGCAAGAATCGTTAAAGAGGCGCGCCGCCTCGCCCCTCGGACTGCAACTCGCCGGGGGGCGGCGGCTTTTGGCTCCGGCTGGAAGATCCGGCCCCCTCGCCCCCCGCCCTGACGGACCCCACCCATGGATACCCCCAAGGCTCGCCACGCCCTGCTGGCGGCCTTTCAGCTCGGCGATGCCGAGCTCGACCTGCTGCGCGGCCAGGCCGGCCTGATCCGGCAGCGCCTGCCCGCCCTGCTCGAATCCCTGCATGGCCGCTTCGACGCCTGGCCGGAGATCCAGGCGGCGCTGACCCGGCCCGAGGTGCACCGGGTGCGGCTGGCGCATTGGACGCGGCTGGCCGGCGGCGAGATCGGCGAGGGCTTCACCGCCTCCGCCCGGGCGCTGGCCGATGCCTTCTACCGCCATGGCGTGCCCGGCTACGCGGTGGCCATCTGCCACGCCACCGTGGCCCGCGCCGTGGCCGGGCTGCTGGCCGAGGCCGCCGCGCCGCGTGGCCCCCTGGCCTGGCTGCGCCGCGGTGCCGCACGCCGCCGCGCCGAGCGGCTGCGCGAGGCGCTGGTGAAGATCGCCTGGCTCGACCTCGAAGTGCTGCTGGAGAGCTATGCGGCGGCCGAGGCCGCCAGCAAGCGCGCCGTGATGGACCGCCTGGCCGGCAGCTTCGAGAGCCAGGTGAGCCATGTCGTCGCCGGTGTCGGCAGCTCCGCCGCCGCGCTGGACCAGGCGGTGCAGGCGATGTCGGGCACCGCCGGGCGCATGACCGAATCCTGCCGCAGCCTGGCCGGGCTGGCCGAGGGCGCCAATGGCACGGTGCAGAATGTCGCCAGCGCCACCGAGCAGCTCTCCGCCTCGGTGGCCGAGATCCGCCGCCAGGTGGCGCATTCCGCCCAGCTGACCGGCCAGGCGGTGGCCGAGGCGCGCCGCACCGATGGCGTGGTGCAGGCGCTGGCGGATGGCGCCCGCCGCATCGACGACGTGGTCGGGCTGATCAGCAGCATCGCCGGCCAGACCAACCTGCTGGCGCTCAACGCCACGATCGAGGCGGCGCGGGCCGGGGAGGCCGGCAAGGGCTTCGCCGTCGTCGCCTCCGAGGTGAAGACGCTGGCCAGCCAGACCGCCCGCGCCACCGAGGAGATCGGCGCCCAGATCGGCCAGGTGCAGGCGGCGACCCAGGAAGCCGTGCAGGCGATCGAGGCGATCACCCGCAGCATCGACCAGGTCAGCCGCGTCGCCAGCGCCATCGCCGCTGCGGTGGAGGAGCAGGGCCAGACCACCCGGCAGATCGCCGCCCATGTGCAGCAGGCCGCCGCCGGCAACCGCCAGGTCAGCGAGCTGGCCGCCGGCCTGACCCGCGGCGCCGACGAGACCCAGGCCGTCGCCGGACAGCTGACCGGCGCCGCCGGCGCGCTCGGCCGCCAGACCGGCGAGATGCAGCACGCCGTCGCCACCTTCCTCACCCAGATCCGTTGATCTGTCCGCTGCCGGTCAGGGCCGGGAGGGGAGGTGCTGCAGGGGCAGCCTTCGCTCCGGCCCCGCGTTGCGGAAGGCGCTGACACGGGCAGGACAGGCGCGGCATCTGGGCTTCGCGCTCAAAACCGCCCCGCCGAGCCCGGTGTAGCGCCCCGCCGCCCCACAAGACGGCGGCAGCCCGAAAAACTAACGCTTCAGGCCGAGGCGGACTTCGCGGTGCCAGATGTAGAGGCCCGAGGCGACCAGCACGGCGATGCCGGCGAAATCCCAGCCCTGCGGCATCTCGCCCCAGATCAGCATGCCGAAGCTCATGGTCCAGAGGATGCCGGAATATTCGAAGGGCGCGATCAGCGTGGTCTCGCCGCTGCGATAGGCCGCCGTCATGAAGAGCTGCGCCAGGGCCGAGACCAGCCCGACCGCGGCCAGCAGCGCCCATTGCGTGGGCGTCGGCCAGACCCAGCCCGGGATGGCCGCGGCGGCGCCCACGATCGCGCCGCCGATGGCGAACCACAGCACGATGGCGGCGCCGCTCTCGCCCTGCTCGCCCATGCGGCGGATGGTGATCATCGCCATGGCCCAGCCCACCGCGCCGGCCAGCACGGCCAGCAGCGCGCCCTGGTGCAGCGCCCCGCCGCCCATGCCCGGGCGCAGCAGCAGCAGCACGCCGAGAAAGCCCACCGCCACGGCGCTGGCCCGCCGCCAGCCCACCTTCTCGCCCAGCAGCGGCACCGAGAGGGCGGTGAGGAACAGCGGCATGGTGAAGCCGAGCGCGGTCACCGTCGCCAGCGGCAGGTGCATATAGCCGTAGAAGCTGCCGAACATGCCCATCAGCCCGTAGAGGGTGCGCTGCGCATGGCTCCACGGGTTGCGGGTGGCCAGCACCGAGCGGCGCTGGCCGCGCGGCGCGGTCCACAGCGCCAGCGCCAGCAGCGGCGGGATGGCGAAGAGGTTGCGGAACAGGATGACCTGCATCACCGGCACCTCGCCGCCCAGCAGCTTCACCGCCACCGCGGCGAGGGCGAAGGTGGCGGCGGCCGCCATGACGCAGAGGATGGCCCGGCCGCGCGCGGCGCGCAGGGCCGCGGCGCCGGACGGGGTCTGGCTGGGGGAATGGACGCGGGGCGTGGACCGGCTCATGATCGCTGATGTGTTTCGTGACAGGTTAGGCGCACCCCCGCATGAAGGCCAGCCCACCCCCGGCCCCTGCCCCGCAAGGCATCGCTGACACCGGCGGCGCCGCGGCGCGGCCGCCCAAGGCGCCGGAGGTACCGCCCCACCCGCTCTACCTGCCGGAGCGGGACGAGGTCGTCTGGTCCGGCCGCTTCGCGCTGCAGATCGTGCGCTTCCGCTACCGCCGCAGCGACGGCACGCCGAGCAACAGCCTGACCTGGGAGCTGTGGCGACGCGGCCAGGGGGTGGTGATGCTGCCCTATGATCCCTGGACGCGGCGCGTCGCGCTGATCGAGCAGTTCCGCCTGCCGGCGCTGGCCGCCGGCGAGGAGCCGATGATGACCGAATGCCCCGCCGGCCTGCTGGAGGCCGGCGAGGACCCCGAGGCCGCCGCCCGCCGCGAGGTGGAGGAGGAGACCGGCTTCATCCCCGACCGCGTGGCGCCGATCGGCGCCTTCCTGCTGATGCAGGGCGGCTGCGACGAGCGCATGCATTTCTTCTGCGGCCGCACCCGCCTGCCCGAGCCCGGCCTGATCGGCACGCGCGGGCTGGAGGCGGAGGGCGAGGAGACGCGCGTGCTGGTGCTGGACGCCGACGCCGCCTATGCGATGGTGGCGCGCAACGAGATCCGCAACGTGACCGCGGCGATGGCCCTGATGTGGCTGCAGCTGAACGCGAAGCGGCTGGAGGAAGAGTGGACCACCCGATGACCGAGCTGCTGTACCGCGCCGACGCCTATCTGCAGGAAGCCGAGGCCACCGTCCTGTCCGCCGGGCCCGAGGGGGTCGTGCTCGACCGCACCCCCTTCTACGCCCAGGCCGGCGGCCAGCCCGGCGATGTCGGGGTATTGGTCTGGGAAGGCGGCGAGATGCCGGTCGCCAATGCGGTGAAGGGCGAGGCAGGCGCGGTGCTGCATGTGCCTGGCCCCGAGGCCGCGCTGCCGCCGGTGGGCGCGCGCGTCACCGCGCGGCTGGACTGGGCGCGGCGGCACCGGCTGATGCGCATGCACACCAGCCTGCATCTGCTGTGCAGCCTGATCCCCGGCGCCGGCGTCACCGGCGGGCAGATGGGCACCGAGAAGTCGCGGCTGGATTTCGACCTGGCCGAACCGCCCACCAAGGAATGGCTGTCCGAGCAGCTGACCGCGCTCGCCGCCGCCGACCATGCGGTGACCGAGCGCTGGATCAGCGATGCCGAGCTGGACGCCAACCCCTCGCTGGTGCGCACCCTCTCGGTGCAGCCGCCGCGCGGCAGCGGCCAGGTGCGGCTGGTGCGCATCGGCGCCGAGGATGCGCCGGTCGACCTGCAGCCCTGCGGCGGCACGCATGTGCGCCGCACCGGGGAGATCGGCGCCATCACGGTGACCAAGCTCGAGAACAAGGGCCGGCAGAACCGGCGCGTCTACCTGACGCTGGAGGGCTGAGGCAGCATGGACAATCTCGTCTCCGCGCGCTGGCTGGCGGAACAGCTCGGCCAGCCGGATCTGCTGGTGTTCGACACCACCAAATACCTGCCGAACGAGCCGCGCGACGCCAGGGCCGAATTCGCCGCGGCGCATATCCCGGGCGCCCGCTTCTTCGACATCGACGAGGTCGCCGACCCCGAGACCAACCTGCCGCATATGGCGCCGACCCCGGGGCGCGCCGCGCGGCTGCTGGGGGAGCTCGGCATCTCCAACCGGCACCGCGTGGTGTTCTACGACCAGAAGGGCCTGTTCTCGGCGGCGCGCGGCTGGTGGCTGATGCGGCTGTTCGGGCATGAGCGGGCGGCGGTGCTGGATGGCGGGCTGCCGAAATGGCGGGATGAGGGCCATGCGACCGAGGGCGGCGCCCCGGCCGCCGCGGCGCCGCAGGATTTCTGGGCCGATTTCGTGGCGCGCCGCCTGGCCGGCATCGGCGACATGAAGCGCATCGTCGCCGATGGCTCGGCGCTGATCCTCGATGCCCGCGCCCGCGGCCGCTTCGACGGCACGGCGCCGGAGCCGCGGCCGGGCCTGCCCTCCGGCCATATGCCCGGCGCCTGCAACGTGCCGGTGAACGAGCTGCTGGCGCCCGACCAGACCATGCTGCCGCCCGAGCGGCTGCGCGAGATCTTCACCGCCGCCGGCGTCGACGGGTCGCGGCCGCTGGTCACCACCTGCGGCACCGGCGTCACCGCCTGCGTCCTGGCGCTCGGCCTGGTGCAGGCGGGGCTGCCGGAGCCCGCCGTCTATGACGGCTCCTGGACCGAATGGGCCGCGCGGCCCGAAACCCCGAAGCAGAGCACGCCCTGATGCCCGATCACCTCCCCCCTGGCCGCAAGCCCGGCCAGAGCGCCGGCCACAATTCCGGGCATGGCTTCGCCACGCGCATGTCGCATGGCGGCCGCCCCGGCGTGCGCGAGCATGGCTTCGTCAACACGCCGGTCTATCGCGGCTCGACGGTGCTCTACCCCTCCTGCGAGGCACGCGGCAGCATCAATGCCCGCTCGTTCGAGCAGGTGATGACCTATGGCACCGCGGGCGGGCCGACGCATTTCGCGCTGGAGAACATGGTCGCCGAGATCGAGGGCGGCCATCGCGCGCTGATCACCGGCACGGGCCTCGCCGCCTGCACCCTGCCGCTGATGGCCTATCTCTCGGCCGGCGACCACTGCCTGATCCCGGACAGCGTCTATGGTCCGACGCGCCGCATCGCCGATGGCATGCTGAAGCGCTTCGGCATCGAGACGGAATATTACGACCCGACCATCGACGCCGCCGGCCTCGCCCCGCTGATGCGGCCGAACACGAAGGTCGTCTATCTGGAAAGCCCGGGCAGCCACACTTTCGAGCTGCAGGACGTGCCGGCGCTGGCCGAGGTGGCGCATGCGCATGGCGCCAAGGTGCTGATGGACAACACCTGGGGCATCCACCATTTCCAGCCCTTCACCAAGGGCGTCGATGTCTCGATCCAGGCGCTGACCAAATATGTCGGTGGCCATTCCGACGTGCTGCTGGGCAGCGTGACGGTGGCGACCGAGGAGGATTGGCGCATCATCGCGGGTGCAGCGCGCGAGATCGGCCATTACGCCAGCCCGGATGATTGCTGGCTGGCGCTGCGCGGGCTGCGCACCATGCCGATGCGGCTGAAGCACCAGTATGAGGCCGGCCTGGCCGTCGCCCGCTGGTTCGAGGGCCGGCCCGAGGTGCTGCGCGTCATCCACCCGGCCCTGCCCAGCCACCCGCAGCACGCGCTGTTCAAGCGCGACTTCACCGGCGGCGCCTCGCTGTTCGGCGTGGTGTTCCAGCCCCGCTACAGCACGCAGCAGATCGACGCGGTGGTGGATGGGCTGAAGCTGTTCGGCATCGGCGCCTCCTGGGGCGGCTATGAGAGCCTGGCGCTGCCCACCACCAACTACATCTCCCGCACCGCGACCGATGCCGGCGCGCTGCAGGGGCCGACGGTGCGCTTCCATATCGGGCTGGAGGATGCGGCCGACCTGATCGCCGATCTGGAGGCCGGGCTGGACAGCCTGCCGCGCTGAGGCGGGCGGGCGGCGGGCTGTCCCGCCGCCCTGCCCTGCCTGTTCTCCCCGCCTTCTCAGCGATGGCCGCGCCGGAGGAAACGCTCCAGCGCCGGCGAGCGCGCCAGCGCCGCGCTGCCCAGCGACAGCGCCAGCAGCGCCGTCAGGAACACCATCTCCCCGAGGCCCGGCCGGCCCAGCGCCAGCCGGCCCAGGATGGCGCAGAGCGCCAGCAGCGGCAGGGCCGGCAGCGGCCAGGGCCGGCCGCGCCGGTAGAGCAGCTTCAGCGACAGCCCGACCGAGATCGCCGCCACCGCCAGGATGGCCGCGATCGGCGCCGGCTCGGCGAAGAGCGCCAGCCAGGCGACGGCCAGGCTGAGCGCCGGCAGCACCGCCTGGCCCAGGAAGACGCCGAGCGCCGCCGCGGCCTCGGAGGGGCGCGGCAGATGCGGTTGAGGGTCGCGGTTCATGCCGGAAGCCTAGCACGACCGGCGGCCGCGCCGCGAATGCCGGGCCGGTCACGCCCCCCGGGAGGGGGCGCCGCGCCTCACTGCTTCTCGGCGACGTAGACCACCATCTCGTTGATGGTGCCGCCGGTGGCGCTGCTGGTCAGGTTCAGCCCGCTGCCGATCGAGGAGAGCAGCTCCTCCCGCGCCCGCGCCGTCAGCGCGGCCGAGGTGAAGCGGCCGGTGCCGCCGAGATTCGCGGTGACCGCCTTGCGCATCGGCCGCGACAGGCTCTGCCCGGCCAGCACGGCGCGGCTGGAGGCGCCGGCCTTGCTCAGCGAGCCCACGAAGCGCGCCGTGCCGCGCGTGGCGCCGCCGACCCCGGCCAGCCCGACCACGTCGAGGGCCAGCATGGAGTTGGTATAGACCGGGTTGGCGTCGAGCTTGTCATTGGTCGCGCCCTGGTCGGTCAGCTCATTGTAGACGCGATAGCCGGAGGCGGCGCATTGCACCGCGCCGGCCGCTGTCGCCGCGCCGGTGGCGACCGCCGCCACGCCGGCCACGCCACCGGTCGGCGCCGCCGCCGCGCTGAAGAAGATGGTGCCGACGGCGGCCAGCGCCGTGCCGCCGCAATTGAGGCCGAGCTGGAACAGCTCCCAGCCCAGCTTGCTCTTGCGCGCGGGCGGCACGGATTGCGGCGCCGGGTTGGGCGGCGCGCCGGTCGCCTCGAACACCACCACGGTGCGCGGGCCCCAGGGCGGCGCCTCGCGCAGCTTCTCGCACTGGCCGGCGCGGCAGAACACGATGGCCGAGCCGCGCAGCGCATTGGTACGGTCCACCGCCATGACCAGCTGGTTGCGGTCCTGTGGTGACAGCATCATCGTCACCCCGCCCGTGGGCGTGTAGCCATTGGTCCAGGACATGCGCCGGCGCTCTCCTCTCTCCCCGGCCCCTCGCGGGCCGCGCGCCGAGCTTTAGCCATTCCGCGCCGCGCCGCCCTTTCAACACTCCGGCAGCGTGGAACACGGCGCAGCGAGCGGGTGCGCTGCAACCTTGCGGAGCGCGGCGCGTCTCACTGCTGCCGCCATCCCCCCGCCCTGAGGTGACCCGTGTCCGCTTCCATCCACCGCTCCCGCATCACCGAGGGCCGACCCAATCCGCTGGGCGCCACCTGGACCGGGCTCGGCGTCAATTTCGCCCTGTTCTCCGCCCATGCGACCAAGGTCGAGCTGTGCCTGTTCGACGATCGCGGCGAGACCGAGCTGGAGCGGATCGAGCTGCCGGAATACACCAATGAGGTGTTCCACGGCTTCCTGCCGGATGCGCGGCCGGGCACCATCTACGCCTATCGCGTGCATGGCCCCTACGCGCCCGAGGAAGGCCACCGCTTCAACCCGAACAAGCTGCTGCTCGACCCCTATGCGCTGAGCCATGTGGGCGACCTGCAATGGGACCCGGCGCTGTTCGGCTACACCATCGGGCATGAGGCGGAGGATCTCTCCTTCGACGAGCGCGACAGCGCCCGCTTCATGCCGAAATGCCGTGTTGTCGACCCGGCCTTCACCTGGGGCGATGATCGCCGGCCGCGCATCCCCTGGGAGCGCACGCTGATCTACGAGACCCATGTGAAGGGCGTCACCAAGCGCCACCCGCTGATCCCGCCCGACCGCCAGGGCACCTATTCGGGGCTCTCCAGCCGCGAGATGATCCGGCACATCAAGTCGCTCGGCGTCACCGCGGTCGAGCTGCTGCCGGTGCATTTCTTCCTGAATGACGATTACCTGCTGCAGAAGGGGCTGGTGAATTACTGGGGCTACAACAGCCTCGGTTTCTTCGCCCCCGCCCGGCGCTATGCGCGCAACCAGGATTTCGCCTTCGCCGAGTTCAAGGAGATGGTGGCCCGCCTGCACGATGCGGGGCTCGAGGTCATCATGGACGTGGTCTACAACCACACCGCCGAGGGCAATGAGAAGGGCGCGACGCTGTCCTTCAAGGGCATCGACAATGCCAGCTACTACCGGCTGCTGCCCGACCAGAAGCGCTACTACATCAACGACACCGGCACCGGGAACACGGTGAACCTCTCGCACCCGCGCGTGCTGCAGATGGTCACCGACAGCCTGCGCTACTGGGTCAATGAGATGCATGTCGATGGCTTCCGCTTCGACCTCGGCACCATCCTGGCGCGCGAGCCGGACGGGTTCGACACGCAATCCGCCTTCCTCAAGGCCTGCATGCAGGATCCGGTGCTGTCGGATGTGAAGCTGATCGCCGAGCCCTGGGATATCGGCCCGGGAGGCTACCAGGTCGGCAATTTCGCGCCCGGCTGGGCGGAGTGGAACGACAAGTACCGCGACACGGTGCGCGGCTTCTGGGTGGGCGAGGAAGGCAAGGCGGCCGATCTCGGCAAGCGGCTCTCCGGCTCGGCCGACCTGTTCGACCACAATGGCCGCAAGCCCTGGGCCAGCATCAACTTCCTGGCCGCGCATGACGGCTTCACGCTGAACGACCTCGTCACCTATGACGAGAAGCACAATGAGGCGAATGGCGAGGAGAACCGCGACGGCCATTCGCACAACCTCTCGCACAATTACGGCGTCGAGGGGCCGACCGACGACCCCGAGATCAACGCGGTGCGCGAGCGGCAGATCCGCAACATGCTGGCGACGCTGTATCTGAGCCAGGGCACGCCGATGCTGCTGGCCGGCGACGAGTTCGGCCGCAGCCAGCAGGGCAACAACAACGCCTATTGCCAGGACAATGAGATCTCCTGGTTCGACTGGGATTATGGCGAGCGCGGCGAGCGGCTGGTGGCCTTCACCCAGCGCCTGGCAGCCCTTCGCCAGCGCTTCCCCGTGCTGCGGCGCGGCCGCTTCCTCTCCGGCGAGTATCACGAGGCCAGCGGCGCCAAGGCGCTGTCCTGGATCAAGCCCTCGGGCGAGGAGATGGAAGGCGCCGACTGGGACGACCCCAACACGCGCTGCCTGGCCAAGCTGCTGGATGGCCGGGCGCAGGAGAGCAATATCCGCGTCGCGGCGCATGACGCGACGCTGCTGCTGATCCTGAACGCCTATCACGACGCGGTGGAGTTCACCCTGCCGGCGGTGCAGGACGGCGTCGCCTGGACCCGGCTGGTGGACACCAACCTGCCGGATGAGGAGGAGGACGAGCCGGATTTCGCGGTGGGCGAGAGCTACACCGTCACCGGCCGCTCGCTGCTGCTGTTCTGCCTGAAGACGAAGAAGCGCCGCGCGCGCTGAGGCCTGACGGGGCGGTGCCGCTCAGGCGCCGCCCTGCCCCGCCCTGCCCTGCTCCACCTCCGGCCGCCGCAACCCGGAGGCCAACAGGAGAAAACCCTCGACCGCCTTGCGCAGCACGGCCTCCGGCTGCTCGGCGGCGGCGGTCCACAGCGCGGCGGTCAGCGCCGCGCCGTTCAGCAGCCGCGCCGCCGCCTCCGGATCCACCGGGCGCAGCGTGCCATCCTCGACCAGCGCCCGCAGGCTGCGCGTGGTGGCGGCCAGGCAGGCATTCTGGCTCGGCCATTGCGCCGGGTCGCCCAGCACCGCCGGGCCGTCGCGCAGCATGATGCGCTGGATCTCGGGCTCCAGCGCCATCTCGATATAGGCCACGCTCTGGTCCAGGAAGCCCTGCCAGGGGGTTGCCGCCCGCGCCGTGACGGCATCCAGCCGCACCGACATCTCGGCATCGATCTGCTCGACGACGGCCTGCAGCAGCCCCTTCTTGTCGCCGAAATGGTGGTAGAGCGCGCCGCGCGTCAGCCCCGCCTCGGCGGTCAGCTCGTCCATCGAGGCGGCGGCATAGCCATGCGCGGCGAAGGCGCGCCGCCCGGCGGCGATCAGCCGGGCGCGGGTCTCCTCGATCATCTCGCTGCGCCGCCGGCGCGCGCTGGCCACCACCGCCGCCATGGCGCTCACCCCGCGGCCGGCGCCGGCGCGGCGGCGCAGGCGGCGCAGAGCCCCTCCACCTCCACCGTCGCATGGCGCATCTGGAAGCCGGCCTTCCGCGCCGCCGCCTCCAGCGCATGCGCCACCGCATGGTCGCTCAGCTCGATGGTGGCGCCGCATTGGCCGCAGATCAGGAACTGGTGCGGGTGGGCATGCTCATGCGCATGGTCGTGCCCGGCCTCGACGCAGCCGATGAAGGCGTTCAGCCGCTCCACCTTGTGGATCAGCCCCTGCTCCAGCAGGAAGTCGAGGGCGCGGTAGACGGTGGGCGGCGCAGCACCCGGCCGCTGCGCCTTCAGCCTGTCCAGCAGCGCATAGGCGCCGAGCGGCTGCTCCGCCTCCAGCACCAGCGCCAGCACTTGGCGGCGCAGCTCGGTCAGCTGCACCCCGGCGCGCAGGCAGCGCGCCTCGGCGGCGTGCAGCGCCTGCGCCAGGGCGGGGGTCGCCTCCGCCTGCGGCATCCGCCCGGCGCTGCCCTGACCTGCCGTCATTCGACCCTCTCCCCTCGCTGCATCCACGTTATATAGTAACCGAACCCGACGCTGTGAGGACCCGCCATGACCGAGACCCTGCCCAACGGCGAGACCCGCCCCAGCGCCGAGGCCATTGCCCGCTTCCTGGCCGCCACCCGCTTCAACGCCGATGGGCTGGTGCCCGCCATCGCCCAGGATTCGGCCAGCGGCGAGGTGCTGATGATGGCCTGGATGAACCGCGCCGCGCTGGAGGAAACCCTCTCCACCGGACGTGTGGTCTATTTCAGCCGCAGCCGCAACGCGCTCTGGCGCAAGGGCGAGAGCTCGGGCCAGGAGCAGCATCTGGTGGATCTGCGGCTGGATTGCGATGGCGACACCATCCTGGCGCTGGTGCGGCAGAAGGGCGTGGCCTGCCACACCGGCCGCCGCTCCTGCTTCTTCCAGGCGCTGCGCGAGGATGCGCTGGTGCCGATCACGGCGCCGGAGGTGGATCCGGCCGTGCTGTACGGGCAGCCTTCGCATGGCTGAGCCGCGTTTCCCGATCCCCGTCACGCTGCTGACCGGCTTCCTCGGCGCCGGCAAGACGACGCTGCTGAACCATCTGCTGCAGCAGCCGGCGCTCGCCGGCGCCGCCGTGCTGATCAACGAGTTCGGCGAGATCGGGCTGGACCATCTGCTGGTGGAGAGCCTGGAGCAGGAGGCGGTGCTGCTGCAATCGGGCTGCCTCTGCTGCACCATCCGCGGCGACCTGGTCGGCGCGCTGCAGCGCCTGGCCGAGCGTGCGCGCAATGGCCAGGCGGTGAACCGCGTGGTGATCGAGACCACGGGCCTGGCCGACCCGCTGCCCATCCTGCAGACCCTGATGGCCGAGCCCGCCATCGCCCGGCTCTTCGTGCTCGACGGGGTGGTGACGCTGGTCGATGCCGTCGCCGGCCTCGCCACGCTGGACAGCCAGGTCGAGGCGCGGCGCCAGGCGGCGGTCGCCGACCGGCTGCTGCTGAGCAAGACCGACCTTGCCGCGCCCGACGCCCTGGCGGCGCTGCGCGGCCGGCTGCGCGCGCTGAACCCCGCCGCGCCGATGCTGGAGGTGGCGCATGGCAAGGCCGACCCCGCGGCGCTGCTGGCCTGCGGCCCCTTCGACCCGGCCGCGCGCGGCGAGGATGTCGCCCGCTGGCTGGCCGAGCTGGCGCCGGCCGAGGCGCATCCCCACCACGACCATCACCACCACGACCATCACCATCACGACCATCACCATCACGACGGTCACCACGGCCATGCGCACCACGCCCATGACCCGAACCGCCACGATTCGCGCATCCACGCCTTCTGCCTGACCTATGACACCCCCCTCCCCTGGGAGGGGCTGGCCACCTGGCTGGAGATGCTCTCCGCCACGCGCGGCGATTCGGTGCTGCGGGTGAAGGGCATCCTCGACCTCGAAGGCCAGGAGCGGCCCGTCGCCATCCATGGCGTGCAGAGCGTCTGGCACCGCCCGACCCTGCTGCCGGCCTGGCCGGAGGGGGAAAAGCGCCGCTCCCGCCTCGTCTTTATCCTGCGCGACCTGCCGCGCGCGGTGGTGGAAGAAGGCCTCGCCGCCTTCGTCGAGGCCACGCGCACAGGCTCCGAGACGGCCTGAGCTGAACGAGCAATTGACGCGCGCCCCCCCACGCGCTTCCTTTCAGCCCGGCAACCACCCTTTGATGACCGGAGCGCGCCCAGAATGTCGCTGACCATGCCGGAGGAGATCCTGCTCCTCATGCTCGATGACGAGACGGGCCGGCTGATCGACCGCGCGGCGCCGTCCGGCGACTACGCGCTGGCCGGCGCCATCCTGGCGGAGCTGGCGCTGGCCGGCCGCATCGACACCGACCCCAAGCGCCTCTTCGTCGGCGACACCAAGCCCACCGGCGACCAGGTGCTGGACGGCGTGGTGCAGCAGATCATGGCCGAGCCCGAGCCGCATGACAGCCGCTGGTGGATCGAGACCCTGGCGCGCGATGCCGACAAGTATCGCGACGTCTATTTCGAGCGGCTGGTGCAGCGCGGCGTGCTGAAGCGCGAGGAAGGCCGCTTCCTGTGGTTCTTCTCCGAGCGCCGCTACCCGGTGATCTCGGACAAGGAGGAGCGCGAGGTGAAGGCGCGCCTGATGGCGGTGATCTTCAATGACGAGATCCCCGACCCGCGCGATTCGCTGCTGATCGGCCTGACCCGCGCCGCCGGCCTGTTCCCGCTGCTGCTGGCCCCGGCCGAGCTGGACCGCGCCCAGCCGCGCATCGACCAGGTGGCCAATCTGGAGGAGCTGAACCGCACCCTCTCCGACGCGGTGCGCGACATCTTCACCGAGGTCGCCCGCTACGCGCCGATGATGTGAGGGCGCGGGAGGGCCTGCCCCTCCCGCCCCTTCCCCCTCGCCGGGCGGTCCTGCCGCCCGGCCCGCCGGGGTGCCGGTCAGCGCCCCCGCCGCACTGCGCGCCCGCCAGCGCTGCCTGCCTTTGCGCCCGCCAGGCCTTCACGCCCGCTGGCCTTCACCCCCGCTAGCTTTCGCGCCCCTGGCCTTCACGCCCGCTGGCCTTCACGCTCCCTGGCCTTCGCGCCCCTGGCCTCACGCCCCCTTGGCCTTCACGGATGCCTGATGGCGGCAACCCGCCCCTGACGGGCACGTTGCACTGCCCGACATGTCAGACAGCCCTGCTTCCCCTTCCCCCTCCCGTGTCGCCCTCGTCACCGGGGCGGCGCATGGCATCGGCGCCGGCATCGCCGCGCGGCTGCAGCGCGAGGGCTGGCACGTCGTCACCGCCGATCTGAAGCCGGGCGCGGCCGGCAGCCGCCACGTCATCGCCGATATCGCGGATGAGGGCGCCGTCACCGCGCTGGTCCAGGGCGTGGCCGCGCAGGAGGGCCGGCTGGACGCGCTGGTCTGCAATGCCGGCATCATGATCCGCAAGCCGATCGTCGAGCTGTCCCTGGCGGAATGGCGCCGGGTGCTCGACACCAACCTGACCAGCACCTTCCTGCTGGCCCGCGCCGCGCATCCGCTGCTGAAGGCGGCGCGCGGCAGCATCGTCACCATCGCCTCGACCCGCGCCCGCATGTCGGAGGCGAACACCGAATCCTATTCGGCCAGCAAGGGCGGCATCGTCGCCCTGACCCATTCGCTGGCCATCAGCCTGGGGCCGGAGGTGCGCGCCAACTGCATCAGCCCGGGCTGGATCGATGTCGAGGGCGAGGCGCTGCGCCCCGAGGACCATGCCCAGCACCCGGCCGGGCGCGTCGGGCGGGTGGATGACATCGCCAGCCTGGCGGCCTGGCTGGTCGGGCCCGATGCCGGCTTCGTCACCGGCGCCGATTTCGTCTCCGATGGCGGGATGACCCGCAAGATGATCTACGCCGAGTAGCGCTCAGCGCAGCGCCACGCCGCGCTCGCCCGCCGCCTGGCGCTCGGCGATCAGCCGCTTCTCCTGCTCCGCCCCGGCCGCGTCGGTCAGGAAGGTGAAGATGGCGAAGCGGCGGCCCGCGGTCACCGGCATCGCCTCATGCAGCAGGTCGCAGCAGAACAGCACGGCGCCGCCGGCCGGCGGCTCGTACAGCTCCGGCCCGAATTCCGGGAAATTCAGCGCGCCACCCGCATAGTCGCCGGTGTTCAGGTTCAGGCTCATGGCGAAGCGCCGATGCGCGGTGAAGGGCGTGCGGTTGTCGCGATGCGCGCCGAAGCCGCCGGCATCGCTCGCTTCGTAGCAGCCGATGCGCGGCATCTCGAAGCTGGCCGCGCGGAAGCGGAAGGCGCGCCACAGCTCCGGCAGCACGCGCCGCTCCAGCCGCTGGCGATAGGTGGCGTAGAGGCCCTGATCGTCCAGCCAGACATCGGTGCGGCGCTTGATGCTCTGCACCTGGCCCTGGCCGGCGGTGGTGGCGACGCGGTCGCGCGTCTTCTCCCCCTTCTCCCAATGCGCCAGCAGCGCCTGGATGAAGGCGGGCTCCAGCACCTCCGGCACGATCAGCGCCGGGGCGCCGGCGCGGCGGATCTCGGGCGGGGCGGCGGGCGGCTCGGGCAGCGTCTCCAGCACCGCCTGCAGCGCCTCCGGCCCGCCGGGGCGCAGCAGGGCCAGCCGGCCGCGCGGCGAGATCACCGCGACCGCGGGGCCGCTGGCGCCGAGCGCGGCGAAGACCTTGCCCTCCGGGTCGAACAGGCGCGGCACGGCGCCCTCGGCCGCGCCATCCGGGCGGCCGCGCGCCACCAGGAACAGCCGCGCCTGCAGCGCCCCGGCCCGCTGCCGCGCCGCCTCCAGCGCCGCCGCCCCGGGCGCGAAGCCCAGCAGCAGCACGCAGGACAGCCCGGCCAGGCTCTGGTGGAACAGATCCACCGCCGTGCCGGAGGCATCCGGCAGGGAGAGCGGGGGCAGGAGGTCGCCAGGGATGAAAGCCGCCATGGCCGGTTTCTGCGCCGGACGGCGCGGCCTGCCAAGGGGGGGGCGGAGGCCCGCCTGCCCCGTCAGGCCGCTTCGCTCTCGGGCGCCGCCGCTTCGGCCAGCCGGGCGCGCAGGCGCTGCGGCAGCTGGCGGGCGGATTTGACGCGCGGCGCCGGCAGCTCGCCGGTGGGCGAAGCGGCCTCGCCATACAGCGCGACATACTCGGCATGGTTGTCGAAGCGGGCGCGGGTGACGTTGTCGACGAAGCTTTCCGCCGGCGTGCCCTCGGCCAGCACCAGCGCGTGCTCCGCCAGTTCCAGGTGGAAATAGGTGAAGCGCGCGGCGGGCCGCTCCACCTGCCGGATGCTGCCGCCATTGACCAGCGCGCCGGCCTGCACCAGCAGCCCGTCGAGGAACAGCGCGTGATCGGGCGAGACGAGCAGGTCGCGCCGCGGCAGCCCGCTGCCCAGCGCGCCGGCCTGGATGCGGATGGGAAACTGGCGGGCGCGGTCGGCGAAGACCGTGACCACGCTCTGCCGCCCGATCCAGCGCAGCGCGCAGGCCCTGCCGTCCGCCGTCAGCACCAGGTCGCCGATGCGCAGCGCCTCGATCGGCACCTCGCCGCCGGGGGTGGCGATCCGCGTGCCCTCCAGGAAGCAGGTGGTGAA
Source organism: Pseudoroseomonas cervicalis (assembly GCF_030818485.1). Lineage (NCBI taxonomy): Bacteria > Pseudomonadati > Pseudomonadota > Alphaproteobacteria > Acetobacterales > Roseomonadaceae > Roseomonas > Teichococcus cervicalis. The sequence goes on along the minus strand of NZ_JAUTAJ010000004.1, from coordinate 307,870 downwards.
GCTTTGCGGGGTGAGGGTGATCGTCGCGCCCCAGGCATCCTGGTTGTCGGAAAACAGGTGATACTCCCCAAGTCTGGCGGAGTATCCGACCCAGCCCCCCGACGAGGTCCCGAGGACCTCGTAATCGAAATCCCCTCCCGGATAGGTCACGGTGACCGTCTCGCCGATTTCGAAAACGCCGTCATCCACCGCTTCCGTCTGCAGATAGCTGCCGGACAATCCATAGCCCTGGAATTCATTATCGCTCAGGCGCGCCAAAGTAATTCTGTACTCGGTCGAAATCGAAACCATGATGTCCCCCCCGGCAGGAATATCGTTATATATATGAAATGGAAACGGCGTAAGGGCCGGACAGGGAGAGTTACTCACGTTTCCGTGTTGCGATACGATGGCGACGTGATGAAGCGGCCCGGGCCAGGCCCGCCTTCCCATCCCCGCCGGGCAACCGCGCCGCACGCACCGCCGGCGGGCAGGCCCTACCCCGCCTGCCGCCCCCGCAGGAAATCCAGCAGCGCCTGGCCCACCTGCTCGACATGCCGGGCCAGCAGCGCGGCGGCCTCCTCCACCGCACCGGCCCGGCACAGCCGCACCAGCTCGCGATGCTCGCGATCGGCCCGCGCCAGGCCCTCCGTCTCGGTGGTCAGCTGCAGCCGGGTGTAGCGGTCGCATTCCTGCAGCAGCGCCGCCACCAGCCCGGCCGTGCGCTTCTGCCCGGCCCGCGCATAAAGGCCGAGATGCAGCGCCGTGTTCAGCTCCCCCCAGCGGGCGGTGTCGCCCTGCCGCATCGCCTGGGCGTAATCCTCCAGGATGCGCTCCAGCCCGGCATAATCCGCCTCCGTCAGGCGCGGCGCGGAGGCGCGCAGCAGCCGCGGCTCCAGCAGCGCGCGCAGGCCGAAAGCCTCTTCCAGCTCCTCGGGCGACAGCTCGGCGACCGTCGCCCCCTTGTGCGGCGAGATGCGCACCAGCCCCTCGGCCTCCAGCTGGAACAGCGCCTCGCGCACGGGAATGCGGCTGACGCCGAACTCCTCGGCCAGCATGTCCTGCCGCAGCTGGGCACCGGCCGGATAGCGCCCGTCCAGCACGCGGCGGCGGATCTCCTCCAGCAGCGCGGCCGAGACGGTGCGGTGCTTCAGGGCGGTGCTCATGCGCTCTCCTCTGGCCCGGCCGGGCGGCCGGGCTTCGTCATGGGCCGGGCTATCGCCGGGATGCGGCGGTTTTTCCAGCCGCGCATTGTTGACTCATCGATTGTATAAAATCTACCGTATCCAAAATCGCAATCCGGAGAGAGCTTCCCATGGCCCAGAAGCCCGCCTGGTCCGGCGTCTTCCCCGCCGTCACCACCCAGTTCCACGAGGATTTCAGCCTCGACCTCGACGCCACGGCGCGGGTCATCCGCGCCCTGGTGGCCGATGGCGTCTCCGGCCTGATCGTCTGCGGCACGGTGGGGGAGAATTGCTCGCTCTCGGCCGCCGAGAAGGTGGCGGTGATGGAGGCGGCGAAGGACGCCGCCGGCGGCCGCGTGCCGGTCATCGCCGGCATCGCCGAATTCACCACCCCCTTCGCCAGCGCCATGGCGAAGGAAGCGGCGCGCATCGGCGTCGATGGGGTGATGGTGATGCCGGCCCTGGTCTATTCGGCCAAGCCGCAGGAGACGGCGGCGCATTTCCGCGGCGTGGCGGCGGCCACCGACCTGCCGGTGATGGTCTACAACAACCCGCCCATCTACAAGAACGACGTCACGCCGCAGATCCTGGCGTCCCTCTCCGATTGCGACACCATCGTCTGCTTCAAGGAATCCTCGGGCGATTCCCGGCGCTTCACCGATCTGCGCAACCTGGTGGGCGAGCGCTTCCTGATGTTCGCCGGCCTCGACGACACCGTGCTGGAAAGCGTCATGCTGGGCGCCGAGGGCTGGGTCTCCGGCATGTCCAACGTCTTCCCCGAGGAAGGCGAGGCGCTGTTCCGCCTGGCCCGCGCCGGCCGCTACGCCGAGGCGCGCGCGCTGTATGACTGGTTCATGCCGCTGCTGCATCTCGATGCGCGGCCGGACCTCGTCCAGTGCATCAAGCTGTGCGAGCACATCATGGGCCGCGGCTCGGCGCTGACCCGGCCGCCGCGCCTGGCCCTCTCGGCCGAGGAACGCGCCGAGGTGGAGATCCTGATTTCCGCGGCACTGGCCAACCGGCCGGCCCTGCCCGCGCTGGCGCGCGCCGCCTGACCCGATGCGCGGGGGCGCCGCCCCCGCACCCCCGCCGGGGGGACAGGGTCCCCCCGGACCCCGCCATCAGGGGGCTGCGCGCCCCGACGCAGGAGTGCTCGTCATGAAGCTGAACCGCCGCCAGCTGCTGGCCGGGGCCGCAGCCCTCGCCACGCCCACCTTCGCCCGCGCCCAGGGCGGGCGCAGCGCCACGCTGCGCTTCATCCCCTCGACGCCGCTGCCCTCGCTCGACCCGATCGTCGCCACCAGCTACGTCATCCGCAACCATGGCTACCTGATCTACGACACCCTCTTCGCCACCGACGCCCAGTTCAACATCCGGCCGCAAATGGTCTCCGAATGGCAGACCGCGCCGGACGGGCTGTCCTGGACCTTCCATCTGCGCGACGGGCTGGTCTTCCACGATGGCGCGCCGGTCACCGCCGCGGACTGCATCGCCTCGATCCAGCGCTGGTCGAAGCGCGACGCCTTCGGCCAGACCTTCGCCGGCTTCGCCGCCGGCTACACCGCCATCGATGCCCGCACCTTCCGCATCGACCTGAAGAAGCCCTTTCCCATGCTGCCGGCGGCGCTCGGAAAACTCTCCTCCAACGTGCCCTTCATCATGCCGGAGCGCATCGCCCAGACCGATGCGGCGCGGCCCATCTCGGAGGCCATCGGCTCCGGCCCCTGGCGCTTCGAGAGCCGGCAATGGGTGCCGGGGCAGAACGCCATCTACACCCGCTTCGACCGCTACGTGCCGCGCGAGGAGGCGCCCTCCTGGGCGGCCGGCGGCAAGGTCGCCAAGATCGACCGCATCGAATGGCTGGCGCTGACCGAGGCCTCGGCCGCCACCGGCGCGCTGATGCAGGGCGAGGTCGACTGGTATGAGCAGCCGCCGGTCGATCTGCTGCCGGTGCTGAAGCGCAACCGCGACATCACCATCCAGAACGTGCCGCTCGGCCTGATCCTGCTGATGCGCTTCAACCACCAGCAGCCGCCCTTCAACAATCCGGGCATCCGCCGCGCCGTGATGATGGCGATGCGCCAGGACGACTACATGCAATCCGTCGTCGGCAGCGCGGAATACTACCAGGAGGCCAAGACCTTCTTCACCCCGGGCTCGCCCATGTCGACCGGTGCCGGCGGGGCGGAGGCGATGCGCGCCGATCTGGAGCGCGCCAAGGCGATGCTGAAGGAGGCCGGCTACAACAATGAGAAGGTCGTGCTGCTGGCCCCGGCCGACCAGCCCATCGCCTACAACCAGTCGCTGGTGACGCAGGAGCTGCTGAAGAATCTCGGTATGAATGTCGAGTTCATCTCGACCGACTGGGCCAGCTTCATCGGCAAGCGCGCCAATCGCGGCGCGCCGGACCAGGGCGGCTGGTCGGTCTTCCACACGCTGTGGTCGGGCGCCGATGTGCTGAACCCGGCGCTGCACCCGCTGATCCGCGCCAATGGCAGCGCCGCCTGGTTCGGCTGGCCGGAGGATGCGACGATCGAGACGCTGCGTGACGAATGGATCGCCACCGACGATGCCGCGCGGCAGAAGGAGATCGCCGCGCGGATCGAGCGCCGCGCCTTCGAGGTGGTGCCCTATGCCCCGGGTGGGCTGGTGCAGCAGCCCATGGCCTATCGCAACAGCCTGAAGGGCATGGTGCTCTCCCCCGTGCAGTTCTTCTGGAACATGGAGAAGAGCGCCTGAGCAGGCTCGCGCCTGTCAGGCCCAAGGGGGCCGGGGCTCAGCCCCGGCGCCACGCATCGGCCGGGCCTCAGGGCCCGGTCAGGCTGGCCAGGGCCTGGCCCTGCGCATCCAGCAGGAACAGCCGCCCGGCATCGTAGCGGAAGCTCGCCACATTCTGCAGCGCCGCCAGGAAGGCGGTCTCGTTCTGCGTCGCCACCGGGTCGATGCAGGCCATGCGGGTGGCCGCCACCGGGCCGATGGTCAGCCGGCTGCCCGACTGGGTGTAGCTGCCGGCGATGCGGTTGCAGCCGCCCGAGCCCATCAGCCGGCCCTGCGGCCCGAATTCCACCGCCGCGGCGCGCGGCCCCTCATTGCGGATGCCGACCCCGCCCAGGCTTTCCAGCCGCCAATTGCCGGCCAGCGGGCTGGCCATGTCGCCCGAGCCGCTGGCGCAGCCGGCCAGCAGGGCCAGCAGCCCCGCCCCCAGCACGCCACCCCGGATCCGCTTCTTCCGCTGCTGTTCCATGCCTTGCTCTCCCGCTGCGCCGCCTGGGCGGCGATCCGCACACAACGCCCGGGCCCGCCCGGGATTTTCCGGATCCCAGGCTTTTTCCCGGAGACGTTCTATCCTACTTCCAACCCCCATGTCGGTTTCCCCCCTCGCCTTCGAAACCCTGCGCGGCGATGCGCTGCACCCCTGGCTGCCGGCGCTGGCCCGGCTGCGCATCGAGGTGTTCCGCGAATGGCCCTATCTCTACGAGGGCGACGAGGCCTATGAGGCCCGCTACATGCGCGCCTATGCCGAGGCGCCGGGGGCGGCGGTGATCCTCTGCCGCGACGGCGCGGAGGCGGTGGGCGCCGCCACCTGCGAGCCGATGGCCGAGACCCACGCCACGGTGCGCCAGGCCTTCACCGCGGCCGGGCTCGACCCCGCGCGCTTCTGCTATTTCGGCGAGAGCGTGCTGCGCCGCCCCTGGCGCGGCCGTGGCGCGGGCGTCGCCTTCTTCCGGCACCGGGAGGCGCACGCGCGCAGCCTCGGCCTCGACTACGCGACCTTCTGCGCCGTGCAGCGCGCGGCCGACGATCCGCGCCGCCCGGCCGACTACACGCCACTCGACGAATTCTGGCGCAGGCGCGGCTATACGCCCTATCCCGACCTCGCCTGCGAATTCACCTGGCGCGAGCCCGGGCAGGCCGAGGAGAGCCCGCACCGCCTGACCTTCTGGATCCGCGCGCTGGAGGGGGCGCCCCTGCCATGACCACCCTGCGCCTCGCCTTGCACCAGTATCCGGTGGAGCGGCCGGAAAGCATCGCCGCCTGGGAAGCCAAGCTGGATCGCTGGCTGGCCGAGGCCCGCGCCCATGGCGCGGAGCTCGCCGTGATGCCGGAATATGCCTGTGTCGAGCTGGGCTCGGCGCTCTCCGGCCTGTCGCCGGCCAGCGAGGCGGAGGAGCTCTCCGCCATGGTCGCCGCCGCGCCGGAGATCCTGGAAGCGATGCGCGGCGCCGCGCAGCGCGCCGGCCTGTGGCTGCTGCCCGGCAGCCTGCCGATGCGCGACGAGGATGGCGCCATCCGCAACCGCGCGCCGCTGATCACCCCGGAGGGGCGCCTGGCCTTCCAGGACAAGCACGCCATGACCCGCTTCGAGACCGAGCGCTGGGGCGTCTCGGCCGGGGCGGGGCCGCGGGTGTTCGACACGCCCTGGGGGCGGATCGGCATCTCCATCTGCTATGACAGCGAATTCCCAAAGCATGTCCGCGCCCAGGTCGAGGCCGGCGCCTGGCTGGTGCTGGTGCCCACCTGCACCGACACGCTGCACGGCTTCAACCGGGTGCGCTTCTCGGCCGCCGCGCGGGCGCTGGAGAATCAGTGCTTCGTGGCCGTCTCCCCCACCGTGGGCGATGCGCCCTGGTCGGCGGCGCTCGACCAGAACCGGGGCACCGCCTCCGTCCATGGCCCGATCGACCGCGGCTTCCCGGAGGATGGGCTGATCGCCGAGGGCACGGCCGGCCATGGGCAATGGGTCTATGCCGATCTCGACCCGGCGCGGATCGCGGCGGTGCGGCGCGACGGCGCCGTGCTGAACCATCGCGACTGGCCGCGCCAGAGCTTCCCGCAGCCCCTGCCGGCGGAATTCGCGTGACGCTGGTCTATCTGGTCGCCGGCGAGGCCTCGGGCGACGCGCTGGGCGGGCGGCTGATCGCCGCCCTGCGCCAGGCGCGGCCCGATCTGGACTTCGCCGGCCTCGGCGGCGAGCGCATGGCGGAGCAGGGTTTCCACAGCCTGTTCCCGCTGGGCGAGCTGGCGCTGATGGGTTTCCTGGAGGTGCTGCCGAAGCTGCGCCGGGTGATGCGCCGGCTGGACGAGGTGACCGCCGACATCGCCGCGCGCCGCCCGGCTTTGGTGGTGACCATCGACAGCCCTGGCTTCACGCTCCGCGTCGCTGCGCGGGCGCGGGCCATGGGCATCCCGGTGCTGCACTATGTGGCGCCGCAGATCTGGGCCTGGCGCCCGGGCCGGGTGCGCCGGATCGCCCGCCAGGTCGACCGGCTGATGACGCTGCTGCCCTTCGAGGCGCCCTTCTTCGAACGGGCCGGCATCCCGGTGCGCTTCGTCGGCCATTCCATCCTGGAATCGGGCGCCGAGCGCGGCGATGCGGCGCGCTTCCGCGCCACCCATGGGATCGGCGCGGAGGAGCGTGTGCTGCTGGTGATGCCGGGCAGCCGTGGCGGCGAGATCGCCCGGCTGCTGCCCATTTTCGGCGCGGCGCTGGAGCGTCTCTCGGCGCGGCTCCCCGGGCTGCGCCCGGTGCTGCCGCTGGCCGGCCCGGTCGAGGCTGCGGTGCGCCAGGGCGTCGCCGGCTGGGCGGTGCAGCCCCTGCTGCTGCGTGGCGTGGCCGAGAAATACGATGCCTATGCCGCGGCGCGGCAGGGCGGGGCGGGGCTGATCAAATCCGGCACCTCCTCGCTGGAGGTGGCGCTGGCCGGCGTGCCGATGGTGGTGGGCTACCGGGTCAACCCGCTGACCGCCGCCATCGCCCGGCGGCTGATCCAGGTGAAGTATGTCAGCCTGGTCAACCTGCTGGCCGATGCGCCCATCATCCCGGAATATCTGCAGCAGGATTGCACGCCGGAGCGCCTGGCCGACGGGCTGCACCGCCTGCTGACCGACCCGGCGGCCGCCGAGGCGCAGCGCCAGGGCTTCGCCCGGGTGATGGACGGGCTGCGCCCGCCCGAGGGCACCCCCAGCGCCGCCGCCGCCGCCGCCGTGCTGGAGATGCTGCCGAGACGGATTCCACAGAATTAGAGACGTGCCTCCCGGGACTCGCCGGCCCGCCCTGCCCTAGCCTCCGCATCGCGGCGCCGCCCTTCGGCGCCGGAGGATGGATGCGATGAGCCCTGCCGAACGGACCCGCCCGCTGGCCAGGCGCCCCGCCCTGCGCGCCGCGCTGGCGGCGCCGGGGCCGGACAGCGGCGCCGGCAGCATTGCGGCCATCACCCCATGATCCCCGAAAACCCCGCCCCCGCCTGCCCGGCGCCCGGGCCCTCGACGGCCGAGGATGCGATGACCCCTGAGAACTGGATCCCCCTGCTGCAGGCCATGGAGCCCTATCCGGCGCTGCGCAACCGCCTGGCCGAGCCCGGTCTGACGCTGGAACAGCGCGTGGCGCTGCTGCGCCAGGCCGGCTTCGACGTCACCGCGCAGGAGCTGCTGCAATGGCGCACCCCGCAGCCGGAGGGCGGTGGTGGCGGCGGCGGCGGGGGCGGCGCCCTGCCGGACACGGCGCTGGACGATGTGGCCGGCGGCCTCACCCTGACCTTCACCAATGGCAGCGGCGGCGGCTCGCCGCTGCTGGTGTTCCAGAAGCCGACCCAGCCGGTGAGCGGCGCGCTGCCGGTGGCCTGGCAGGTGGTGGGCGGCGGCTGAGGCATTCCCCGGCCGCGGGGCGCCGGCGGCGCCTCCGGGGCCGGGATGGGTTCAGGCCGCCTTGCGGCGCGCCGCGTCGTAGAGGGCGAGGCGCCGCGTCGCCGCCTCGGTCAGGCCGCCGGTGTAGTCGAGCCCGGCATCCGGCAGCGTCTCGGCGAAATGGCAGGCCACCTGCTGGCCATCCGGCCCGACCGGGCGCAGCGCCGGCACCTCATCCTTGCAGCGCGCCTGGGCGAAGGGGCAGCGCGTGTGGAAGCGGCAGCCCGGCGGCACCGCCATCGGGCTCGGCAGATCGCCGCCGAGCGGGGTGACGCGGCCGCGCCGCGCCGGGTCCGGATGCGGGATCGCCGCCAGCAGCGCCCGCGTATAGGGGTGCAGCGGCCGGGCGAAGAGCGCGTGCTTGCCCCCCACCTCCATCACCGCGCCCAGATACATCACGGCGATGCGGTCGGCCATGTGCTTCACCACGGCCAGGTCATGCGCGATGAACAGGTAGGACAGGCCGAGCCGCGCCTGCAGATCCTTCATCAGGTTCACCACCTGCGCCTGGATCGAGACGTCGAGCGCCGAGACCGGCTCGTCGCACACCACCAGATCGGGCTCGACCGACAGGGCGCGGGCGATGCCGATGCGCTGGCGCTGGCCGCCGGAGAATTCATGCGGGTAGCGATCGGCATGGAAGGGCTGCAGCCCGACCAGGCGCAGCAGCTCATGCACCTTGGCGCGGCGGCTGGCGGAATCGCCGATCCTGTGCACCGTCATCGGCTCGGCGATGGCATCGCCCACCGTCAGCCGCGGGTTGAGGCTGGCATAGGGATCCTGGAAGACGATCTGCATGCGCCGGCGCAGCGTCCGCATGGCGCCGCCCGTCACCTTCGTCACGTCCTGGCCGTCGAAGCGGATGCTGCCGGCCGAGGGCTCGATCAGCCGCAGCACCAGCCGCGCCGTGGTCGACTTGCCGCAGCCGCTCTCCCCCACCAGCGCCAGCGTCTCGCCGCGGTCGAGATGGAAGGACACGCCATCCACCGCGCGCACCGTGCCGACCTGCTTCTGCAGCACCACACCCTTCTTCACCGGGTAGTGCTTGGCCAGGCCCTCGATCTCGAGCAGGCGGGTCATGCGGCCTCCATCGCCAGGGAATTCTCGATCGGCGCGCGCAGGCAGGCGGCCTCATGGCCAGGCACGATCTCGCGCAGCGCCGGCATCTCGCTGCGGCAGGGGCCGATGGCGAAGGGGCAGCGCGGGTTGAAGCGGCAGCCGGCGGGGAAGGCGAAGGGCGGCGGCACCGAGCCATCGATCGCCAGCAGCCGCTCGCGATCCTCGTCGAGGCGCGGCACGGAGCCGAGCAGGCCGAGCGTGTAGGGGTGCTGCGGGTCCTCGAAGATGGCGCGCGCCGCGGCGCGCTCCACCACGCGGCCGGCATACATCACCGCCACCTCATCGGCCATCTCGGCGACCACGCCGAGATCATGGGTGATGAGGATGATCGACATGCCCGTCTCCTCCTGCAGCTCGCGCAGCAGGTCGAGGATCTGGGCCTGCACCGTCACGTCGAGCGCGGTGGTCGGCTCGTCGGCGATCAGCAGCTTGGGCCGGCAGGCCAGCGCCATGGCGATCATCACGCGCTGGCGCATGCCGCCCGAGAGCTGGTGCGGATATTCGTCGAAGCGCCGCTCCGGCGAAGGGATGCGCACCCGCTTCAGCGCCGCGATCGCCTCGTCGCGCAGCTGCGACGCGCTGGCCTTCGGCGAATGCACCCGCATCGCCTCGGTGATCTGCCGCCCCACCGTGTGGACCGGGTTCAGCGAGGTCATCGGCTCCTGGAAGATCATGGCGATCTGGCCGCCGCGCACCTGCCGCATCTCGGCGGTGGAGAGGTCGAGCAGGTTGCGCCCCTCCAGCAGGATGCGGCCCTCGGTGGTTTTGCCGGGCGGCGGCACCAGGCGCATGATGGAGAGCGAGAGCATCGACTTGCCGCAGCCGCTCTCGCCCACGATGCCGAGGGTGCGGCCGCGCGGCACCGAGAGATCGATGCCGTCCACCGCCCGCACCAGGCCGGATGAGGTCTTGAAGACGGTGCGCAGCCCTTCGAGCCGCAGGAGATCGTGCTGCATCAGGCCCAGCGGAAGGTCGGAGGGGAGATCTTGTCGACCGGGCGATGCGCCCAATCCTGCTGCGGCGCGCGCGCGATGATGCGCTTCTGGGCCTCATCGAGATGCGCGGCGGCGCCTTCATAATCCATGGTCAGCACCTTGCCGTCGCGCACCACCGCCTGGCCGTCGATATGGACGGAGCGGATGGCGCGGTCGCCCGCCGCGTAGATCAGGCTGCGCATCGGGTCGCGCGCGGGGCGCATCTGCGGATGCGTCACATCGACCATGACGAAATCCGCGCGGCAGCCCGGGGCCAGCCGGCCGATATCGTCGCGGTTCAGCGCCTTGGCGCCGCCGATGGTCGCCGCATCGAACAGATCCGTCGAGTTCAGGCTGCGCGGATCCTCGGACTGGGTGCGGGCCAGGTAGGAAACGAGCCGCAGCTCATCCAGCATGTTGTGCGGATAGGTGTCGGTGCCGACCCCCATGTTCACGCCGCGCTTGCGGTAGCGGCCGAAGCTGCGCATGGCGATGCCGCGGCGCGCGAAGACCGTCGGGCAATGCGCCACCGTCGTCCCCGTGGCGGCCAGCCGGTCGAGATCGTTCTCCGTGTGCCACTTGGTGCGCGGGTGGTCGTCGAGAAAGATGCCATGGCCGATGATGGAGCGTTCGGAGAGCAGGCCCATGCTGTCCAGCCAGCCGATCGGCGTGAAGCCGCTGCGGCGGGTGATCTCGTGGAACTCATGCACGCTCTGCGCCGCGTGGATCTGCCAGGACAGGTTCCGCTTCGCCGCCTCCTCGAAGCTCTCGCGGAGCAGGGTTTCCGAGCAGGTGTCGATCTGCGCCGGCACCACCATGCCGAAGAGCCGGCCGGAGGAATGCTGCTCGGCGCGCTCGATCAGGCTGAAGGCCTCTTCCATCGACTTCTCGCCGGCGGCCTCGTCCCAGGCATACTCGACGGTGTGGCCCGTTCTTGGTGGCCCAGCGCGCCGAGCGAAACATCGGCGCGACACAGACGCGCATGCCGCTCTCGCCCAGCAAATCGAGCCAGCCGGGATGCGCCATGGAGAGGTCGGCCACCGTCGTCACGCCGGAGAGCAGCAGCTCCGACAGGGCGACGCGGACGCAGGAGGGAACCGCTTCCGCGTCCGCCCGGAAGATCGGCATGTATTCATACAGGGAGGAATTGTAGAGGCCGGGGGAGCCGATCTCGTCGATCAGCCCCTTGTTCATCGGCTCCGAGGAAGGGTGGCAGTGGATGTTCACCAGGCCGGGCATGACCATCATGCCCTTGCCGTCGATCACCTCATCGGCCGGGCCGTCATAGCCGCGGCCGACGAAGGTGATCTGGCCGTCCCGGTAGGCCACCTCCGCATCCGTGAGATAGATATGCTGCTGCTCGGACGCGTCCCAGGCGATCACCAGGTCGGCGTTGCGGATGACGGTGGTGGCCATGTCCCCTGCCCTTTTCCTTCTTCTCGTCAGCGCGTCAGGCGCAGGTCGAGGCCCTTGTAGAGGCCCGCCCCGTAGATGCCATGGGCGCGCGCGCCCTCCACCCGCTGCGCCGAGGCGACGTAGAGATTCTCGCGGGCGATCGGGAACCAGACATTGTTGCGCGCCACGATGCGCTGCACCTCGGCGATGGCGCGCGCACGCTCCTCGGCCGAGAGCGCGGTCTTGGCCGTGTTCAGCAGGCGGTTGGTCTCTTCGTCATTCCAGTTCATGCGGTTCGGCGTCGGCCGGTTGGCGCCGTCGAAATACAGCGCGAAGCCGTCGGTGGCCGAGATGTAGGGATAGGACATGACGAAGCTGTCGAATTCCTGCGTCGCCAGCTTGCCCCAGGCCACCGTCGCGTCCCAGAGCTGGATGCGCAGATCGATGCCGACGCGGCGCAGATCGGCCTGCATCGCCTCGGTCATGCGGCGCCATTCGGCGCTCTGGATGCCATAGACGTTGAAGCTGGCGCGCTGGCCATCCTTCTCGCGGATGCCATCGGCGCCCGGGCGCCAGCCGGCCTCGTCCAGCAGCTTGCGCGCCGCCTCGACGTTGAATTCCGGCACCAGCCGCGCCGCCTCGGCGTCATAGCCCAGCGTGTTCGGGTTGACATAGCCATTGGCCGGCTCGGCGGCGCCGAAGAACACGGCGCGCACCAGCGCCTCGCGGTTGACCGCCATGTTGACCGCTTGGCGGATCGCCGGGTCGTTCACCACGGGCTTGTCGACCTTGAAGCCCAGGAAGTAGTCCCAGAAATAGTTCGGCTGGGTGGAGACGCGCACCGTCGGCACGCGCTGCAGCTGCGCCACCGCGAAGGGCGGCACATACTGGGTGATGTCGCCCTGCCCGGTCTGCAGCGCGGCCAGGCGGGTATTCGCCTCGGGGATGATGCGCCAGATCACGCGGCCGATCTGCGGGCTGCGGTTCTGGTACATCGGCGGGCCCCAGCTGTAGTTGGGGTGGCGCGTCAGCACGAGATCCTGGCGCGGCGTCCAGGACTGCCAGCAATAGGGGCCGGTGCCGTTGAAGCCCTGCACGCCGAAATTGGCGCCGAGCCGCTCGACGCTCTCCTTGTCGACGATGGAGGCGAAGAACAGCGTCAGCTGGTAGAGCAGCTCGCCATAGGGCTCGGTCAGCTCATACTCGACGGTGTAGTCGTCGACCGCGCGGATCTCCTTCACCGGGCCGGCGCGCCAGCGCACCGGGCTGCGCGTCTCCGGCGCGATCCAGCGGTTGATCGAGTAGACGACATCCGCCGCCGTCATGCGCTTGCCGTCGCAGAAGGTGACGTCGCGGCGCAGGCGGAAAGTGTAGAGCTTGCCGTCCTCGCTGACCGACCAGCTCTCGGCCAGGCCCGGGCGCACCGTCTTCTGGTCGAAATCCAGCGAGACCAGCGTGTCGGACATCATGTAGATGACCTCGCCGGCGCTGCGCGCGGTGGAGCGCGCCGGGTCGTAGCGGTCGGCGTCGTATTCGCGCAGCACCACCAGCGTGTCGCGCGGCGCCGCCTGCGCGAAGGCGCTGTGCGCCGGGATGGTCGCGGCCAGCGAAAGCAGCGCGGCCCCCAGGGTCTTCTTCATCCACTCGTCTCCCATGGACCCGTTCGCCGGGCCCGGTTCGGTCATGCGGCGCCGGCGCGAAGGGCCGGCGCGAAATCATCCAGGAGCGGCTCAGACCCGCAGCCGCGGATCCAGCGCGTCGCGCAGCGCGTCGCCCAGCACGTTGAAGGCCAGCACCACCACGAAGATCAGCACGCAGGGGATGACGGCGATATGCGGGGCGAAGAACAGGAAGTTGCGGCCCTCGGAGGCCATGGCGCCAAGCTCTGCCACCGGCGGCTGCGCGCCGAGGCCGAGGAAGGACAGCGCCGAGCCCAGCAGGATCACCTGGCCGAAGCGCAGCGTCGCGAAGACGAAGATCGGCGACAGGCAGTTGGGCGCCAGATGCCGCAGGATCAGCCGCGCATCGCCCATGCCGGTGGCGCGCGCCGCCTCGATATAGTCCTGCCGCATCACCACCAGCGCGGCGCCGCGCACGATGCGCGCCATCAGCGGCACCGTCGCGACCGAGAGCGCCAGCACCACCGCCAGCACGCCGGGGCCGAAGATGGCGGCGATGGCCAGGCCGAACAGGATGGCGGGGAAGGAGAGCAGCACATCCATCAGCCGCATCAGCAGCCCGTCGACGCGGCTGTAATAGGCGGCGCAGAAGCCGATCAGCGCGCCGGTCAGCCCGCCCAGCAGCACCGAGGCGAGGCCCATCAGCATGGTGACGCGCAGCCCGTAGAGCAGGCGCGTGATCATGTCGCGCCCCTGGCTGTCGGCGCCGAGCGGCAGGCCCTCGGTCCCCGGCACCGCCATGGCGGCGGCCAGGTTGTTGTCATAGGGGTCGGTCGGCGCCAGCAGCGGCGCGAAGACCGCCGCGGCGATCAGCAGCACCACCAGGGCGAAGGCGATGGCGGCCACCGGCTCGCGCAGCAGGCGCTTCAGCAGGCCCGGGCGGCGCGGCGGCGGCACGGTGGCGGAAGGCGTGCCGGGGGCGGCCACGGATTGCGTCGCGGCCATGCTCAATGCCCCCGCATGCGCGGATCGAGCGCCACATAGAGCACATCGACCACCAGATTGACGATGATGAAGCCGAGCGAGAGCACGATGATGGTGCCCTGCGCCATCGGGAAGTCGGAGGAGAGGATGGCGCCCACTGCCAGCCGGCCCACGCCGGGCCAGGAGAAGACGGTCTCGGTGACGACCGCGCCACCCAGAAGAAAACCGATCTGCAGGCCGATCAGGGTGACGACCGGGATCATCGCGTTGCGCAGCGCGTGGTGCAGCACCACGGCGCGCTCGGCCAGGCCCTTGGCGCGGGCGGTGCGGACATGCTCCGCCCCCAGCACCTCGAGCACGGCGGTGCGCGTCATGCGCGCGACGGGCGCGATGAAGGTGCCGCCCAGGGTCAGCGCCGGCAGGGCGATGGCCTGCCAGCCCTCGACCGTCCAGAGCGGGCCGCCACGGCCGGTGAAGGGCAGCAGCTGCCACTGGAAGCCGACATACCAGATCAGCATCAGGCCGAGGAAGAACACCGGCACCGAGCCGCCGGCCACCGAGAAGGCGGTGACCGCGCGGTCCAGCACCGAGCCGCGCCAATAGGCGGCGATGGTGCCGAGGCCGATGCCGATCGGGATCGACCAGAAGAGCGAGGCGAACATCAGCTCCAGCGTCGGGCCGATGGTGCCGGCCAGCTCGGCGGTGACCGAGACGTTGTTGATGATGGAGACGCCGAAATCGCCCTGCAGCAGCCGCCAGAGATAGAGGCCGAACTGGATGTAGAGCGGCTGGTCGAGACCCAGCTCGCGGCGGATCTCCTCCACCAGCTCGGCGGTCGCGGTCGGGCCCGCGCGCACCGTGGCGGCGTCGTTCGGCACCACCTGCATCAGCAGGAAGCCGATCAGCAGCACGCCGAACATGACGGGGATGGTGGTCAGCAGGCGCTGGAAGACATGACGCAACATGGGATCAGTCCGCGGCTCCGGCGAGCGAGGCGGCCTCGCCATGCCGGTCGAAAATGGCCTGGCCGCCGCGCAGGGTGAGATCGGCCCGGGTGGTCAGGATCTCCTCCGGCGCGCAGGTGAAGATGTCGCGCGAGAGGATGGCGATGTCGGCCTGCATGCCCGGCTCCAGCGTGCCGCGCTCGGTCTCGGCAAACTGGCTGTAGGCGCCGCACCAGCTGTAGCAATGCACCGCCTCTTCCGGCGTCAGCGCCTCCTCGGGCCCCAGCACCGTGCCGCGATTGGTCCTGCGGGTGACCATGGCATAAAGGTTGATGAAGGGGTCCACGGTGCAGACCGGGCTGTCCGAGGAGGCCGCCGGGTGATGGCCCTCCTGCAGCCAGGTCTTCATCGGATAGGCCACTTCCGTGCGCGCCAGGCCGAGATTCTTCACATAGAGATCGCCGAACTCATACATGAAGACCGGCTGCGGCACCGGCAGCACGCCATGGCGCAGCATGCGGCGGCGCTGGTCGGCGTTGAGGAAGCCGCAATGCTCGATGCGGTGGCGGCGGCCCGCGATCGGCTGCGCCTCGCTGGAGGCGGCCTCCATGCCGGCCAGCACCTGCTCGATCGCCGCATCGCCGATGGCGTGGATGTCGAGCTGCCAGCCCTGCTCATGGTAGCGCTTCAGCAGCGCGTGCATCGTCTCCTCGGGGAAGCAGAAGATGCCCGTGCCGCCGCCGGCGCTGTCCAGATAGGGGTCGAAGAAGGCGGCGGTCAGCCCGCCGGCGGAGCCGTCGCCGAACACCTTCACCGCGCCCCAGGCCAGCAGATCGTCGGCCGTCTCGCCGGCGCAGACATTCGGGCGCAGGCCCTCCGCCCAGGCGGCGGCGGCGATGCCCTCCGGATTGCCGGCCAGCACCTGCCACATGCGCTGCAGCAGGCGCCCCTCGGCCGCGGCGCGGCGATAGGCGGCGATCTCGGCCATGCCGGCGGTCATGCCGACATTCATGTCGCTGGCGGTGGCGAAGCCCAGCGCCGCCAGGTTGCGCCCGGCGGCCTCGATGGCGTCGACCATCTGCGCCTCGGAGGGCGGCGGGATGATGTCGCGGATCAGCCGCATCGCCCGTTCCTGGAACAGGCCGGTCAGCTTGCCGCCCTTGCGCTCGATGGCGCCGCCCTCGGGGTCGGGGGTGTTGTGGCTGACCCCGGCGAGCTTCATCGCGGCGGTGTTGGCCACCGCCACATGGCCGCAGGTGCGGGTGATGATGACCGGATGGTCGGGGGCGGCGCGGTCCAGCTCCTCGGCCAGCGGGTGGCGGCCGATATCCAGCTCGCCATGGTCGTAGCCGCGGCCGAGGATCCACTCGCCCTTCGGCGTGGTGGCGGCGGCGGCGGCGATGCGCCTCAGCACCTCGTCCAGGCTGCGCACCTCCTCGGCGCGCAGATTCACCTGCGACAGGCCGAGGCCATAGGGCAGCAGATGCATATGCGCTTCGTTGAAGGCCGGGATGGCAACGCGCTCGCCCAGCGCGATGCGCCGGGTGGCGGGGCCGGCCTGCGCCGCGACCTCGTCGCGCGAGCCCACGGCCAGCACGCGGCCATCCTTGATGGCAACGGCCTCGGCGAAGCCGTTCTGCAGGCCGCGGAAGATGCGGCCCTCGATCAGCAGCTCGGCGCTCATTGGCGCCAGTCCAGCCGGGAATTCTCGATCAGCCGCAGCGCCGGGGCCCAGGCCCATTCGCTATGCGCCAGCGAGCGCTCCGGATCGCCATTGAACTGCGCGGCGGTCTTGCGGCGCACCTCCTCGGGCGGCAGCACCAGCTCGGCGCCGCCGGACATCGCGGCCACCTGCGCCTGGCAGGCGCGCTCCAGATAGTAGATCAGGTTGAAGGCCTCGGGGATGCTGCGCCCGGCCACCAGCAGGCCGTGATTGCGCAGGATCATCGCGCGGTGCTGGCCGAGATCGGCGACCAGCCGCTCGCGCTCATCGAGGTCGAGGGCGACGCCCTCATAGCCGTGATAGGCGAGATGGCCGTAGAATTTCAGCGCGTGCTGGCTGATCGGCAGCAGCCCGTCCTTCTGCGCGGAGACGGCGATGCCGGCGGCGGTGTGGGTGTGCACCACGCACATCGCGTCATCCCGCGCCATGTGCAGCGCGGAATGGATGGTGAAGCCCGCGGCGTTCACCGGCTTGGAATCCGTGCCCTCCTCGACGACATTGCCGTCGAGATCGATCTTCACCAGGTCGGAGGCGCGCATCTCATCGAACAGCACGCCATACTTGTTGATGAGGAAATGGTGCTCCGGCCCCGGCAGCCGCGCGCTGATATGGGTGTAGATGAAGTCGGTCATGCGGAAATGCGCGACCAGGCGATAGAGCGCGGCAAGGTCGCAGCGGATGCGCCACTCTTCCTCGGAACAGGCCAGCCGCGCGGGCGAGGTGGCGACATTCATGAACCCAACTCCCTCAGGTTGGGAGAATGTCATCAGCCGTGCGGAAGCCCGTCAACCGGTCGTGAGGGGGTTTGCAGTGCAGCACAAACAGGTTTGCCTGCGCTCCAGGCAAATCCATGCCTTTTGCGCCCAGGGCACGGGCATACGCTGCATTGCAGCGTGATCACGCTATGCGCGATGCGATACCATGATGGGATAGACCGGGAAAAACGAAAGCGCAACGGCTCCGTTACGGTTTCCGTGGACCGGTCGCAGCGCGGCCAGGCTTCAGCCCGGCGCGCCCTGCGATACCGTTTCCGCATCCTCCACCACCGGCAGCGCGGCGTCCGCCCCCCAGCCCAGCGACACCGTCTCGCCCTCCGCCGGCAAGGCGCCGCCGCCCTGCCGCACCACCTGCAGCGGCCCGAGCGGCGAGTGCAGCCGCAGCGCGGCGCTGCCGCCGAGATAGGTCGCCGCCTCGATCCGCGCGGCCAGGATGTTGTCGGCCGCCTCGCCCGGCGCCAGCAGGCGGATGCGCTCCGGCCGCAGCGACAGCAGCACCGGCCCGGCGAAGGGCGCCCGCGCCACGCGCAGCAGCGTCTCGCCGCAGGCCACCTCGCCCGGCGCCGTCACCACGCCGCGCAGGAAATTCGTGCGGCCGAGGAAGCCGGCGACGAAGCGGGTGCGCGGCGCGTCATACAGCTCGGCCGGGCTGCCCTGCTGCACCAGCACGCCCTGGTTCAGGATGGCGATGCGATCCGACAGGCCCAGCGCCTCCTCCTGGTCATGCGTGACATTGACGAAGCTGCGGCCGATGCGCCGCTGCAGCGCGCGCAGCTCCGCCTGCAGCTCGCCGCGCAGCTGGCGGTCGAGGGCGGAGAGCGGCTCGTCCAGCAGCAGCAGCGCCGGGTCGAAGACCAGGGCACGGGCCAGCGCCACGCGCTGCTGCTGCCCGCCCGACAGCTCGGCCGGGCGGCGATCGGCGAAGCGCGAGAGCTGCACGAGGTCGAGCGCGCCGCGCACCTTCTCCGCCTGCGCGGCGCGGCCGAGGCCGCGGGCGCGCAGGGGGAAGGCGACATTCTCCGCCACGGTCATGTGCGGGAACAGCGCATAGCCCTGGAAGACCATGCCGAAATCGCGCTGCTCCGGCGGCAGCGCCGTGATGTCGCGCCCGCCCAGCAGCACGCGGCCGGCATCGGGGGCGACGAAGCCGGCAATCGCCATCAGCAGCGTTGTCTTGCCCGAGCCGGAAGGGCCGAGCAGCGTCAGGAAACTGCCCTCCGGCACCTCCAGCGAGACGTCGCGCAGCACCTCCTGGCCGCCATAGCGCTTGCCCAGGCCGCGCAGGGAGAGATCCAGCCCCGGCACCGGCTCAGTCCCGGTAATCCGGCTGCTCGCGGTCCATCTTGCGCTTCAGCGCCTGCCAGGGCAGCCAGCCCTTCACCGGGGAATCCGTCGACTGCTCGCGCACGCGCTGCACCATCTCGAGCGGCGGCATGGCGAGAGGCGCGCCGGTCGATTGCGCCGCCACCTGGATGCGGCAGGACTGCTCCAGATAGTACATCCAGTAGAAGGCCTCGCCCACGGTGCGGCCGATGGTCAGCAGCCCGTGATTGCGCAGGATCAGGCAGGGCCTGGCGCCGAGGTCCCGCACGATGCGCTCGCGCTCGCCGAGATTGTCGTCGGCCGCGATGCCCTCGTAGTCGTGGATGGCGACGCGGTCATGCAGCTCCATGCTCATCTGGTTCAGCGGCAGCAGCCCGCCCTGCTGCGCCGCGACCGTCATGCCCGCCAAAGTGTGGGTGTGCATGACGCAGCGCGCGCGATCGACGGCGCGGTGCACGGCGGAATGGATGACGAAGCCCGCCGGGTTCACCGGCCAGCTCGTCTCCTGCAGCGGCGCGCCCTCGGCATCGACGGCAACCAGGGAGGAGGCGGTGATCTCCTCGAACAGCAGGCCATAGGGATTGACCAGGAAGCGGTGCCCCTCGCCCGGGATGCGCACCGAGAGATGGGTGTAGACCAGATCCGTCATGCCGAAATGCGCCAGCAGCCGGTAGGCGCAGGCGAGATCCTCGCGCAGCTCCTGCTCGGTCGGCTCGCGGTTCGGGTCGGGGCGGATCGGCGGCGGGGGCAGTGGCATCAATAGCCTCGGTCGGGGTCGAAGAGATTGGGCAAGGGCAGCCCCGCCTCATGGGCGGCAATGGCGCCGGCGACATAACGCGCGCGTTCCGCCCGGCTGGGCAGGGAGGCGATATGCGGCGTGACGATCACCTTCGGATGTGTCCAGAGCGGGCTGTCGGCGGGCAGCGGCTCCTCCGGGAAGACATCCAGCACGGCCCCCGAGATCTGGCCGGATTCCAGCGCCGAGAGCAGGTCGGCCACACGCAGATGCGCGCCGCGCCCGGCATTGACCACCGCGGCGCCGCGCGGCAGCTGGGCCAGCAGAGCCGCATCGATCAGCCCGGTGGTCTCGGGGGTCGAGGGCAGCAGGCAGACCAGGATGTCGGTGCTGGCCAGGAAGGCCGGCAGCTCGGCGGGGCCGGCGAAGCTCACCACCCCCGGCAGCGTCTTGCGCGAGCGCGCCCAGCCCTGCACCGGAAAGCCCAGCCCCTGCAGCATCTTTGCCGCCTGGCTGCCGAGATTGCCCAGGCCCATGATGCCGACACGGCGCTCCCGCGCCGTGTGCGGCACCTCCTTCTGCGCCCATTCGCGGCGCTCCTGGCCAAGCGCGAAATGCCGCGTGTCGCGCAGCAGCGACAGGCAGGACCAGGCGATGAACTCGCCCATGCGCTGCGCGGTCGCGTCGCCGCCCATGCGCACCAGCGGCAGATGGCGCGGCCAGGCCGGGTCGGCGGTGATGTGGTCCACCCCGGCGCCGGACGAGAAAACGATCTTCAGATTGGGCAGGCTGGTCAGCCAGCCGGGCTTCGGCTCCCACACCACCACATATTCGACCTCCTCCGGCCGCACCGATGCGTCTTCCCACCAATGGGCGGAAAGCCGCGGATCGACCGCCGCGAAGCCGTCACGCCATTCCGGCACGGCCTGCGGCCCGCCGGACTTCACCAGGATCTTCACCACCTTGCCGCCTGTCCCTCAGCTGAAGCGGCGGGAGCCTGCCCGGCGCGGTCACCCCCGTCCAGGGGGCGGGCCGGCCCGATCCGCCGCCGCAACACCGCGACAGCCCGCTGATCGCCACCGGATTGGCCGGGCTGCGCAAGGCTTGGGCAGGCGGGCGCGCCGGACACCGCCTGCCCCACCCGTCAGGCGGCCGGCGTGGTCACATGCACGGCCGGGCGGCTTCCCTCATTCCAGCGCCCTTCGATGGCGCGCTCGATCTGTGCGGCGAGCTGCAGCAGCAGCCCGTCATTCGCCTGGCGCGCCTGGAAATGGATGCCGAGCGGCAAGCCGTTGTCCTGCCGGCCGAGCGGCAGCGACAGGCCGGGGATGCCGCAGAGATTGGTCAGCGGCGTGTAGGCGAAATTGCGCCACAGATTCTCGAACCAGTCCCAGACATCCGGGTTGTCGCTGGTGGTCAGGTATTCCGTGGTGCCGATCAGCGGCGTCGGCAGCGCGGTGATCGGCGTCAGGATGATGTCCCATGCCTCGAAGAATTCGCCGAAGCCGCGCGCGGTCGCGTTGAACGCCGCCTGCATGCGGTAGCGCTCGGCATAGGAGATGTCGCGCCCCGCCTCCCAGAGCCGGATATTGATCGGCTCCACCTTGTCCTCCGGCGGCCGCTCCAGGCCGAGGGGGGCCAGCATGGTGTTGATGGTCTGGGTGAAGTTGCTGACATAGCACAGCGTCTGCGCGGCGAAGGCGGCGCGGAAATCGACCTTGGGCAGCGCCCATTCGACATGATGGCCGAGGCCTTCCAGGAAGCGCCCGATGCGCGCCAGCTCCTCGACCCGCTGCGGCGTGGCGCGGTAATCGCCCCATTCATGCGACAGGGCGATGCGCAGCCGGCCCGGGTCGCGCTGGACCAGCGTCGTATAGGGCTCGGGCGCGGTCCAGTAGGGCATGAACTCGCCCGGCGCGCCACCACGGCAGGAATCGACGAACAGCGCCATGTCGCGCACGCTGCGCGTCAGGCAGCCCTGGGTGGAGACCAGGCCGGTGAGGTCGGAGGCGCCGGGCGCGATGGAGAACACGCCGCGCGAGGCCTTCAGCCCGATGATGCCGTTGACGCCGGCGGGGATGCGGATCGAGCCGCCGCCATCCGTCGCATGCGAGATCGGCAGCGCGCCGGCGGCCACCATCGCCGCGCTGCCGGCCGAGGAGCCGCAGGTGGTGTAGCGTGTGTCCCAGGGGTTGCGGGTGACATAGACGGCCGGGTTCTCGGCCGAGCTGCAGACGCCGAATTCCGGCGTGGTGCTGCGGCCGATGATGTTGAGCCCCGCCTTGCGCAGCCGCCGCGTCAGGTAGCTGTCCGCCGTGGCGCGGTTGCCGCGCATCAGCAGCGAGCCCATCTCCTGCAGCCTTCCCTTCAGGGTGGGCCCCAGATCCTTCATCAGATAAGGCACGCCGGCGAAGGGCCCTTGCGGGTCCATGCCATCGGCCAGCGGGTCGGCCACCACATCCTCGAACAGCTCGACCACGGCCGACAGCGCCGGATCGGTGCGGGCGATGCCGGCGGCGGCCTGGGCCGCCAGCTCGGCCGGGCTGATCTCGCCGCGCCGCACGCGCTCCGCCAGCGCCGTGGCGTCCTGCGCCGCCCATTCCTCCCACCCCATGGCCAGTGTCATCGCGCGCATCCCGCTCCGTTGCGGGCAGGAGGCTAGAGGGGCGCGCCGCCCGGTCAAGCCACCGCCCGGGCCCGCGCCTCGCACGCCCTTGATCGCGCCAGGCGCGGCGTCACCGGTTTGTGTCGGGCGCGGGGCGTGACGCGGCCCGGCGCGCGGCGCGAAGGAAGGGCGAAGGATTTCGAGGAGAACCGATCATGCTCATCTGGCGCGGCTGGGGCATCCTGGTGCTGCCCATCGTGCTGCTCGGCGGCATCGCCGCGATCGCGGTGCAGGATCTGGTGCTGCCGCGCTCGACCACGGCCACCCTGGCCTGCATGGCCGGCGGGCTGCTGCTGTCGGCCTGGCTGGTCTGGTGGTCGGGCCGCAAACTGAACGGCGCGCCGGGGCGCGAGCTGATCGACGCGCAGACCGGCGAGCGCATCCGGCTGCGGCCGCGGCACGACCTCTTCTTCATCCGCATGGAATACTGGGCGGTGCCGCTGCTGCTGGCGGCGCTGGCCATCGTCGTGCTGGGCGCCTACGCCGCCATCAGCCCGCCCGCCCCGGTCTGAACCACGCGCCGCCGCCGCCCCGGGCGGCCGGGCGGCGGCGCGGCCCGGTGGTTGCGGCGATGCAGCGACGGGCGTCGCCGCTTCACCGCTTGCTCACTTTCCTCGGCAAGACTGGCGCGGTCCGGGACGCCTCGTCCCCTGCCGCAGGTCGACCGCATGCGCCCCACCGCCCGCCCCGCCTGGCCCGCCGCCCTCCTGTCCCTCCTGCCCGCCGCGCCACGGGCCCTCCTGCCCGCCCTGTCCGTGCTGGCGGCGCTGGCCCTGCCGCAGGCGGCGGCGGCCGAACGGCCGGCGCAGGGCGCGGCTGTGGCGCCCGTCTCGCCGCAGGACCGCGCCGCGCGGCAGCGCGTGCAGGCCCTGCTGCAGGACGCGCTGGCGCATTACCGCACCGTCGGCCGGGAGCGGGCGATGGCCGATTTCACCCGGGCGGAGGGCCGCTTCGGCGACCGGCAGAACTACATCGCCTGCGCCACCATGGACCTGCAGATCCTGGCCTTCGGCGCCAACCCGGCCACGGTCGGCCGCCAGGCCAGCGCGCTGCGCGACGCGCATGGCTTCGCCTTCGCGCTGGAGATGCGCCGGCTGGTGCTGGAGCGGGACGAGGGCTGGGTCAGCTATGTCTGGCTGAACCCGGAAAGCGGCCGCTTCGAGGAGAAGGTCAGCTACGTGCTGCGCTTCGCCCCCGACCTGTTCTGCCTGGCCGGCTATTACGGGGGCGGGGAATGAGCCCGCCCACGCCGCCCGCCTCCGCCACCCGGCCGGGGGAAGCGCCGTGACCTGGTGGAACCGCCGCGTCCGGCCCTTCCGCCGCTTCTCCACCCAGGTCGCCCTGGCCGCCGGGCTGATCGCCATCATCGGCATCGGGCTGCAGGCCATGCTCGGCTACATGCATGTGAAGATGGCCGTGCAGGCCTCGCAGCAGCGCGATCTGGCGAATGAGGCCACGGGCATCGCCCGCCGCCTCAGCGCCGAGCTGGCCGAGCTGGCCATGCTGTTCTCCAGCGTGGCGCGCGAGCCGCTGGTGGAGAGCGGCATGCAGGACGCCGCCGCCGCCGGCCCCTATCTGCAGCTCAGCACCCGCAGCCTGGCCCAGGCGCACCATATCGGCCCGGCCTTCGGCCTGTACGGGCAGGATGGCACGCGGCTGGCGGCCAGCCGCGACGAGCCCGAGCCGCTGCCCCCCCACCTGGCGCTGGAGGGGCTGCTGGAGCAGGGCCAGACCGCGCGGCGCCTGCCCGGCAGCGACGTGCTCTGGCTGGTGACGCCGGTCACCGGCCTGGTCAGCGGCCGGGTGGAGGGCGCCGTGGTCGCCGCCATCCTGCCCGAGCCGCTGCTGGGTGGCGGGCTGCTGGCGCCGCGCAGCGTCTCCATCACCCTGCTGGCCGGCGGCCAGCGGCTGGCGCAGCTGGGCGAGGCCGGGCTGCCCAGGATCTGGCAGGAGCACATCCTGCGGGTGGCCGAGGAAGGGCCGTTCCGTGGCCTCGACCTGGCGGTGCAGGTGGTCAGCGATGCCGGCGGCGGCGAGGCGGTGCTGCGCGAGCAGCGCGACACCACGCTGTGGCTGCTGGCGCTGACCCTGGCGCCGGTGATCCTGCTCTGCGGCTGGATGGCGCGGCGCGTCACCCGGCCCATCGCGCAGATCAGCCAGGCGGTGCGCAGCGTCGCCGCCGGCGAGGGCGAGGCGGCGCTGCCCGCCATCGCCCTGCCCGCGGTGCGGCATGGCGAGATCGGCGACCTGGTGCGCGACCTCGACCGCATGCTGGGCCGGCTCGCCGCACTCGGCCGCGGGCTGGAGCAGCAGGTGGCCGAGCGCACCCGCTCGCTCGAGGCCGCGCAGCAGGCGCTAGGGGCGGAGGCGGAGCAGCGCCGTATCATCATCGACCATTCGCCCTATGCGATTCTCGGCCTCGACCGCGAGGGCCGGGTGCAATCCTGCAACCGCATGGCGCAGGAGCTGCTCGGCCTGGCCGAGGCCGAGCTGCGCGGCCGCCCGATGGGCGAGCTGCTGGCCGATCCGGCCTGGATCACCCGCCAGCTGGAGGCGCCCGCCACCGCGGAGGATGGCGCGGCGCTGCCGGCGCGGGTGGAGGAGCTGCCGGTGCGCCGCGCCGACGGCACGCTGGTGGCCGTCGAATGCAGCCTGACCCCGGTGCATGAGCGCGGCCAGATCGCTCTGCTCTGCAGCATGGTCGACATCACCCAGCGCAAGGAGGCGGAGCGCACCAAGGACGAATTCATCTCCACCGTCAGCCATGAGCTGCGCACGCCGCTGACCTCGATCCGCGGCGCGCTGAGCCTGGTCTCCGCCGGCAAGCTCGGCACCATCCCGGATGCGGCGGCGCGGCTGGTCGGCATCGCGCTCAGCAACAGCGAGCGGCTGGTGCTGCTGGTCAACGACATCCTCGACCTGCAGAAGATCGAGAGCGGGCGCATCCAGTTCGACTGGACGGAGCTGAACCTCACCACCATCCTGCAGCGCTCGCTGGAGGCGAATGAGGGCTATGCGGCGAGCTTCGGCATCCAGCTGAAGCTGGATGGCGACCTGGTGCCGGCGCCGATCCATGGCGACGCCAACCGGCTGATGCAGATCCTCTGCAACCTGATGTCGAACGCCATCAAATTCTCTCCCGTCGGGCAGAGCGTCGAGCTGCACCTGTCGCTGCTGGAGGAGGAGGGCCTCGCCCGCATCGCGGTGGCCGATCGCGGCCCCGGCATCCCGGCCGAGTTCCGCAGCCGCATCTTCTCCCGCTTCGCCCAGGCCGATGGCTCGGACCGGCGCGCCAAGGGCGGCACCGGCCTCGGCCTCGCCATCACCAAGGCGCTGGTCGAGCACCATGCCGGCAGCATCGGCTTCGCGGCGCGCGAGGGCGGCGGCACCGTCTTCACCATCACCCTGCCGCTGCTGCGGCCGCGCGTGCCGCAGCCGGTGCCGGTGCTGCGCCAGGGCGAGATGCCGCGCGCCCTGCATGTCGATGACGACCGCGATCTCTGCCACGTCGTGGCCTCGCTGCTGGCGCCGCAGGTGGTGCTGCGCTCGGCGCATGGCATGGAGGAGGCGCAGCGCCTGCTGGCCGAGGAGCATTTCGACATCCTGATCATTGATGTGAACCTGCCCGACGGCAACGGCCTGGCCCTGTCCGGCCGCGCCGGGGCCGGGCCGCGCCCCTATGCCATCGTCTTCACCCGCGACGACCGGCCGGCACAGGTCCCGGTCGCCGATGAGTGGATCGTCAAGGACCGCAACGGGGCCGAGCTGCTGCTGCAGGCGGTGAAGCAGCGCATCCGCCGCATGCGCGAGGCGCGCAGCGACGCCGCCTGAGGCGCGGCACAGGCAGGGCGGTCGCCGGCGCGGCGGGCCCGCCGCGTCAGAGGCCGAGCAGCGCCGCCCGCAGCCCGGTGCCGAGCAGCGCGTCCGACAGCGCGGCGAAGGGGTAGAGGGCGATCGCCCAGGGCCCCGCCCCGGCCATGGCCAGCAGCCCCGGATAGATGGCGAAGCGGTAATAGACCAGCGCGCCCGCCACCGGCGCCACCAGCAGCCCCAGCCGGCCCAGCAGATGCGTCAGCAGCATCGGCGCCAGATGCTCGGCCAGCGCATGCGCGGCGCGCTCGGGGGTGAGGTCGAGCCGCCGCTCCAGCTCGGCCAGCGCGGCGCGCAGCAGGGCGCCGGCCAGCCCGTCCTGCGGCAGCAGGGCGCGGGCGCGGCGATGCTCGGCGCGGATCAGCCGGAACAGCACCAGCCGCGCCTGGGCCAGCGGCGAGAGCCGCGTCACCAGCCACAGCCGCAGCATGGGCATGGCGGCGCGCAGCCCTGCCACGACGCCATAGACGGTCCAGAGCAGGGCGCTGCACACCACGAGGCCGGTCATCACCCGCTCCAGCTCCGGCGCGCCGAGCCAGACCGCCAGCGCGTGCAGGCCGAGCAGCGCCGCCAGCACCAGGAAGGAGGGCCAGACCGCGCCCACCACCTGCTCCACCACCACCCCGTCCAGCAGGGCGCGGGCCAGCGGGCCGGACAGGCCCTTGCCGCTCTCGAAGGCCTCGCGGATCGGCGCGCCCCAGCGATCGGCCGCCCAGTCGCCCAGCTGCCGCCCGGCCATCTCCGCCCCGCGCCCCAGCGGCCCTTCCGCCATGCCCACCTGCCTCCCTCGACCGCGCTGCGGAGTTTGTTAGCTTCTGCCCCCGATGCAAGCCGGACCCCGCATGGACCCGACCGCCGCCCCGCCCGCCGACACCTCTACGGATGAGCATTCCGACTGGCTGCTGGATCTGGCCGGGCTGTTCCTGGCGGTGAGGCCGGCCGCGCGCGCGCCCCTGGAGGCGGCGTTGCGCCGGCTGCCGGCCGCGGGGCCGCCGCCGCCGCCGCTGGGCTGCCCGGCCCCGCTGCTGGCCGAGGCGGTGGCGCAGGCCGCCCGCCAGCACGCCCCCGCCTTGTATGGCGAGGCGCAGGCCGACCTCGCCGCCGCCGCCCTGGCCGAGGCCGGCGCCGCCCCGCCCGCCGCCGCCACCCTGCCGGCGCTGGAGGCGCTGCTGCTGGAACGGGCCGGATCGCTCGCCGAGCCTTCGCCCCTGGCCGGGCTGGCCCTGGCCCTCGCCCGGCTGCGCGCGCCGCTGCTGGCGCGCGCCGCGCGGATGCGCCTGCCGCTGCGCGCCCCCATATGGACGGCGAAGACGCGAAAGGACACGCCCCTGGTGCAGGACCTGTTCACCACCATCGGACAGTTCGTCGGCAACGCCCCGCTGCTCGCCGATTTCCAGAAGCGGGCGGAGGAGGAGAGGCAGCGCATGGGCAAGGTGAACATCCTGCTGGCCGGCAAGACCGGGGTGGGCAAGAGCACGCTGGTGAACGCCGTGTTCGGCCACAATGTGGCGCTGACCGGCATGGGCCGCCCCGTCACCCAGGACATCGCCTGGTATGAGCCCCCGGCCCTGCCGGTGCGCCTCTGCGACACCAAGGGGCTGGAGATGGAGGCCTACCACGCGACGCTGGCCGCGCTGGAGGCGGAGATCGAGCGCGCCAACGCCACCGGCCAGTTCGACCAGCGCATCCACATCCTGTGGCTGTGCATCAGCGAGCCGGGCACCCGGGTCGAGGAGGGCGAGCGCCAGGTGGCCAGGCTCTGCGCCCGGCACGGCATCCCGACGGTGGCGATCCTGACCAAGGCGATCGGCCCGCGCGCCTTCCAGGACACGGTGCGCGCCGAGATCCCGGAGGCGCGGCAGATCGTGCGCGTGCTGGCCGAGCCCTGGGATGACCGCCCGCCCTTCGGCCTGGACGAGCTGATCCGCGTCACCGAGGCGCTGCTGCCCGAGGCGCGCCAGGCCGCCTTCATCGCCGCCCAGCAGGTGGATGTGGAGCGCAAGCGCCGGCGCGCCCTGAAGCTCGCCGCCGGCGCCGCCGCCTCGGCCGCGGCGGCGGCTGCCGTGCCGGTGCCGGTGGCCGATGCCGCCGGCATCTTCGCGGTGAATGTCGGCATGGTGGCCGCCATCGCGGTGGCGATGGGCGTCACCATGGACCAGAAGAACATGCTGGCCATGGCGGCGAGCCTGGCGGGCGCGCTGGCCACCTCGGCCGGCGGGCGCATGGTGGCGGGGCAGGTGCTGAAGCTGATCCCGGGACTCGGCAGCCTGGCCGGCGGCGCCATCACCGCCGCCGTCGCCGGCAGCACCACCTATGGCCTCGGCTATGGCTTCACCGAATATCTCTGCCGCTTCCACGCCGCGCGCGGGCACATGCCCGAGGGCAGCGAGCTGCAGGAAGGCTTCCGCAAATTCTGGGAAAGCTGGGGCGAGAAGGAGAAGGCGCCGCCGGCCGGCGCCTGAGGCGCGCTACAGCCAGCGCCGGTCGGTGGTGAAGTCGATGTTCAGCCAGTGGCCGGGCGGCTCCGCCCCCAGCGCCGCGGCGATCTCGGCGCGGATCGCCTCGAATTCCCGCAGCGGCTTCGCCGCCAGCGCCGGGCCGGCCAGGAAGGTGATGTCGACGAAGCGCACCCGCCCGGTCTTGGCGACATGGGTGGTGTAGGCCTCGAAGCCATGCCGCGCGGCGATGCCGGCGGCCAGGGCCCGCACCTCGCCATCCAGCCCGGCCGGAGCCAGCTGCAGGATCTCCTTGCCGGCGCGCCAGGCGGCGCCGAGCGGCACCGGCAGCAGCATGAGGCCCAGCGCCGCCAGCACGGCGGGGTCCAGATAGGGCACCAGAGCCGCGTGCCGCGTGCCCTGCAGCGCGCCGGCCGCCAGGAAACCCGCCCCCAGCGCCAGGCTGAGCAGGCCGGAGACCAGCCAGCCCCGCGCATCCATCGCCAGCAGCTCGGAGCCGAGCCGGCGGGCGCGGCGGCGCATCACCAGGAACAGCGCCAGGGCGGCGGCGCCGGAGCCGGCGGCGTACCAGAGGCCGGGGCCGAAGGCGACGCTGCGCCCGGCGCCCAGCAGGTCGTTCACCGCGCCGAGCAGCGCATAGCCGCAGGACATGGCCAGCACGGTGGAGTTCAGCAGCACCAGCATCGGCTCCAGATGCCAGAAGCCGAACTGGAAGCGCCGCGTCTCGCCGCGGTCGAGCAGCACGGAGACGCCGAGCGCCAGCAGCGTCAGCGCCGCATCGGCCAGCGAATAGACGCCGTCGAACAGGATGGAGCTGGAATTGATCAGCAGGCCGCAGGCGATGCCGGCCAGCGCCAGCAGGATGGTCAGCAGGATCGAGACGATCAGGGTCCTGCGTTCCGCCCTTCCGTCATCCCGACTCGCCAACGCCGCCTCCCTCGCCCGCTTCGGCTCCGGCGAGGGCTGTAGCATGGCCGGGCGCGGCGGCGGAGGCCGCGCCCGGTCATCTCGGCGTCAGAAGATCAGCCCGTAGAACATGCGGATGGCGGTGACCGCCAGGAACACGGCGAAGGCGCGCTTCAGCGCCAGCGGCGGGATGGTGTGCGCCAGATGCACGCCCCAGGGCGTCGCCAGGATCGAGCTGGGCACGATCAGCGCGAAGCCGATCAGGTTCACATAGCCCAGCGAGAAGGGCGGCAGGTCCTGCGCGCCCCAGCCGCCATAGATGAAGCCCACCGTGGCCGGGATCGAGATGATCAGCCCGAAGACCGAGGAGGTGGCGACGGCCGAGCGGATCGGCGTGCCGAACATCGACAGGATCGGCACGCCCACCGTGCCGCCGCCAATGCCCATCATGGCCGAGACGGTGCCGATGAAGCCGCCAATGCCCCACAGGCCGGGGCCGCGCGGCGTGGTGTCGCGCAGTTTGAAGTCGACGCCGGTGAAGCCCATGTTGATCGCCACCAGCAGCGCGATGGTGGCGAACACCGCCGAGAGCGCATCGCCATGCAGCCAGATCGCCGCCACCGTGCCGATGGCGACGCCGATGATCATGGACGGCCAGATCGCCTTCAGCAGCCCGGTGTCGATGGCGCCCTTGGCGTGATGCTTGCGCGCCGAGACGATCGAGGTCGGGATGATGGTGGCGAGGCTGGTGCCCACCGCCAGCTTCATCTGCACCGTCTCCGGAATGCCGAGCAGCGGGAAGACGTTGAACAGCACCGGCACGATGACGATGCCGCCGCCAACGCCGAGCAGCCCGGCCAGGGTGCCGGAGAGGAGACCGGTCACGGCCATGACGAGGGCGAGGCCCGCGAGCCAGAGCGGGTCGGACATATGGAGCATTCTTGGACCTTGGCGGCAGGAAGGGGGCGTTGCACCCTGTGCTTACACCCCTGCCCCGGTTCCGTCAGCCCGTGCCCCTCATCACCGATCCCTGGTTCTACGCCCTGGCCGTGCCCGCGCTGCTGGTGACCGGTATCAGCAAGGGCGGCTTTGCCTCGGGCGGCGGCAATCTCTCGGTGCCGGCCATGGCGCTGCTGCTGCCGGCGCCGCAGGCCGCGGCCATCTCGCTGCCGGTGCTCTGCGCCATGGACATCGCCGGCCTGCGCGCCTGGTGGGGGCGCTGGAGCCTGCGGGAGATGCGGGCGATCATCCCGGGCGGGCTGCTCGGCATCGCGCTCGGCAGCCTGGCCTTCGGGCTGATGAGCGACCGCATGACCAAGCTGATGGTGGGGGTCATCGCGCTGGCCTTCCTGGCGCGCAATCTCTGGCTGGCGCGGCATGGCACGCCGCCGCCGCCCGCCGCGCCGAACCGGATCAAAGGCGGGTTCTGGTCCGCCATCTCCGGCTTCACCAGCACCATCGCCCATGCGGGCGGGCCACCGCTGGCGGTCTATCTCTACCCGCTGCGGCTGGAGCGGGCGCAGCTGGCGGCGACCACCGTCGTGTTCTTCGGGGTGGTCAATTACGTCAAGCTGGTGCCCTATGCGGCGCTCGGGCAGCTCAGCCCGGGCAATCTGCTCACCAGCCTAGTGCTGCTGCCGCTGGCGCCGATTGGCGTGCGGCTCGGCGTCTGGCTGCAGGGGCGTATCAGCGACAAGGTCTTCTACCGCGTGATCCATGTTCTTCTGGCGGCCACCGGCATCAAGCTGGTGGCGGATGGGCTCGGGCTGTGAGCGGCGCTCCCTTCCTGGGCGTGCCCTTCTTGGGCGTGTTGGGCGGCATGGGGCCGCTGGCCAGCGCCCAGTTCATGCTGCGGCTGACGCTGCTGACCCCGGCCGAGCGCGACCAGGACCACCTGCCCGCGCTGCTCTGGTCCGACCCGCGCATCCCCGACCGCACCGCCGCGCGGCTGGCGGGTGGCGAGGACCCGCTGCCCTGGCTGCTGCGCGGCATCGCCGGGCTCGAATCCGCCGGTTGCGGCGCCATCGCCATTCCCTGCAACACCGCCCATGGCTGGTACGAGGCGATGCAGGCGGCGACCCCCCTGCCCATCCTGCACATCGTCGACGCCGCGGCGGAGGAGCTGGCGCGGCAGGGCGTCGCCTCGGGACGCATCGGGCTGCTGGCGACGGCGGGCACGCTGGCCATGCGGCTCTACCAGCCGCGGCTGGAGGCGCGCGGCTACAGCGTCATCACCCCGGACGAGGCGGAGATGCGCGACCTCGTCTCCCCCGGCATCGCGCTGGTGAAGGCGAACCGGGTGGCCGAGGCCTATTCGCCGCTGGCTGAGGCGGCGGCGCGGCTGAAGGCGCGCGGCGCGGCGGCGGTGGTGCTGGGCTGCACGGAAATCCCGCTCGGCATCCAGGCGGGGCCCTCGGCGGAGATCGGTCTGCCGCTGGTGGATACGATCGATGCGCTGGCGCTGGCGGCGTTGAAATGGGCAGGGAAGTGATCTTCTTTTTCTGAAGAAAAAGAAGCAAAAAGACTTTCTTCAGTTTGGCGTCCCGCCTCAGGCCATACGCGGGACGCCAACTGACAAAAGTTTTTTGGTTCTTTTTTTCAAAAAAGAACGTCTTACTCTTCCAGCAAACTCAAGGCATTCCGCGCGCCCATCGCCCGCGCCATCTGCGCCGCCGTGGCCCCCGCGGCGTCCTGCGCGTTCCGGTTGGCACCCGCCTGCAGCAGCGCCTCCACCATTTCGTCGCGGTTGAACATGGCCGCCATCATCAGGGGCGTGCGGCCATCGGGCCCGGCGGCGTCCACCGCGGCACCATGCTCCAGCAGGGCCTGGACGACGCCGCTGGCGCCCTTGAACACCGCCCCGGCCAGCGGCAGCTGGCCGCGGTCATTGGCCAGGTTCGGGTTGGCGCCGCGTTGCAGCAGCAGGCGCACCGCCGCCTCCTGCCCGTGATAGGCGGCCAGCATCAGCAGGCTGTCGCCCTTCTCGTTGCGCAGATCGGCCGGCAGCCCGTGCTCCAGCGCCGGGGCGAGCGTGGCCGTGTCGCCGGCGCGGGCGGCGTCGAACAGCTTCTCGGCCAGCGCCCGCAGCGCCTCGGGATCATCCTGGGTCATGGCGTCTCCTGCTGTCTGTCCCCGCCGATATGGGGCCGGGCGCGCGGGCTGGGGAAGGGGTGGCCTGGACAAGGCCGCGCCGCAGCGCGAGCCTGACCGCATGACCGCGCTTCACACCTCGCGCCGGCCCTGGGTCGGCGTGCCCGCCTGCCATCGCGAGTTGGGCGGGCATTGGCAGCATGCCACCCCCTCCCGCTACATGACCGCCCTGGCCGAGGGCGCCGGGGTTCGCCCGGTGCTGATCCCGCCCATGGCCGATGCGCTGGACGCGGAAGGCTTCCTGGAGCGGCTGGACGGGCTGCTGGTGCCGGGCTCGCCCAGCAATGTGCAGCCGGCGCTCTATGGCGGCGGCGCGGCGCCGGAGGGCGAGCTGGAGGATCCGGACCGCGACGCGACCAGCCTGCCGCTGCTCCGCGCCGCCATCGCGCGCGGCCTGCCGGTGCTGGCCATCTGCCGCGGGCTGCAGGAGATGAATGTCGCCTTCGGCGGCACGCTGCACAGCCGGCTGCATCTGCTGGCGGGGCGCGACGACCATCGCGGCCAGGGCAGCAGCAGCGCGGAGCGATACCGCATGCGCCACGATGTGGCGGCCGAGGGGCTGCTGCGCCAGGTGACCGGCCAGGCGCGCTTCCTGGTCAATTCCGTGCACATGCAGGGTGTGGACCGCGTCGCCCCCGGCTTGGCGGTGGACGCCCTGGCGCCCGACGGCACGGTGGAGGCGCTGCGCCCCGAAGCCGCCACCGGCTTCCAGCTGGCCGTGCAATGGCACCCCGAATGGCGCTTCCACGAGGATGCGCCGAGCACCGCCCTCTTCCGCGCCTTCGGCGCCGCCTGCCAGGGAGTAGCCCCATGAGTGACTGGAAAACCCGCGCCGGCAGTCCGTTTCTGCGCGAGAAGCAGCCGGCCCTGGCCAGCAAGGGCATGGTGGTGACCAACCACCCCGTGGCCTCGGCGGCGGGGGCGGAGATGCTGCTGGCCGGCGGCAATGCGGTGGACGCCGCCATCGCCGCGCTGTTCACCCTGACCGTGGTGGAGCCGATGATGGTCGGGCCGCTGGGCGGCGGTGTGGCGCATCTGCGGCTGCCGGATGGGCGGCATGTGGTGCTGGACGGGCTCTCCACCGCCCCCGCCGCGGCGCGGCCGGACATGTATGAGCCGCTCTCCGACACCCTGCCCGACTATCAGGAGACGGCGGGGCGGAAGAACGCGCTGGGCGTGCTGGCCATGGGCGTGCCGGGGGCGCTGGCCGGCTGGTGCCGGGCGCTGGCCGAGCATGGCAGCCTGCCCCTGGAGGAAGTGCTGCGCCCGGCGATCCGCGCCGCGGCGGAGGGTTTCCGTGCCACCGCCTATCTGACCGGCGCCATCGCCGATGCGGCGCATGAGCTGGCGCTGGACCCGGGCCTGGCCGCGACCTTCCTGCCCGGCGGCGCGCCGCCGGCGGTGGGCGCGCTGATCCGCCAGCCGGAGCTGGCCGAGTCGCTGCGGCTGATCGCGCGCGAGGGCCCGGCGGCGCTCTATGGCGGCGCGCTGGGCCGGGCCCTGGCGGCGCATATGGCGGCCTCCGGCGGGCTGATCACCGAGCGCGACCTGGCCGAATACCGGGTGGTGGAGCGCGCCCCGATCACCGGCGAATATCGCGGCTACCAGGTGATGGCGCCGCCGCCGCCCTCCTCGGCGGGCGTGCATGTGACGCAGATGCTGAACCTGCTGGAGGGCTATGACCTGGGCGCGCTGGGCTCCGGCAGCGCCGCCACCGTCCACCTGCTGGCCGAGGCGCTGAAGATGGCCTTCGCCGACCGTGGCGTGGCGACCGCCGACCCGGCCTTCATCCGCGTCCCCGTCGAGCGGCTGACCGCCAAGGACTACGCCGCCGAGCGCCGCGCCCTGCTGCGCCAGGATCGGGCGCAGGACTGGACGCCCGGCATCCCGCCCGGGGAGGTGCTGGCCGAATCCGCCAACACCACGCATGTCACCGTGGCGGATGCCGCCGGCACCATCGTGGCGACGACGCAGACCATCAACAGCCTGTTCGGCGCGCGCTTCACCATCCCCGGCACCGGGCTGATCGCCAACAACTACATGTTCAATTTCGACCCGCATCCGGGCAAGGCGCTGTCGGTGGCGCCGGGCAAGCGGGTCTTCACCTCGATGGCGCCGACCATCGTGGCGCGCGATGGCAAGCCCTGCTTCGCGCTCGGCCTGCCGGGGGGCCTGCGCATCTTCGGCTCGGCCATGCAGGCGGTGATCAACCTGATCGACCACGGCATGGAATTGCAGGACGCGGTGGAGGCGCCGCGCATCTGGACCAATGGCCACACGCTGGAGCTGGAGCCGACCATCGCCGCCACGCTGGACCCGGCGCTGGCCGCGATCGGCCACCGGGTGCAGCGGGTGAAGCATATCGGCGGCGGCATGGGCGCCGTGCGCTTCCATGAGAACGGCATGATCGAGGGCGCCGCCTGCTGGCGCGCCGATGGCACGCCGGTCGGCATCTCGGGCGGGCTGGCGCGGCCGGGTGTGCGCTTCGACCCGGAGGTGCGGGCGGCCAAGGCCTGAAACAGGAAACGCCTGTAACAAAAAACCCGGGGGAGCGATCCCCCGGGGCCTATGGTCAGGCTGTCGGGCGCCGCGCGCCCGCTACTGCCCGCGGGGCAGAACCGTCAGGGGCACTCGCACCCATCGGTCGGGCCGGATTCGCCGCGCACGATGTGGTGGTCGATCCACTCCGACACCAGCCGGCGCGCCTCGTTCACCGAGGATTCCGGGTGGTGGATCCGGTACAGCGCCGTGCAGGCCCGGAAGGACGACAGATCGTCATTCCCGGTCTCCCGCAGCTCACGATACGCGGTCACCACAGCACGCTCACACCGACGGGTGATGTGGCTGAAGTCGTTGCCCATCCGCTCTTACTCCTGCAGTTGCGAGCCAGTTGAGAATGGCTCGCAACTCGTCCCGGCGTTTTTATAAGCTCATCTGAATGGGCGTTCAAGTTTCCTCTGCGCCAGAAGCCGCCCATGCCCTGGTCGCAAGGGGGACTCGGGAGGGGCGGGGACGCCCCTCCGCCGCCCCGCCTCAGGCCGCGGCGACCGCCTCGGCCAGGGCCTTGCCGACATCGGAGGTGTTGGCCTGGCCGCCCATGTCGCGGGTGCGCGGGCCGCCCTCGGCCAGCAGCGTCTCGATGCTGCGGGTGATGGCATCCGCCGCCTGCTTCTCCCCCAGATGCTCCAGCATCATGGCCCCCGACCAGATCTGCCCGATCGGGTTGCAGATATGCTTGCCGGCGATGTCCGGGGCCGAACCATGCACCGGCTCGAACATCGAGGGATGCGCCTTCTCCGGGTTGATGTTGGCCGAGGGCGCGATGCCGATCGAGCCCGCCACCGCCGGGCCGAGATCCGACAGGATGTCGCCGAACAGGTTGGAGCCCACCACCACGTCGAACCAGTCCGGGTGCTGCACGAAATGCGCGCAGAGGATGTCG
Organism: Pseudoroseomonas cervicalis; assembly: GCF_030818485.1. NCBI lineage: Bacteria > Pseudomonadati > Pseudomonadota > Alphaproteobacteria > Acetobacterales > Roseomonadaceae > Roseomonas > Teichococcus cervicalis. The sequence goes on along the minus strand of NZ_JAUTAJ010000004.1, from coordinate 271,941 downwards.
ATATGGAACTGGTCGGTCGTCACATCCGGGTAGCTCTTCGCCATCTCGGCGAAGCGCTCATCCCAGTAGGGCATGGTGAAGGTGATGCCGTTCGACTTGGTGGCGCTGGTCAGCTTCTTGCGCGGCCGGGTCTGGGCCAGCTCGAAGGCGTATTTCATCACCCGGTCCACACCCTTGCGGGTGAAGACCGCGTCCTGGGTGACGAATTCCCGCTCGGTGCCGGCGAACATCCTGCCGCCGGAGGAGGAATACTCGCCCTCGGTGTTCTCGCGCACCACGTAGAAATCGATCTCGGCCGGGGTGCGGTTGGCCAGCGGCGTCTTGGCGCCGGGCATCAGCTTGCAGGGGCGCAGGCTGATATACTGGTCGAACTCGCGGCGGATCGGGATCAAGAGGCCCCAGAGGGAGACATGGTCCGGCACGCCCGGCCAGCCCACGGCACCGAGAAAAATGCTGTCGCTCTGCCGCAGCCGCTCGATGCCATCCTCCGGCATCATGCGGCCGGTCTGGGCATAGGTCTCGCAGGACCAGTCGTAATGCGCCAGCTCCAGCTCGAAGCCGAAGCGGCGGGCGGCGGCGTCCAGCACGCGCAGCCCCTCGGGCACGGTCTCCTTGCCGATGCCATCTCCGGGCACGACGGCGATGCGGTATTTGCGGGACATGAGCTTTCCTCCGATCGGGCCGGCGGAGCGTAGCCAGCATGGGCGGCACGACAAGAGGGGGAAGGGAAAAGGGTTCTTTTTTGAAAAAAAGAACCAAAAAACTTTTGTCAGTTTGGCGTCCCGCTCATGTCCATATGCGGGACGCCAACTGAAAGAAGTCTTTTTGCTTCTTTTTCTTCAGAAAAAGAAGATCCTTAAATCCAGCCTCTTGCCTTGATCTCCGTGGCCACGCGCGCCGCCTCATCCAGCGGCACGCGGTTGAAGGGCGCCGCCCCGGCCGAGAGCGGCCGCGCCTGCCCGGCCTCGTACAGGCTCTGCCACAGCCGCCGGTGGCGCGGCGCCGTGGTGGTTTCGGCGATGAAGAGCGGCGCCTCGGTGGCCAGCGCCTCGCTCAGCATGGAGACCGAGTCGCCGGTGGCGATCACCGCATCCGCCCAGGCCAGGAAACCGGCATAGGGGTTGGGCCCGGCATTGCCCCAGCCATGCAGAACATGCGGCACGCCCTGCAGCGCCGCCGCCACGGAGGCCGCCGCCGCCGCCCCGCTGCGGCGGGAGGTGGTGGCCAGCACGCTGCCGCCCATGCCCGCCGCCTGCCGCGCCAGGCCGGCGGCGAGATCGGGGTCCAGCCCCTCCCCCCGCACCGCGCCGCCCAGCAGCAGCGCCACGCGCGGCCCCGGCAGCGCGCCGAGTTCCGCCCATTCGGCGCGGGCGGCGGCCAGCGCCGCCGGGCTCATCCGGTGGCAGGCGCCGAGGATGGGGAAGAGGTTCGCCGCCCCGCGCGGCGAATCGTGCCGGCCGACCACCAGCAGGTCGAACTCCGCCGCGCCGAAGCCCGGGCGCATGGCGTGCACCAGCCTGGCGCCCCGCCGCCCCAGCCAGCGCGCCACGGGGGCCGAGCGCCGCCCGGCCGAGAGCACCAGGCGCGGCCAGGGCGGGCGGATCGCCAGGCGGGCGCCGGCCTCCACCCCGGCCAGGGTGGGCACCGGCCAGGGGATGCGCGCCAGCGCCCCCCAGCGCAGCGGGATCGTGGCAAAGGGCAGGCCCAGCCGCTCGGCGATGCCCAGCGGCTGGGCGGCGGTGCCGGCGCGCGGGTCGGCCAGCACCCAGATGGCGGCATCCCCCGCATCCGTCATGGACGCGCCACGCCCAGGGCGTTACCAACCGCCCCCAAAGGAGACCCCGCCATGCCTTCGACCCATGCCTCCGACTGGGACCGCGACGCGGCCCTGACCACCGCCCGCATCCTGCTGGAGATCAAGGCGGTCAACTTCCGCCCGGAAGAGCCCTACACCTTCACCAGCGGCTGGAAGAGCCCGGTCTATATCGACTGCCGCAAGATCATCTCCTTCCCGCGCGCCCGCAACCGCATCTGCGACCTGGCGGTGGAGAAGATCGGCCGGCATATCGGCTATGAGACGATCGAGGCCGTGACCGGTGGCGAGACCGCCGGCATTCCCTACGCCGCCTGGATCGCCGACCGCATGATGGCGCCGATGTCCTATGTACGGAAGAAGCCCAAGGGCTTCGGCCGCAACGCGCAGATCGAGGGCGACGTGCCCGAGGGCAAGCGCACCCTGCTGGTCGAGGATCTGACGACCGACGGCGCCTCCAAGATCCGCTTCGCCCAGGCGCTGCGCGATGCCGGCGCGATCTGCGACCACACCTTCGTGGTGTTCTTCTACGGCGTCTTCCCCGGCGGGCAGGAGCGGCTGAAGGAGATCAACCTGAACCTGCTGCATCTCTGCACCTGGTGGGATGTGCTCGAGGTCTGCCGCGAGCGGCCCTATTTCTCCGAGCACGCGCTGAAGGAGGTCCGCAAGTTCCTGGAGGACCCGACGGGCTGGTCCAAGGCGCATGGCGGCATCGGCTCCCCCGAAGAGATCACCGCCTCTTAATTTTGTCAGGCTGCCGCCGTCTGGTGGGGAGGCGGGCCTCTCCACGGGCGCTGCCCGAGGGTGGAACGGGGGTGCGGGGCGCCCCTTCCTGCCCTGGCAGCCTGAGGACCTTGGGCGCGGCTCAGGCCGCGCTCACCCGCTCCACATGCCATTGCCACAGGCAGAGCAGCGGCGTGACGCCAAGCTCCATGGCCAGCGCCAGCCAGCCGGCCAGCCCCGGATCGCCCTGCACGCCGAGGCCGATCAGCCGCCCCACACCCCCCACCACCACGACGAAGCCCAGCAGGCGGAAGCGTTTTCCCTGCCGCTCGATGGCGGGCAGCATCCACCAGAAGGCCAGGCCGATGCCCAGCAGCAGGCCGGAGAGGTAGCGGTAATGGCTGTCGGCCGGGGCGCCGGCGGCCTCAAGCCCCAGCGCGGCGCCGGGCAGCATGGCCGGCCCCAGCATCACGCCCACCAGCCCGGCCGAGACCGGCACCAGCGCCGCCAGGGCCACGGCGGCGCGCAGCAGCCGGCGATGAAGCGATGGTGTCATGGTTCCTGTTGGCGTTGCGGCGGCGGTTTCGCTATCGCCTGGAGGGTGGTTCGCGCGCGCGGCGCGGGTCACGCTCCAACCCGCGACGCCGCGCGCGGGTTGCCGCACGCAGCCAGTAGAGGGCGAACACCGCATGGGTCCTGCCGCACGCCGCCACCTCCTCGCCTTGCTGGCGAGCGCCGCGCCCGGCCTTGCCCTGGCCCAGGCGCCGCTGCCGCCGGCGGCGCGGGAGAGCTTGAGCATCGGCATCAACCAGTACCCCTCGACCTTCCACCCGAATATCGAGAGCATGGCGGCGAAGTCCTACATTCTGGGCTTCGCGCGCCGCCCGATGACCGCCTATGACGCGGAGTGGCAGCTCACCTGCCTCTCCTGCGAGCGGCTGCCGACGCTGGAGAATGGCGATGCGGTGCTGGAGACGACGCCCGACGGCAAGCCCGGCCTGCGCCTGACCTACCGCCTGCGCGAGGGCGAGCGCTGGGCCGATGGCACCCCCGTCTCGGCCGAGGATCTGCGCTTCGCCTGGGAGGCCGGCCGCGCCTTCGAGACCGGCTTCGGCCCTGCCGAATTCTACCGCTCCGCCTATGAGCTGATCGTGGTGGACCCGCGCACCGTGACGCTGCGGCTGGACAAGGTGACCTACCAGTTCGCCGCGCTGGGCGATTTCCAGCCGCTGCCGGCGCGGATCGAGCGGCCGATCTGGGAGGCGGACCGCCGCAACTACCGCAGCCGCACCGCCTATGACACCGACACCACCAACCCGGCGCTGTGGAACGGCCCCTACCGCGTCACCGCCGTGCAGCCCGGCGCCGGCGTGACGCTGGAGCGCAACGCGCATTGGTCCGGCCCCGCCCCCGCCTTCCAGCGCATCGCCATCCGCACGGTGGAGAACACCGCGGCGCTGGAGGCGCAGCTGCTGGCCGGGCAGCTCGACATGGTGGCGGGCGAGCTCGGCCTGCCGCTGGAACAGGCGGTGGCGCTGCAGCGCCGCACCGGGGATCGCTTCCGCTTCGCCTTCACCCCCGGCCTGACCTACGAGCATATCGACCTCAACCTCGACAACCCGATCCTGGCCGATCGCCGGGTGCGCCAGGCGCTGCTGCTGGGCGCCGACCGGGCGCAGATCGTGGCCCGGCTCTATGACGGAAAGCAGGAGGTGGCGGCGAGCGGCGTGCATCCCCGCGACGCCATGTATGACCCCGACATCCCGGCCTATCCCTTCGACCCGGCCCGCGCCGCCGCCCTGCTGGAGGAAGCCGGCTGGCGCCCCGGCCCTGACGGCATCCGCCGCAACGCCGCCGGCCAGCGCCTGGCGCTGGAGCTGATGACCACCGCCGGCAACCGCGCGCGTGAGCAGGTGCAGCAGATCCTGGCCGGCATGTGGCGCGCCATCGGCGTCGAGACGCGCATCCGCAACGAGCCGCCGCGCATCTTCTTCAGCGAGACGGTCAGCCGCCGCCGCTTCGAGGGCATGGCGATGTTCGCCTGGATCAGCAGCCCCGAGAATGTGCCGCGCACCACCTTCCACTCGGACGAGATCCCGCGGCCCGAGCGCAATTTCTCCGGCCAGAACTACACCGGCTACCGCGATGCCGAGGTCGACCGGCTGATCGAGGCGATCCCGCTGGAGCTGGACCCGGAGAAACGCCGCCCGCTCTGGTCCGAGCTGCAGCGCCGCATCGCCACCGATTTGCCGGCCCTGCCGCTCTGGCACCGCGCGGATGCGCATGTCTGGCCGCGCTGGCTGGAGGGGGTGCGGCCGACCGGGCACCAGAACTATTCCTCGCTCTGGGTGGCGGAATGGCGGGTGCGCTGAGGCTCGCCGCCTGGCGGCTGCCGCAGATCGCGGTGACGCTGCTGCTGCTGTCGCTGGCCGCCTGGTTCGCCATCGGGCTGATGCCGGGGGATCCGGTGTCGCTCGCCATCATCTCCGACCCCCGCCTGACGGGGGAGGATGTGGCGCGACTGCGCGCGCTGCACGGGCTCGACCAGCCGCTGCTGGCCCGCTACCTGGCCTGGGGCGGCGGCGTGCTGCGGGGCGAGTTCGGCTATTCCCGCCTCTTCGCCCAGCCGGTCGGCGCCGTGCTCTGGCCGGCGCTGCTCTCCACCCTGGCGCTGGTCGGCAGCGCGGTGGCGCTGGCGGCGGTGCTGGGCGTGGCGCTGGGCGGGCTGGCGGCGCTGAAGCCCCGCGCCGCGCCGCTGGTGCAGGCGGTGGCGCTGCTCGGCCAGGCCATGCCCTCCTTCTGGCTCGGCATCCTGCTGATCATCCTGTTCGCCGTCACGCTGGGCTGGCTGCCGGCCGGCGGTTTGCCGGGCGAGGGCCAGCCGGCCTGGCGCTTCCTGCTGCTGCCGGTGGCCACCATCGCCTTCGGCCAGCTCGCCGCCTATGCCCGCCATGCCGCGGCGGCGCTGAAGGCGGAGCTGGCCCGGCCGCACATCACCGCCGCCCGCGCCCGCGGCAATGGCGAGGGGCGCGTGCTGTGGCGCCATGCCCTGCCGAATGCCGCCGTGCCGCTGCTGACCCTGCTGGCGCTGGATGCCGGCGCCCTGGTCTCCGGCGCGCTGGTGACCGAGACACTCTTCGCCCGCCCCGGCATGGGCAAGCTGCTTTACGACGCGGTGATGGGCAATGACTACAATCTGGCGCTGCTGGCGCTGCTGCTGGTGGCGCTGGTGACCATGCTGGCGACGCTGGCGGCCGACATCGCCCAGGCCTGGCTCGATCCACGGATCGGCGAGCGATGACCAGGCTGCGGCTCGGCCTCTTCCTGCTCGCTGTGCTGGCGCTGGCGGCGCTGGCGGCACCCTGGCTGGCGCAATGGCTGGGGCGCGATGCCTTCGCCCCCGACCTTTTCGCCCGCTACGCCCCGCCCGGCCCGGACTATCCGCTGGGCGCCGATGAGCTGGGGCGCGACCTGCTGCTGCGGCTGGCCTATGGGGCGCGCATCTCGCTCGGCGTCGGGCTGGCGGCGGCGCTGGCGGCGGCGCTGCTCGGCACCGCCATCGGGCTGCTGGCGGCCTGGCGCGGCGGCTGGGTGGATGCGGTGCTGATGCGCCTGGCCGATGGGCTGCTGGCCCTGCCCGCCCTGCCCATCCTGGTGCTGCTGGCGGCGGTGGACCCGGCCAGGCTCGGCCTGCCGCGCGGTGACGCCGCCACCGACATGCTGCGCATCATCGCCATCCTGGTGCTGTTCGGCTGGGTCGGCGTCGCACGCCTGGCGCGCGCCGCGGCGCTGTCGATCCTGGCGCAGGATTATGTCCGCGCCGCGCGGGCGCTCGGCGTGTCGGAGGCGCGGCTGCTCTGGCGCCATGTGCTGCCCGGGCTGCGCGCGCCGGTCGCCATCGCCTGCGCGCTCTCGGTCGCCGGCGCCATCCTGGCGGAGAGCGTGCTGAGCTTCCTCGGCCTCGGCATCCAGCCGCCCGCCCCCTCCTGGGGCAACATGCTGGCCAATGCGCAGGAGGCGGTCTTCGCCGCCCCGCTGGCGGCGGTCTGGCCGGGGCTGGCCATCCTGGTCGCGGTCGCCGGCTGCGCCCTGGTGGCGGATGGGGTGGCGGAGCGCTAGGCGCGCTCCTCCAGCCCGCAGACCATCGCCAACCCGGCCAGAACGGCGCAGAGCGACAGCGCCACCGCCGCGCCCGCCCCTTCCAGCGCCATGCCGAAGAGCGGCGCGCCGAGCATCTGCCCGCTGGCGATGGCCAGGAAGGGCAGGCCGAGGCCGAGCTCCGGCCGCTCGCCCAGCAGCGCCGTGCCGCGGATCAGCAGCGCGCCGCTGGAGACGATGTAGGCCACGCCGAACAGCGCCATGGCCGCGAAACCCAGCGCCGGCAGCGCGGCCAGCGCCGCCATCAGCAGATAGGCCAGCGCCAGCCCCAGCAGCGCCGCGCGATGCACCCGGCCCAGCCCGAAACGCCCCACCAGCGATCCGGTCGCCGCCCCCGCCAGCCCGCCCAGGCCGAGGGTGATCCAGGCCAGCGGGATGCCGGCGCCCGCGAAGCCCGGCTGGCGGCGCAGCAGATCGGCGCCGAAGGTCCAGATGGCGGTGCTGGAGGCGCCCATCAGCAGCGCCGCCGCGCAAAGGCCGCTGAGCCCCGGCACCGCCAGCGCCCGCCAGGACAAAGTGGTGCGCGATGCCGCTGTCTCCTCCCGCCCCGGCAGGGCGACCCACAGCCAGGCGGTGACACCGAGGCCGAGCAGCGCGAAGCCCGCATAGAGCCCGCGCCAGGACTGGGAAAACCCGAGTGCGGCGAGGCCGGAGAGGATGATGCCCGCCGCCGTGCCGGCATTGATCAGCCCATTGGCGCGCGGCCGAAGCGGCGCCGCGACACGCCGCCCGACGGCCGCGGCCAAAGGCGGCGAGGCCAGGCCGGTGCTGAGGCCCGCCAGCGCGATCGCCGCGCCCAGCATGGGGGCGCTGTGGGCGATGGCCACCAGCGCCATGCCCGCCACCGCCGCCAGCCCGGCCAGCACCGCCAGGATTCGCGGCCCGTGCCGGGCACCGGCCAGCGCGGCATAGACGATGCCGAGGCCATAGGCGGCGAAGGCGCCGCCGCCGATCCAGCCGGCGGCGCTGGCGCTGAGGTCCAGTTCGAGGCGGATCTGCGGCAGCAGCAGGCCATAGGCGAAACGCGCCAGCCCATAGGCCAGGGCGGTCAGCGCGAAGCCGGCGCCGATCAGCGCGGTGTGCCCCCTCACGCCCCGGCCGGGCCCGCGGCGCGCAGCAGCGCGGCGGCGGCCTGTTTCGCCGCCTCCAGCACGGTGAGGTCGGCGACGCTGGCGGCGGCCGTCGCGCCCTCGAACAGCAGCCAGATCTGGGTGGCCAGCGTGTCCTCGCGGCGGCCCAGCGCCGCCGCCACGCGGTCGGCGATGATCGCGCGAAACTCCGCCTTCTGGCGGCGAACGGCGGAGACAATCTCGGGATTGGCGCCGGCATATTCGGCGCGGGCCCGCAGCAGCAGGCAACCCCGCGCGCCGCGCTCGGCCAGCCAGTCGCGCAGCGTGTCGAACAGCGCGGCGACGGGATCGGCGTCCTTGGAGGAATCCTCCAGCCAGGCCAGGAAGCGGCGATGCCGCGCCTCCAGCACCGCCAGCACCAGCGCGTCGCGCGCGCCGAAATGCTTGTAGAGCGTCCGGGTGGAGACGCCGGCGGGCGCCAGCACCGCATCGATGCCGGTGCCGCGGAAGCCGCCGCCATCGAACACCGCCTCGGCGGTCGCCAGGATCTCCGCGCGCTTCTCCATGCAGCTTATGTAAAACGATCGCTTTACACCGCAAGGGTGGCTCAGGGCAGCAGGGCCGCCGCCGCCATGCTCAGGGAAGCGCGGCGGACGCCGCGCGGGCCACCGCCGCCTTCAGCGCCTCCAGCCGCCCCGGCTCGGCGAAGCGCGTGGCGGTGCCGGACAGGCACAGCGCCCCCAGCAGCGCGCCATCCCGCCCGCGCAGCGGCGCCGCCACCGCCGCCAGCTCCGGGTCGCGCTCCCCGATCGAGACGGTGAGCGCCGCGCCGCGCAGCACATGGCCCGCGGCACCCCGGTCCAGGGGCAGCAGGCTGCCGGGCGGCAGGTGGTCGCGCACCGCGTGCCGCCCCTCGATCCGGAAGCGGCAGAGCCGCATCTCCCCCTGGCGGATGTAGAAGCTGGCGCTCTCCCCGGTCTCCTCGGCCAGCCGCCGCAGCAGGGGCGGCAGGGCCGCCTCCAGCATCGCCTCGGGCGCCGCGGCGCGCAGGCCGAGCCCGACCAGCGCCGGCCCCAGCCGCCATTCCGGCGCGCCGCCCTCGCGCAGCAGCATTCCCGCCCGCTCCAGCGAGGCCATCAGCCGCAGCAGCGTGCTCTTGTACAGGCCGGTGCGGCGCGACAGCTCGGCCAGGCTCAGCGCCCCCTCCCCCGCCCGGAAGGCGAAGAGGATGGACAGCGCCCGGTCCACCGCGCCGACACCCTGCTCCGGCGCGGGCGGCTTGACGGCCATGGGCGCGCTCCTCCATTCTGTCTGACGAAAAGAAATTCTGTCAGACGGAACGGTGCCGTGTCAACCAACCCCCTGCCGCTCGCCGGCCTGCGCGTGCTGGATTTCGGCCATACGGTGATGGGCCCCTCCTGCGGCGTGGTGCTGGCCGATCTCGGCGCCGAGGTGATCCGCATCGAGCCGCCGGAGGGCGACCGCACGCGCCGCCTGGGCGGCTTCGGCACCGGCTTCTTCGCCACCTACAACCGCAACAAGACCAGCCTGGCGCTCGACCTGAAGGACCCGCGCGGCAAGGCGGTGCTGGAGAAGCTGATCCCCGGCGCCGATGTGCTGATCGAGAACTACGCCCCCGGCACGATGGAGCGGCTCGGCCTGGGCTGGGAGCAGCTGCGGGCGATCAATCCCGGCCTGGTCTATTGCGCGCTGAAGGGGTTCCTCCCCGGCCCCTATGAGGATCTGCCGGCGCTGGACGAGGTGGTGCAGATGCAGGGCGGCCTGGCCTACATGACCGGCCTGCCCGGGCGGCCGCTGCGTGCCGGGACCTCGGTGGTGGACATCATGGGCGGGGTGTTCGGCGTGGTCGGCATCCTGGCGGCGCTGCGCCAGCGCGAGGCCACCGGCCAGGGCCAGAAGGTGCAATCGGCGCTGTTCGAGAGCGTGGCCTTCATGGTCGGCCAGCACATGGCCGCCGGCGCCATGGCCGGGGAGCGCGTGCCGCCGATGACGGCGCGCCGCATCACCTGGGCGATCTACGACGTCTTCGCCGCCCGCGACGGCCAGGTCTTCGTCGGCGTCACCAGCGACCAGCACTGGCAGCGCCTGGCCGCGCATCTCGGGCTGACGGCGCTCGCCGCTGACCCGGCGCTGGCCGACAATGCCGGGCGCGTCGCCGGGCGCGACCGCATCATGCCCGCGCTGGAGCGTATTTTTGCTGGTATGAGCGTGGCCGAGGTGCTGGAACTCGGCCGCTCCGTGCGCATCCCCTGCGCGCCCGTTGCGCATCCCGAGGACCTGTTCACCGACCCGCATCTGCTGGCCAGCGGCATCCTGGGCGAGACGCGTCTGCGCGACGGCCTGACCGCACCCCTGCCGATGACCCCCTTGCACTTCGAGAATTCCTCTCTGGCCCTGCGCCGCCAGCCGCCCCGTGTCGGCGAGGGCACCGCCGGGCTGCTGGAAGAAATCGGCATCCCGCCCGAGGAGCAGGCGGCGCTGGCCGCCGCCGGCATCCTCACCTTGCCCGAGCCGGAGACCGCCGCATGAGCCTGCCCTTCCGCATCGAGATCCGCGAGGAAGGCCCGCGCGAGGGCTTCCAGTTCGAACAGAAAGAAATCCCGACCGAGCGCAAGCTGGCGCTGATCCAGGCGCTGGCGCGGACGGGGTTGAGGCGCATCCAGACCGTCTCCTTCGTCGATCCGCGCCGGGTGCCCGGCATGGCCGATGCCGAGCTGGTCTGCCAGGGCCTGCCGGTGGTCGAGGGCGTGGCCTTCGGTGCGCTCTGGCTGAACGCCAAGGGCTTCCTGCGCGCCCTGGTGGCGCCGAACCTGACCATCGATGGCAGCGTCTCGGTCTCCGCCTCCGAGGTGTTCGGCAAGCGCAACCAGAATCGCGACCGCGAGCAGGACCTGGCCGCCGCCGCGGCGCTGATGGCGCTCTATGCCGAGCATCGCGTGCCCTTCGCCCGCGCCACCATCATGGCCGCCTTCGGCTGCAATTTTCAGGGCGAGGTGCCGGTTTCCGCCGTGCTGGACCGCATCGAGGCCATCCTGGCCCTGGCCGGCGGCGCCGGGCTGCAGCGCCCGGTGGTGTCGCTGGCCGACACCATGGCCTGGGCGACACCGCGCCGCATCGCCTCCGTGGTCGGCGCCGTGCGCGACAAATGGCCGGATCTCGAGCTGTCGCTGCACCTGCACGACACGCGCGGGCTCGCCATGGTCAATGCCTGGGAGGGCATGCGCCTCGGCGTCACCCGTTTCGACGCCGCCATCGCGGGGCTGGGCGGCTGCCCCTTCGCCAAGCATGCCGGCGCCGCCGGCAATCTCTGCACCGAGGATCTGGCGCTGCTCTGCGCCGAGAGCGGCATCGAGACGGGTCTCGACCTGGAGGCGCTGATCGAGGCCGGCCGGCTGGCGGAAGAGGTGGTCGGCCACCCCCTGCCCGGCCGCGTGAAACAGGGCGGCCGCCTCACCGCTTAGCTTTTTCGGGGCCGGGCGGCGGTGCCGCCCGGCGGGTCCGCCTCCGGTGGCGCGCCTTAAGCCGCCCGCACCTGGGCGACGAAATCGCCCACCTCGGCGCGCAGCCGCTCCGACTGGCCGGAGAGTTCGCTGGCCGCGGTCAGCACCTCCCCCGCCGCGACGCCGGTCTGCTGCGCCCCCTCGCTGACCGAGGCGATGTTCACCGTCACCGCCTCCGTCGCCTGCGCCGTCTGCTGCACGGTGCGGGCGATCTCGGCGGTGGCCGCCGTCTGCTCCTCCACCGCGCTGGCGATGCTCACCGTGGTGCTGCTGACCTCGCCGATGGTCGCCGCGATGCCTTCCAGCGCCGCCACCGCCTCCCGCGTCGCCACCTGCATGGCGGCGATCTGCGCGCCGATCTCCTCGGTCGCCTTGCCGGTCTGGCTGGCCAGGTTCTTCACCTCGGAGGCGACGACGGCGAAGCCCTTGCCCGCTTCGCCCGCGCGGGCGGCCTCGATCGTCGCGTTCAGCGCCAGCAGATTGGTCTGCCCGGCGATGCTGCTGATCAGCCCCACCACCTCGCCGATGCGCTGGGCATTCTCGGCCAAGGCGCGCATCACCGCATCGGTGCGCCGCGCATCCTCGACCGCGCGGGCGGTCACGCCGCTGGCCTGCGCCACCTGCCGGCTGATCTCGCCGATCGAGGCCGACAGCTCCTCGGCCGCCGCCGCCACGGTCTGCACGCCGCGGCTGGATTCGCCCGCGGCCATGGCGACGCGCCCGGCCTGCTGGTCGGTGGCGCCGGCGGTGCTCGACATGCCGCGCGCGGTGGATTCCAGCTGCGCCGCCGCCGCGGCCAGCACGCCCACCATCTCGCCGGCGCGGCCCTCGAAACCCTGCACCAGCCGCGCCAGGGCGGTGGCGCGGCGCTCCTTCACCGCGCGCTCCTCGGCCTGCTCCCCGGCCAGCCGGGCCGCCATTTGCAGCCCGTTGCGGAACACCTCGGTGGCGGCGGCCATGCGGCCGATCTCGTCGCCGCGGCCGAGGCCCGGAATGCTCGCCGACAGGTCGCCGGCGGCCAGCATCTGCATGGTGGCGGTCATCGCGACGATCGGCCGCGTCACCCGGCTGCGCACCAGCAGCAGCCCGCCCAGCATCAGCGCCAGCGCCACCAGCATCAGCGCCACGGCCAGCGCCAGATTGGTGCCGGCGGCGGCGGCCTGCGCATCCGCCTCCGCCATCACCTCGCGCAGCGCCAGCATCGCGACCTCGGCCACCGTGGTGACGTCACCGGCGCTCAGCCGCTGGAATTCCGGCAGCGGCATGGCTGGGCGGCCGGCCGCCAGATCCTCGGCCACGGCGCGCTGGCGCGCCATGAAGCCGGCGGGGAAGCGCCCCTCCAGCGCGGCGATCGCCTGGCGCAGCGAGTCCGGCAGGCCGGGCCGCCCCGCCATCGCCAGCACCTGGCCCCAATGCGCCGCCACCTGGCCGCGCAGCTCGGCGGCGGTGGCCAGCTCGGCAGCGGTGGGGGCGCGGTTGGCGGCCAGCAGCACCTCCGACATGCCGCCAATGCCGCCGGCGGCCAGCCGCGCCGACCAGACCGACTGCTTCAGCGCCAGGAGCTGCCCGATCGCCGGGTTGATGCCGAGCACCAGGTCGCTCAGCGCCGCATCGGCGCGGCCCAGCGCGTCCAGATAGGCCTGGCTCTCGCGTCCCGCGGCGGCGGCCAGCGGCGCCTCCCGCGCCGGGCTGGCCAGGGCGGTGTCGATGCGGTCGCGCAGCGCCGTCATGGCGCGCTGCGCATCGCCCAGCGGCGCGGTCAGCGCACTGTCCAGATCGGCCGCGTCCATCGCCTGCTGCGCCCTGTCGAAGGCGGCATTGGCACGGCCGCGCAGCGCGTCGATGCGGGCGCGCGCGGCGGGCTCCACGGCGGTCGGGGCGGCCAGCGCGGCCAGCATGGCGGCGCGCTCCACCCGCGCGGCGTTCAGCGTCTCGAACAGGGCGCTGTCGATGCGCGACAGGGTGGCGACGCGCTGCGCCTTCTGCCGCGCCTGCCAGGCCTCGTTGAGGTCCAGCGCCGCACCGGCCACGCCGAGCACGCCGAGCGCCCCGATCACGCTGCCCAGAATCCCCCGCACCGACATCCGTCCCAGCATGCTCTGCCCCCTCGAAGCCTGACGGTCCGGCATGCGGGGCGCTTGCTGACGGGACGTTAACCCTTTTCCGCCGGCGCCGCGTTGCAGACCCGCGGCGCGAGCGGGGCGGCTCAGCCCATGGCCGGCATGGCGCGGCCGCCCACCAGCCGCAGGATGCGGGTCGGCCGCTCGACGCCCAGCAGCCGGTGCGCGATCAGGATGACGCTGCGGCCCTCGGTCGCCGCCTCCAGCGTCTCCAGGAAGGCGCGCTCGGCCAGCGGGTCCAGCCCCGCCCCTGGCTCGTCCAGGATCAGGATATCGGCCGGCGCCAGCAGCGCGCGGGCCAGCGCCAGGCGCCGCCCCTGCCCGCCCGAGAAGCGCGCGCCGCCCTCGCCGCAGGGGGTCTCCAGCCCCTGCGGCAGGGCGCGGATCTCCCCGGCGATGCCGGCCCGTTCCAGCGCCTGCCACAGCGCGGCGTCATCGGCCTCGGGCGCGGCCAGGCGCAGATTGGCGGCGATGCTGTCGTCGAACAGCCGCGCATCCTGCGTCAGGCAGGCGATGCGGGCCCGCACCGCGTCGGCGGACAGGCTGGCCAGGTCCACGCCGCCCAGGGTGAAGCGCCCGGCCTGCGGCGCGGCCAGCTTCAGCAGCAGCGTCGCCAGCGTCGACTTGCCGGCGCCCGAGGGCCCGAGCAGCGCCAGCCGCCCGCCTTCCGGCAGCTCGAAGGAAAGCTCCTCGAAGACCGGCTCGCGATCCTCCGCCCAGGCGAAGCGCACACCCTCGGCCCGCAGCGCATGGCCGCGCGGCGGCGCGGCGGGCTGCGCCGGCTCGGCCACCGGCGGCGGGGTGTCGGCGGCCTCGAACAGCCGCCGCGCGCTGGCGCCGGCGGCGGCCAGCGCGGTGCCGGCGCGCGGCAGGGCGGCCAGCGCCTCGCCGGCGGCCAGCGCCAGGAACAGCCCGATGATGGTGGCGCCCACCGCCCCCGGCCCGCCCGCCAGCCCATAGCCCAGCGCGCCCAGCAGCGCCGCCTGCGCCAGCAGCGCCCCCGCCGCCCCGCCCCAGGCCGAGCGGCGCGAGAGCTGCGCCTGGGTCGCGGCCAGTTCCCCGGCCGCCGCCTCCACCCGCGCCAGGGCGCGCGGCTCGGCATTGGCGGCCAGCACATCCTCATGCCCCAGCAGCGGGTCCACGGCCGCGGCGCGCAGCCGGCCCTGCGCCTCGGCCACCGCGGCGGCGGCCCGCGCCGCGCCCGGCGCCAGCAGCGGCGGCAAGGCGAGCGCCAGCGCCAGCGGCAGGGCGACGATGATGGCCAGGCCCGGCCCGGCCAGACCCAGCAGCAGCCCGACCGCCAGCACCACCGCCAGCGCGGCAACGCCGGGGACGAGCGCGCGCAGATAGAGCCCGTCCAGCGCCTCCACATCGCTCACCAGCCGGCCCAGCAGGTCGCCGGCGCGGCGCAGGCCGAGGCCCGCGGGCAGCCGCTCCGCCAGCCGGCGGAAGAACCAGATGCGGGTGTCGGCGAGCGCCCGGAAGGTGGCGGAATGGGTCACCAGCCGCTCGGCATAGCGGGCCAGCGGGCGCACCGCCATCAAGGGGCGCAGCAGCAGCAGCGAACCCACGGCAACGCCGGTCAGCGCGCCGGTGCGCAACCCTTCCGACACGCCGCGGCCGGCGAAGCCCAGCAGCGCCACGCCCGCCAGCGTGGCCAGCACCGCCATCGCCGCCCCCGCGACCAGCCAGGAACGGCGGGCATGCCAGAGGCCGAGGACACGGGACAGGTCGGTCAGCATGGCATCGCACTCAGATAGAAAGTTCCCGGGCTCCGCCCCGGGCCCTGCCGGGGGGACAGGGTCCCCCCGGACCCCGCCTTCAGAGAAAAAATCCTCATTCGCCAGCCATGCGGGCCACACCCGCACGGCCCACCTCCAGCTCGATCACCCGGCCGAACCGGCCGCGCAGCGCCGCCGAATGCGTGGCGATGATGGCGGTGCGGCCGGCACACAAGCGGCGCAGGCTGTCGATCAGCTCGGCCTCGGTGGTCGGGTCCAGATGCGCCGTCGGCTCGTCCAGCAGCACCAGCGGCGCATTGCGCAGGAAGGCGCGCGCAATGGCCACGCGCTGCGCCTGGCCGCCCGACAGGCCGAACCCGCCCTCGCCCACCGGGGTGTCCAGGCCCTGCGGCAGCGCCTCGGCGAAGTCCAGGACACGGGCGGCGCGGGCGGCGGCCTCGATCTCGGCCGCGCTCGCCTCGGGGCGGGCCAGCGCGATGTTCTCGCGGATCGTGCCGCGGAACAGATGCGCCTTCTGGCCGACATAGGCGGAGAGACGGCGCAGCTCCTCCGGCCGCAGCGCCGTCGCGTCCCGCCCGTTCAGCGCGATGCGCCCGGTATCGGGGCGGCGGAAGCCCATCAGCAGCCTGAGCACCGACGACTTGCCCGAACCCGACGGCCCGGCCAGCACCAGCGCCTCCCCCGGCATCACCCGGAAGGAGAGGTCGGTCAGCGCCGCGCCGCGCGCGGCGTCATAGGTCAGGCCCACACCCTCGAAGGTGACGACGACGCTGGGCGGGATCTCGGCCAGCAGCAGCCCCTCGGGCTCGGCCGGCGCCTCCAGCAGCGGCGCCAGCGCGGCGGCGGCGCCCTGGGCGGCCATGCGCTCATGATAGGCGGCGGAGAAGCCGCGCAGCGGGGCGAAGAAGCCTGGCACCATCAGCAGGCAGAACAGCGCCGCCTGCGGGTCGGGGTGGCCGCCCACCAGCAGATTGCCATGCCGCCAGGCCAGGCAGCCCAGCACCAGGGCGAAGATCACCTCCAGCACCAGGCCGGAGAGGAAGGCCACCCGCAGCACCTTCATGGTGCGGCGGCGCAGATCGTCGGCGGCGGCGCCGAGCGAGGCCGCCTCCGCCTCCTGCCGGCGGAACAGCACGATCTGCGGCAGGCCGCGCATACGGTCCAGGAACCGCCCCGACAGCGCCTGCAGCGCGTCGAATTGCCGCTTGCTGGCCAGCGCCGCGCCGATGCCGGTCACCGCCATGCCGACCGGCACCAGCGCGCCCGCCACCAGCAGGATCAGCCCGCTCAGCGCATCCTCGGCGGCCACCGCCAGGGCGATCAGCAGCGGGCCGAGCCCGGCCAGGATGGCGGCCGGCAGCCAGCGGGCGAAATAGCCGTCCAGCGCCTCCACCCGGTCCACCACCAGCGCGCTGCGCTCGCCCACCGGCCGCTCATCGGCCGGGCCGAGGGCGAGCAGGCGCGCGAAGGCGCGGCGGCGCAGGCTGGCGCGGGCGGCGGCACCGGCCGCCGATTGCGCCCGTTCCTGCGCCATGCCGAGGCTGATGGAGAGCAGCGCCAGCGCGGCGGCGGCGCCGAGATCCAGCCATTGCGGCGGACCATGGCCGAGCAGCGCGGCCAGCAGGCGCGCCATGAACCAGGCCTGGGCCAGGCCACAGGCGATCGCGGCGAGGCCGAGCAGGATGGGGCGGGCCAGGCGCGACCGCCCCTCTCGCGCGGTGGCGGCAAGCAGGGCGCGGGCCGCCGCCGCCTCGGCCGGGGGTGGCTTGGACATGGGTGCGCTTCTTAGCGGTTTTTCTGTGTCGCGGGAACCGCGCAGCAACCTGGCCTGCCGCTTGCTAACGCCGCACGACCCGTATGCCCCGCCGCGCCGTCGGCGGGCGGAGCCATGCGGCCCGCCAGCAGGCGGCCGCGCCAGGATGGAGAGAACGCCGATGCTGCCGACCCATGGCCGATACGACTACAATCCCTGGCCGAGCCGGCCCGCCTATGGCTGGCCCATGGGCACCAAGCTGGCCGTCTATATCGGCGTCAACCTGGAGCATTTCGCCTTTGGCGAGGGCCTGGGCATGTCGCTGGCCCCGGGCGGCCCGCAGCCGGACGTGCTGAACTATGCCTGGCGCGACTATGGCAACCGCGTCGGCGCCTGGCGGCTGCTGGAGCTGCTGGACGAGCTGAAGCTGCCCGCCACCGTGCTGCTGAACAGCGCCATCTACGACCACGCGCCGGAGCTGGTGGCGGCGCACCGCAAGCGCGGCGACGAGATCGCCGGCCATGGCCGCACCAACAGCGAGCGGCAATCGCTGATGCCGGAGGAGGAGGAGCGCGCGCTGATCGAGGAGGCGACCGCCGCCATCGCCGCGGCCGAGGGCAAGCCGCCCGGCGGCTGGCTCTCCCCCTGGATCGCCGAGACGGTGCACACCCCGGACCTGCTGGTCGAGGCCGGCTACCGCTACACGCTGAACTGGTGCGCCGACGACCAGCCGATCTGGATGCAGACGCGCGCCGGGCGGCTGCTGGCCATCCCCTACCCGCAGGAGGTCAACGACATCCCCTCGATCGGCGCGCGCAAGGACAGCGCCCAGACCTTCGCCGACATGATCGTGGCGGATTTCGAGGAAAGGCGGCGCCAGACCCGCGGCGATGGCAAGCCGCAGGTGATGGGCATCGCGCTGCACCCCTATATCGTCGGTCAGCCCTACCGGATGCGGGCGCTGCGCGCGGCGCTGGCGCATATCGCCGAGCAGCGCGACGCGGTCTGGCTGACCACGGCCGGGCAGATCTGCGACCATGTGCACGCCATGCCGGAGGGGCTGGTGCCCTGAGCCGGAGGGCGGGGGCCTGTTGCGCCCCCGCCTCGCAAGGTCTCAGAAATCCAGGTCGGCGTAATGCGGCGGCGGGTTCACGCCGCTGACCCGGTCGGCCAGCAGCGGGCGGAAGGCCGGGCGGGACTTCACCCGCGCATACCAGTCCTTGGCGGCGTCGTTCAGCGACCAGTCGAGATCGCCGATATAATCCAGCGCCGAGAGATGCGCCGCCGCCGCCAGATCGGCCAGCGACAGGGAATTGCCGGCCAGCCACAGCCGCGTCTCCGCCAGCCAGCCCAGATAGTCGAGATGCGGCTTCAGATTGGCATAGCCCGCGCGCAGCGCCGCCCCATCCGGATTGCCACGGCCCAGCAGGCGCTTCCACTGCTTCTCGACCAGCAAATTCTCGGTCACCTCACGGGCGAATTTGCCGTCGAACCAGGCGACCAGCCGGCGCACCTCGGCGCGCTCGCCAAGGGTGCGGCCCAGCAGCGGCAGGTCCGGATAGGCCTCGTCCAGATATTCGCAGATGGCGTAGCTGTCGGCCAGCGACAGCCCGTTCTCCTCGACCAGCACGGGCACGGTACCGGCCGGGTTCATCTCGAGGAATTCCTCCCGCCTTTCCCAGACCCGCTCGATGCGCAGTTCGAAAGGGATGCGCTTCTCGGACAGGACGAGGCGCACCTTGCGCGAAAAGGGGCAGAGGGGCTGGTGGTAGAGAATTCTCATGCGCGCTGCCGGGACCATGAAGAGAGGGGGCCGCTTATCGCATGCAGCCACCCTCAGGGCTAGGCAAGCGCCCCCCAAGTTTTTTTCACGCCGCTTCCATGATGCGGCCAGGAAGCGTCAGCCTGACAGCGAAAACCCCTGGCGGGGAAGGGCTGGACGCCCCTCCCCGCCCCGGCGTCATTCGGCGGCGATGGCGAGATCTTCCATCGGCTGCGGCAGATACCGGGAGAATTCCTTGGGCACGACGTGCCAGAAATGCTCGCGCTCCGACGCCCAGTCATTCAGCAGCCGCGCCGCGTGGCGGGAACCGGTCTCAGCCGCGTGGCGGCCGATCAGCCCCTGCAGGAAGCCCTCCCAATGGGCGGAGGAGAGACGCTTCCACAGCAGCGTGTCCGGGTTCAGCCGCTGCTCGAAGCTGCCATCGCGGTCATAGATGAAGGCCTGGCCGCCGGTGAAGCCGGCGCCGAAATTGTCGCCGACGCTGCCCAGGATGACCACCGCGCCGCCGGTCATGTATTCGCAGCCATTGGCGCCCACACCCTCGACCACCGCGGTCGCGCCGGAATTGCGCACCGCGAAGCGCTCGCCCGCCTGGCCGGCGGCGAAGAACTCGCCCGAGGTCGCGCCATAGAGGCAGGTATTGCCGACGATGGCGTTCTCGTTCCAGACCAGCGGCGAGGAGGGCGCCGGGCGGACGACGATGCTGCCGCCCGAGAGGCCCTTGCCGACATAGTCATTGGCGTCGCCCAGCACCTCGAGCTTCAGCCCTCGCACCGCGAAGGCGCCCAGCGACTGGCCGGCGGAGCCGCGCAGCCGCACCGTCAGATGGCCGGGCTGCAGCCCCTCCATGCCGAATTTGCGGACGATCTTGCTGCTGATCTTGGTGCCGATGGCGCGATGGGTGTTCCGGATGTTGTAGGCGAGCTGCATCTTCTCGCCCCGCTCGAACAGCGCCGCGGCGTCGCGGATCATGTCGGCGTCCAGCGTCTCCGGCACCTCGTTGCGGCCTTCCAGCGTGCAGTAGCGCGGGAAGGGCCCGGCATCGGCCTGCACCAGCAGCGGGTTCAGGTCGAGATCGTCCAGATCCTCGGCGCCGCGGCTGACCTGCTTGAGGAATTCGGTGCGGCCGATCACCTCCTCCAGCTTGCGGAAGCCGAGGCTCGCCAGGATCTCGCGGATCTCCTCGGCGATGAAGGAGAAGAGGTTGATGACCTTCTCCGGCGAGCCCTCGAATTTCTTCCGGAGTTCCTCATCCTGGGTGCAGACGCCGACCGGGCAGGTGTTGCTGTGGCACTGGCGGACCATGATGCAGCCCATGGCCACCAGCGAGGCGGTGCCGATGCCGAATTCCTCGGCGCCCAGCATGGCGGCGATCACCACGTCGCGGCCGGTCTTGAGGCCGCCATCGGTCCGCAGCTTCACCCGGTGGCGCAGCCGGTTCAGCAGCAGCACCTGGTGCGCCTCCGACAGCCCCATCTCCCAGGGCAGGCCGGCATATTTGATGGAGGACACCGGCGAGGCGCCGGTGCCGCCCGAATGGCCGGAGACCAGGATCGCATCCGCCTTGGCCTTGGCCACGCCGGCGGCGATGGTGCCGATGCCCGAGCGCGAGACCAGCTTCACGCAGACGCTCGCCTCGGGGTTGATCTGCTTCAGATCGTAGATGAGCTGCGCCAGATCCTCGATCGAATAGATGTCGTGATGCGGCGGCGGCGAGATCAGCGTCACCCCCGGCGTCGCATGGCGCAGCTTCGCGATGATGCCGCTGACCTTGAAGCCGGGCAGCTGGCCGCCCTCGCCGGGCTTGGCGCCCTGCGCCACCTTGATCTCGATCTCGCGGCAATTGTTCAGGTATTCGGCGGTGACGCCGAACCGGCCGGAGGCGATCTGCTTGATGGCCGAATTGGCGTTGTCGCCATTGGCGCGCGGCCGGGCGCGCGCCGGATCCTCGCCGCCCTCGCCGCTGTCGCTGCGGGCGCCGATGCGGTTCATGGCGATGGAGAGCGTCTCATGCGCCTCGGGGCTCAGCGCGCCGAGCGAGATGCCGGGCGCGATCAGGCGCTTGCGGATCTCGGTGATGCTCTCGACCTCCTCGATGGCGATCGGCTTGCGCGCCTCGGCGCGGAAATCGAGCAGGTCGCGCAGCGCCACGGGGGGCAGCTTGCGCACCGCCTCGGAGTAGCGCTTGAAGGTCTGGTAGCTGTCGGTCTCCACCGCATTCTGCAGCAGGTGGATCAGGCTGCCATCGAAGGCATGCGCCTCGCCGCGGCGGCGCAGCTTGTAGAGCCCGCCCACCGGCAGCACGGCGGCGTCACCCCCCCAGGCCTTGCGGTGCATGTCGAGCACGCGCCGCGCGATGCCCGAGAGGCCGATGCCGGAGATGCGCGACTGCGTGCCGGGGAAGAACTCGGCGACCAGGGCGCGGGACAGGCCGATCGCCTCGAAATTCATCCCGCCGCGATAGGAGGACAGGACGGAAATGCCGATCTTCGACATGATCTTGAGCAGCCCCTTGTCCACCGCCTTGCGGTAGGAGGCCACGCAATCCTTCAGCGATTTCTGGCCGAACAGCCCGCGGCGGTGCCGCTCGGCGATGCTCTCCTGCGCCAGATAGGCGTTCACCGTGGTCGCACCCGCGCCGATCAGCACGGCGAAGTAGTGCACATCCATGCACTCGCCTGCGCGGACATTCAGGCTGGTGAAGGTGCGCAAGCTGTGGCGCACCAGATGCGTGTGCACGGCGCCCACCGCCAGGATCATCGGGATGGCGGCGCGTTCCGGCCCCTGCGCCTCATCGGTCAGGATCACATGGGCGCAGCCGGAGCGAACGCCCTCCTCCGCCTCGCGCCGGATTCTCTCCAGCGCGCGGCGCAGGCCGGCTTCGCCCTCCTCCACCGCGAAGGTGCAATCCACCTCGCAGGCGGTGTCGCCCATATAGCCGCGCATCGCCGCGAATTCGGCGTTGGACAGCACCGGGCTGTCCAGCATCAGCATGTCGCACTGGGTCGGATCCTCGTCGAGGATGTTGCCCAGATTGCCCAGCCGCGTCTTGATCGTCATCACCCGCGTCTCGCGCAGGCTATCGATCGGCGGGTTGGTGACCTGCGCGAAGCTCTGGCGGAAATAGTGGTGCAGGCCGCGATACTGGCCCGACAGCACGGCGACCGGCGTGTCGTCGCCCATGCTGCCGATGGCCTCGGCCGCTTCCTCCGCCATCGGGTGCAGGATGGTCTCCAGCTCCTCCAGCGTGAAGCCCATGGCCAGCTGGCGGCGGCGCAGCGCCTCCCCCGTCACCGTCGGGCTCTCATCCACATCGGCGCGCACGATGTCGTCGATGCGGGTGGTGCGGTTGATCCACTCGCCAAAGGGGTGGCGCGCGGCCATCAGATCCTTCAGCTCGGTATCGCCGAAGAAGCGCGGCGCCTCGAGATCGACGGCGATGCACTGGCCGGGGCCGACGCGGCCCTTGGCGATGATGTCGCCCTCGGCCAGCTTCACCATGCCGGTCTCGGAGCCGACGATCAGCAGCTTGTTGCTGGTGATGTTGTAGCGGATCGGGCGCAGCCCGTTGCGGTCGAGGCCGGCGATGCACCAGCGGCCATCGGTGGCGCAGACGGCGGCCGGCCCGTCCCAGGGCTCCATCACCGCGTTGCAGTACATGAACAGGTCGCGATGCGCCTCGGGCATCGTCGCATTGCTGCCGATGCTCTCGGGGATCAGCATCGCCTTGGCCATCGGCGCGTCGCGGCCGCCGCGCACCAGCAGCTCGAAGACATTGTCGAGCGTCGCGGTGTCGGAGCCGCCGGCCTGCACCACCGGCTTGATGTCGTCCATATAGGGGTCGAGCAGCGCATGGGCGAGCCGCGTCTCGTGGCTCTTCATCCAGTTGATGTTGCCATGGACGGTGTTGATCTCGCCATTATGGGCGAGCATCCGGAAGGGCTGCGCCAACCGCCACGTCGGAAACGTGTTCGTGGAATAGCGCTGGTGGTAGATGGCGAAGCGGCTGACGAAGCGCTCGTCCAGCAGGTCCGGATAGAAGTCGGTCAAATTCTCCGCCAGGAACATGCCCTTGTAGATGATCGAGCGGGCGGAGAGGCTGCAGAGATAGAGTTCCGGCACCTGGGCGGCCAGCGCCTGCTTCTCGATGCGGCGGCGGATGACGTAGAGGTCGCGCTCCATCGTCGCGATGTCGCGCTGCTCGGGGTCGAAGATCAGGATCTGCTCGATCTCGGGCCGCGTCGCATTGGCCTTCTCGCCGATGCAGGAGACGTCGATCGGCACCTGGCGCCAGCCATAGATGCTGTAGCCGGCATTCAGGATCTCGGTCTCGACGATCTGGCGGCAGCGCTCCTGCGCGCCGAGATCGGTCTTCGGCAGGAAGACCTGGCCCACCGCGATGCGGCCCGGGCGCAGCCGGTCGCCGCCGCGCTCCACCACCTCGGCGAAGAAATCCTGCGGGATCTCGACATGGATGCCGGCGCCGTCGCCGGTCTTGCCATCGGCATCCACGGCGCCGCGGTGCCACACCGCCTTCAGCGCGTCGATGCCGGCCTGCACCACGTCGCGGCGCGGCTTGCCGTCCAGCGCGGCGACCAGGCCGACGCCGCAGGCATCATGCTCGGTGGTGTCGAGATGCGCCGCGCCGGTCAGCAGATCGTTGTTGCGGCGGTAGCTCTCGGCGAAGGCGGCACCGGTCTCGGGCAGGTTGCTCATGGTGCGATCCCTCTGGTCGCGGCCGGGCCGGGGAGCCCGGGTGGAGGTTTTCGGTTCGGTTCAGATGCGGAGGCCGCGGGCGCGCAGCGCCTCGCGATGCTTGGTGATGGCGTCCAGCCCGACCTGCTGGCCCCAGCGCGCGCCGAACTCCATGGTCTCGGCGGTGACGGCGCTGGTGGCCTCGCGCAGCCGCCGGCCGAGCGGCGAGCGGTAGAATTCGGCCAGCGCGCGCAGATCGGCGGCGCTCAGATGGCCGGCCCAGGAGGTGGCCATGGCCTCGCCCAGCTCCGGCAGGCGGGCGCGGAATTCCGGCATCAGCACCGTGTCGAAGATCTCGATCACCCGCGCCACCGGCTGGCCGCTCTGCTGGGCGACGCCGGCGGCCATCTGGTGCAGCGTCTGCTGCATGGCGGCCTCGGCCTGCTGCAGCGCGCCATTGGCCTCCAGCAGGTCGCGCGCCGCGGCGATCGCCGCCTCGCGCTCCGGCCCGGCATGGCGCTGCGGGGCGGTGCTGGCGGCGCCGTCCTTGGTGGGCGGCGTGGCCGGCGCCCGCTCGGCCGGGGCGGGCTGCGCCGGGGCGGACGGGGCCGGGGCGGACGGGGCCGGCGCGGCACCGCTGCCGAACTGGCTGGGCTGCGCCAGCACCATCGGCGCCGCCAGCAGCAGCGGGGCGGCGAGCAGGAGCGGGCGCATCACTCGGCCGCCATCGCCGGGGCGCCGCTGGCCGCCGCCTTGCGCGCCAGCACATAGGCCTCGATCTGCTCGGCGACATCGCGCCCGTCGCGGATGCCCCAGACCACCAGCGAGGCGCCGCGCACGATGTCGCCGGCGGCGAAGACGCCCTCCAGCTTCGTCATCATGCTGCGGCGGTCGATGGCCAGCGTGCCCCAGCGGCTGACGGTCAGCCCCGGCTCGCCGAACAGCGTCGGCAGATCCTCGGGGTCGAAGCCCAGCGCCTTGATCACCAGGTCGGCGGGCTCGGTGAAGCCGCTGCCCGGGATCGGCTCGACCTGCTGGCGGCCGGTCGCATCCGGCAGGCCGAGATGCATCTTCACCGCGCGCACACCGGCAACACGGCCATCCTGCCCCTCGAAACCCTCGGGCGCCGAGAGCCAGGAGAAGGTCACGCCCTCCTCCTCGGCATTCGACACCTCGCGCATCGAGCCCGGCATATTCGCCTTGTCGCGGCGATAGAGGCAGGTGACGGCGGCCGCACCCTGGCGGATGGCGGTGCGCACGCAATCCATCGCCGTGTCGCCGCCGCCGATGACGACGACGCGCTTGCCGGCGGCGTTCAGCGTGCCATCGACGAATTCCGGCACATGGTCGCCGAGATTCTCGCGGTTGGAGGCGGTGAGGTAGTCCAGCGCCGGCACGATGCCGGCCAGGTCCGAGCCCGGCCCGCCAATGTCGCGCGCCTTGTAGACGCCGGTGGCGATCAGCACCGCGTCATGCCTGGCGCGCAGCTCGGCCAGCGAGATGTCCTGGCCGATGCGGCAATTCAGCACGAATTCGATGCCCGCATCGGCATACTGGGCGTGGCGGCGGAGGACGACCTCCTTCTCCAGCTTGAAGTTCGGGATGCCGTAGATCATCAGCCCGCCGACGCGGTCATAGCGGTCATAGACCGTGACCTTCCAGCCGCGCAGCCGCAGCCGCTCGGCCGCCGCCAGGCCGGCGGGGCCGGCGCCGATGATGCCGACCGAATGCTCCACCTCGCGCGCGGGCTTGGGCGGCTTCACCCAGCCCTGCTCCCAGGCGGTATCCGTAATATACTTTTCGACAGCGCCGATGGTGACACTGTCAAAGCCCTTCTCGATGACGCAATTGCCTTCGCAGAGCCGGTCCTGCGGACAGACGCGGCCGCAGATCTCGGGGAAGGTGTTGGTGGCCGAGGAGACCTCATAGGCCTCCTCCAGCCGCCCCTCGGCGGTCAGCTTCAGCCAGTCGGGGATGTTGTTGTTCAGCGGGCAGTGGATCGAGCAGAAGGGCACGCCGCACTGGCTGCAGCGGCTGGCCTGCTCACCGGCGCGCTCGGCGCTGAAGCGCTGATAGATCTCGCCGAAATCGGCCCGGCGTTCGGCGGCGGCGCGCTTCTCGGGCGTCTGTTGGGAAAGTCGCACGAATTGCAGCATGCGTTCGGCCATCGGGCGCAGGTCCTTCGGGCAGGAAGGGACGATCGGAGCCGGAGGCAGCCGCCCGCGCAGGCCGCGCGGGCGGGGCTCGCACCCCGGCTGCGCAGCTTTGGCATAGTCAGAAGGGGGTTGCGAGTCTTAATTGCGCCGAAAGGACAGCAATTATGACCTTAAAACCGCAACCCCCTTCCAGGATCGCATCAGTATTGCATCCCGGTCATGCGGATAGGACCGATCCGGTCTTAGAGCCCTCTCAGACCGGCTGGACCTGCCGCGCCCCGCCCGGGCGAAACCGCGCCAGATAGCCAGGCACCACCGCCTCCATCGCTGTCGGCGCGATGCCCAGATCGGCCAGCGTCATCGCCTGGGGCGAGACGACATTGTCGCGCTGCAGCTGCGCCAGCTGGTCGCGCGTCAGCGGCGGGTTGGGCAGCATCTCCCCCAGCCGCGCCTGCAGCCGCACCAGCCCGTCGGGCAGCGGCACCAGCCGCTTCGGCCGCCCCGTCACCTCCAGCACATAGCCCATCAGCTCGCGGAAGCTGGCGACGCGCGGCCCGCCCAGCTCATAGATCTGGCCCGCCGCCTCCGGCCGCGTCGCCGCGGCGATGATCGCCGCCGCCACATCGCCCACGAAGACCGGTTGGAAGCGCGTCGCGCCGCAGACCACCGGCATCACCGGCAAGAGCTGCGCCAGGCCGGCGAAGCGGTTGAAGAACTGGTCCTCCGGCCCGAACACGATGGAGGGGCGCAGGATGGTGGCGCGCGGGAAGGCCGCCCGCAAAGCCGCCTCCCCCGCCGCCTTGCTGCGCGCATATTCGGAAGCGCTGGCGGCATCGGCGCCGATCGCCGAGATCTGCACCACCCGGCCCATGCCGGCCGCGGCCGCCGCGCGGCCGATCCGCCCCGGCAGCTCGCCCTGCAGGCGCTGGAAATCGCCCTTCCGCTTCTCCGCCAGGATGCCGATCAGGTTTACCACCAGATCGGCGCCCTGGAACAGCCGCGCCATCGCCGCCTCATCCGACAGGCGCAGCGAGACCGGCTCGACCTGGCCGAGCTGCCCCTGGGTCGCCAGCGGCCGCACCGCCTCCGGGTTCCGCGTGACGATGCGCAGCTGGTAGTCCAGCCGCGCCAGGCGGGGCACCAGATGCCTGCCGATGAAGCCCGTCCCGCCGAACAGCACCGCCACGGGGCGCGTCGCCATCGCCGATCTCCTTGCTCGTTGCGTCTGCCGACGATATGGGGCGCCCTGGCCGGCGCCAAGGCGCGCTCGCCAAAGCTTTCCCCCGCTTTCCATGGGGTCGGGCCATGGGGTCGGGCCATGGGGTCGGGGCAGGCATTCCGCCGCGCCGGGCGCTCGGGCTTTGACCCCTCCCTTCCCGCTCTCTATATGCAACGGCATCTGGGGCGGCCTGTGCGGGCTGCCCGACCGACTCGTAAGGTTTCCGATGACCCTGCCGCTGATGCCGAAGGCCACCGCTGTGTGGCTCATCGAGAAGACGTCCCTGAGCTTCGAGCAGATCGCCGATTTCGTCGGCATGCATCCGCTCGAGGTGCAGGCGATCGCGGATGGCGAGGTCGCCCAGGGTATCGTCGGCTATGACCCCGTCCAGAACGGCCAGCTGCGCCGCGAGGAGATCCAGCGCTGCGAGGCCGACCCGAATGCCCGGCTGCGCCTGCAGGAAAGCGCCATCCCGGTGCCGAAGAGCCGCGGCAAGGGCGCCCGCTACACCCCCGTCTCCAAGCGCAATGACCGCCCGGACGGCATCGCCTTCCTGCTGCGCAACTACCCGCAGCTCTCCGAGGCGCAGATCGGCAAGCTGCTCGGCACCACCAAGGACACCATCGCCAAGGTGCGCGACCGCACCCATTGGAACAGCGCCAACATCAAGCCGCGCGACCCGGTGATCCTCGGCCTCTGCAGCCAGTCCGACCTGAACGCGGCCATCACCGCCGCCGGCGGCAACCCCTCCGCCCCCCTCCTCCCCCCCGAGGACGAGGACGCCGCCTGATTTTTCTCTCGGCTGCCGGTCAGGGCCGGGAGGGGCGGTGCTGCAAGGGCACCTTTCTCTCCGGCCCCGGCTGGCGCCAGGGCATGCAAAAAGGCGGGTCGCTTCGGCGACCCGCCTTTTTGCTGTCCGCTGTCCGGCGTGCCTCCCCGGAGGGGAGGCACCGCCAGGGCGGTGGTTACCGGCGCGGCGCCGGGCGCGCGGCCGCCTTGGGCACCGGCGGCAGATCCTCCTCGAGGATCGTCAGATGGACGGAGTAGGAAATCTCGCCATCCTCGGTGTCGCGGTGCAGCGTGCCGATCACCTCGTCCTCGACCGCCACCTCGACCGACAGCCCCGGCCGCGCCGGGCGGATCAGGTTGATGCGGTCGGTGCCGAAGAGCCGGCGCAGATAGGTCTGCACGCGCGTGATATCCGAGGCGTCCATGCCGTGTGTCTTTGCTCCAGGGATGAAGGATGGGGGCTTATAGGCCCCGTCACCCTGGCCACCTAGGGCCAAATCGCCGCCCTGCCCCGCGCATCCCTCCGGCATGGCAGGCCGGCAACAGGCGGCGGCGGACGGTCAGCGCCCCGGCGGCAGGGCCGGCCCGGCCTTTGGCCGGACCTTCCGGCCGGACAGCCGGCCGCAGGAAACAGGCACCCGGCCCGGCGGGAAACGAGGCCGGCCCGCAAGGGCACCGGCGCGAAGACCGGGCGGTGCGAAAACAGGCACGGCGCCCCCGCTTGGCGGGGACGCCGCAAGACCTGTTCAGCGGGCGCTGGACAGGCGCTGCATTTCCTCTTTGAGGCGCAGCTTGGCGCGCTTCAGGCGCATCAGCGTTCCGGCATCCGGCTGCGGCCGGTTGCCCTCCTCGGCAATCTGCCGCTCCAGCGTGGCATGGCGCTCCTGCAGGCTGCGCAGGCGTGGCTGTTGCATCATCGGCACGCGATCCTCCTGAGGTTGCTGGCGCGGAAGCGCGGGAGCCACGACGAGGAGCCGTCACCCCGCCCTTCCGGGACGGGCCGCTTCAGCCGCCTCCCCCCTGTTCCGCAACCCCGACCAGCGGCGGAAGCGGAGCGGATGGTCAGACCATGCTGTGCGACCACGCCCGGACATGATATGGCGTTTCCGAGCGCAGATGCGACTCAAACCGACCAACCGATGAGGCCCATCCTGGCCGACCGTGACTCCCTGCTGCGCCAGCTGCACGAGCTCCGCAGCGAGCATCGTGATCTCGACACCGTGATCGCCCGTCTGGAGCATTCGGTCGCCGACCAGCTCCAGCTGCAGCGGCTGAAGAAGCGCAAGCTGAAGCTGAAGGACGAGATCGCCTGGCTGGAAAGCCGGCTGGTCCCCGACATCATCGCCTGACCCGGCGCGGCCATCCGGATGGCGCTGGACATGCGGCAGATCGGCGCCCCGGCTGCGGGCCTGGCGCCTGGGCGCTGGCCTCGCGCCCGAGGTGGTGGCCGCGCGGCTCGGCATCTCCCGCGCCGCGCTCTACACCTATGAGAAGGACGGCATCCCGCGGCTCGACCTGCTCGAGCGCGCGGCCGGCCTGCTCGGCGTCTCGCTGGCCGCGCTGATCGGCATCGAGGTCGAGCATTTCCCCTCCGGCGCCGGCTTCTTCGAGCGCATGCGCCAGGCCGAGGCGGAGGCCGAGCAGATCCTGGCCTGCTTCGACCCGATCTCCATCCTGCTCGCCTCCCCCGCCTATCCCGAGCGGCTGCGGGTGATGCTGCAGGAGGCGACGGCCGGCGATGCGGAGGCCGCCGCCGGCGCCACCCGGGCGCTGGCCGTGCTGGAGGAGCGCCGCGCCCAGCACGCGGCCCGGCCGCGCCCGCTGACCGCGCTGATCGCCCTGCCCCGGCTGGCGCAGCTGCTGCGCACCGGCCTGACCGGCCGCGACGACCTGCCCGACACGATCCGCGCCGAGCGCCGCGCCTGGGCGCGCGAGGAGGTGGAAGCCATCGCGCAGCGCCTGGAGGCGCCGCCGATCGGCGTGCAGATCGGCCTGCTGGAGGCGGTGCCGCCCAGCCAGACCTTCGAGGTGCTGCTGGGCGGCGGGCCGGACCGCGTCGCCGTCAGCCCCTTCCGCCTCGGCGAATACCCCAATGTCACCGCCGGCATCGCGACGCTGAGCGCCGAGCCGGCGACGGTCGCGCTGTATCGCGACCTGGCCCAGCGGCTCTGGCAGGGCGCGCTGAAGGGCGAGGTGGCAGCGCAGCGCCTGCGCGCCCTGCTCGCCGCCTGAAGGCGGGTGCAGGGGATCCTGTCCCCTGCCCAGGGAAAAGAAGGGGTGCGTTGGAGGGGGCAAAGCCCCCTCAAGCCGAGCTTTCCGCGTTGACAGCTCCGCATCGTCCAGCAAAATGGATTTTTCCGATTTGACGGACTTTCTGATGCTCGCTCCCCGTTCCGACGCCGCCCTGGCCGCGCATCTGCTGGCGCTGTTCCGCCAGCTCTCGGCGGATGGGGAGGGCGTGACCCGCCCGGCCTATGGCGATGCGGAGAGCGCCTGCCTGGCCGCGCTGGCCGACATCGCCCGGGCCGAGGGGCTGGAGGCCTGGTCGGACGCCGCCGGCAATCTCTGGATGCAGCCGCCCGGCCTGGGCGAGGCCCCTGCCCCCGCCTGCGGCAGCCATATGGATTCGGTGCCGCAGGGCGGCAATTTCGACGGCGCCGCCGGCGTGGTGGCCGGGCTGCTCTGCGCCCGCCAGGCGCTGCAGGAGGGCCGGGCCCTGCGCGCCGTCGCGCTGCGCGGCGAGGAATCCCCCTGGTTCGGCGCCCCGCATGTCGGGCTGCGCGCCGCCTTCGGCGCGCTGGGCGCCGCGGAGCTCGCCATCCCGCGCCGCGACAGCGGCCGGACCCTGGCCGAGCATATGCGCGAGCAGGGCGCCGACCCGGACGCCGCCGGCAGCGGCACGCCCCTGCCCGAGCTGCGCCGCACCACCTTCTTCTGGGAGCTGCATATCGAGCAGGGCCCGGTGCTGGTCGATCGCGGCTTGCCGGCCGCCGCCGTCTCCGCGGTGCGCGGCCATGTGCGCTATCCCGGCGCGGCCTGCATTGGCGAGGCCGGGCATTCCGGCGCCGTGCCGCGCCATCTGCGGCGCGATCCGGCCCTGGCGGTGGCCGAGCTGCTGCACGAGCTGGACACGCTCTGGGGCCGCGCCTTGCAGGAGGGCGCCGATCTGGTGCTGACCGCCGGCCAGCTCTGGATCGACCCGGCCAGCGCCACCGCCACCCGCATCCCCGATTCGGTGCGCTTCAGCCTGGATCTGCGCAGCGCCCAGCCCGCCGTGCTGCAGGAGCTGGGCGCGCTGCTACCGCGCCGCATGGCCGAGATCGGCGCCCGCCGCGGCGTGCGCTTCGACCTCGGCCAGGCCGTCCGCGCCGCCCCCGTGCTGCTGGACGAGACGGCCCGCGCCGCCATCGAGGCCGCCCTGCCCGAACCCGTCACCCTCGCCTCCGGCGCCGGGCATGACGCGGCGGAGTTCGTCCGTCGCGGCACCCCGGCCGCCATGGTCTTCATCCGTAACCGCAATGGCTCGCACAACCCGGCCGAGGCGATGGAGATGGAGGATTTCCTGGCCGGCCTTACCGCCATGCAGCAGGCGATCCGCGCCGCGGGCTGAGACCGCGAAGCTCACGCCGCATCCTCATCCTGCCGCGTAACGGATTGCCAAAGCATCATTCCGATGCCGCTTCGCAACGCCCCCGCTCTGATATAGAACCGAAACGGGACCGCTCGCGGCTCCGTCATCGGGAAGAGGGGGTCCCGTCACATGGTTCACATCCGGACATTCCTGGCAGGGTCCGCCCTTGCCTTGGCCGTGGCGCTGCCCGCGGCCGCCCAGACCTGCCTGCGGCCTGCCGAGCAATCGGCCATGGCGGTGCGGGCGCTGCAGAGCCAGCTGATGGTCGCGGCCCTCTCCTGCAACCAGCATGACGATTACAACGCCTTCGTCACGCGGCATCAGCGCGACCTGGGCACCGCCTGGCGCGAGCTGACCGGGCATTTCCGCCGCGTCCATGGCGGCCGCGCCCAGCGCGAGATGGATGGCTACATCACCACCCTGGCCAATGCGCAGAGCCAGGAAGGCATCCGCCAGGGCTCGCATTTCTGCCGCAACGTGGCGCCGCTCTTCCAGCAGGCGCTGAGCCAGAACGGCATGGCCGCGCTGGCCAGCCTGTCGCTGGAGCAGAAGGTGCTGAACCCCTATGACGCCGCGGCCTGCCCGGCCCCGGCCACCCGCAGCGCCCAGGCCACGCCGCGCCGCAGCACCCCGGCGCCGGCCCAGGCCGCCGCCCCCGCCCAGCCCCAGACCCAGGTCGCCGTCCGTTAATTTTTGTCGGGCTGCCGCCGCCTGGTGGGGAGGCGGGGCGCGGAACAGAGGCCGCGGCGCGGGTTTTCAACGCGGCAGCGGGACAGATGAAGAAGGCCCGGCGGGGGATATCCCGCCGGGCCTTTTTCTGTGCCGGGTCTGCGGCGAGCGGTGCCGCCCTTCCCGAAGCCCCAAAAGAAAAAGGGCGCCCGGAGGCGCCCTTTCCCTTGGCCGTGACCGGCTGCGCGATTAGCGCAGGACGATCTCGACGCGGCGGTTCTGCGGCTCGCGCACGCCGTCGGCCGTCGGGACCAGCGGACGGCTCTCGCCGAAGGCCTGGACGGTGATGGCGGAGCGGGCGACGCCCAGGCGGACCAGCTCGGCGGCCACGGCGTCGGCGCGACGCTGCGACAGGCGCTGGTTGTACTGCGGCGAGCCGGCGCGGTCGGCGTGACCGGCCACCTCGATGCGGGTCGCCTGCACGCGGCTGCTGTTCTGCGCGGCCTCGGCGATGATCTGGCGGGCACGATCCGTCAGGTCAGCGCGGTCGAAGTCGAAGAACACCAGGTAGGTGCGGGCCGGGGCCGGGGCAGCGGCCGGCGCCGGAGCGGCAACCGGGACCGGGGCCGGCGGCACCGGGGCGTTGAACGCATAGCGCAGGCCCAGGAACACCGAGTGGTTGTAGTTCTCGGAGTCGACCTTGGTGCGCGAGGTCACGACGCCAGCCGTGTTACGGGTGACGGCGGTGAACTCCGGATCCAGGGTGCCCAGGAAGCGGTACTCGGCGGTGATGGCCAGGCCCGGAACGGCGGCGATCGGGAAGGCGGCGCCGACGATGCCCTGGAAGGCGAACTGGCCGTCCTCGTCATCGATCGTCACGCTGGAGCGGCCGAGGCCACGGCTGCGGACGGTGTCGTAGTCGTGCCACACATAACCGACGCCGGCGCCGATGTACGGAACAACCGGGAGGCCCAGGTTGAAGTCGTACAGGGCGTTGACCATCGCGCCGTAGCTGCGGACGGTGCCACCGATGCCCGGCAGCGTGCCGCGGGCGGACAGGGTGTCAACGTCGTTCTGGCGGTAGTTGCCCTCGATCTCGGCGCGGAGGCCGTTGCCGAAGCCGTAACCGATGCTCAGAACGCCACCGAAGCCATGCTCGAACTCGGCCTCGATCTTGTTCGTCGCGCCGCGGGCGGTGCCCATCGACGGCGTCGCGCCGGAAGCCGAGATGTCGGCGTCCTGCAGGTAGTTGTAGCCGGCGCCGGCGCCGACATAAACGCCCGTGACAGGCTGCGCCTGGGCCGCGAGCGGCAGCGCCAGAACGGTCGCGGCCAGAAGCGCCTTCTTGAGGCTCATTAGAATTCTCCTCGATCCACCAGAGGCATGCTCGCTGCGCGCGCCCTCTGGAGGAGTCCCCGAGTCACGGCGCCGCGTGAAGCTTTAATTAGCAGAGCCAGCGGCCGCGTGCAGCGGGTCGCTGGAGTTTCCTGCCACATGTGGCGGGAAAGCCACATTGGGCTGTTTGGGTCACAGACCCGCGAGCAGCGCCGCGTCCGAAGCCCCGCCCGCCAGCGTCCCTCGCGGGTAGAGCCGGTTGGCATGGCCCATCTTGCGGCCCGTCCGCGCCTCCGCCTTGCCATAGAGATGCACGGCCACGCCGGCATCGCCCAGCAGCGCCGGCAGCTTCGCCATGCCCTCGGGCCCCACCAGGTTGCGCATCACCGCATCCGAATGCCGCTCCACCCCGCCCAGCTTCAGGCCGGCGACCGCGCGGATATGCTGGTGGAACTGGCTGGCGGCGCAGGCATCCATGGTCCAGTGGCCGGAATTGTGCGGCCGCGGCGCGATCTCATTGCCCAGCAGCCTTCCATCCGGCAGCAGGAAGAACTCCACCGCCAGCACGCCCACCAGCTCCAGCTCCGCCGCCACGCGCATGGCATGGCCGCGCGCCGCCTCGGCCGCCGCTGCCGGCACCCGGGCCGGGGCGAAGGACAGATCCAGGATGTGGTGGTGGTGCCGGTTCTCCACCGCGTCATAGGCCACGGCCTGGCCGTCCAGCCCGCGCGCGGCCACCGCCGAGATCTCCTGCCCGAAGGGCACGAAGGCCTCGAGGATCAGCGGATGCGGCTGCAGCCGCTCGAAGGCGGGGGCCAGGTCCGCAGGCTCGCGCAGCACCGCCTGGCCGCGACCATCATAGCCCAGCCGCGTCGTCTTCAGCACCGCCGGCAGGCCGAGCTCGGCCACCGCCGCCTGCAGCTCCGCCAGGCTGTGCACCGGGCGCCAGGGGGCGACGGGCACGCCGGCCTGCTCCAGGAAGGTCTTCTCCAGGATGCGGTCCTGGCACACCGCCAGCGCCTTCCTGCCCGGCCGGCAGGGCACCAGCGGCGCCAGGATCTCCAGCGTGCGGGCCGGCACGTTCTCGAACTCGAAGGTCACCACATCGACCTGGCCGGCGAATTCGGCCAGCGCCGCCGCATCCTCATACCCCGCCACGGTGTGCGCGGCGGAGACCAGCATGCCCGGCGAGCCCGCATCCGGCGCATAGACATGGCAGCGATAGCCGAGCTCGGCCGCGGCGAGGGCCGACATACGGCCGAGCTGGCCGCCGCCCAGGATGCCGATGGTGGCGTTGGGGGGAAGCGGCGCCTGGCTCATGCCGGCTCCTCCGCCACCGACGCGGTCTGTGCCGCCCGGTATTCCTCCAGCCGCCGCGCCAGCGCCGCATCCGTCGTGGCCAGCATGGCGGCGGCCAGCAGCGCCGCATTCACCGCGCCGGCGCGGCCGATGGCCAGGGTGCCCACCGGGATGCCGGCCGGCATCTGCACGATGGAGAGCAGCGAATCCATGCCCTTCAGCGCATGGCTCTCGACCGGCACGCCCAGCACCGGCAGCCGCGTCATCGCCGCCGCCATGCCGGGCAGATGCGCCGCCCCGCCGGCCCCGGCGATGATCGCCCGGAGGCCCCGCCCCGCCGCCTGCTGCGCGTAATCATAGAGACGCTGCGGCGTGCGATGCGCCGAGACCACCTTCGTCTCATGCGGCACGCCAAGCCGCTCCAGCGTCTCGGCGGCATGGCGCATCGTTTCCCAGTCGGAGCGGCTGCCCATGATGATGCCGACCAGCGGCGCGGAGG
This sequence comes from Pseudoroseomonas cervicalis, assembly GCF_030818485.1. Lineage (NCBI taxonomy): Bacteria > Pseudomonadati > Pseudomonadota > Alphaproteobacteria > Acetobacterales > Roseomonadaceae > Roseomonas > Teichococcus cervicalis. Next base: position 236,966 of record NZ_JAUTAJ010000004.1, on the reverse strand, counting down.
AAGTGTCGGTCACGCGGAACATCCCGGAGCAGAGAATCCAAGGCCGCGCCCATGCCCCACCCCCCTCCCCTTGTCCACTTTTTTCATGCTGCCGCCGTCCTGTGGGGATGCGGGACTCTTTTCCGGGCTGCCGCCTTCCTGTGGGAAGGTGGGACTCCAGTCCCGGCCACCCTCATCGGGTGGAGAGCGGGGCCGCCTTCCGGGCTCGCGACCGCCGGCGCGGCCGAAGCCCCCCCCCCGGCGGACCGACCCTCAGGGCGTCGCGGCCTCGGCCTTGCCCGCCGCACCGCCAGCGGCGCCGGCAGATCGCCGCGGCCGGCGCTGCAGCCGCGCCAGATCCGCCAGCCGGCGGTCCAGGAAGGCCAGCGTCGCCGCATCCTCCGGATCGGCATCGTTCAGCCAGAAGGCCAGGGTGGTGCCATAGACCCCGGCCAGGGTGGCGCGGCGCGTGTAGAACGACAAATCATTCGAGGTGTCGCCGGCCGCCTGCCAGATCGCATCCGTGCTGCGCGCGGTGGCGCGGGCGGCGGCGCCGGCATTCCAGGGCAGCGCCAGCAGCGCCAGGCCGCGCCGCACCGCCTCCTTGTTCGGCCGCTGCTGGCGCAGCCGCAGCGCCACCAGGGCGCGGATGCGCGCCGGGATGCGCTGGCTCTCCAGCCCCATCCCCGCCGCCTCGGCCGCCATGTCACGATCGGCCAGGTCGCACCAGGCCTCGACCATGCCGGCCGGGCCGCGCGGGAACAGCCATTCGGCGGCATCCGGGTTCTGCCCGCCGGCCGCCAGACCGGCGCGCAGCGCCGCCAGGCTCCAGCCCAGCCGCGGCACCTCGGGCAGCATCGCGCGCAGCGCCGCGTCGCGCTCGGCGCTGCGCTCCAGCCGCCCCTGCATCCACTCCCGCGCCCGTTTCATCGGCCCTGCTCCCTGCCTTCGGCCCGCCGCTCGGCCTGGGCGGCGGCGCGGGCCAGTTCCTCGGTGAAGCCGAACAGCGAATGGTCGCTCATCCGGCTCGGGTACATGATGCCGTTCAGATGGTCGAATTCATGCTGCATGACGCGCGCCAGCAGCCCTTCCACCTCGCCCTCGACGGAGTCGCCATCCACATCGACGCCGCGAAAGGCGATTCGCTGCGCCCGCTCGACATTGCCGCGCAGCCCGGGGATCGACAGGCAGCCCTCCCAGCCGCGCTGGTCGGGCGGGCCGAGCAGCTCGATCTCCGGGTTGATCAGCGCCGCCACCTCCTCCCCCTGGCGGAACACGAAGAGCCGCAGCGGCACATGCACCTGCGGCGCGGCGAGCCCGAGTCCCCCCGCATCCAGCATGGTCTCGGCCATGTCCTGGACCAGGCGGCGGATCTCCGGGTCGGTGGGGTCGGGCACCGGATCGGCGACCCGCAGCAGCACCGGGTGCCCCATGCGGGCAATCTTCAGGATGGCCATGCGCGCGCCTTTCTTTCCGCTCTTGCCAGAAATGGGTGCGTGCCATGCCGCCGGAAGGGCTTTCAATCCGCCACCGGCCCATGCTAGACGCAGCCACCTTGCAGGAAGGCACCGGCGCGGTCCGGCGCTTCGTGCTTTTCGGATCCATTCATCCCGGTGGACCAGATCTCCTGGTGGCCGGGCCCTGCTCTAGTGAGAGGAGACCGCACAGCGTGCAGGTCGTCGTTCGGGATAACAATATCGATCAGGCCCTCAAGGCCCTTAAGAAGAAGCTGCAGCGCGAAGGCGTCTTCCGCGAGATGAAGCTGCGCCGGCACTATGAGAAGCCGTCCGAGCGCCGTGCGCGCGAGGCCGCCGAGGCCGTCCGCCGCGCCCGCAAGGTCGAGCGCAAGCGCCTGGAGCGCGAGGGCTTCTGATCGCCCGCCGCCGCGCCCCGCCGCCCTGAGGGCGGCCGGCGCGGCTGGCGCGACGGAACCCGGCCCGCCCTGGTGGCGTGGCGAGATGGAAGCCGCGGGGCAGATCCTTCTGCCGGCCGCGGTTTTTCGTCGCCTGCGCGACACGGGCCTGAGCGGGCCTTCGGGCCAGCCTGACCGGCTTTCTGCGCCGTGGCGCGGAACCGGTTTCAGCAATTTCAGTGCAGAATTGTAACGCAACGTAACGGTCGCTTTGCGCCGGCTGCCATGCAGCTTATGCGGAAAGTCATGACCCCTTCGCGTTCGCGTGACCTGATGCGGGCGGCTGCCTTCGGCATGCCGCTGGTCCTGGCTGCGGCCCTCGCGGGCGCGCCCTCTCCCCTGCACGCCCAGGCGGCCTCCCCGCCTTCCCCCGGCACGGCCTCGACCAGCAGCCGCGGGGATTCCACACCGGGCAATCCCGGCCCCGCCGTGCCGGTGGCGGTCAGCCCCGCCCAGCGCGGACCGGTCCCACTCGAGATCGCCGCGAATGGCAATGTCGTGGCCGAGGCGACGGTCACCGTGCGCAGCCGCGTCGACGGGCAGATCGAGCGCGTGCATGCCCAGGAAGGCCAGCGCGTCGAGCGCGGCCAGATCCTGTTCACCCTGGATTCGCGCATGGCCCAGGCGCAGCTGGCCCAGCAGGAAGCGCAGCTGGCGCGCGACCGGGCGCTGGCGGTGCGGGCGCGGGCGGACGCCACGCGCTACGCCTCGCTGCGCGGCGAGGGCTTCGCCGCCGCCCAGCGCTACGAGCAGGCCCAGGCCGACGCCGCCTCGGCCGAGGCCAATCTGCGCGGCACCGAGGCGCTGATCGCCCAGACGCGGCTGACGCTGGACTACGCCACCATCCGCGCCGAGATCACCGGCCGGCTCGGCGCCCTGCCGATCACCGAGGGCAATCTGGTGCGCGCCGGCGAGCAGACGGCGCTGGCCACCATCACCCAGACCGACCCGATCCAGGTCCAGTTCGCCGTGCCGGAGCGCTGGCTGCCCGAGATCCGCGCCGCCATGCAGCGCGGCGAGGCCAGCGGCAACCTGCCCCGCGTCACCGCCCATCCGCCGGGCGATTCCCACCCGCCGGTGCAGGGCCAGCTCTTCTTCGTCGACAGCCAGGTCGACACCACCTCCGGCACGGTCCAGCTGAAGGCGCGCTTCGCCAATGCCGACAGCGCGCTCTGGCCCGGGCAATACGTCAATGTCGTGCTGGTGCCGCGCACCGAGCCGGATGCGCTGAGCGTGCCGGTCCAGGCGGTGCAGACCGGCTCGGGCGGCGAGCGCTATGTCTATGTGGTGGACGGGCAGAGCCGCGCCCGCCGCCGCGCCGTCACGCTGCAGCGCGTGGTCGGCGGCCGCGCCGTGCTGCAGGCCGAGATCGCCGCCGGCGACAAGGTGGTGACCGAGGGGGCGCAGCTGCTCTCCGACGGCGCCCGCATCGCCGAACGCCCCGCCCAATCCGCCCCCCGCCCGCCCCAGAGCTGAGGAAGCGCCACGATGCACCTGTCCGAGCTCTGCATCCGCCGCCCCGTGATGACCGGCCTCCTGGCCGCCGCGGCGGTGCTGGCGGGCATCGTGGCCTATTTCCAGATGCCGGTGGCGGCGGTGCCCAGGGTCGATTTCCCGGTCATCACCGTCTCCGCCAACCTGCCCGGCGCCAGCCCGGAGACCATGGCGAATTCGGTGGCGCTGCCGCTGGAGCGTGAATTCTCCACCATCGCCGGCATCGACCAGATGTCGTCCACCAGCGGCCAGGGCACCACCCAGCTCACCCTGCAATTCGTGCTGGGGCGCAACATCGACGCCGCCGCGCTCGACGTGCAGGCCGCCATCTCCCGCGCCCAGCGCCGCCTGCCGCAGGAGATGACCAACCCGCCCAGCTTCCGCAAATCCAACCCGGCCGACGCGCCGGTGGTGCTGCTGAACCTGCGCGGCGGCGATGTGCCGCTCTACCGGCTGAACGAGGTGGCGGCGGTGCTGATCTCGCCGGCCCTCTCGCGCATCCCGGGCGTCGCCCAGGTGGTCACCTATGGCGAGCAGAAATACGCGGTCCGCGTGCAGCTCGACCCCGACCGGGTGGCGGCGCTGGGCCTCAGCTTCGACGAGGCGCAGCGCGCCATCGCCGCGGCCAACAGCAACACCCCCGTCGGCACGCTGAACGGCCCGCGCCAGCAGCTGACGCTGCGCGCCAATGACCAGCTGCAGGACGCCGCCGCCTTCGGCCAGCTGATCATCGGCGGCCGCGGCAATTCGCCGATCCGGGTGCAGGATGTCGCGACCGTCGTCGACGGGGTGGAGAACAACCGCGTCGCCGCCTGGATGAACGGCAATCGTGGCCTGACCCTGGCGGTGCAGCGCCAGCCCGACGCCAACACGGTCGAGGTGGTGGACGGCGTCAAGGCCGCCCTGCCGGCGCTGCAGGCGGCGCTGCCGCCGGGCGCGCAGATCGACGTCATGCTCGACCGCTCGGTGTCCATCCGCGACGCGGTGCATGACGTGCAGCATCACCTGATGATCGCCATCGGCCTGGTGGTGCTGGTGATCTTCCTGTTCCTGCGCAAGCTCTGGGCGACGCTGATCCCGGGCATCGCCGTGCCGATCTCTCTGGCCGGCACCTTCGGGCTGATGTACGCGCTGGGCTACGGCATCGACAACATCACCCTGCTCGGCCTGACGCTGGCCGTGGGGCTGGTGGTGGACGACGCCATCGTCATGCTGGAAGCCGCCGTCCGCCACATGGAGGAGGGCATGAGCCCCTTCGCCGCCGCCATCCGCGGCGCGAAGGAGATCGGCTTCACCATCATCTCCATCACCCTCTCGCTGATCGCGGTCTTCATTCCGATCCTGCTGATGGGCGGCGTGGTGGGGCGCGTCTTCAACGCCTTCGCCGCCACCGTCTCGCTGGCCGTCGTGGTCTCCTGCGTCGTCTCGCTGACGCTGACTCCGCTGATGACCAGCCGCCTGCCGGCGCATGGCAAGCCCAACGCCTTCGAGCGGGTGCTGGAGCGCGGCTTCGTCGCTATCGAGCGCGCCTATGGCTGGATGCTGGACAAGGCGCTGCGCCTGCGCCCCCTGGTCTGGCTGACCTTCGCCGCCTCCATCGGCCTGTCGGTCTGGCTGGCCGTCAGCATCCCCAAGGGCTTCTTCCCGGTCGAGGATACCGGCCTGCTCAGCGTCGGCACCGAGGGGCCGCAGGACGCCTCCTTCGACGACATGACGGTGCGCCAGGCGCGGGTGGCCGAGCTGATCCGCCAGCACCCCTCGGTGGAGCTGGTCAATTCCATCGTCGGCATCAGCGGCAACAGCCAGGCGCTGAACCAGGGCCGCATGTTCGTCCAGCTGAAGCCGCGCGCCGAGCGCAAGCCGGTGGGCGAGATCATCCAGGAGCTGCGCCGCGCCACGGGTGGCATCCCCGGCATGCGGGTCTTCTACAACCCGATCCAGAACCTGAATTTCGGCGCCCGCCAGTCGCGCACCCTCTACCAGTACACGCTGCAGGGGCTGCGCTCGGACGAGCTCTATGATTGGGCCGGCCGCATGACCGAGGCGCTGCGCCGCCTGCCCGAGCTGCAGGACGTCAACACCGACCTGCAGATGGCCGCCCCCATCCTGTCGGTGCAGGTCGACCGCGACCGCGCCGCCGCGCTCGGCGTCACCGTCGACCAGGTGCGCCAGGCGCTCTACTCCGCCTATGGCGCGCGGCAGATCAGCACCATCTTCGGCGCCTCCGACAGCTATGCCGTGATCCTGGAGGCGCTGCCGCGCGACCAGCAGGACGAGACCGGCCTGTCCAAGATCTATCTGCGCAGCAGCTCGGGGCGGCTGGTGCCGCTGGACGGCATCGCCCGGCTGGAGCGGCGCGTGGGCCCGCTGACCGTCGCGCATCAGGGCCAGCTGCCCTCGGTGACCATCGGCTTCAACACCGCGCCCGGCGTGGCGCTCGGCCAGGCCACCGCCGCCATCGCCGCCGCCGAGCGCGAGCTGGGCCTGCCGCCCACCGTCGTCTCCGGCTATTCCGGCACGGCGCAGATCTTCCAGCAGGCGCTGGCCGGCCAGGGCATGCTGCTGCTGGCCGCGGTGCTGATCATGTATGTGGTGCTGGGCGTGCTCTACGAATCGCTCGTCCACCCCTTCACCATCCTCTCCGGCCTGCCGCCGGCGGCCCTCGGCGCGCTGGCCACGCTGTGGTGGTTCAACCTCGACCTCTCGGTCATCGCGGTGATCGGCGTGCTGCTGCTGATCGGGCTGGTGAAGAAGAACGCCATCATGGTGGTGGATGTGGCGCTCGCCATGCAGCGCAAGGGTGTCGACCCGCTGACGGCGGTGCGCGACGCCAGCATCCTGCGCTTCCGCCCGATCATGATGACGACACTGGCCGCCGCGGCCGGCGCGGTGCCGATCGCCGCCGGCTGGGGTGCGGCGGCCGAGCTGCGCCAGCCGCTCGGCCTCGCCGTGGTGGGCGGGCTCGCCGTCTCCCAGGCGCTGACGCTCTTTGTCACGCCGGTTCTGTACCTGGCCTTCGAGGGGCTGGCGCGGAAGTTCAGCCGGCATCCGGTGGCGCAGCCGGCGGAGTAAGACAAGGAAAAGAAAGAGAAGGCCGGGGGGACAGGGTCCCCCCGGACCCCGCCTTCAGTCAGGCTCCGCTAGCGTTTGACGATGCCTTCGCCGGCATCCGCGGGCAGGCGCAGCGACAGGGGGGCCGCGGCCGCGGTCAGCAGGGCGCCCACCAGGAAGCCGGCGGTGAAGTCGGGCATGGCGGCCGCATCGCGGCCAGCGATCGCCACGCTGGCCTGCAGCACCGCCGAGGCCACCGCCACGCCCAGCGCCAGCGGCAGCTGCTGCGCCGTGCTGTACAGGCTGGTCGCGGCCGAGAGCTTCTCCTGCGGCACATCGGCATAGGCCAGCGTGTTCAGCGTGGTGAAATGCAGGCTGCGGAACAGCCCGCCCACCATCAGCACCACGAAGATCGCCGCCATCGGCCAGCCCGGGCGGAAGGCGCCGCAGGCCGCGATCGCCGCCGCCCCCAGCAGCGCGTTCCAGATCAGCACATTGCGGAAGCCGAAGCGGCGCAGCGCGAATTGCGCCATCGGCTTCATGGCGAAGGCGCCGAGCGCGGTGGCGAAGCTCACCATGCCGCTCTGCGCCGCGCTGGCGCCGAAGCCCAGCTGCAGCGTCAGCGGGATCAGGAAGGGCACGGCGCCGGCGCCCACCCGGAAAATGGTGCCGGCCACCGCCGGCACCTGGAAGCTCGGGATCGACAGCAGCCGGAAATCCAGCGCCGGATTGGCGACGCGCAGGCAGTGCCGCACCGCCAGCGCCGTCAGCACCAGGCCGAGCAGCAGCACCAGCTGCGGCACCGGGCTCGGCACCAGCCCGCGGCCCAGCGTCTCGAAGGCGAACATCAGGCAGGCCAGCGCGGCGCCGACCATGGACAGGCCCCGGATGTCGGGCGGCGGCGGCAGCGCCGAGGGCAGCGCCGGGATGATGCGCCAGACCAGCAGCAGCCCCAGCATGCCGACCGGGACATTGATCCAGAACACCGCGCGCCAGGAGATCAGATCGGTCAGCAGCCCGCCCACCGGCGGGCCCAGCAGCGGCCCCAGCAGCCCCGGCATGGTCAGCCAGGTGGTGACCGAGAGCAGCTCCTCCTTCCGCACCCGGCGCAGCAGCAGGATGCGCCCGACCGGCACCATCATCGCGCCCCCCAGCCCCTGCAGGATGCGCGCCGCCACCATCTCCGCCAGCCCCTGCGACAGGCCGCACAGCGCCGAGGCCACGGTAAAGGTGGCGATCGCCACCATGAAGACCTGCTTCGCCCCGAAGCGGTCCGCCACCCAGCCGCTGAGCGGGATGAACACCGTCAGCGCCACCAGATAGGAGGTGATGGCCACCCCCATCACCAGCGGGTCCTCGCCCAGCGAGCGCGCCATGGCCGGCAGGGCGGTCGCCACCACCGTGCTGTCGAGGTTCTGCATGAACAGCGCGCTGGCCACGATGGCCGCCATCAGCCTTGGGTCCGGCAGCCGGGGCGAGGGCGTCACGGGCGCCTCCACGGGCGGGGGGACGGGGTCTTGGCCGGGGGTGTCGGAGCGATCGGGGCTGGGCAAGGCGGGACCGGTGGGCTGTGGGGCAGGAGGGTCAGGCTAGGCCCGTGCCGCGCCCGGCAAAAGCCCGGCCATGCCGGCCCCTGCCCTGCGGCGCCGGCGAAGCTGCCGCCCCGCCCTGCCCCGGCTTACCCGCGGCGCCGGCCCATGCTGCACTGCCGGCGCCCATGCTGCACTGCCGACCAAGGAGAACCCGCATGCCATCCAGCCCGCCCCGCACCGCCCTGGTCACCGGCGCCCAGCAGGGCATCGGCGCCGCCATCGCCCTGGCGCTGGCCGAATCCGGCGCCGATATCGCCGTGAACTACCTGGACGATTCGGCGGCGGCCGAGGCGCTCTGCGCCCGCATCCGCGCCCTCGGCCGCCGCGCGGTGCCGCTGCAGGCCGATCTGTCGCAGCCCGGCGCGCCGGCCGCGCTGGTGGCGGCGGCGGCCGGCGCGCTGGGCGGGCTCGGCGTGCTGGTCAACAATGCCGGCATCTTCCCGCGCATCCCCTTCCTGGAGATGCAGGAAGCGCAATGGGATGCCGTGCTGGACCTGAACCTGAAGGCCAGCGCCTTCTGCGGCCAGGCGGCGGCGCACGCCATGGTCGCCGCCGGGCATGGCGGGGTGATCCTGAACCTCAGCTCCAGCGCGGTGCGCGGCAGCCCGCTGGGGGCGCATTACAGCGCCAGCAAGGCCGGGCTGATCGGGCTGACCCGGGCCATGGCCCTCGCCCTCGGCCCGCAGGAGATCCGCGTCAACGCCATCGCCCCCGGCCTGACCGACACGGCGCAGCCGCGCCATGGCAACAGCGAGGCGGAGCTGCATGCCATGGCCGCGGCCCTGCCGCTCGGCCGCATGGGCAGGCCGGAGGAGATCGGCGCCATGGCCGCCTATCTGGCCTCGCCGGCGGCCGCCTGGATCACCGGCCAGGTCTTTCACGTCAATGGCGGCGGCTATCTGGCCTGACCTGGAGGTTGGCCGTTGTATTGACGAAATAGTGATAATCCGGCTCTACCTATGGTAGCGGCGTCACCCGGCTGCGCCCGGCGGGGTTGGGGGACGGACCATGGCGGCCGGCTTCACCGGCCTCCCCCCGCTCCAGGAAGGCAAGCACCGTGGCATCCCAGTACGACATTCGCGAGCGTCTCCGTTTCCTGGCTTTCGACCAGGCCAGCCGCGACGCCCTGTCGGAATTCCTGCCGGTGCTGCAGACCCGGCTGCCGGAGGTGCTGCAGAAATTCTACACCCATCTGCGGCAATGGCCGGAGCTGGCCGGCATGTTCAAGGGCGATGGCATGCGCCGCGCCGAACAGGCCCAGGCGGCGCATTGGGGCCAGCTCTTCTCCGGCCGCTTCGACGAGGCCTATGTCGAATCGGTGCGCCGCATCGGGCTGATGCACAGCCGCATCGGGCTGGAGCCGCGCTTCTATATCGGCGGCTACAGCTTCATCCTGGGGCATCTGATCGACCTGGCCTGCCAGAGCTTCACCAGCCGGCTGAACCCGGCCGCGGCGCAGCGCCGCACCGCCACGCTGGTGCGCGCGCTGAACCAGGCGGTGATGATCGACATGGACATGGCCATCTCGATCTATCTGGAGGAGAACAAGGCGGCCTTCGACCGCAAGATCGCTGCCCTCTCCGGCGCCTTCGAATCCCGGGTCGGCCCGCTGGTGGATGCGGTGGCGAGCCAGGCCGGCGCGCTGCGCGGCACCGCCGCCGGCATGAGCGAGACGGCGCGGCAGACGGCGCAGCAGGCCAATGTGGTGGCCGGCGCGGCGCGCGAGGCCAGTGGCGGCGTCGCCACCGTCGCCGCCGCGACCGAGGAGCTGTCCAGCTCGGTCGAGGAGATCGCCCGCCAGGTGGCGCATTCCTCCGCCATGACGCGCCAGGCGGTGGAGACCAGCCGCCGCACCGATGGCATCGTCCGGGCGCTGGCCGGCGGCGCGCAGAAGATCGGCGAGGTGATCGGGCTGATCGAGACGGTGGCGGCGCAGACCAACCTGCTGGCGCTGAACGCCACGATCGAGGCGGCCCGCGCCGGCGAGGCCGGCAAGGGCTTCGCCGTCGTCGCCTCGGAGGTGAAGAACCTGGCCAGCCAGACCGCCCGCGCCACCGAGGAGATCAGCCAGCAGGTGGGCGAGATGCAGAATGCGACGCGCGACGTGGTCGGCGCCATCGGCGAGATCACCGGCGCCATTGGCGAGCTGAACAAGGTCGCCACCGCGATCGCCGCCGCGGTGGAGCAGCAGGGCGCCGCGACGCGCGAGATCTCGCGCAGCGTGCAGGAGACCGCCTCCGGCACCCGCCAGGTGACCGAGAGCATCGCCGCCGTCAGCACCAGCGCCGAGGCCACCGGCCAGGCGGCGCAGGAGGCGCTGCGCACCGCCGAGGCGCAGGCGCAGCAGACCGACGGGCTGCGGCGCGAGATGAGCAGCTTCGTGACGCAGATCCGCGCCGCCTGAGGCCCGCCCCCGGGGGGGGCAGGGTCCCGGCGGGAGGTCGCGGCGAAGCCCGGCGCCAGCTTCCGGCGCGCCGCGCGGCCCGGCCCGACCCGGCTTTGGTGCTTTCGCAACAGGCGTGATTTGGGCGAGTCTGGCGATCCGGGCTATGAGCCGCCTCCCCGGCGGCCCTGCCCCGCCCACAGCCTGTGAACACGCTCTTGCCCCAGCCCACGGCCTCCGATGCCGACCTCACCCAGTTGGCCGGCGACGCGGCGCGCACCGCCCCGACCGATGCCCGCGGCGCCGCCCCAGCCCATGCCACGGGCAGCGAGCGCGTGCTGGGCCAGCGCCATGTCTTCGGCAGCTATGAGGCGGAGTTCGTGGCCGGCGAGGCGGCCGAATGCCTGGTCATCGCCATCAGCGGCGTGCGCGCCGGCACGCCGATCACCGGCTTCGATTTCTACAACGGCCTGACCCGCCGCCGGCGCACCGACACGCTGTTCCTGCGCGACCAGAAGCGCAGCTGGTACAATGCCGAGGAAGGCTGGGACGAGGTGCTGCGGCTGATCGCCGCCACCGCCGCCGCCCGCCCCTATCGCCGCATCGTGGTGCTGGGCGCCAGCATGGGCGCCTATGGCGCGCTGCTGGTCGGGCCGCTGCTGCCGCGCGCCATGGTCGTGGCGCTGGCGCCGCCGATCGGCATCGACCTGGCCCGGCTCGGCCGCGCCGTGGTGCGCTACAAGGCCTGGCTCGACACCAACCCGCCGCTGCCGCGGCCGCGCCCCTCGCCGCGCGGGCGGGAGCGCAGCCTGTGCCTGTTCGGCGATGCCGATGTCATCGACATCGACAATGCGCGCCGCTTCCAGCGCCAGGGCTGGAAGCAGCTCTACATGGTGCCGGATGGCGACCACGCCCTGGCGGTGACGCTGCAGCAGCGCGGCCGGCTGGACCGTTTCCTCGACGCCATGATCGATGGCGCCGGCCCGGCCGAGCTGGCCGGCATCGCCGGCGCCTATGCCGCGCATCCGCATTGCCAGGCCTTCCGCATCCTGGAGGGGCGGGAGAAGCTGTTCCGCGGCGCCCTGGCGGCGGCGCAGGACTGTATCGAGGATGCGCGCGCCGCACCGCCCCGCCCCGCCGCGCTGGGGCTGCTGGAGCAGCTGCGCCTCGGCCTCGGCCCGGTCGGCCCGGCGGCGCTGGCGCGCTTCGCCGCCCTGCCGCGCCGCCGCCACAGCCTGGCCCTGGCCGATGGCTGGAGCGCCACGCTGCTGAGCTGCGAGGTGGTGCCGATCGGCCCGCTCACCCTGCTCGGCCCGCTCGCGGAGGTGCGGCTGCACCATCCCGACCCCGCCCTGGCCGGCCGCGTCCGCATCCGCCTGACCGCCGATCTGCCGCAGCAGCTCAACCGCGGCGGGCGCCGCCTGCTGGATGCCTGGTGGCTGCGCGACGGCCCGCCGCAGCGCCTGGCCAGCGCCGCCGATCCACGCCTGCCGCTGAGCTTCCCGCTGCCGGTGGAGGCGCGGCCGGAGGGCGCCGCCGCCCGTTTCCTGCTGCACCGGCGCAGCTTCTCCTCGGGTTTCGAGGCGCGGCTCTCCGACCAGCGCCAGCCCTGGTCGATCAAGCTCTCCGGCCTCTCGGTGGAGACGCTGAGCGGCTGAGCGCCGGCACAGCCGGGTGGTTCGTGTTTGCAGCGCCCTGCCAACATTGTATGCAGACATGTCCGCTGTCCGCAGGAGAGCCCATGCGTCGCGATGCCCCAGGGGCCGGCCCCTCCGGCCGGCCGGCGGAGTTCTGGCAGCCGGCCCTGCCGCAGGGCGCCGGGCCGCTCTACCGCGCCATCGTCGACGCGATGGAGGCCGACCTCGCCACCGGCCGGCTGGCCCCCGGCGCCCGCCTGCCGCCGCAGCGCCGCCTGGCCGCGGCGCTCGGCATCGACCTGACCACGGTCAGCCGCGCCTATGCCGAGGCGGCGCGGCGCGGCCTGCTGGAAGGACGCGTCGGCCAGGGCAGCTTCCTGCGCGACCCGGCCGAGGCGCGGCCGGGGGCGCCGCCGCCCTCCGCCCCGCTCTCCCTGCCGCTGGCGCTGGCGCCGGCCGATCTCAGCATGAACCTGCCGCCCTGCCCGGCCGACCCGCTGCTGGCGGCGCGGCTGGCCCAGGCCGGCCAGGCCTGGCAGCCCGCCGCCGCCATGGCCATGCTGCTGCGCTACCAGGTGGTGGGCGGCTGCGCGGCGGAGCGCGAGGCGGGGCTGGCCTGGCTGGCGCCGCGCCTGGGCCCGCTGCCGGCGGAGCGGCTGCTGGTCTGCCCCGGCGCGCAGGGCGCCATGCTGGCGGTGCTGAACGCCCTGGCCCGCCCCGGCGACACCATCTGCGCCGAGGCGCTGACCTATCCCGGCTTCCGCGCCTTGGCCGCGCATCTCGGCCTGCGGCTGGCGCCGGTGGCGATGGATGAAGAGGGCATGCTGCCCGAATCCTTCGAGGCGCAATGCCGCCACCAGGCGCCGCGCGCCCTCTACTGCACCCCCACCCTGCACAACCCGACCGCGATCACCCTGCCCCTGGCGCGGCGCCAGGCGCTGCTGGAGATCGCCCGCCGCCACCAGGTGCCGGTGATCGAGGACGACGCCTATGGCGCCCTGCCGGAGGCGCCGCCGCCGCCCCTGGCCGCGCTGGCGCCGGAGCAGGTCTTCCACATCGCCAGCCTGTCCAAATGCATGGGGCCGGCGCTGCGCCTGGCCTATCTGGTGCTGCCGGAGCCGCGCTGGGCCGCGCGCCTGGGCGCCGCGCTGCGGGCGCTGGCCGGCATGGCCTCGCCGCTGGGCGGCGCGCTGGCCAGCGCCTGGATCCGCGACGGCAGCGCCGCCGCCCTGCTGCAGGCGATCCGGCGCGAGGCCACCGCGCGGCGCGCCCTGGCGGCGCGGCTGCTGGCCCCCGCCCTGCCGCCCGGCGCCACCCTGCCGGAGGAGGGGTTCCATCTCTGGCTGCCCCTGCCGCCGGGCTGGAGCCGGGGCGAGCTGCTGGCGCGCTGGCAGGGCGCCGGGAACCCGGGCCAGGAGATCGGGTTGGTTGGCAGCGACGCCTTCGCGCTGGAGGCGCCGCCCGAGGCGGTGCGCCTCGGCCTCGGCGCGCCGGAGGCGGAGGCGCTGCGGCGCGGGCTGGAGACGCTGGCCGATCTGCTGGCGCGGCCGCCGGCCATGTCCTCCCTGGTCGTGTAATCTCCATTCAATCCATACAATCATAAAACATTCTTGACATTGTATGGATCAAGGGCGCAAAGCCTGTGGCGCGCCGGCCCAGCGCCGCGCAGCGCCATCTCGGAGAGAGTCTATGTCCGGCAGCAAGACCTGGCCCATTCTGTCACCGATGCAGACCGGCATCCGTGGCCGTTGCCCGCGCTGCGGCGAGGGCCATCTCTTCGACGGCTTCCTGGCGCTGCGGCCGCGCTGCGAGGTCTGCGGCCTGGATTACAGCTTCGCCGATCCGGCCGATGGCCCGGCCTTTTTCGTCATCTGCTTCGCCTGCATCCCGAGCGTGGTGCTGGCGCTGTGGATCGAGGCCCGCTTCGCCGCGCCCTACTGGGTGCATCTGGTCACCAGCCTGCCCTTCATGCTGCTGACCTGCGTGCCGACGCTGCGGCCGCTGAAGGGCTGGCTGGTCGCCAGCCAGTATGTGCACAAGGCCGAGGAAGCCCGCTTCGGCGCCAGCCGCCAGCCCTGAGGCCGGCCTGACGGGGAACCCGCCCCTCTTCCGCCTGTTCCTCCCCTGGTTGGAACGAGACAGGAGATGACGATGTCCAAGGCCCATCTGCCGCCCGTGCCGCCGGCCAATCGCGGGCCCGCCGGCAGCGCCACGCCGGGCGAGGCGCTGCCCCCCGGCCCCGCTGCCGCCAACAAGGACTCCAAGGACCGCAACCTGGCCATCCAGGGGCGCCAGGGGAACATCAAGACCAACACGACCCATCAGGGCTACCAGCAGGATCGCTGAGCCGGGCGGCCGGGATGCCGGCCGCCGCCTCCCTCCCCTTTCCCTGCAAGAGGAGCCGTCATGGAGCGTCCGCTCGACATCGCCTTTCACAATCTGCAGCCCTCGCCCTCGGTCGAGGCGATGATCCGCCAGCATGTCGACAAGCTGGCCCGCCGCAATCACCGGCTGATCGGCTGCCGCGTCTCGGTGGAAGGGCTGCACCGCCAGCACACCACCGGCAACATCGCCGAGGTGCACATCACCCTTTCCCTGCCCGGGCAGGAGCTCGCCGTCTCGCGCGAGCCGCACAAGGCGAAGCAGCGCTATGTGAAGCCCAGCGTGCGCACCGCCGTGCGCGATGCCTTCAAGGCCGCCGAGCGGCAACTGGACGCGCAGAAGGACAGGCGGCGCAGCGATGCTTCCCGGGCTGCCGCCGTCTCGTGACGCGGCGGGATGCCGCAGGTGGCGGGCGGCCCGTGGAGGGTTAGCCAGCGCCGCGGATTGCGGAGGCTCTCCGCAGCGATCGCCAGAAGAAAAAAGGGCGGCCCCTCGGGGCCGCCCTGCATCCTAGCGGGAGACCGACATGACGAGCGTCTGCTCGTCCATGCGCGGCTCATAGACCAGCGGACGGCGGGCCGCCCAGGCGGTCTTGTAGAGAATCATCGGGATCAGGGCGAGATCCTCCACCGAGGCCTTCACCGCCGCGGCGATGCGCTGCTCGCGCAGGGCGGGGTCCATGGTGGACAGCGCCTCCTCGATCTGCCGGTCCAGCGCCGCATTGACGTAGCGTGTGTCGTTGCTGGCGCCCAGCCGGCGCTCCCGGTCATAGGAATGCACGATGTTCAGCAGCACGCTGCCGGCCTCGCCCGTGGTGCTGCCCCAGCTGTTCTGCACCATGGAGAATTCCTGCCGCGCCAGCCGCGTCAGATAGGTCTGGAAGGGCAGCGCCTCGACCGTGGTGGCGACGCCGACGCGGCTCCACATCTGCGCCACCGCCTGCGCCGTCTGCCCATCCGCCGGGTAGCGGTCGTTCGAGGCGTGCAGCGTCAGGCGGAAGCCCTGCGGGTAGCCGGCCTCGGCCAGCAGGGCGCGGGCGCGGGCCAGGTCCTGCGCCGGCACCGGCACCTCGGCGCTGTAGCCGAAGGAGCCCTGCGGCATCCACTGGCCGGTCGGCTCGGCCATGCCCTGCTGCACCCGCTCCGCCAGGCCCTGGCGGCTGATCGCCAGCGACAGCGCCTGCCGCACCCGCAGGTCCAGCAGCGGGTTGCGCCCGAGCGGCTTGCCCTCATTGTCGGTGATGAAGGGGGTGTCGCCGGTGCGGCTGAAATCCGGCGACAGGAACAGCGAGCGCGAGCCCTGCCGCTCGAAGATGCGAATATTCGCCTCCTGCCGCAGCCGCGGCAGGTCGGAGGAGGAGGGCGCGGCGATCAGGTCCACATCGCCCGAGAGCAGCGCCGCGGTGCGCGCGCCGGGGTTCGGGATGATGCGGAAGCTGACGCGGTCCCAATCCTGCTTCGGGCCCCACCAGGCGGGGTTGCGCTCCACCTCGATGGCGCTGCCCGAGGCATAGCTGAGCAGCCGGTAGGGGCCGGTGCCGATCGCGGCCTTGCCGCTGTTGTAATCGGCGGTCGAGGCGCCCTCGCCCACATGGCGGGAGACGATGAAGGCGCCGGCCAGGTCGATCGGCAGGTTCGGCGTCGGCGCCGAGGTGGTGATGCGCAGCGTCAGCGGATCCACCGCCTCCACATTCGTCACCGTGCGGATATTGCCGGCGAAGCTCGCCGGGCTGTTCGGCACGTTGGGGATGCGGTTGAAGGAGAAGATCACATCCTCGGCGGTGAAGGGCTTGCCGTCATGCCAGGTGACGCCGGGGCGCAGCTTGAACTCCCACACGGTCTCGCTGACCGGGGTCCAGCTCAGCGCCAGGTTCGGCATCGGCCGGCCGTCGGGCGAGCGCACCACCAGCGTCTCGAAGATGTGCCGCGCGAAGGCGGAGTTCGGCGCCGCATTGGCGAAATGCGGGTCGATCGAGGTCACCGGGGCGTTCAGCCCGATGCGCAGATCGGCGGCCAGCGCCGGGAGGGAGGCCAGGGCCAGGCCCGCGACCAGGGCGGCCTTGAGGCGAAGGGCGGTCATGTCTGTCGTCCTGTCGGGGGTCTTACGAGTGGCCGGCCATGTCGAGCGGCGGCGGCACATCCTTCGGGATGGGGAAGACATCGGGCATCCCGGCGGTGCGGGCGGCGTGGTCCTGCCTGGCGCGGGCCAGCAATTCGGGCTTGGTCAGCACATCCACGGCGGTGCCGGCCATCACCTTGGCCACATGCTCCAGCCCCTTATGCGCCGCCGGCGCCTTGCCCTGCGCCACCAGCTGCCAGGAATGGCCCGGCGTGCCGATGGCGTAGGTGACGCCGCGCGCCTGCACGGTCGGCACCGCCCAGGAGACGGTGCCGACATCGGTCGAGCCGATGCCCGCCGGCTCCGGCGCCGAGAGCGGCACCAGCCGCTCGGCCAGCACCTCGCCGGGCACCGGGTCGAGGCCGGCGCGGCGATAGGCGGCCTCGATCTCCGCGGGCGTCAGCGTCGCCTGGATCTGCCGGGCGAATTCCTTGTCCGCCTCGTCGAATTCCGGCGGGCCCAACCGGAGGAAGTTCTCCTCCATGGCCTGCTCCAGCGGCGGGTTGGCCACCAGCTCGGCATCGGCGGAGAGCACGCGGTGCACCACGCTGGTCTCGGTCATCAGCGCCGCGCCCTCCGCGATCTTCTTCACCCGCTCGAGCAGCGCCAGCACCTCGGCCATGGTCAGCGAGCGCACGAGGTAGCGCACCCGCGCCTTGCCCTGCACGACATTGGGGGCGATGCCGCCGGCATCCTGCAGCGCGTAATGGATGCGCGCATGGGAGGGCATGTGCTCGCGCATGTAGTTGACGCCGACATTCATCAGCTCGACGGCATCCAGCGCCGAGCGCCCCAGATGCGGCGCCGCAGCGGCATGGCTGGAACGGCCAGTGAACGAAAAGTCGACCTCCATGCAGGCCAGCGAGCGCGGCTTGTTGACGCCCGAGAAGGCAGCCGGGTGCCAGCAGATGGCGATGTCGACATCGTCGAACACGCCGTCGCGCACCATGAAGCCCTTGGCGGAACCGCCCTCCTCGGCCGGGCAGCCATAATAGCGGACGCGGCCCTTGATGCCCTGCTCGGCCAGCCAGTCCTTCACCGCGGTGGCGGCCAGCAGCGAGGCGGCGCCCAGCAGGTTGTGGCCGCAGCCATGGCCATGGCCGCCTGCCTCGATCGGGCGGTGCTCGGCGACACCCGCTTCCTGCGACAGGCCAGGCAGCGCGTCATATTCGCCGAGGATGGCGATGACCGGGCCATCCTCGCCCGCCTCGCCCATCACGGCGGTGGGGATGCCGGCGATGCCCGTGGTGACGCGGAAGCCCTCGGCCTGCAGCGCCTCGGCATGGGCGGCGGCGGAGCGGTGCTCGGCATAGTTCAGCTCGGGGGTGGCCCAGACCTGGTCGCTCAGCTCGGAGAAGCGCGGGCGCTTGGCCTCGACATGGCGCCAGATGGAGTCGGTATTCTGCATGGTGGTCATCCTGAGATGGCCGCCATCATAAGCGCTTCATCCGGCGGAGCCAGAGGCCCCGCCCGCGCCGCGCCCCTGCTACAGCGGGCAGCATGAACCGCCACCTCGCCCGGCTGGCCATCGCCCTGGTGCTGCTCCTCGCCGCCTGGCTCTGGCTGCCGGGGTTGCTGGCGCAGGATGCCTGCCTCGACCGCGGCGGGTCGTGGCAGGCGGGGCGCTGCATCGGAGCGCCGATCAGCCCTGGAGGTAGCGCTCCGTCAGATGGGCGATGAAATCGGCCGGGTCGAGCGGCTTGCCGGTGGCGTGGCGCAGCAGATCCTGGAAGCCGAGCCGCGCCCCCTGGCCGTGGACCTTCTCCCGCAGCCAGTGGCGCAGCGGCGTGAAATCGCCCTGCGCCAGGGCATCGTCCAGCCCCGGCAGGGCCGCGCGCGCCGCCCGCATCAGCTGCGCCGCCGCCATCGCCCCCAGCGTGTAGGAGGGGAAGTAGCCGAAGGCGCCGTCATGCCAGTGGATGTCCTGCAGGCAGCCCTGCGCGTCGTCCGGCGGCGTCAGGCCGAGCAACTGAGAGAAACCTTCGTTCCAGGCGCCGGGCAGGTCGGCCACCGCCAGATCGCCGCCGATCAGCGCCCGCTCCAGCCGGAAGCGCAGGATGACATGGGCGGGGTAGGTCAGCTCATCGGCATCGACGCGGATGAAGCCGCGCGCCACCCGGCGCCAGTGGCGCGCCAGATTGGCCGGTGCCCAGGCCTCGGCCGCGCCGCCGAAGGCGCTGTGCAGGCGCGGCCCGATGAAGCCCAGAAAGGCGTCGGAGCGGCTGGCCTGCATCTCGACGATCAGGCTCTGCGATTCATGCGCCGCCATGCCGGCGGCCTCGCCCACCGGCTGGCGCGCCCAGCCGGCCGGCAGGCCGCGCTCATACAGCGCGTGGCCGCTCTCATGCAGCACGCCGAGCAGCGCCTGGGCGGCGTTGGCCTCGTCATAGCGGGTGGTGATGCGCACATCGGCGGGGATGCCGCCGCAGAAGGGGTGCAGGCTCTCATCCAGCCGCGCATGGGCGAAGTCGAGGCCGACGCGCTCGGCCATCTCGCGGCACAGCGCCTTCTGGGTGGCGGCCGGAAAGGGCCCCGGCAGCGGCAGGGGCGCAGGCTTCGCGGCCTGGATCGCCTCGGCGCGCGGCAGGGCATCGGCCAGGAAGGCCTCATAGGCGGCGAAGATCGGCTCCACATCGGCCGCCCCGATGCCGCGCTGGTAGGATTCCATCAGCGAATCATAGGGGGAGAGGCCGGTGACGGTGGCCAGCGCCGCGGCGCTTTCCCGCTGCAGCCTCACCACCTCGGCCAGATAGGGCGCGACCAGGGCGAAATCGGATTTCGCGCGGGCCTCCCGCCAGACCGTCTCGCAGGCCGCGTTGGCGCGGGCGCTGGCCTCGACCAGGGCGGTGGGCAGCGCCGTGGCGCGCGCCTGGGCGTGGCGCATCAGCGCCAGATTGGCCGCGTCCCATTCGCCGCTGGCGCTGGCCTCGGCCAGGTCGCCGGCCATGCCGGGGCTGGTCATCAGCTCGTGCGACAGGCCGGCCAGGGCCGCCAGCTGCTCGCCACGGGATTCGGCGCCGCCCGGCGGCATCACCGCCGCCGCATCCCAATGCAGCATCGCCTGCGCCTCGCCCAGCAGGGCGATGCGGGCGAAACGGTCCTTCAGGCGGCGATAGGCCTCGTTCATGCGGCAGGATCCTTCAGGCGGTGACGGGCCCAGACGATGAAGACGCCGACCAGGGAGAGCGCCAGCCCGTACCAGGTGATGACATAGCCCAGATGGTTGTTGTTCGGTCGCGGCAGGCTGCGCGCCGGCTGCGGCAGCGCTGCGGCGATGGCGACAGGGCTGGCGCCGGGCGGGGCCAGCGCCACCAGCGCGTAAGGGGCGAGGTCCGGCAGGCCGAGCGCCGCGCCGATCGCCGGAATTTCCATGGTGTAGAAGCGCCGCGCCGCCGGGTCGTCACGCGCGGCGACCATGCTGCGCTCCTCCGAGGGGCGGACATAGCCCTCGATGGTGACGACACCCTCCGGGCGCTGCACCGGCCCGCCGCGCTCCAGCGGCACCCAGCCGCGATCGACCAGCAAGGGCGGCAGCCCGTCGCGCTGCAGCGGCGTCAGCAGGCTGGCGCCCATCACGCCGCCGCGCACCGAGATGCCGAGCAGCGCCTCGCGCTCATGCAGCAGCCGCCCCGTGGCGGCGACCTTGGTCCAATCCTGCGGCCGGGCGGCGGCGAGCGGGATGGCCGGCCCGGCCTCGGCCGCGGCGATGCGCTCCAGGAGTTCGGTCTTCCAGTGCAGCCGCTGCCATTGCCAGGTGCCGAGGCCGAGCAGGATGGCCAGCACGGGCAGGCTGACCAGGGTGGGCAGCAGCAGGCGTCGCCAGGATGTCACGATCTGTCTCTTCCCTGCCCCGCGGGCCGGATCCGGGCGGAGGGCGGGCGGGGCCAAGCTTGGCCGGAATGTCAGGGCCTGGGCGGTCCGGGCCGCTGGCGCCGGGCACCCCCGCCATGGCGGGACCCGGAAGCAGGACGGGGCGGCCCCGGAAGGCCGCCCCGCGGATCAGGAGCCGAGGCTCAGTGCTGGGCGATCGGACCGGCGCCGAGCACGTAGACGCAGACGAACAGGAACAGCCAGACCACGTCGACGAAGTGCCAGTACCAGGCCGCCGCCTCGAAGCCGAAATGCCGCTTCGGGGTGAAATGGCCCTTCCAGGCGCGGACCAGGCAGACCGCCAGGAAGATGGTGCCGATGATGACGTGGAAGCCGTGGAAGCCGGTCGCCAGGAAGAAGACCGAGGGGTAGATGCCGCCGCCATGGAAGGCGAAGGGCGCCTCGGCATACTCGACCGCCTGGAAGAAGGTGAAGGTCAGGCCGAGGAAGACGGTCAGCGCCAGGCCCTGCAGCATGCCCTTGCGGTCACCCTCGAGCAGGGCGTGGTGCGCCCAGGTCACGGTGCAGCCCGACAGCAGCAGGATCAGCGTGTTCAGCAGCGGCAGGTGGAACGGGTCGAAGGTGTGGATGCCCGCCGGCGGCCAGATCGCCTTCGCCGCGCCGGAGACATGCTCCGGATACAGGGCGAAGTGGAAATAGGCCCAGAAGAAGGCGACGAAGAACATCACCTCGGAGGCGATGAACAGCACCATGCCGTAGCGCATGCCCAGCCGCACGACCGGGGTGTGGATGCCCGGCGTGCGGGCCTCGCGCACCACGTCGCGGAACCAGAAATACATCGACACCAGGACGCCGAGCAGGCCGACGCCGAACACCCAGTGGATGCCCTTCTGCGCGAACAGGATGATGCCGAACACCATCAGCCCCGCCGCCAGCGAGGAGGTCATCGGCCAGGGGCTGGGATCGACCAGGTGGTAGGGATGCTTGTTGGGGGGCGGGACCTCCGCGTCCAACGTCGTGTTGCTGCTGGCCATTGGGCTTCCTGGACCTGACACAGGGGACTCAAACACAAGGGTAGCAGGGGACGGCCAAGACCGGCCCCGGGTCACCCTGGCATACGGGATGCATCATCCCGAAAACCGGGTTCGGATCAAGCCTCTCACCGCGTCACGGTGGGGCTGGGATGGGCGCCGCTGGCATCGCTGGCGCGGCCGACATGCGGCCCGGCCTTGGCCAGCGCGCCCGCCCTCTCCGCATCCGCGAGGGTGCGGAAGAAGGTGTAGTTCAGCGTGATGGTGCGGATGTCGCGGGTTTCCGGATTCTCGGCGATCTTCGGATCGACCCAGAAGGTGACCGGCATCTCCACCTGCTGGCCCGCCTGCAGCGTCTGCTCGTCGAAGCAGAAGCAGTGGACCTTGTGGAAATACGGCCCGACGATCTCCGGCGTCACATTGTAGGTGGAGATGCCGGTGACCGGCGTGTCCGCCTGGTTGCGCGCCGAGTAGAAGGCCAGCGCCTCCTCCCCCAGCCGCAGCGTCACGCTGTTCTGCTCGGCCTGGAAGCGCCAGGGCAGGCCCGGATTGGTGTTGGCCGAGAGCCGCACGGTGACGGTGCGCGCCCCCTCCGCCGCGCCCGGCGCCGCGGCGCCGATCATCGGCGTGCCGCCATAGCCGGTGACGGCGCAGAACAGCGTGTAGAGCGGCACGGCGGCGAAGGAGAGGCCGAGCATGCCGCCCACCACGACAGCGGCGCTGAGCGCCACGCGGCGGTTGCGCCGGGCCAGATCGGGGTCCTGATGGCTCATTCGCGCTCCTCCCTGTCCTGGCTCAGCTGACCTGCATGCGCGCCATGGCGATGAAATAGAACAGCGCCACCAGCGCCAGCAGCGTCAGGAACACGGCCCAGTTGCGGCCGCGGCGGCGGCGGATGAAGGCCGCCTTCTCCTCCGGCGTCATGCCGGCGGGGGTCGGATTGTTGCTCATGCACCGAAGACCAGGCGGTCCGCCGCCAGGGCGGCGAACAGCATGAAGAGATAGAGGATGGAGAATTTGAACGCGGCGCGGGCTGGGGCCTCATTGGTCAGGCTGCGCCCTTCCTCATCCTGCGCGTCGCGCTTCACGCGCCACATGGATTCCAGGAAGAACAGCCCGAGCACCAGCGCCGCCGCGCCATAGGCGAGGCCGGCCATGCCGATCAGCGTCGGCACCAGGCCGAGCGGCGCCATGACCAGGCTGTAGAGCCAGATCTGCCGCCGCGTCTCCCGGGCACCCGCCACCACGGGCAGCATCGGCACGCCGGCGCGGGCATAGTCGCCGCTGGCAAACAGCGACAGCGCCCAGAAATGCGGCGGCGTCCAGAAGAAGATGATGGCGAACATCACCACCGCCTCGACCGAGACATGGCCGGTGACGGCGGCCCAGCCGATGACCGGCGGGAAGGCGCCGGCGGCGCCGCCGATGACGATGTTCTGCGGCGTCCGGCGCTTCAGCCACATGGTGTAGATGAAGACATAGAAGCCGATCGACCCGGCCAGCACGGCGGCCGCCACCCAGTTGGTGGCCAGCCCCATCAGCACCACCGAGGCCAGGCCCAGGAAGACGCCGAAGGAGAGCGCGGCCTCCGCCCGGATGCGCCCGGCGGGGATCGGCCGGCTGGCGGTGCGGCGCATCACCGCGTCGATGTCGCGGTCATACCACATGTTGATGGCGCCGGAGGCGCCGGCCGCCACGGCGATGCAGAGGATGGCGGTGGCCGCCAGCACCGGGTGGATATGCCCCGGCGCCACCAGCAGCCCCACCAGGCCGGTGAACACGACGAGCGACATGACGCGCGGCTTCAGCAGCGCGACCCAGTCGCGCACCTCGCTCAGGTCAAGCTCGCCCGATGTGCCGAGGGGGGCCGAAGCCCCCCCCAACCGGATTTCGGTCTTGATCGCGCTGTCGCTCATCGACCCTGTCCGTCAGTTCCGCTGTCCGCCCGCCTCAGCGGATGCGGGGCAGCTCATCGAAGGTGTGGAAGGGCGGGGGCGAGGCCACCTGCCACTCCAGCGTCGTCGCGCCCTCGCCCCAGGGATTGGCCGCGGCCACTTCCTTGCTCGTGAAGGTGCGGTAGCACACGTAGATGAAGAACACGAAGGAGGCGACGGAGATATAGGCGCCGAAGCTCGCGATCATGTTCCAGCCGGTAAACGCGTCCGGATAATCCGGGTAGCGGCGCGGCATGCCCTGGGCGCCCAGGAAATGCATCGGGAAGAAGGTCAGGTTCACGCCGATGAAGGTCAGCCAGAAATGGATCTGGCCGAGGCGCTCCGGGTACTGCTTCCCGCTCATCTTGCCGATCCAGTAGTAGAAGCCGGCATAGATCGAGAACACCGCGCCCAGCGACAGCACGTAGTGGAAGTGCGCCACGACGTAGTAGGTGTTGTGCAGGATCACGTCCACCGAGGCATTGGCCAGCTTCACGCCGGTGACGCCGCCCATGGTGAACAGGAAGATGAAGCCGAGGGCGAAGAGCATCGGCGTGCGGAAGGTGATCGAGCCGCCCCAGATCGTGGCGATCCAGGAGAAGATCTTGATGCCCGTCGGCACGGCGATGACCATGGTCGCCGCCATGAAGTAGGCGCGCGTGTCCACCGAGATGCCGGAGGTGAACATGTGGTGCGCCCACACCACGAAGCCCACCACGCCGATCGCGACCATGGCGTAGGCCATGCCGAGATAGCCGAAGATCGGCTTGCGGCTGAAGGTGGACAGCACGTGGCTGATGATGCCGAAGCCCGGCAGGATCATGATGTAGACTTCGGGGTGGCCGAAGAACCAGAACAGATGCTGGAACAGCACCGGGTCGCCGCCGCCGGCCGGGTCGAAGAAGGCCGTGCCGAAATTGCGGTCGGTGATCAGCATGGTGATGGCACCACCCAGCACCGGCACCGACAGCAGCAGCAGGAAGGCGGTGACCAGCATGCCCCACACGAAGAGCGGCATCTTGTGCAGCGTCATGCCGGGGGCGCGCATGTTGAAGATGGTGGTGATGAAGTTCGCCGCGCCCAGGATCGAGCTGGCGCCCGCCAGGTGCAGGCTGAACAGCGCCATGTCGACGCCCATGCCCGACTGGTAGGTGCTGTTCGACAGCGGCGGGTACAGCGTCCAGCCGGTGCCGGCGCCGCCCACGAACAGGCTGCCCACCGCCAGCATCAGCGCCGGGACCAGCAGCCAGAAGCTGATGTTGTTCAGCCGCGGGAAGGCCATGTCCGGCGCGCCGATCATGATCGGCACGAAGTAGTTGCCGAAGCCGCCGATCAGGGCGGGCATGATCACGTAGAACACCATCACCACGCCATGCGCGGTGACCGCCACGTTCCAGGCCTGGCCGTCGGCGAAGATCTGCATGCCCGGCGTCTGCAGCTCGATGCGCATCAGCAGGGAGAGGCCGACGCCCACGAAGGCCGCCGCCACCGCGAAGATCAGGTAGAGGATGCCGATGTCTTTGTGGTTGGTGCTGAAGAACCAGCGCGCCACGAAGCCGGGCTTGTGATCGTGATGGCCATGGTCGCCATGGCCGTGACTGTCATGCGTGTGTGACGCGGTCGCCATCGTTGTCCGTCCCGCTCTCGAACCGTCTGTGATGCCGCGTCAGCGGCGAAGCTGCGCCAGCTGCGTGCCGGCATCCTGGGCGTTCTGCGCGTCCGCGGCCTGGGCCGGAGCCTGCGCCGCGGCAGGGGCCGCCGGCGTCTCGGTCGCGGCGATCGCCGGCTGGCCGTTCTGCCCACCACCCTGGGCGAAGCGCTGGCGCGCACCCGCCACCCAGGCGTCGAACTCGGCCTGCGGCACGGCCTTCACCACGATCGGCATGAACCAGTGGTTGGTGCCGCAGATCTGGTTGCACTGGCCATAGAAGGTGCCGACGCGGTCGGCGCGCAGCCAGGTCTCCATGGTGCGGCCGGGGATCGTGTATTTCTGCACGCCGAGGCTCGGCACGAAGAAGCTGTGGATCACGTCCTGGCCGGTGGTGATGATGCGGATGTTCTTGCCGACCGGGATCACCATCGGCTCATCCACATCCAGCAGCCGCAGCTGGCCGGGGCGCAGGTCGGCCTCCTGGATGGGATAGCTGTCGAAGGCGAAATTGCCCTGATCCGGATAGGCATAGTGCCAGTACCACTGGCGGCCGGTGACGTTCACCGTCAGCTCGGCGTCGCGCGCGCGGTCCTGGTAATAGATCAGCCGGAAGGAGGGGATGGCGATCACGATCAGGATCAGCACCGGCAGCACCGTCCACGCCACTTCCAGCAGCGTGTGGTGGCTGGTGCGCGACGGCACCGGGTTCGCCGCGGCGCGGAAGCGCCACATGGCATAGACCATCAGCACGCCCACGAAGATCGTGATGGCGATGATGATCCACAGCACCAGGTTGTTGAAATCGTGGATCGCTTCCTTCACCGGGCCGGCGGCCCGCTGCAGGGCGACACCCCAGGGAACCGGCGCGCCCACCATGGGCGCGGCCTCCTGGGCCAGGGCCGGCGCCCCGTTCAGCAGAGAGGCCGCCGCCACCGCCAGGGTGGCCGGCAAACCTGCGAAGCGCGAAACGATCGACCGCCGCATTCCCTATCCCGTCCGCTCGTCATTCCTGCGTCCCGTTTCCGGGACGCCGGCGCACATCGCGCCAGTCAAGCCAGGGCCGCACCGCACGACCCAAGCCGCCCGGTCCCGCGGCGCTGCGGGACGGGCGTGCCCGCCGGACCATAATCGCGCCCCCCCGCCCCGCACAAGTGATGCCGGGGCGAGGATGCGCAAGCTTCGCGTCATTCCGTGTAACCGAAGGCCCTGATTCGCCTTCGTCTCATGCCATGACACATGCCGGAACCGGCCGCCGCCCGAGTCGCGCCGGGGCGCGCGCCGGTGCGGCGGCGGGCGGGGTGGCGGGTGGGCGGATCAGCCGCGCGGCGGGGGCGGCACCGCCCCGGGCGCGGCCGGATCGGGCTCCGCGGCGGCGGGCAGCTCGGCCTCCGCCTCCTCGCGCACATGGTCGACCATGTCGGCCAGCATGGAGCGGATATGCGCGTCGGTGACGGCGTAGAAGACCTGGCGGCCGCGCCGCTCCGCCTGCAGCAGCCGGGCGGCGCGCAGCAGGCGCAGATGATGCGAGGCGAGGCTGCCGGAAATGCCGATGCGCTCGGCCATCGCCCCCACCGGCGCGGGGGTGTCGAGGCAGGCGAGGATGATGCGCAGCCGGGTCGGGTCGCTCATCAGCCAGAACATGCCGGCGAGCTCGGTGACCTGATCCTCGGCGATGCGCATCCCCATCGCCCGGGCCCCGTTCAGGCCGCTTCGGCGACGCTGGCCGGCAGCGCCTCGCCGGGTTCGGCGTTGCGCAGATGCACCAGGGTGAACAGCCCGGCCGGCGGGCAGGGCTGGATCTCCTCGACCTGCACCTTCTCGCGGTCGAACAGGTCGGAGAAGGCGAAATCCGGGTGCCAGCCCAGCACGCGCGACAGCGGCGCCATGGTGCGCTCGACCCACCAGCGCGGGCCGGTCTCGGCCGCGAAATGGTTGACGAACAGCAGATGGCCGCCGGGGCGCACCACGCGCTGCATCTCGGCCAGCAGCTTCCTGGCATCCGGCACGACGCTGGCGGTGAACATCGCCACCGCGATGTCGAAGGCGCCGTCCTGGAACGCCATCTGCTCGGCGTCCATCTCCAGCAGCCCCTCGACATGGGCGAGGCGCTCCTCGCGCACCCGCTCCTCGGCCTTGAGCAGCATCTCACGCGACAGGTCGATGCCGACCACGCGCTTGTCGGTGCGGTAGCGCGGCAGGGCCAGGCCCGTGCCGACGCCGACCTCCAGCACCCGCGTGCCCGGCAGGCGGTTCACCGCCGCCACGGCCCGCCGGCGGCCGTAGGAGGAGACCCCCCCGAACACCGCGTCATACACTCCCGCCCAGCGGCGATAGGCATCGCGCACCGAATTGGCGTCCAGCGCCGCGCGCGGGTGGTCCCGCAGCGCTCCATCAACCGCCTGTTCCCGCGGTGTTCCGAATGTCGTGGCCATTCCCTGTCCTCGCGCCCGCATTCCGCTACCGCCTCAGGGCGCGCGGCGCAAGCCGCATTGCTCCGTCGCGGCCCGCCAGCGCCGTCACAGCAACGCCGATCACCATCTCGTGGTTCCGCGGCTCCGCCCCGAAAGCCCGGTCATCGCCGCCGCTGGGGCAGCGCCACCAGCACCCCGCCCACCGCGATGATGGCGGCGCCGATCAGCGTCCAGCGATCCGGCCAGTCGCCGAAGACCAGCATCGAGGCCAGCACCGCCCAGATCAGCTGGGTGTAGCTCATCGGCGCCAGCAGGCTGGCGGGCGCCCGGGCGAAGGCCAGCACCAGGAAGCCATGGCCGACGGCGCCGAGCGCGCCCAGCGCCACCAGCCCGGCCCAGCCCCAGCCGCCCATCGGCCATTGCCAGACGAAGGGCTGCGCCACCGCGCTGGCCAGGGCGGCGGCGATGCCGGTGTGCAGGATGGTGGTGCGCGGATCGTCCACCGTGGCCAGCTTGCGGGTCAGGATCTGGTAGACGGCATAGAGCGCCGCGGTGCCGAGCGGCAGCAGGATCGCCCAATGCGGCATCGGCCCGCCGGTCAGGAAGGGCGGCCGCAGCGCCACCGCGACGCCGAGCAGCCCCACCGCCACGCCCAGCCAGCGCCGCGGGCTCACCCGCTCCTGCAGCCAGAGCGCCGCCAGCGCCACGGTCAGCAGCGGCGAGGCGAAATTCACCGCCGTCGCGTCGGAGAGCGGCACATTGGCCAGGGCGTGGGAGAACAGGAAATTCGCCGAGGCCAGGCTCAGGCTGCGCAGCGCCTGCAGCCGCGGGGCGCGGGAGCGCCAGGGCAGCGGCCCGGTGAACAGGCGCAGCAGCACCGCCACCAGCACCACATGCACGGCGAAGCGGCAGAACAGCAGCTGGCTGACGGCGAACTCGGCCGTCATCACCTTGATGGTGGTGTCCATCGCCACGAAGAAGGCGATGGCCATCAGCTGCAGGGCGATCCCGGCGAGGGTGGAGGACATTACGCGGCCATCATGGCACCGCACCGCGGCAGGCGGCACCCCGCCCCGGCCGAGTCCCGCGGTTTTTTGCCGCCCCCGTCCGCCGGCGGCGGGGGCCCGGCCGCCGCCGCGATACCGCCGCGCGCCATCCCGCTCTAGGCTGGGCGCGGGACGAGACCATGACGGAGTGACAGGCCATGACCCTTTCCATCCTGGAGCAGCGCCGCATCGAGGCGGCCTTCGCCAAGGGCATCTATGAGGAGATGGCGGCCGAGCTGGGCCCCGAGACGGCGCAGCGCATCCTGAGCCGCGCGGTGGTGAAGCTGGCCAGGCAGGCGGCGGCCGAGATGGCGAAGGAGGCGCCGGAGGGCCAGGCCAGCCTGGAGCATTTCCGCAGCATCCAGCCGCGCTGGACCCGCGAGGACGCGCTGCGGGTCGAGGTGGTGCGGCAGGACGAGACGCATTTCGACTTCAACGTCACCCGCTGCCGCTATGCCGAGACCTACCGGGCGATGGGGCTGGGCGAGCTCGGCGCCATCCTCTCCTGCAACCGCGACGGCGCCTTCTGCGAGGGCTACGACCCGAAGCTGAAGATGACCCGCACCCAGACCATCATGGGCGGGGCCAGCCATTGCGATTTCCGCTATCGCTGGGAGGAGGAGGCGCCCGCCGCCCCGCCCGCCGGCCCCGCGGCCGGCTGAGCCGCAGGCGGCCGGGGTCTGGCGCGCCGCCGGCCGCCGGGCCCCGCCCGGCGTTCCGGCCGCGCTCAGCCTCTCGGCAGGCGCAGCTGATAGGTGGGGCGGAAGACCGGGCGGCAGCCCGCCAGCTCCCGCTGCAGCGTGGCCGGGATGCCCGCGCCGCGCGGCGTGGTGCCGAGGAAGGAGCACAGCCCCGCCAGCCCCTCGACCTCGCCATCCTCGATCTGCCGCATCAGCGCCTCGAAGCGGCCCTGCTCGAAGCGGCCGCCCTCATTCTCGGCGAACCAGGTCGGGAAGTCGTAGAGCCCCTGCCAGCCCATCGAGACGATGATGTGCCGCGCATCCAGCCGGAAGGCGGAGAAGTAATGGTCCCCCGCGCTGCCGGTCTCGCCGCGCCGCAGCTGCAGCTGGAAGGCCAGGATCACCGGCTGCTGCAGCGCCTGCATCACCGCGGCGGTGTGGCCGCCGGTCATGCCCTGCGGCGGCAGCGGGCTCAACCCGGTGATGGCGCCGGCCTGGGTGCTGCCGGCGGCGATGGTCTGGCGCGTCGCCGTCTTGACCACCGCCGTGCTGTTCATGGCGCAGGAGGTGCGGTCATAGCCGCCCTGCTCGCCGAAATTCAGCCGGTCGATCACGGTCTCGAAGACCGGCCGCCGGGCCAGGTCGCGCAGCCGGGCGAAAGCGGCTTCTCCGCTCATGCTCTCTCTCCTCGGGCCCGGCGCCGTCCTGGCGCGGGTGTTCTGGCGCCCGGATGGCGGCGGTGTTGCGACGCCATCCGGGCGTGGATGGTCCGGCGCGCCCCCGGCGCGGGCGGTTCAGCGGCCCTGCAGCAGCACGGTCGCGGTGGCGGTGGCGGTCAGCGTCAGCTCCTCCGGCACCGCGGCCGGGGCCGCCTCGCGCCGGCTGGAGGCCAGGCTCGGCGCCATCGCCATCATCGGCCGCGGCGGCAGGCGCCCCTCGGTCTCGACCTGCAATTCGCGGATGGCGGCGACGCTCTGGCCGAGCTGGCCGGCCAGCGTCTCGGCGCGGGCGCGCAGCCGCGCGATCGCCTCGCGCTCCGCCTCGGCCAGCGCCTCGCGCCGCTGCGGCTCGGTGAGCGACCAGCCGATGCCCTCCATCGCCAGCCCCTGGCCCTGCAGCGTGCCGGCCAGTTCCAGCAGCTTGCCCGGGTCATTGCCGCGCAGCGTCAGGGTCTGCACGGCCTGCCATTGCCGCCCCTCCTCGGTCCGGCCGGCATAGTAGCGGCCGGTGGTGGCCTGCAGCCCGGGCACGGCGCGCGCCGCCTGCAGGGCGCGCTCCATCGCCGCATTGGCCTGGCCCTGCGCCGCGGCGGCGCTGCCGCCACGCGCCTCGACGCGCAGGGTGGCGGTGATCTCGTCCGGGGCGCGGCGCAGCTCGACCGTCTCGGCCAGGCGCAGCAGCGTGCCCTGGGGGGCGGCCTCGGCCGGCGCCGCGGCGGGGGCCGGCTGCGCCAGCGCGGCGCCGGCGGGCAGCAGCGGCATGGCCAGCAGGCCGAACAGCGCCAGAGCTGCGACGGGGGCGGCGCTGGGGGCGGAAGAGGCGGCAGCGGCGTTCGGCAGGCGGCGGGTCATGCGGTCATCTCCCAGGGATAGGCGCTGGATGGGCGCGGAGGCGCGCCTCGCCGCCTGGGTATCGGGGCGCCGCCGGCCGCTGCAAAGCCCCCGGCCCGGTCACGGCTGCGCCAGGGCGGGGCGCGGCGCCGCAATCGCCGGGGACAGCGCCGGTACCGGCATGTAAGCTTGTGTGACAACTGATCAAAGCCGGGCCCGGCGCGGCCGTAACCCCTTGTCTGCGCAAGGCCGCGCCCAAGGTAGGGGCGGCCGGCGCCGGGCCGGTTTCGCACGGGCCGCCCCGCCGCATGAGCCAGCAACAGCACATCACCCATCTGCCCGACCTCAATCTGCTGCGCCTGTTCGTGGCGCTGGCCGAGGAACGCCATGTCACCCGCGCGGGGGAGCGGCTGTTCCTGTCGCAGCCCGCCGCCTCGGGCGGGCTGAAGCGGCTGCGCGCCCAGTTCGGCGATCCGCTGCTGGTGCGCCAGGCCGGCGAGCTGCGGCTGACCCCGCGGGCCGAGGCGCTCTACGCCGCCATCGCGCCGCGGCTGCGCCAGCTGGATGCCGAGATCGCCGCCGCCACCCCCTTCGACCCGACGCAGGACGCACGCAGCTTCGTGCTGGGCGGCACCGATGCGGTGGCCTTCGCCATGCTGCCGCCGCTGCTGGCGCGGCTGCGCCAGCAGGCGCCGCTCTGCAGCGTCTCGGTGCGCACCGGCGACCACCGCACCCTGCCCGCCATGCTGGCGCAGGGCGAGATCGGCACGGCGCTGGGCTTCCTCGGCCAGGATTTGCCGGCCAATGCGCGGATGCGGGTGCTGGGCCATTCCGAATGGAAGCTGCTGCGCGACCCGGCGACACCGGCGGTGACCTCGCTCGAGGATTACTGCGCCCGGCCGCATGCGCTGATCTCGCCGCGCGGCGATCTCGGCGGGCTGGTCGATGCGCTGCTGCGCCAGCAGGGGCTGTCACGCCGGGTGGTGGTGGGGGTCAGCTCCTTCGCGCTGCTCTCCGCCGTGCTGCCGGGCACCGACCTGGTGGCGACGGTGCCGGATTTCGTGGCCGAGCGGCTGAGCCTGCGCAGCGGGCTGGCGGTGCAGGCGACGCCGATCTCCCCCGCCGCCCTGCCGCACGCCATGGCCTGGACCGAGGGCCAGGACCGCGACCCGGCCGAGCGCTGGTTCCGCGGCCTGGTGGGCGAGATCTTCACCGAGGTCTTCGGCCGCGCGCATGGCTGAGCCGCGCGGCTGAGCCCTCGCGCGGGGCGGGCGATCCTGGCCTAGAGTGGCGGCCGAGACTCGCTGGATGCCCCGATGCCGCTCTGGATTGCCGCCACCCTGTCCGCCGCCCTGCTGCAGAGCTGGCGGACCGCCCTGCAGCAGAAGCTGCGCGGCCAGCTTTCGGTCAATGCCGCCGGGGTGGTGCGTTATCTCTATGGCGTGCCGGTGGGGGCGGCGCTGCTCGGCCTCTACGCGCTGGCCACCGGCGCTGGCCTCCCCTCCCCCCATCCGGGCTTCCTGCTGTTCTGCGCCGCCGGCGGGCTGATGCAGATCCTCGGCACCAACCTGCTGATCATGGCCTTCGGCGCGCGCGGCTTCGCCGTCGGCACCGCCTATGCCAAGACCGAGGCGGTGCAGGGCGCGCTGCTGGCGCTGCTGCTGCTGGGCGAGCGCATCTCGGCCCTGGCCTGGCTCGGCACCGCGATCGGGGTGGGCGGCGTGCTGCTGCTGTCGCTGACCGGCAAGGCAGGGGGCTGGCGCGGCCTGCTGCGGCAGACGGCGCAGCCGGCGGCGTTGTACGGGCTCGGCGCCGGCTTCTGCTTCGCGCTGACCTCGATCCTGATCAAGGCGGCGAATTTCGAGCTGGCGCATCCCGACCCGGTGCTGCGCGCCCTTCTCACCCTGGTCGTCACCAACATCCTGCAGACGCTGATGCAGGGCGGCTGGCTGGCCTGGCGGGAGCCGGAGCAGCTGCCGCTGGTGGTTCGCAGCTGGCGGGTCAGCGCGCCGGTGGGCGCGCTCTCGGCCTGCGGCTCGGCCTGCTGGTTCACCGGCTTCGCCCTCGCCCCGGTGGCGCTGGTGCGCGCCGTCGGCCAGACCGAGATCCTGTTCACCCTGGCCTTCAGCCGCTTCTACCTGCGCGAGACGCTGCGCCGGCAGGAGGTGGCGGGCGCCGTCATCGTGGTGCTGGGCGTGGTGCTGGTGCTGCTCGGCCGCTGAGCCGGCAGGCGCGCCGGCAGGCACGCCTTATCCGGCCGGTAATCCCTGCCCTGCTAAGCCGGGTGTTGCGCCGGTGCGGCGCCTGACAGGGGAGTTTCCGGCGGCATGGGCGCGCTGAGCAATCTTGGGATCCGCAGCAAGCTGGGCCTGGCGCTCGGCAGCCTGGTGGTGCTGGTGATGCTGATGGGCGGTCTGGGCCTGCGGGAGCTGGCCCAGATCAACCGGAGCACGGTGAACATCGGCACCAACTGGCTGCCCAGCATCGATGTGCTGGGCGATTTGCGCGCCAATGCGACGCGGCTGCGGCTGGTCGCCTTTCAGGTGGTGACGGCGGAGGACGAGGCCGGCCAGCGCGATGCGCGATCCCGCCTCGAACGGCGCGTCGAGGCCATGGCGCAGGCCCAGCGCGACTATGAGCGGATGATCGACACGCCGGAGGAACGCCGCGCCTATCAGGATTTCACCCAGCGCTGGCGCGCCTACCAGGCGCTGCAGGACCGGGTGATCGGCATGGCGGCGCAGGACCGCTCCGGCGCGCTGCGCGAATTCACCACCCCCGCCGCCACGCTGTTCAACGAGGCCTGGGAGGCGCTGGAGCAGGCCAAGCAGGCCAATCGCGACGGCGCCCAGCGCAGCATGGCCAATGCCGCCGCCACCTATGAATCCGCGGTGTGGCTGACCATGGGCGTCGCGCTGCTGACGCTGCTGGTGGCGCTCGCCGCCACGCTGTGGCTGAGCCTCGATCTGGGCCGGCCGGTCAGCCAGATCACCGAGCGGATGCGCCGGCTGGCGGCGCGCGAGATGGCCAGCCCGATCCCCGGCGCCGGCCGGCGCGACGAGATCGGCGCCATGGCCGCCGCCGTGGTCGTCTTCCGCGACAGCATGGCCGAGGCCGAGCGGCTGGCGGCCGAGCAGGCGGCGGAGCAGGAGCGCCGGCTGAAGCGCGGCCAGCAGCTGGACCGGCTGGTGCAGGATTTCGAGCATGCGGCGAGCGGCCTGTCGCACACCCTCTCCTCCGCCGCGACCGAGCTGGAGGCCACCGCCCGCTCGATGAGCGACGCCGCCGGCCAGGCGGACCGCCAGGCCAATGCGGTGGCCAATGCGGCCGAGGAGACCAGCGGCGGCGTGCAGACCGTCGCCGCCGCGGTGGAGGAGCTGACCGCCTCCATCGCCGAGATCAACCGGCAGGTGGCGCAATCCTCCACCATCACCGCCCGCGCCACCTCGGAGATGCAGCGCACCGACGCCACCGTGCGCACCCTGGCCGAGGGCGCCAAGCGCATCGGCGACGTGATCGGGCTGATCAGCAACATCGCCGGCCAGACCAATCTGCTGGCGCTGAACGCCACGATCGAGGCGGCCCGCGCCGGCGAGGCCGGCAAGGGCTTCGCCGTCGTCGCCTCCGAGGTGAAGAACCTGGCCAGCCAGACCGCCAAGGCGACGGAGGAGATCAGCGCCCAGATCGCGCAGATCCAGACCGCGACCGAGGAGGCGGTGGGCGCCATCCAGGGCATTGGCGGCACCATCGGCGAGATCAGCTCGATCGCCGGCAGCATCGCCACCGCGGTGGAGGAGCAGGGCCAGGCGACGCAGGAGATCGCGCGCTCGGTGCAGAAGACCGCCGTCTCGACGCGGGAGGTGACGCAGAACATCAATGGCGTCAGCCAGGCGGCCAGCGTCACCGGCCAGTCGGCGCAGGATGTGCTGAGCGCCGCGGGCCAGGTGGCGCAGCAGGCCGGGCAGCTCGGTGTCGAGGTCAGCACCTTCATCCAGGCGGTGCGCGCCGCCTGAGCCGGTCCTTGTGACCCCGTCCTTGTGACCCCGTCCTTGTGACCAGGGCCGGATGACCGGGCCGGGTGGTGCGCAACGCGCAACCGCCCGGCCCGCAGGCCGTTGGCAATGCGGGTGGCGCGGCGCTGCCGGATGCGACATGCGCTTGTCATGCTCCGGTCATTCGCCTGTCATGGCGGGCCGCTATAGCCCCCGCCATGCGAAGGATGGCCGATGCTCCAGCTTGACAACATCTCGCGCCGCTTCGGTGCGACGACGGCTGTGGACCGCGTCAGCCTCACCGTGCCGGCAGGCCAGATGGTGGGGGTGATCGGGCGGTCGGGCGCCGGCAAATCCACCCTGCTGCGCATGATCAACCGCCTCACCGAGCCCTCCGAGGGCCGCATCCTGTGCGATGGCGTCGAGGTCACCGCACTGCGCGGCCAGGGCCTGCGCGACTGGCGCACGCGCTGCGGCATGATCTTCCAGCAATTCAACCTGGTGCAGCGTATGGATGTGCTGACCAATGTGCTGGTGGGGCGGCTGAACCACCATCCCGGCCTCGGCGGCACGCTGGCCACGCTGTTCAAGCGCTTCACCGCCGAGGAGCGGGCCATGGCGCTGATGGCACTGGACCGTTTCGACCTGGCCGCCCAGGCGCTGCAGCGCGCGGACACCCTCTCCGGCGGCCAGCAGCAGCGCGTCGCCATCGCCCGCGCGCTGATGCAGGAGCCGCGCATCATCCTGGCCGATGAGCCGATCGCCAGCCTGGATCCGCGCAACGCCCGCACCGTGATGGATGCGCTGCGCGACGTGAACCGGCGCGATGGCATCACCGTGCTGTGCAACCTGCACCACCTCGACACCGCCCGCGAGTATTGCGACCGCATCATCGCCATGCAGGGCGGCCGCATGATGTTCGACGGCCCGCCCGCCGCGCTGACGGCCGCGAAGCTGCGCGAGATCTATGGCGTGTCCGAGGCCGAGTTCGACGAATGCAGCGCCGTGGAGCCCGCCCCCGCGGCGGCCGCGGCGCCAGGCACCAGCCAGGCGGCCGCCCTGTCCGCCTGAGCCTTCCCGCCGGACCGCCGACCCGGCCGGCCGGCCCCAAGGAGAGACCGATGATCACGCGTCGCATGCTGGCCGGCCTGATGGCCGGTTCCGCCCTGCTGCCTGCTGCCCTGCGCGCGCAGGCGGTTGAGAAGGTCGAGATGCCCGCCACCGGCGCGCGCCCCTGGGCGCAGCAGGTGCCGCAGATCCGCATCGGCCTGCTGGGCGGCGAGAACGAGGCCGACCGCCTCGGCCGCTTCGACGGCTATCGCAAGCTGATCGAGGACACCTTCAAGGTGCCCGTCCGCCTCTTTCCCGCCGCCGACTATGCCGGTGTGATGCAGGCCTTCAGCGCCAAGCAGATCGAGATCTCCTCGATGGGCGCGGCCGGCTATGCCGGCACCTGGCTCGACACCAATGGCGGCGTGGAGCCGCTGGTGGTGCCGCGCGAGGCGGATGGCGGCATCTCCTACATCTCGGTGATGATCGTGCGGAAGGATTCGGGCATCACCAGCCTGGAGCAGATGCGCGGCAAGTCGCTGGCCTGGGCCGACCCGAACTCGACCTCCGGCTATCTGGTGCCCCGCTCCGAGCTGCGCGGCGCCGGCATCGACATCAACAGCTATTTCTCGCGCACCGGCTTCGCCGGCGGGCATGAGCAGGCCGTCGTCGCCGTGCAGCAGAAGCAGTACGACGCCGCCGTGACCTGGGCCTCGGGCCAGGGCGACGAGGCGCAGGGCTTCACCCGCGGCAATCTGCGCGCGATGGTGGAGAAGGGCATGCTCAACATGGGCGACATGCGCATCATCTGGACGTCGCGCCCGATCCTGAACGGGCCGCTGGTGGTGCGGACGGACGTGCCGGACGCCTTCAAGCAGGACATCACCCAGTTCCACCTGGCGCTGGCCACCGCCCATCCGCAGATCTACGCGCAGGTCGAGCGCGGTGGCGGCCTGGGCTATGCCCGCGTGACGCATGCGCAGTTCGAGCCGATCGTGCAGCTGCGCCGCGAAGAGGCGGCCGAGCGCCGCCGCCGCTCGTAATTCTTTCAGCTTGGCGTCCCGCCTCAGGCCCGAGGCGGGACGCCCACTGAAAGAAAGTTTTTGGTTCTTTTTTCAAAAAGAACCCTTCCTTCCTGCTTCGTCAGGGCAGCCATACGGACGGACCCCCTGTTGCTCTCCCCGGCGATGCCAAAAGATGGGCGCTTTCCGAGTTTGGGGCGTCCCATGCAGCTGACCCGCCGCCATTTCGCAGCCCTCTTCTCCCTCTCGGCCCTGTCCGCCCTGCCGGGGCTGGCTGCGGCCCAGGCTGCGCATCCCTTCCCTGCCCCTGGCCGCCGCCCCTGGGCGGAGGCGGTGCCGCGCCTCGGCATCGCGCTGATGGGCGGCGAGAACGAGGCCGACCGGCTGGCCCGCTTCGACGGCTACCGCGCCCTGCTGGAGAAGACCTTCGAGGTGCCGGTGCGGGTCTATCCCGCCGGCGACTATGCCGGGGTGATGCAGGCTTTCGCCGCGAAGCAGGTGGAGATCGCCTCGCTCGGCTCGGCCGCCTATGCCGGTGCCTGGATCGACACGCAGGGCGGGGTGGAGCCGCTGGTGGTGCCGGTGCAGGAGGATGGCTCGACCGGCTATCTGGCCGTGATGGTGGCGCGGGCCGATTCCGGCATCGCCGACCTCGCGGCCATGCGCGGCAGGTCGCTGGCCTGGGCCGACCCGAACTCGACCTCCGGCTATCTGATGCCGCGCGCCTCGCTGCGCCGCCAGGGCGTCGATCCGGAGCGCTATTTCAGCCGCACCGGCTTCGCCGGCGGGCATGAGCAGGCGGTGATCGCGGTGCTGCAGAAGCAATACGACGCCTGCTGCACCTGGGCCTCCGGCCAGGGGGATGAGGCGCAGGGCTTCACCCGCGGCAATCTGCGCGCGATGGTGGAGAAGGGCATGCTGAACATGTCCGATCTGCGCATCGTCTGGCGCTCCGAGCCCATCGTCACCGGGCCGATCACGGTCCGCACCGATCTGCCGGATTCGCTGAAGCAGGATCTGCTGGCCTTCTTCCTGGCGCTCCCCGCCGCCTATCCCGAGATCTACCGCCAGATCAGCCGTGGCGAGGGCGCCGGCTATGTCCGCGCCCGCCACGCGGACTACCAGATCTTCATCGACCTCAGACGAGAGGAGGCGGCGGCCCGTCGCCGCCGCGAATAGCGCATGGACGCCATCGCCGCCCATCTTCCGGTGGTGCAGCGCGGGGAGGCCGCCTACCAGGCGCTCCGCCGCCAGCGCCGCCGGGTGACGCTGGGAAGCCTCGCTTTGCTGGCCGCCGCCCTGTTGCTGGCCGGCTGGGTCAGCGAGTTCTACCCTTCCTCCCTCGCCGCCGGCCTGCCGCGCATCGGCGAGTATTTCGCCAGGATCCTGCCGAGCCTGGAGGCCCGGCACCTGCTGGCGGATTGGGAGACGGAGGGCAGCCTGGCCTTCTGGTTCTACCGGCTCGACAAATGGGCGCTGCTGCTGCTGCAGACGGCGCAGATGGCGGCGCTGGCGACGCTGGGCGGCGCCGCGGTCGCGCTGCTGCTGGCCTTCCCGGCGGCGCGCAACCTGGCCCCCACCCGCCTCCTGCACCAGCTGACGCGGCGTGGGCTGGAAGCCACCCGCACCGTGCCGGAGATCGTCTACGCGCTGATCTTCGTCTGGGCCTTCGGCGTCGGCCCGCTGGCCGGCATCCTGGCGATCGCCATCCACACCGCCGGCGCGCTGGGCAAGCTGTTCGCCGAGGTGATGGAGAATGCCGAGATGCAGCCCTGGGACGGGGTGCGCGCCTCGGGCGGCAACTGGGCCCAGGCCTGCCGCTACGCCATCCTGCCGCAGGTGGCGCCGAACCTGCTGAGCTACGCGCTGCTGCGCTTCGAGATCAATGTGCGCGGCGCCAGCGTCATCGGCTTCGTCGGCGCCGGCGGCATCGGGCAGGAGCTCTATCAGGTGATCGCCTTCAACTACTACGAGGAGATCAGCGCCATCGTCGTGCTGATCATCGCCGCCGTCATGCTGATCGACCTGGTCTCGGAAAAGCTGCGGCACCGCCTGATCCATGCCGAGGGAGCGCGCTGAGATGAGCAGCCCGACCGCCGCCGAGATCGCCGCCTGGCAGGCGCGGCAGCCCCGCGCCTTCGGCCGCCCGCCGCGCGAGCGTGCGCTGCTCTGGCTGGGGGGCGCGGCCTTCCTGGCCTGGCTGCTCTACAGCTTCTGGCTGTTCGAGATCACGCCGGCGCGGCTGTGGAACGGGCTCTCCGGCCTGATGACCATCCTGCGCCTGATGGTGCCGCCGAGCCCCGGCGAGCTGTGGCTGGATATCCTGAAGGGCATGGCGGAAAGCGTCGCCATGGCCTTCCTCGGCACCTTCCTGGCGGCGCTGGTGGCGGTGCCGCTGGGCTTCCTCGGCGCCCGCAACATCGTCACCGTGACGCTGCTGCGCTTCTCCGTCCGCCGCTTCTTCGACGGCATCCGCGGCGTGGACCAGCTGATCTGGGCGCTGGCCTATGTGCGCGCGGTGGGCCTCGGCCCGCTGGCGGGCGTGCTGGCCATCTTCACCAGCGACCTCGCCGTGCTCGCCAAGCTCTATGCCGAGGCGATCGAGAATGCCGAGAAGAAGCAGAGCGAGGGCGTGCTGGCCTCCGGCGGCAGCCGGCTGCAGGCGGTGCGCTACGGCGTGCTGCCGCAGGTGCTGCCGGTGATGCTGGCCCAGGCGCTGTATTTCTTCGAAAGCAACACCCGCTCGGCCGCCATCCTCGGTGTCGTCGGCGCCGGCGGCATCGGCCTGCAGATCGCCGAGCGCATCAAGGTGCGCCACTGGGACGAGGTGGCCTTCATCATCATCCTGATGGTGCTGACCGTCGCCGCCATCGACCTGCTGTCGGGCGTGATCCGCCGGCGGCTGATCGGGCGCAGGGAAGCGGCGGTGAAGTAAGGAAAAAGGGTTCTTTTTGAAAAAAGAACCAAAAACTTTCTTTCAGTGGGCGTCCCGCATCAGGCCGGAGGCGGAACGCCAAACTGAAAGAAATCTTTTTCTTCAGAAAAAGAAGACTTACGCCGCGTCGTCGCGGCGGTCGCGGGCCTTCACATAGGCGATCGCGGCATGCTCGGGGCAGTAGGGCTTCGAGGGGATCGCCTCGGCGGTGCAGAAGCGGAATTCCGGCGTGCCGGGCTCGCCGATCGGCCAGCAGCAGGACCGGCCGCCGGAGCGCTGGAAGGGGCGCACCACGGCGCCCGGCGCCGGGGCAGCCCGGCGCGGCGGCGCGGGCGGGCGCGGCGCGGCCAGGTTCGGCGCCGGCATGGCCGGGGCGGTCGCCGGGGCCAGGGTCACCATCGCGGCCATCGGCGCGGGCTCGGCCACGGGGGGCTTCGGCGCGGGGGCGGGCGGCGGCACCGGGGCGGCAGCGGCCACCGGCGGCGCCACCGGGGCGGGCGCGGGCGCCGGGGCGGCGACAGGGGCGGCCGGGGCGGCGGCCTCGGCCTCGCGGCGGATCGGGCTCGGGCGCGCGGGCAGGTTCAGGCGATGCGCCTTGCCCACCACCGCATTCTTCGAAATGCCCATGCGCCGGCCGATCTCGGCCGTCGAATGGCCCTCAGCCCATAGCGCGCGCAGCGTCTCGATCGCTTCCGCGGTCCACTCCATCGCCCGGCCTCCTACCTGCCACCACCATATACGGTAGAGAAACCTGGGGTGCGCCCACAAGATGCGGCGTCGGAGCCAGGGTTAAAAAGGTGTGGACAACCCTGGGGACGGAATCGGGATGGCGTGTGGATCATGGGGACAGCTCCGGCGCGGCGCCCCGGAGCGGCCCCCGGGCCGGCACCGCCGGATCGGCAAGAGGCCTCAGAACAACAGGCCTTTGCGCAACAGGCCGTGCACGCCCTTCTCCCCGTTCACCGTCTGGGTGACGTGGAAATCCACGGCCAGGGAGCAGAACTGATACGCTTCTGCCGCAGAGATCTGCGCCCGCGCCACGATGAAGGCGATCATCTCGCGCAGCGCCTGCTTCATGGCGAGGTCCAGATCCTCGTTCATGCCCATGCTGATGTAGTGGGTGGGCGTCTCGGCGCGCGGGAAGCGCAGCGCCGGCTGGCGGGCGCCGCCGCCCTTCTCCAGCGTCAGGCGGAAGGTGCCGGTCAGGCACATCTCCAGCGCGGTGACGCAGACCTCGCCATCGCCCTGCACGCCATGCCCGTCCCCGGCGCTGAACAGCGCGCCCGGCGCATGCACCGGCAGCCAGAGCGTGCTGCCCGCCACCAGTTCCTTGTTGTCCAGATTGCCGCCATGCGCGCGCGGCTCCTTGGTCGAGATCGGGCCCCATTCCACCGGCGGTGCCACGCCCATCACCCCGAAGAAGGGCGAGAGCGGCAGGTCCAGCCCGCCCTTCGGCCCGAAGGGCAGCCGGCAGGTGTTGGCGGCGCGGTCCACGGGGATGTGGATCAGCCGGCGATAGGGGAAATCCTCCGGCAGCGTGCCGACCAGCGGGCGGAAAT
Organism: Pseudoroseomonas cervicalis; assembly: GCF_030818485.1. Classification (NCBI taxonomy): domain Bacteria; kingdom Pseudomonadati; phylum Pseudomonadota; class Alphaproteobacteria; order Acetobacterales; family Roseomonadaceae; genus Roseomonas; species Teichococcus cervicalis. The sequence continues at coordinate 195,726 of NZ_JAUTAJ010000004.1, read as the reverse complement.
GGTTGTAGCCCCAGTCGGCGCCCAGCTCGATCGCCTCGATCTCGACGCGCAGCGCATCGCCCGCCTCGGCCCCCGCCACGGCGACCGGGCCGGTGACCAGATGCGGGCCGAGCTGCGCCAGCCGCCCCTCCGCCACCGCCGCATGGATCGCCTGCAGCTCGGGCGGCACGGCCAGGCCGCTCTCCGGCGGCGGCATCACCTGCGCCGGGCCGGAGACGCATTGCATCACCACACGGTCGCCGGAGGCCACCGTCAGCACCGGCGCGAAGGCTGCATCGAAGGCGCCAAACCGCACCGTTTCCGGTGCCGCATCAAGGCGATGGGTGGTGGACATGGCTTTCCCTCCTGGCGCGGCCACCTTCCCCGCCCCCCCCTCCCCCGTCAATCTTCTTTCAACTGCCGGTCATGGCCTGGACGGGATCGCTGCACGGGGGCGCTGCGCATTGGCCCAGGGGGGCAAGCTATGCTTCTGCTGAACGAGTCGCATGGCTGAGTGCAGCGTCCCGCTTCTCAGCGGGATGGCGGCAGCCCGAAAGAAAAACGGTCATGGCTGAGACGGGATCGCTGCACGGAGGCGTTGCGTATCGGCCCGGCAGCGCACGCCGCGCTTCCGTCCAACGAGTCGCTACGGTGACGTGCAGCGTCCCGCCTCTCAACGAGGCGGCGGCAGCCTTAAAGAAAACCGCCGGATTGGCGGTGCCAGAGCTGGGCGTAGACGCCGCCGAGGGCGAGCAGCGCGGCGTGGCTGCCCTGTTCGACGATGCGGCCCTGGTCGAGCACGACGATGCGGTCCATGCGGGCCAGGGTGGAGAGGCGGTGGGCGATGGCGATCACCGTCTTGCCCTGCATCAGGCTGTCGAGCTGTTCCTGGATGGCGGCCTCGACCTCGGAATCGAGGGCGCTGGTGGCCTCGTCCAGCACCAGGATCGGCGCGTTCTTCAGCAGCACGCGGGCGATGGCGATTCGCTGGCGCTGGCCGCCGGAGAGCTTGACGCCGCGCTCGCCCACCTGGGCGTCATAGCCGCGGCGGCCGCGCCAATCCTGCAGCGCGCGGATGAAGCCATCGGCCTCGGCCTGGGCGGCGGCGCGGAGGATGTCCTCCTCCGAGGCGTCGGGGCGGCCGAAGCGGATATTGTCGCGCACCGAGCGGTGCAGCAGCGCGGTGTCCTGCGTCACCACGCCGATGGCGGCGCGCAGGCTGTCCTGGGTGACACTGGCGATGTCCTGGCCGTCGATCAGGATGCGGCCCGATTGCGGGGCGAAGAAGCGTAGCAGCAGGTTCATCGCGGTGGTCTTGCCGGCGCCCGAATGGCCGACCAGGCCGACGCGCTCGCCGGGGGCGATGTCGAGGTCGAAGCCGCGCAGCACGCCCTGGCCGGCGCCGGCATAGGTGAAGTCGACCTGCTCGAAGCGCAGATGGCCCTCGGTCACGCGCAGCGGGCGGGCGGCCGCGGGGTCGGGGGCGGTGGGCGGCACGGCGATGCTGCCGGTGGCTTCCTGCACCACACCGATATTCTCGAAGATGCCGGCGACGTTGAAGGCGACCCAGCCGGAGATGTTGGCGATCTGCCAGGCCATGGGCAGGGCGGCGGCGACAACCGCGATCTCGATCCGCCCGGCATTCCACAGCGACAGCGCCAGCGCCGCCATGCCGACCAGCAGGCAGGCATTGAGGCTGGAGAGCATCAGGCTGTTCAGCGTGATCATGCGCATCTGGCGCTGGAAGGCGTGGGTGAGGCCGAGCACGCCCTGGCGCACCTCGGCATCCTCCTGCTCGGCGTTGGCGAAGAGCTTCAGCGTCAGGATGTTGGTGTAGCTGTCGACGATGCGCCCGGTGAGCAGGCTGCGCTGCTCGGAGGCCGCCTTGGAGCGGGCGCGCATGCGCGGCAGCATCAGCCGCAGCATGGTGCAGTAGATGGCGAACCAGAGCAGGATCGGCAGCGCCAGCCAGGCGCTGGCGCTGGCGAGGTAGAGCACCGCGCCGGTGCCATAGACCAGGATGTACCAGATGGCGTTGACGCCCTGGACGATGCTCTCGCGCAGCGCCGGCCCCGCCTGCATGACGCGGTTGGCGATGCGGCCGGCGAAATCCTCCTGGAAGAAGGGCAGGCCCTGGCGGGAGACCAGCCAGTGGCTCTGCCAGCGGATCAGGCTGGTGAAGCCGGAATTGATCGCCTGCTGGCTGATCAGGTTCTGCAGCAGGATGGCGCCGGGCCGCGCCAGCAGCAGCACCAGCGCCATGCCGAGCAGCGAGGGCCAGGCCTCGGCGAAGAGCGTGCCGGGGGCGTGGTCGGCCAGCAGCCCGGCGACGCGGCCGATGAAGACCGGGATCAGCGCGTCCAGCAGCGCGACGGTGAGGCCGGCCAGGAACAGCATGGCAAACAGCGCGCGGCCCTGGCGCAGGAAGTGCCAGTAGAAACCCCAGAGCCCCTTGGGCGGCGCCGCCTCGGGCACCGCCACGCCGAAGGGGCGCGCGGCCTTCCGGCCCGGCGGCGCGACGGGGTCGATCAGGGATTCGAAGAAGCGGAACAGCATGGGCGCAGGGCGCGCCCGGCGGGGCGGGAAGTCAAGGCGCGGCGGCGTGACGGCTGCAGCGCGGCGGGCGCGCAGGTGCTTCCGAGTCAGCCCGGCAGCGCGCCCAGCCTCACCGGAGGCAAGGAAATCCCGGAAAAACCCTCACCACGAAAGCACGGCTTTTCACCCCGAGTCCCGCCTTTCCACCCGACGGCGGCAGCCCGAAAGAAAAGCAGCCCGAAAAAAAATCAGAGCCAGCCTTTGCGCTTGAAGTAGAGGATGGGGAGGACGGCGCTGATCACCATCAGCAGCAAAGCGAGCGGGTAGCCGAAGCTCCAGTTCAGCTCGGGCATGGCCTGGAAGTTCATGCCGTAGATGCTGGCGATCAGGGTTGGCGGCATCAGCGCGACGCTGGCGACGGTGAAGGTCTTGATGATGCCGCTCTGGTCGATGTTGATGATGCCGAGCACGGCATCGAGCAGGAAATTGGCCTTGTTGTTGAGGAAGGCCGCGTGCTCGACCAGGGAGCGGACGTCGCGGATCAGCGTCTTGATGAGGGTCTTGTTTTCCTTGCGGACGGCGGTGTCCTTCTCGGCGCCGACGAAGGTGAGGATGCGGGTCAGGCCGAGCAGCGTCTCATTGGCGCGGCTGGTCACCTCACCCACCTGGCCGATGGCGATCAGCGCGTCCTTCAGGCTGGCGTCGCGCGCCTTCACCTTGGCCTTCTGCGAGCCGCGGGCATTGTGGAAGACCTGCCGGCTGGCGCGGTCCATATCGGCGCCGATGCGCTCCAGCACATCGGCCAGCCGGTCCACCACCTGCTCGAACAGATGCAGCATGACGGCGTCCGAGGTCTCGATCAGCGCGGGCGTGCGGCAGACGCGGGCGGCGAAGGCGGCGAAGGCCTTGGGCGTCGCGTAGCGCACGGTGACGAGGGCGGAGCCGGCCAGCACGAAGGTGATGGCGGTGGAGCCGAACTCCCCCTCCTCCACCCCGTAGAGGAAGTTTGCGGTGAGGAAGAGCGCCTCCTCCTCCTTGTAGAGGCGGGAGGAGCTTTCGATCTCCTGCATCTCCTCCCGCGTCGGGATTTCCAGGGCGAGGGCCTGCTGCACCGCCCGCTCCTCCTCCGGCGTCGGGCAGAGCAGGTCGATCCAGACGGCCTGGCGCAGCGCCTCGGCGGAGGGCACGCCCTCCTGCCGCAGCGTGCGCCCGGCCTGCACGGTGTAGGTGGTCATCATGCCGCGCGCTCTCCCGCCAGGGATGTCGAGGGTCGGTGGGTGGTCTCGGTCGGTGCTGTCTCAGGCGGCCAGGCGCGGCACGGGCAGGCCGAACAGGGCGGCGACCGCCGGGAAGTCGGGCGCCTGCGGATGGCGCGGGCTGGGCTGCGTGCCATCCTGCGGCCGCACCAGCTGGCAGACCGAGAGGCCCGCATTGGCCGCGGCGTCCAGCTCCTCGGCGATGTCGGAGAGGAACAGGATCTCCTGCGGCGGGCGGTGCAGCCCCTGGGCGATGGCGGCGTAGCTGGCGGCCTCGCGCTTGCCGCCTACCGCCGTGTCGAAGAAGCCGCCGAAGAGCGGCACCAAATCGCCGGCGATGGAATGGCCGAAGAGCAGCTTCTGCGCCGCCACCGAGCCCGAGGAATAGACCGCCAGATACAGCCCGGCGCGCGACCAGGCGCGCAGGCAGGGCGCGACATCGGGCCAGAGATGGCCCTCGATCTCGCCGCTCTGGAAGCCGCCGCGCCAGATCAGCCCCTGCAGGGTCTTCAGCGGGCCGATCTTGGCGTCCTCGGCCATCCAGCGGCGCAGCGCCTGGCGCACATCCTCGCCCGGCTGGGCCAGGCGCGCGGCCTCGCGCAGGCAGGCGGCGACCTCCGCCTCCTCCCCATGCGCGTCGAGGAAGCCGTCCAGCGCCCGCTCCGCATAGGGGAACAGGGTCTCCTTGACGAAGGCGATGGCGCTGGTGGTGCCCTCGATATCGGTCAGGATGGCGCTGGGCGGCGCCTTGGCCAGCCCGGTCATCCGGTCACCGCCGGGAAGCGCTCGGCGATGTCAGCGCCGGTGTAGTGCGGGGTCCAGCCGGTGGTGTCGGTAAAGACGCGCAGCGCCGTCACATGCGGCTCGGTGCCGGCGTCGAACCAGTGCTGGGTGTTGGCCGGCACGCTGATCAGGTCGCCCCTTGTGCAATGGGCGTCATAGATCTTGCCGTCCACATGCATGATGAAATTGCCGCTGCCCTCGTGGAAGAAGCGGATCTCATCCTCGGTGTGGGTGTGCTCGGAGAGGAATTTGGCGCGCAGCGCCTCCTTCTGCGGATGGTCCGCGGTCAGGCGGATGACATCGGCGGTGCCGGCGGCGTGGCCAGCCATGAAGGCGTCCAGCTGCGGGCGATAGGCCTCGAGCACCGCCTCGGCCGGGGCGCCCGGGGGCAGCGGCGCCACCTCCCAGCGCTCGAAGCGGACATGGATCGGGGCCAGGGCGGCGGCGATCTCGGCCGCGTCGCCGGTGCGCAGCAATTCCTCGCCGGTGGCGGCGTCCTTGATGGTCAGAAGGCTCATCGGCTGCTCCTCCGCTCCTGCATCTCGCATTCCAGCATGAATTCCAGCGCTTCCAGCCGGGCCAGCGCCGCATCCATGTCGGCCGCCCATACATAGACGCCGTGGCCGCGGATCAAATAGCCCGGCGGGATGACAGAAAGCCCATCCCAGCGCGAATCCACCACGCCCTGCAGGCGCGGAATGTCCTGGTCATTGTCGAAGACCGGCACGTCCAGGCTGGCCGCATGGGTGGGCAGGCCGGGGAAGGCCTTCAGCAGCTCGTAGCCGGCGAGGGTGATGGCCTCGCCGGCGGCGCGGGAGAGCACGGTGTTGGCGATGGAATGGCCGTGCAGCACCGCGCCGGTGCCCGGGAAGCGGCGATAGATGCCGCAATGCAGCAGGGTCTCGGCCGAGGGGCGCAGCGCCGGATCCTCCGGCCGCCCCTCCAGATCGACCACCATCACCGAATCCGGGCCGAGGAACCCCTTGTGCTGGCCGGAGCGGGTGATGGCGACGCGGCCGCCCGGCAGCAGCACGGAGAAATTCCCGGCCGTGGCCGGCACCCAGTTGAAGCGGTCCATGCGGCGCCCGGCGCCGATGATGGCCTGGATGGCGGCCTCGGGGATGGCTGCGGGCATGGCGTGTTCCTGCAGGCGTGGTCGGGGCGGCCCCGCGAGCGGGGCGATGCGGCGGGGAGATAGCGCAGGCGCCGGCACGGCGGCAGCCTCGGCCGCATGAAACAAGCGACAAAAACGCCGCCCGCCCGGCCGGGGGCACGGGCGCGGGCGGCGGCATGGGGCGGGCGAAGCCGGCGGCGCCATGAAGAAGGCCCGGGGGCGACTTCCCCCCCCGGGCCGTTCGGAAACGGGCCGCGCTGCGCGGGCGTGGCGGGACAGCCAGGCTGTCCGGCTTCATGCCGGCCTTGGGCGGCGGGGCCGGGCTCAGACGGCGGGGCGCATCGCCCCGGCGCCGGCCCCGGCCTGGCGCGACCGCCTCAGGCGGCGGGGTGGGAGGAGTTGGAGGTGCGCGGCTCGGTGCTGGTGGCGCGCGCCTGGGCCGCGGGGCCCGACAGGTTGCCCGCCGGCTGCGAGGGCGGCGCCTCGGCCGCCATGGAGGCGTCCTTGTCGTCATCCTCCTTCATGTTCTGCTTGAAGGACTTGATGCCCTTCGCGAGGTCGCCCATCAGGCCGCTGATCTTGCCACCGCCGAACAGCAGCAGGACCACGAGCAGCACGACAAGCCAATGCCAGATGCTGAAGGAACCCATAGTTAAGCCTCGATCCAATTGGGCGGCCGCCGCACCGGAGGAGCTGTCCCCCGCCAGCCGGACCGCGTCTCCTCGCCTCGATGGCCGACACTAGTGTCCCGCACACCATCGCGCAAAGGGGAGATGGCGTGAATCGCGCCCGGAAACAACCGGTCTTGCGCGCGGATGAAGGATCCTCCATAATTTAATCGATCCGGGCCCCTCTGGCGACCCGGCGAGGGGCGCGTGCGCCCCCGCCATCGTGATGTCGGATCGACTTCTCGCGCAATCCGGGCCCGGTGCGCATTCCCGCCGCTGACAACAGCGCGTGCGGCCGGCCCCCCTGTTGAGAGGCCGTGCCCGAATGGAAGCTTCCATCTGGTTCTGGGTAATTTTCAATGCCGGCGTGCTCGGGCTGCTGCTGCTCGACCTCGGCGTCTTCGCCAAGAAGGACGCGCATGGCGACCCGGCGCCCGTCCCGGTCAAGACCGCGCTGATCAAGTCGGCCGCCTATGTCACGCTGGCGCTGCTGTTCTTCGGCTGGCTGCGGCTGAACTATGGCGAGACGCCGGAGATCCGCTCCGCCAAGAGCCTTGAGTTTTTGACCGGCTACATCATCGAGTGGTCGCTCTCGGTCGACAACATCTTCGTCTTCGTGCTGCTGTTCGGCAAGTTCGCCGTGCCGGCGGCCTATCAGCACCGCGTGCTGTTCTGGGGCATTCTGGGCGCGCTGGTGATGCGCGGCGTGATGATCCTGGTGGGCACCGCGCTGATCCGCGAATTCGACTGGGTGATGATCATCTTCGGCCTGTTCCTGATCTATAGCGGCTGGCAGATGCTGCGCGCCGCGGATGAGGAGCCGGACCCCACCGACAACAAGCTGCTGGCCTGGCTGCGCAAGCGCCTGCCGGTGACCGATGGCTATCGCGGCAAGGCCTTCACGGTGCGTGAGGCCGGCAAGCTGATGGTCACGCCGCTGGCGCTGGTGCTGATCCTGGTCGAGCTGACCGACCTGGTCTTCGCCCTCGACAGCATCCCGGCGATCTTCGCGGTCTCGACCGATCCGTTCATCGTCTACACCGCGAATGTCTTCGCCATCCTCGGCCTGCGCGCCATGTATTTCGCGCTGGCGGGCGTCATCCACCGCTTCAAGTACCTGAAGCACGGGCTGTCGATCGTGCTGATGATCGTCGGCGCCAAGATGCTGGCCAACTGGTTCGCCGGCGGCAAGGCGGTGCCGGTGGAATACGCCCTGGTGCTGACCGCCTCGATCATCGCCGGCTCCATCGCGCTGTCGCTGTGGAAGACCCGCGGCGAGCAGCCGCAGCACTGACCCTGCGGGGGGCCATGGCTTCCCGGCCTGCCGGGGCGGGCGCACCCGCCCCGGCCAGCATCCCGCCTCCGCGGGGAGGGCCCCTCCCTTCCCCGGCCGCGCACGAAGAACGGGGGAGGCTCGCGCCTCCCCCGTTTGCCGTTTCGGTGCCTGCCGCGGAGCGGCCACTCAATCCTTGCGCCGCGAAGCGGCCACTCATCCTTGCGCCGCGGAGCGGCCACTCAATCCTTGCGCCGCGGGGCGGCCACTCCATCACCACGCCGCGGGGCGGCGTGCCGATCAGCTCTCTCGCCGCGCGGCGGCGCCGGGCTCAGCCATCGGCGCGGATGCCGAGCTTCTCGATCATGCCGCCCCAGCGCGCCGTCTCCTCGGCCACCCAGGCGGCCAGTTCGCGCGGGCCGCTGCCGACGATCTCGAAGCCGGCGGTGTCCATGGCCTGGCGCACCTGCTGGCTGGCCAGCGCCGCCTTGGCCTCGGCGGCCAGCCGCTCGATATGCGGCGCCGGCATGGAGGCCGGCGCCACCAGGGCGTTCCAGGCATAGGAGGTGGCGCCGGGCAGCCCGGCCTCGATCAGCGTCGGCACCCGCGGCAGCAGCGGCAGGCGCCGCTCCGAGGTGACGGCGAGCGCCCGCACCTTCTCCTCGCGGATCTGCGGCAGGATGCCGGCGACGGTCAGGATGACGGCGCTGATGCGCCCCGCCACCAGGTCCAGCACCGCCTGGGGGAAGCCGCGATAGGTGACGTGCTCCAGCTGGATGCCGGTGCGGCTGACGATGTCGACCATCGCCAGATGCCCGCCCGAGCCGGGCCCCACCGAGCCATAGGTCAGCAGGCCGGGCTGCTTGCGGGCATGCTCGACGAAATCCTGGAAGCTGCGCACCGGCAGTTCCGGATGCACCACCAGCACCTGCCCGGCGCGCGCCAGCCAGGAGACCGGCGCCAGGTCCTTCTGCGGGTCGTAGGGCAGGTTCGGATACAGCGCGCGGGCGGTGGCCAGCGGCCCGTTGATGGTCAGGCCGAAAGTGTGGCCGTCGGTGGCCTTGGCCACCATGTCGGTGCCGATATTGCCGCCGGCGCCGGCGCGGTTGTCGACCACGCAGGGCTGGCCGAGCGCGCTGCTGTAATGCGGCGCCAGCAGCCGGCCCAGCAGGTCCGGGGTGGAGCCCGCCGGGAAGGGCACCACCAGCCGCAGCGGCCGGTCCGGCCAGGCGGGGGCGGCCGGGGCCTGGGCCTGGGCCCGCGCCAGGCGCGGCGCGGCCAGGGCGGCGCCGCCCAGCGCCGTGGCGCCGAGGGCAAGCAGCGAGCGGCGATGCAGTGTCACGTCCTCAACCTCCAGCCGGGCTCACGCCGGGTTGAGCATGGCCCGTGCCGCCCGTCCAGGGCCTGCGGCGGCTCAGCGCGCCGCCCATTGCGAGCGGGCATGCACGAAGCCCGCCGCCGGATAGGCGGTGACGCCATAGGCGCCGCTCGGCGGGTACCAGACCTTCACCACCGACCAGTCATTGCGGGCCGAAACGTCGAGCACCGGCTGGTCGCGCATGATGCGGCCCTTCAGGCTGCCGCTGGCCCAGTTGGCGTGGTCCACCCGGATCTCGCGCGCGGACACGACGCGGCTGACCACGGCCAGGTGGCCATCGCGCATGCGGCCGCTGCGGGCCAGCACCAGCACGCTGCCCGGGCGCGGCGCGCCGCCGCGCTCATAGCTGCCGGCGGCGGCGTCCCACCATTGCCAGGCATCGCCGCGCAGATCGACGCCGGAGCGCGCCCGCGCATAGGGCACGCAGGTCACCGGCTCGCGCAGCGCATCCGCCCCCAGCACCGGGCCGCGCGGCGCGGCACCGCCACCGCCGCAGGCCGCCAGCAGCAGCAAGCCCAGCAGCATGAACGGCCGCAGCCAGGCGACCCCCCCTCCGATCCCCATTCCCGATCCCGCGCGGCCCCCGCCGCCCGGCCCCCTGCCGCCCGGCCGCCGCCCCCTGCGGCGCCCTTCCAGCGGCTCGTCGCGGCCCGGCGCCAGCGGCCCCGGACCCCTCGCCGCGCCCCCTCGCCGCGCCCCCTCGCCGCGCCATGACCGCCTCCCCCGAGGCAGCCCGGCCCGGCCATCGACAGCCCCGCCCTCCCCCCGGAGGGCGGCCGCTGTCAAGCCACAGCCAGACCCGGCCTCAGGCCGCCGCGCGCTGCGGCCGCACCGCCGGCACCTGGCGCAGATGCCCGCCCGGCGTGCCGCCCGGCACGCTGGCGCAGAGATCGGCGGCCAGCAGCAGCCGGTCGAAATCCACCCCGGTCTCCGCCCCCATGCGGTGGAACATCCACACCAGATCCTCGGTCGCGGTGTTGCCGGTGGCGCCGGGGGCGAAGGGGCAGCCGCCGAGGCCGCCCGCCGCGCCGTCGAACACCCGCACCCCCGCCTGGTAGGCGGCCAGCGCATTGGCCACGCCCATGCCGTAGGTGTCATGGCCGTGATAGGCCCAGGGATTCTCCCAGGAGGCCACGGTGTGGCGGAACAATTCCCCCACCTGGTCCGGCGCCGCATTGCCGGTGGTGTCGGCGACGCCGATCTCCATGCCGAGATCGAGGGCGAAGACCTGCTCGATCACATCCAGCGCGTCGCGCACCGGCACCACCCCCTCGAAGGGGCAGTGGAAGGCGCAGGACAGGTTGAAGCGCATCGCCACACCCTGCCGCCCGCCCTCGCGCACCAGTTCGGACAGCTCGGCCAGGCTCTCGGCGCGGCCGCGGTTCAGATTGGCGCGGTTGTGCGATTCGGTGACCGACATGAAGAAGCCCAGCCGGTCGGCGCCCGCCGCCATGGCCAGGTCGAAGCCCTTGCGGTTCGGCACCAGCACGGTGCATTCGAGGCCCGGCAGCGCCTTGGCGGCGGCCAGCACCTCGGCCGTGTCGGCCATCTGCGGCACATGGCGCGGGCTGACGAAGCTGCCCACCTCCATCCGCCGCACCCCCGCCTCATACAGCGCGCGGACCATGGCGATCTTGCGCTCGGTCGGCACGAAGGGGCCGATGGATTGCAGCCCGTCGCGCGGCGCGACCTCGCTGATGGTGACGCTCTCGGCCATGTTTCAGCCCTCCCCCAGCCAGTCCTGGAACACCTGCCTGTTGTGCGCCCCCGCGGCCGGTCCCGTCCAGCGCACCATGTCCTCCGGCGCCACCCCGTCGAAGCGGAAGGGCGCGGCCGGGTGCAGCACATTCCCGATCAGCGGGTCCTGTACCGCCATCACCGTGCCGCGGGCGCGGAAATGCGGGTCCTCGGCGATGTCCTTGATGTCATAGAGGCGCGAGCACGGCACCTCGGCGCCTTCCAGGATGTCCTGCGCCGCCTTCGCCGGCAGGGTGCGGGTCCAGGCGGCGATCGCCGCATCCAGCTCCGCCGCATGGGCGCAGCGGCCGGCATTGTCGGCCATGAGCGGATCGGCGGCGAGCTCCGGCCGGCCGATCGCCGCCATCAGCCGGCGGAAGATCAGATCCGAATTGCCAGCGACGCAGAGCCATTTGCCATCGGCGCAGGGATAGGTGTTGGTGGGTGCCGCGGTCGGGATGGCGGCGCCGGCCGGCTGGCGGATCCGGCCCGTCAGCCCGTATTCGGGAAGCATGCCCTCCATCAGGCTGACCACGCTGTCGACCAGGTTGATGTCGATGATGCGGCCAGCCCCGTCCGCCTGCCCGGCATCGCGCCCCCAGCAGGCGGAGACCACGGCCATCGCCGCATACATGCCCGCCAGATCGTCGCTGATGGAGATGCCGCAGCGCGGCGGCGGCAGCTCGGTCTGGCCGGGATTGGCGGTCAGGTGCCGCAGGCCCCCCATCGCCTCGCCAATGGCGCCGAAGGCCGGCTTGTCGCGATACGGCCCGTCCTGGCCGTAGCCGGAGATACGGGCGATCACGAGCCGCGGATTGACGCCATGCAGCACCGCGGGGCCGAGGCCGATGCGCTCCAGATAGCCGGGCCGGAAATTCTCGACCAGCGCGTCGGCGCGGGCGGCCAGGCCCTTCAGCCGCGCCTGGTCGCGCGGGTCCTTCAGGTCCAGCGTCACCGACAGCTTGTTGCGGCCATGGATGCTGAACCACACCGGATGGCCGTTGTGCCGGCTGCCCCAGCCGCGGATCGGGTCGCCCTCCGGCGGCTCCACCTTCACCACCTCGGCGCCCATATCGGCCAGCAGGCGGGTGGCGAAGGGGCCGGCGATGTAGTGGCCCAGCTCCAGCACGCGCAGCCCGGCCAGCGGCAGGCGCGGCGCGGCGCCCTCCCCGCTCTCCGGACGCGCACCGGCTGGATCCACGGATGGCCCCACGGATGGCCCCACGGATGGCTTAGCACTCATGCGCGATGACTTCCCTTCCTGGCGTCGACTCTCTTGGGGGCACGGCACCCCGCCCCAGCCATGCCCCCCTTCCTCCCTCCCCACAAGGTTTTCTATCGGCTGCCGGTCAGGGCCGGGACGGGAGGGGCTGCGGCGGCAACCGGGCGCCTGGGTCCAGGGGAAGCAGCGACCGGGGTGCAGGCCGGGGAGGCTTGGCGCGGCCCGGCAAGGCCGGCCGGGATCCCGCCGGCAACATGGGCCAGCGCTTTTTTTGCGCCGCACCGGCCTGGGCGCGGCTTTGGAAACCCGCCGGAAACCATCCGCCCCGCATGATGCCGCCGGGCCCGCAACCCAGGCCCTGTCTCTCCCGATCGGCACCGGGCCCCTAAGACCGGTGCCGCCGCGCCAACCAGCCTTCCCGGCGCGGTCGACCTTGGGGCGGATCCTCCCCCGGATCCGCCCCGATTTTTTTGCAGGGCTCGCGGCCTTTATTGCAGCGCAGCAAGGGCCGATGATCCAGGGCTCGCCGAGCCCTGCGGAGTGCCCCAGCATGCAGCCCCTCTCCCCCCTCGCTTCCCTCTTCCCCCGCGCTTCCCTCCCCTTGGCCCGGCGGGCCGGCGCATGATCCGCGGCCTGACCCTCCTGCTGCTCTGCCAGCTCTGCGGCGAGGTCGCCGCCCGCGCCCTGCATCTGCCGGTGCCGGGGCCGGTGATCGGCATGGCGCTGCTCTTCGCGGGCCTGCTGCTGCGCGACCGGCTGCGCGACGATGGCGCCGAGCCCGAGGCGCCCGGCGCCCCCGGCCTCGGCCAGACCGCCGACACGCTGCTGACCCATCTCGGCCTGCTCTTCGTGCCGGCCGGGGTCGGGGTCGTGGTCTACCTGCCGCAGCTGGCGCGCGACTGGGCGCCGCTCTCGCTGGCCGTGCTGGCCGGCACGCTGGCCGGCATCGGCTTCACCGGCTGGTTCGCCGAGCGGCTGATGCGGAGGCATGGCTGATGGTCGACCTGCAGGAGATCTGGGTCTATCTGGCGCGCGACCCGCTGGCGGCGCTGACCGCCACGCTGCTGGCCTGGATGGCGGGGCTGAAGCTGGCCGCGCTGTGCCGCTGGCATCCGGCGGCCAATCCGGTGCTGTTCGCGGTGGCCCTCCTGGCGGCGGCCCTGCTGCTCACCGGCATCGACTACCGCAGCTACTTCCAGGGCGCGCAATTCGTGCATTTCCTGCTCGGCCCGGCGACGGTGGCGCTGGCCGTGCCGCTCTACCGGCAATGGCAGCATGTGCGCAGCTCCGCCCTGGCGGCGCTGGTGGCGACCATCTGCGGCGGGCTGGTGGCGGCCTCGGTCGGGGTGGCGATCGGCCTCGCCCTGCACGCCGCCCCCGAGGTGACGGCGAGTCTGGCGCCGCGCTCCGTCACCACCCCCGTCGCCATGGGCATCGCCGCGCAGATCGGCGGCCTGCCGGGGCTGACCGCGGCGGTGGTGCTGGCCTCCGGCGTGGTCGGCGCCACGCTCGGGCCGCTGACGCTGAACCTGGCCCGGGTGCGGGACTGGCGCGCCCGCGGCCTGGCCATGGGCACGGCGGCGCATGGGCTCGGCACGGCGCGGGCCATCTCGGTCAATGCCACGGCCGGCGCCTTCAGCGGGCTGGCCATGGGGCTGAACGCGCTGGCCACCGCCCTGCTGCTGCCGCTGCTCTGGGGGCTGCTCTTCGGCTGAGACGGGGCGACAGGGAAACGAGACGAGGCAGCCTGTCCGGCGCCTCCCCCGGCCCCTAGCCTGCGGGTCGGTGGCAGCAAGCCGCCGCCGCAGGAGAGAGACGATGCCTGGCGCCGCCGAGAGCCTTCCCCATCCCGAATTGCGGCGCCTGGCCGAGGCGCTGCGCCACCAGCCGGCCCTGGCCGAGCGCTATGCCGGCGCCGCCGATCTCGACAGCCTGGAGCGCCGGCTGCGCCAGGATGGCTACGCCGTGCCGCGCGCCGCGCTGGAGCAGGCCGTGGCGCAAAGCGACAGCACCCAGAGCGCGCTGGAGGACGGCCAGCTCGACCAGGTGCAGGGCGGCAACATGATGTATTACTACACGATGTCCTTCATTCAGGCGCGCGCCAACAATCCCGCGCTGAACGACATGACCCTGCCGCAGTGGCTGGCCAAGGGCTCGCCCCGCTAAATCACCCCTTCGCACCTTGGCTTGACGGTTCTACCCTTCCCTCCAGCACGCCGGATTGACATGGCGATGGGGAGTGCAGGGATGCTGCGGAGACAATTCGGCGCCGTTCTGGCGCTTGGTGCCACCCTTCTGGCCGGCGGCGCCGCGGCCCAGCAGCGCGACCTCACGGTCGTCTCCTGGGGCGGCGCCTATCAGGACGCCCAGCGCGACATCTTCTTCCGGCCCTTCCAGCAGCAGACGAACACGCGCCTGCTGGAAGAGACCTGGGATGGCGGCGTCGGCGTGCTGCGCGCCAAGATCCAGTCCGGCGCCAACAACTGGGACGTCGTCCAGGTCGAGAGCGAGGAGCTGCTGCTCGGCTGCGAGGAAGGCCTGTTCGAGCGGATGGATTTCTCCGCCATCGGCGGGCGCGACCATTTCATCCCGCAGGCGGTCAGCGATTGCGGCGTCGGCAACATCCTCTACTCCTTCGTGCTGGCCTATGACCGCGCCCGCATGCCGGATGGCCCGCGCAACTGGGCGGATTTCTTCGACACCACCCGCTTCCCCGGCAAGCGCGCCCTGCGCCGCGGCCCGAAGGTGACACTGGAGATCGCGCTGCTGGCCGATGGCGTGCCGCCCGGCGAGGTCTATCGCGTGCTCGGCACCCCGGCCGGCGTCGACCGCGCCTTCCGCCGGCTGGACGCGCTGAAGCCGTATATCGTCTGGTGGGAGCGCGGCAGCCAGCCGGCGCAGCTGCTGGCCAGCGGCGAGGTCGCCATGACCAACGCCTATAATGGCCGCATCACCGCCGCCAACCAGAATGACGGGCGCAATTTCGGCATCGCCTGGGCCAACAACCTGTTCACCCTGGATTCCTGGGTGATCATGAAGGGCAGCCCGAACCGCCAGCGCGCGCTCGACTTCATCCGCTTCGTCAGCCAGCCGCAGCTGCAGGCCCAGCTGCCGCCGCGCATCCCCTATGGCCCGACGGCGCGCGGCGCGCAGGACGGGCTGCCGGCCGAGGTGCTGGCCAACCTGCCCACCACCCCGGCCAATGCCGAGGGCGCGCTGCAGATCAGCGACCAGTTCTGGCTCGACAATCTCGACCGGCTGAACCAGCGCTTCAACAACTGGGTGTCGCGGTAAGCGTGCAGAGACGCTGGATGGCGGCGGCGCTGGTGGCGCCGCTGCTGCTCTTCCTGCTGGCGGTGTTTGTGCTGCCGATCGGCGCCTTCCTGCTGCGCGCCGTGCAGGAGACGGATGTGGCGCCCGTTCTGCCGCGCAGCGTCGCCGCGCTGTCCGGCTGGGATGGCCGCGCTTTGCCGGGTGACGCCGCCCATGCCGCGCTGATCGAGGATCTGCGCGAGGCCCGCGCCCGCGACCAGGAAAGCGGCGCCGGCAGCATCGCCCGCGCCGCGGCGCGGCTGAACGCCGACTGGCCCGGCTTCCGCAGCCTGCTGCCGATGACCGCCCGCCGCGCCGGCAGCCTGGAGGGCAATCCGCGCGAGGCGCTGCGCGGCATCAGCGAGGACTGGGCGAGCCCTGGCCCCTGGGCCGCGATCCGCCGCGCCGGCGGGCCCTATTCCGATTTCAACCTGCTCGCCGTGCTGGACCTCAAGCGCGACGCGGCGGGCGCCATCGGCGCCGCCCCCGAGCAGGAAAGAATCTTCCGCGCCATCCTGTGGCGCACGCTGTGGATCGGCGCGCTGGCGACGCTGATCTGCCTGGCCATCGGCTATCCGCTGGCCTGGCTGATCGCGACCGCCCCGCCGCGCTGGGCGCCCTGGCTGCTGGGCGGCGTGCTGCTGCCCTTCTGGACCAGCCTGATCGTGCGCACCGCCGCCTGGACCGTGCTGCTGCAGCGGGAAGGCGTGGTGAATGCCGCCCTCTCCGCCCTGCAGCTCACGGCCGAGCCGCTGCCGCTGCTCTACAATCGCGGCGCCGTGCTGCTGGCCATGGTGCATATCCTGCTGCCCTTCATGGTGCTGCCCATCTATGCCAGCCTGAAGGCGCTGGACTGGCGGCTGCCGCGCGCGGCGCTGTCGCTCGGCGCCACGCCGCTCACCGCCTTCCTGCGCGTGTCGCTGCCGCTCTCCCTGCCGGGCGTCGGCGCCGGTTGCCTGCTGGTGTTCATCCAGGCGCTGGGCTTCTACGTCACGCCCGCGCTGCTGGGCGGCGCCAATGACCAGATGGTGCCCTATTTCGTGGCCTTCTACGCGTCCCGCACCGTCAATTGGGGCATGGCGGCGGCGCTGTCCCTGCTGCTGCTGGCCGCCGTCGCGCTGATGGTCGCGCTCTATGCCCGGCTGGTCGGCTTCGGCAAGGTGAAGACCGCATGAAGGCGCCGCGCATCCTGCTCTGGCTGGTGGGGCTGCTCGCCATCCTGTTCCTGCTGACGCCGGTGCTGGCGGTGCTGCCGCTGTCCTTCTCCGCCGGCTCCTTCCTGTTCTATCCGCTGCCCGGCCTGTCGCTGCGCTGGTACGCCGATTTCTGGGCCTCGGATTTCTGGCTGCCGGCGCTGTGGAACAGCTTGCGCGTCGGCGCCGGCGCCGCGCTGGTGGCGGGCAGCCTGGGCACGCTGGCCGCCTTCGGCCTGTGGCGCGCCCCCTTCCCCGGCAAGACGCTGGTGATGGCGGTGCTGCTGGCGCCCATGGTGGTGCCGGCGATCATCGTCGCCGTCGCGCTGCTGCTGGCCTTCGGCCCGCTCGGCCTGACCAATTCCTTCACCGGCCTGGTGCTGGGCCATGCGGCGCTGGGCGCGCCCTTCGTGGTGGTCACCGTGCTGGCGTCGCTGCAGCAATTCGACGCGGTGCAGCTGCGCGCCGCGGCCTCCTGCGGCGCCTCGCCTTCGCGGGCCTTCTGGCGCGTCTGCCTGCCGCAGATCATGCCCGGCGTCGCCGCCGGCGGGGTCTTCGCCTTCGCCACCTCGCTGGACGAGGTGGCGATCGCGCTCTTCATCGCCGGCCCCGCCCAGCGCACCTTGCCGCGGCAGATGTTCTCCGGGCTGAACGATTCCATCAGCCTGACGATCATGGCCGCGGCGATGATCCTGGTGCTGATCTCGGTGCTGCTGCTGGTGGCGGTGACGCTGCTTCGCCGCCGCCAGCCGCACTAGCCCCGGGCGTCAGTCCCAGGCCGGCGCCAGCCCCTCGGGGCTGACGATCCGGCCATCCGGCCGCGCCAGGGCATGGATCGCCGCCATCTCCGCCGCATCGAGAGCGAAGTCGAAGATGGCGGCGTTCTCGGCCAGGCGCTCGGGCCGCGCCGTCTTGCTCAGCGCCACCACGCCGGGCTGCTGCACCAGCCAGCGCAGCACCACCTGCGCCACGCTGCGGCCATGGCGGGCGGCGATGTCGCGCAGCAGCGGGTCCTGCAGCACCTTGCCATCGGCCATGGCGTAATAGGCGGTCAGCGCCATGCCGGCCTGGCGCAGCGCACCCAGCACCGGCCCCTGGTCCAGATAGGGATGGTACTCGACCTGGTTGGTGACCAGCGGCGCGTCGGACAGGCGCCGCGCCTCGGCCAGCAGGGCGGTGGAGAAATTGCTGACGCCGATATGCCGCACCAGCCCCGCCTGCCGCACCGCGTTCAGCGCGCCGATCTGCTCGGCCAGCGGCACCGCCTCATTCGGCCAGTGCAGCAGCAGCAGGTCCACATGGTCGGTGCGCAGCTTGCGCAGGCTCTCCTCGACCGAGGCGCGGAAGGCGGCGCCGGCGTAGTTCGTCACCCAGACCTTGGTGGTCAGGAAGATCTCGCCGCGCGGCGTGCCGGAGGCGGCGATGGCCTCGCCCAGCTCGGCCTCGTTGCCATAGATCTGCGCGGTGTCGAGATGCCGGAAACCCTGCGCCAGGGCGGCCGGGACGATGCGCAGCACATCCGGGCCGGGCATGCGGAAAGTGCCGAGGCCGAGCGCGGGAATGGCGGCGCCCTGCGCGGACACCAGCGGTGTTTCATGAATCATGGGAACAGAACCTTCTGTTCGAAGTGAAGTTCAGGAAGGGTTCTTTTTTGGAAAAAAGAACCAAAAAACTTTTTTCAGTGAGCGTCCCGCTTTGGGCCTGAGGCGGGACGCGAAACTGGAAGAAATCTTTTTCTTCAGAAAAAGAAGATTCTAGGCTGCCACTGCCTTATCCAGCCGCGACGACCACCGCGTGAGCCCCAGCGCCAGCGCCACCAGCACCGCCCCGACCCAGGGCGTCGCCCCGAGGCCGAGCGGCGAGGCCACCACCTGCCCGCCGGTCCAGGCGCCCAGCGCGATGCCGAGGTTGAAGGCCGCGATGTTCAGCGCCGAGGCGACATCCACCGCCTCCGGCCGGTGCCGCCGCGCCAGCTGCACGACATAGAGCTGCAGGCCGGGCACATTGGCGAAGGACAGGAAGCCCAGCGCCGCGAGGGTGGCCAGCGCCAGGGCCGGGCTGGGCGCGGTCAGCGTCAGCAGCGCCAGCACCGCGGCCTGCAGCGCGAACAGCCAGCTCAGCGCCCGCACCGGGTTGCGGTCGGCCAGCCTTCCGCCGGCCAGGTTGCCCGCTGCGATGGCCAGGCCGTAGAACACCAGGATCAGGCTGACACTGCCCTCGCCGAAGCCGCTGACCTGCTGCAGCAGCGGCGAGAGATAGGTGAAGGTGACGAAGGTGCCGCCATAGCCCAGCGCCGTCATGCCGAAGACCAGCAGCAGCCGGGCGCTGCCCAGCACGCGCAGCTGCTCGGCCAGCCGCGCCGGCGGCGCCTGGCGCAGCCGCGCGGGCAGCAGCAGCAGGATGGCCAGGAAGGCCACCAGCCCCAGCCCGGCCACCGCCCAGAAGGTGGCGCGCCAGCCGAAATTCTGGCCGATCCAGGTGCCCAGCGGCACGCCGGTGACGATCGCCACCGTCAGCCCCATGAACATCATGGCGATGGCCGAGGCGCGCCGGTCTTCTGGCACCAGATCGGCGGCGATGGTCGCTCCCACCGAGAAGAACACGCCATGCGCGAAGGCGGAGAGCACCCGCGCCGCCAGCAGGGTGGGATAGTCCGGCGCCAGGGCGGCGGCGCTGTTGCCGGCGACGAACAGCGCCATCAGCCCGAGCAGCAGCGCCTTGCGGCCGAGCCGCCCGGTCAGCGCCGTCAGCACCGGCGCGCCGAAGGTGACGCCCAGCGCATAGACGCTGACGATCAGCCCGGCGAGGGGAAGCGTGATATCGAGATCGGCCGCCACCGTGGGCAGCAGGCCGACAATGACGAATTCCGTCGTGCCGATCGCATAGGCCGCGACGGTCAGCGCGAAAATGGCCAGAGGCATGGGAAGATCCCGCAGAAAGGGCCGCGAAGGGGCGGCCGCCCGTGTCACCGGCCGATATGCCCCTGCCCCTTCCGCGCGATAACGCGGCATAATGCGCCAGGATCTGTGACTCTGATTCAAAGGCAGTGGCGATGGACAACCGCGCGGGAGAGATGCAGGCGGTGCTGCTGGCGGCCGATCTCGGCAGCTTCTCGGCTGCCGGGCGGCGGCTGGGGCTGACGCCCTCGGCCGTCAGCCGGCTGGTCTCCCGGCTGGAGGACCGGCTCGGCACGCCGCTGCTGCTGCGCTCCACCCGTGCCCTGCGGCCGACGGCGGAGGGGGAGATCTACCTCGCCCGCGCCCGCCGCCTGCTGGCCGAGATCGAGGAGACCGAGCGGCTGGTGGCCGCCGGCGCCCTGCCGCGCGGCCCCTTGCGGGTCAGCGCCACGGTGGGCTTCGGCACGCAATGCCTGGTGCCGCTGCTGCCGGTCTTCCTGGAGCGCTATCCCGGCATCACCCTCGACCTGTCGCTGACCGACGGGCTGGTCGACCTGATGGAGGAGCGCACCGACATCGCGCTGCGGGCGGGCGCGCTGCGCGATTCGGCGCTGAAGGCGCGGCTGGTGCTGCGCTCCCGCCGCGTGGTGGTGGCATCGCCGGCCTATCTGGCGCGACACGGCACGCCGCAGGTGCCGCAGGACCTCGCCGCGCACAATTGCCTGGGCTTCAATTTCCGCCACCGCGCCGGCGGCTGGCCCTTCCGCGACCCGGAGACGGGGCGCCTCTCCACCGAGGCGACGCCGGGCAATCTCCGCGCCAACAACGGCCCGACGCTGCGGCAGCTCTGCCTGGCCGGGCTCGGCCTGGCGCGGCTGGCGCGCTTCCATGTGCAGGCCGAGATCGATGCCGGCCGGCTGGTGCCGGTGCTGGAGGAGCACAATGCCGAGGATGTCGAGCTGATCCACGCCCTCTATATCGGGCATGGGCATCTGGCGGCGCGCATCCGTGCCTTCATCGATTTCCTGGTCGAGCGCATGGGCGGCGGCGCCGAGCTGCGCTGAACGATGCGGCGTGGCCCTGGCGGTCCGCCGCGCGCCTCCCATCTTCGGCAGGCGGGGGCGGACGGCCCTGCATCCCGCCCCCCGCTGGGGTGTTAACCGGCCGGACCCAGGGAGATCACGCATGACCACCCCTCTGATCGCGCGCCGCGGCGCCCTGTTCGCGGCGGGCTCGCTGCTGGCCGCCGGGCTGCTGCCGGGCCGTGTCTTCGCCCAGGCCGCGGCGCCGGCCGCCGCCCCGCCCCCGGCGGCCGGCCCCTTCAGCCTGCCGGCCCTGCCCTACGCCACCAACGCGCTGGAGCCGCATATCGACGCCACGACCATGGAGCTGCACCATGGCCGCCACCACGCCGCCTTCATCACCAATCTGAACACCCTGCTGAAGGACCACGGCCAGCTGGCCAGCCTGAAGCTGGAGGAGCTGCTGGCGAAGCTGGGCGAGGCGCCGGAGGGCATCCGCACCGCGCTGCGCAACAATGGCGGCGGCCATGCCAATCACTCGATGTTCTGGCAGATCATGGGCGGCCGCGGCGGCAACCCCTCGGGCGAGCTGGCCGAGGCGATCAACCGCGATCTCGGCGGCATGGAGAAGTTCCGCACCGACTTCAACGGCACCGGCGCGCGGGTCTTCGGCTCGGGCTGGGTGTTCGTGCTGGTCGATCGCGAGGGCAAGCTGAGCCTGGCCAGCCGTCCCAACCAGGATTCGCCGCTGATGGACGGGCAGCGCGTGCTGATGGGCAACGATGTGTGGGAGCACGCCTACTACCTGAAATACAACAACCGCCGGCCCGAATACCTCGCCGCCTGGTGGAACGTGCTGGACTGGGAGAAGATCGGCCAGCGCTACGCCGCCGCCAAGGCCGGCACGCTGGGCGTCTGACGCGCCCGGGGCGCGCCGGGGCGTGGACCCCGGCGCTGCGCCCTGGGGCGTCTCGCCGCATCGTGGTTCGGCCGCGCGGCGCGGCCGGGCTACAGCCCTGGCATGCGCCGACTGACCGCCCCCGCCCTGGGCCTGCTGCTGCTGGCCGCCGCCCCGCCCGCCCGGGCCGAGGCGCCCGGCCCGATGACCGGCGCCGCGCTGCATGACGCGCTGCGCACCCCGCCGGGCTCCGCCGGCCGCCAGCGCGCCGCCGCCTATCTCGAGGCCCTGCAGCCGGGCGCGCCGCGCTGCCCCGGCCCGCCGCTGAAACCGCATGAGCGCGAGGCGCGGGTCTTCGACCACCTGGACCGCCTCTCCCCCGCCGCACGCCAGGGCGAGGCCGCGCCGCTGGTGCACGACGCGCTGCGCTGCTGAGCCGCGCCAGCCGCCGTTACGCCGTTACGCCGTTACGCCGCGAAGGCGTGGGCGTGCTCGGCCTCCCAGGCCAGCGCCGCCGGGCCGCCCGGCTCCGGCAGCTGGCCGCCGCCGATGGCGCGCTTGACCAGGATCTCGCCCCCCTCGCCGAGGCCGAGGCGCAGCCGCACATGGTCGCCCTGGAAGATCGCCTCCCGCAGGGTCGCCGGCAGCGCCCAGTCGTCCAGCGCCTCGGCGGCGACCGGGGCTACCGCCACCCGCTCCGGCCGCACCGCCACGATGCAGCGGCTGCCGGGGCCGCCGGCATCCACCGGCCGCGCCCAGACCTCCGGCCCGCAATCCAGCTTCACCCGCACCAGCCCGTCCTCGGCCGCCGCCACCTGGCCGGGCAGCCGGTTGTTCTCGCCGACAAAGCCGGCGACGAAGGCATTGGCCGGCGCCTCATAGATGCTGCGCGGCGGCGCCAGCTGGCGCACCAGCCCGCCCTCGAACACCGCGATGCGGTCCGACAGCGTCAGCGCCTCCGCCTGGTCATGCGTCACATACATCATGGTCAGGCCCAGCCGCTGGTGCAGCGCGCGGATCTCGTACTGCATCTCCTCGCGCAGCGCCTTGTCCAGGGCGCCCAGCGGCTCGTCCAGCAGCACGATCGGCGGCTCGAACACCATGGCGCGGGCCAGCGCGATGCGCTGCTGCTGCCCGCCCGAAAGCTGCTGCGGCCGCCGCTCGCCGAAATTCTCCAGCCGCACCATCGACAGCGCCCGCTGCACCCGCGCCGTCCGCTCGGCCTTCGGCACGCCGCGCACCTCGAGCGGGAAGGCGACATTCTCGGCGACGCTCATATGCGGGAACAGCGCATAGGACTGGAACACCACACCGATGCCGCGCCGGTGCGGCGGCAGGCGCGCGATGTCGCGCCCCTCCAGCAGGATGCGCCCCTCGCTCGGCATCTCGAAGCCGGCCAGCATCATCAGCGTGGTCGTCTTGCCCGAGCCGGAAGGGCCGAGCAGCGTCAGCAGCTCGCCCTTCATCACCTCGAGGTCGAGCTGCCGCACCGCATAGCCGGAGGCGGCGGGGCCATAGGCCTTCTTCACCCCCTCGAACCGGACCAGAGCCTCAGCCATCCAGGTCGACCCTCTCCTGAGCACGGCCCCAGCCATTCCCGTCCCGGGGCGGGTTGTCAACCGCTCCCCTTCCCGCGACCCTGGGCGCCGACAAGAAATGGAGGAATGCCGAATGGACGATGCCGCGCAGAGCCTGGTCGCCACCCGCGAGGGGCCGCAGGGAGAAGTCGGCCGCCTGCTGATGAACCGCCCGCGCGCGCTGAACGCGCTGGACCTGGCCATGATCGACGGCTTCGCCGCCGCCATCGCCGCCTGGCGCGACGATGCCTCGCTGCGCCTGGTGCTGCTGGAGGGCGCCGGCGACCGCGCCTTCTGCGCCGGCGGCGATGTGCGCCAGGTGCGGCTCGACGTGCTGGAGGGAAGGCCCGAGGCGGTCGCCGCCTTCTTCACCCGCGAATACGCCGTCAACGCCGCCATCGCGTCCTTCCCCCGCCCCTGGGTCAGCCTGATCGACGGCGTCTGCATGGGCGGCGGGCTCGGCGTCTCGGTGCATGGCAGCCACCGCATCGTCACCGAGCACGCGCTGCTGGCCATGCCGGAGACCGCCATCGCCCTCTTCCCCGATGTCGGCACCAGCCATGTCCTGCCGCGCCTGCCGGGCGGGCCGGAGGGCGGGCTCGGCCGCTGGATCGCGCTGACCGGCGCGCGGCTGAAGGGGGCGGAGGCGGTCTCCGCCGGGCTCGCCACCCATTACGTGCCGCGCGAACGCCTCCCCGCGCTGCGCGAGGCGCTGCTGGAAAGCGGCGACATCGCCGTGCTGGACCGCTTCGCCGAAGCGCCCGGCGAGACCCGCATCGACGCGCTGCGCCCGGCCATCGCCCGCTGCTTCGGCCAGCCCGACCGCGCCGGCATCGAGGCGGCGCTGGAAGCCGAGAACACCGACTGGGCGCGCGAGCAGCTGGCCATCCTGCGCCGCGTCTCCCCCACCTCCGTCGCCGTCACGCTGGAATTGCTGCGGCGCGGCGCGGCGCTGGATCTCGCCGCCTGCCTGGCGCTGGAACTGGCCCTGACCCGGCCGGTCACCCAGCATCCGGATTTCGCCGAAGGGGTGCGCTCCGTGCTGGTCGACAAGGACCAGGCGCCGAACTGGGCGGAGACGGCGCGGATCGGGGATATCTTTCCGGCAGCATAAGTCAAAAAAACAGGGGCTCCGCCCCTGGCCCCGCCGGGGGGACAGGGTCCCCCCGGACCCCGCCATCAGGGGCGCAGCCGCGGCACCCGCAGCGCCACCAGCAGGCCCAGCACCGACAGCGCCAGCGCCACCGCAAAGACCAGCGCATGGCTGTCGCCACTGGCGCGGAACAGCGCCGCCAGCACGAAGCCGGTCAGCGCCTGCGCCAGCGCATACAAGGCCGTCGCCCGCACCCAGAGCAGCCCCGCCGCCACCCCCGATAGCTGCCGCACCGCGCCCAGCGCCACGGCGGAAATGCCGATGCCGGAAAACCCGCCCAGCAGCGCCGCCAGCAGCACGAAGCCGCCGCCCGGCCCCAGCGCCGCCAGCAGCGCCGCCACCTGCACCGTGAGCCAGACCAGCAGCGTCGCGCGGCCGCCGATGCGCCCCACCGCCCGCCCGCCCAGCAGCGTGCCCGCCACCCCGCCCAGCCCGAACAGCGCCCACAGCGCGCCCAGCGCCAGCGGCCCCAGCCCATGCCCGCGCGCGCCGAGATCGGCCAGATACACCATCGGCGCCGCCATCCCCGCCGCCGACAGCCCATAGGCCGTCATCAGCGCCGCCGCACGCGGCACCGCCTGCGCCTGCGGCAGCCGCATCACCTCGGCCGCCGGCGGGTCCGGCCAGCGCGGCCGCAGCCAGAGCCACAGCAGCAGCGTCAGCGCCGCCAGGCCGAGCCAGATCGCCTCCACCCCCGCCGGCCGCAGCGCCGGCACCGCCAGCGCCCCCAGCACCACCCCGGCACCGACGCCCGAGACCACCACGCCCCCCGCCGCGCCACGCCCCTCCACCGGCGTCACCGCCTGCACGGCCGGGCCGGCCAGCGCCATCAGCACCCCGCCCGCCACCCCCGCCAGCGCCCGCCACAGCGCCAGCCAGAGCAGCCCCGACACCCCGCCCCAATGCAGCGCGCAGGCCAGGAAGCAGAGCAGGGCCAGCACCATGCCGGCATCCAGCGCGCGCGGCACGCCGAGCCGCCGGCCCAGCCACCGCCCGCCCAGCGCCCCCACGAGATAGCCGGAGAAATTGCAGGCGCCGAGCAGCCCGGCCCCGCCGCCATCCACCCAGCCGGCGGCGACCATGGCGGGGAAGATCGGCACATAGGCGAAGCGCGCCAGCCCGATGCCGACGCACAGCGCCCCGGCCCCGGCCAGCGCCGTGGCCAGCGTGGCGGCCGGCCGCCTCATGCCGGCGGAGACGCCAGGCCGGACGGGTCAGCCGGGATCCTCGGCCAGCTGCTCGCGCGGCGGCTGCGCGGCGCGCAGCGCCCGGCGCAGCTTGGCCACACCGGTGCGCACATAGCCGTCGCGGCAGAGCCGCGCGCCCTCCACCGCCAGGCCGCGCGCCACCTCCTGCCGCGCCCGCGGCAGCCGCGCATAGCGGGTGCTGAGCTCGTCGCAATAGGCGAGGCTCGGCGTGAGGAGGCGCAGCTCGGCCCCCGCGGCCGGCAGGGCGGCCAGCGTGAGGGCCAGCAGGCAGGGCAGGCGCAACAGCATGGACACCATACTGACGCGGAGGCCCCTACCCCCCGATGGGCAGCGGATGAAGAGGGGGTCATGCCGTCCCGTCGGGGGTCGCCGGCAGGCGGAACAGCACCCGCAGACCGGGCCGCTCCGGCGGGCCGCCGGCATCCTCGAACCACAGCGCGCCGCCATGCAGCTGCACCACCGCCCGCACCAGCGACAGGCCGAGCCCGGAGCCCGGCGTGGTGCGCGCCTGGTCGGTGCGGAAGAAGCGCTCGCCGACGCGCTGCCGGTCCTCCGGCGCCAGGCCGGGGCCCTCATCCGCCACCTGCACCACCACCGCCTCCGCCTCGCGCTCGGCCGAGACGCTGATGGTGCCGCCGGGCGGGGTGAACTTCACCGCATTGTCCAGCAGGTTCGCCAGCACCTGCAGCAGCAGGTCGCGATCGCCCACCAGCGGCAGCGCTTCCGGCCATTCGGTCTGCAGCGCCTGGCCGCGCGCCTCGGCCGAGGCGCCGTACAGCTCGGTCGCATCGGCCAGTACCAGCGCCAGGTCGAAGGGCGCGAAGGCGGCGCGGCGGGCGCCCGCCTCCACCTCGGCGATGCGCAGCACCGCCTGGAAGACGCGGGTGACGTTGTCGAGATCGGCGATGCCGCGCTCGATCGCGCCGCGCAGCACCGCCGGGTCGTCGCTGTCGGAGATCAGCGCCTCCTCCAGCCCGGAGCGGGCGCGCGAGATCGGCGTGCGCAGATCATGCGCGATGGCGTCCGACACGCCGCGC
Organism: Pseudoroseomonas cervicalis; assembly: GCF_030818485.1. Classification (NCBI taxonomy): domain Bacteria; kingdom Pseudomonadati; phylum Pseudomonadota; class Alphaproteobacteria; order Acetobacterales; family Roseomonadaceae; genus Roseomonas; species Teichococcus cervicalis. The sequence continues at coordinate 169,484 of NZ_JAUTAJ010000004.1, read as the reverse complement.
ACCCCGTCCATCAGATGCGCGATGCGGTCCAGCATGGCGTTCATGCTGGCGCCCAGCCGGTCGAACTCGTCGTCATGCAGGGAGAGCGGCACGCGGTGCGACAGATCGCCGCCGGCGATCACCGCGGCGGTGGTGGCCGCCGGGCTCAGCCGCCGCTCCAGCGCGCGCCGCATCAGCCAGGCGCCGAGCAGCGCGAAGAGCAGCGCGGCGCAGGCGGCCCAGGCCAGCCCCTCGGTCAGCAGGGCGCGCAGCCGCTGCTTCTCGCCGACCTCGCGCCCGACGGCGAGCGTCGCGCCCCCCGGCAGGTCGAGCACATAGAGCCGCGCCTCGCCCGGCGCGTCCTCGTCATGGTCGAGGCTGAGCCGGTACCACCCGGCGCCGGAGCGCGCCTCGGCCTGCGGCGGCAGGGCGGCGAGATTGCCGGCCAGCCGCCCGCCCCGCGGGTCCAGCAGCAGGTAGAGCGACTGCCCCTCGGCATCGAGGGCCAGCCGCTCGCCGATCGCCTCCACCGCGCCATCGGCGCCGGAATCGCGCCAGCGCTCGGCCAGGGCATGGGCGTCGGCGCGGATCGCGGCATCGGTCTGCCGCTCCAGCGTGCCGGCCGTGCCCCACCAGAGCACGCCGGCGAAGGCCAGCCCCGCCGCCAGGAACAGCGCCGCGAACAGCGTCGCGAAGCGGAACCCCGCCGAGGAGAGCAGCCGCCACAGCGGGCCCGGATACTGCTTGCGCCGGTGCGGCATGCGCTTCCCTCAGCCGGGCACCGGGCTCAGGGCTCGGCGCGGATCATGTAGCCGGCGTTGCGCACCGTGTGGATCAGCGGCTTGTCCTGGCCCTTGTCCAGCTTCTGCCGCAGGCGGGAGACATGCACGTCGATGACATTGGTCTGCGGGTCGAAATGATAGTCCCACACCTTCTCCAGCAGCATGGTGCGGGTGACGACCTGGCCGGCATGGCGCATCAGATGCTCCAGCAGGCGGAATTCGCGCGGCTGGATGTCGATCTTGCGCCCCGCCCGCGTCACCGTGCGCGACAGCAGGTCCAGCTCCAGATCGGCGACCTTCAGCCGCGTCGCCGGCGCATCCACCGCCGGGCGGCGGCCCAGCGCCTCGACGCGGGCCAGGAGTTCCGCGAAGGCGAAGGGCTTGACCAGGTAGTCGTCGCCGCCGGCCTTCAGCCCCTTCACCCGCTCATCCACCCCGGCCAGCGCCGAGAGGAACAGCACGGGCGTGTGGTTGCCCTGGCCGCGCAGCGTCTCCACCAGGCGGACACCGTCCACCCCGCCCGGCAGCATGCGGTCCAGCACCAGCAGGTCGAAGCTCTCGCCCGCCGCCATGAACAACCCGTCCCGGCCATTGGCCGCGTGCTCGACCGTGTGCCCGGCTTCCTGCAGCCCCTTCTTCACGAAGCGGCCGACCTCGGCATCGTCTTCCACCAGCAGGATACGCATGGTGCCAACTCCTCATGGCGGCGCCGCCCCCGGCGATCCTGCGGGATCGCCTTCCCGGCGGGGCGGCGCCGGGCCGGCCAACATGCCGCGCGCCGCGCCGCCGCGCCAGAGGCGGGAAAGTGACCGGTTCGCAATGACCGCGTCATCCGCCCCGCTCCGGCGGGCTCAGCCCGGCAGCGGCGAATCCGCCAGCACCTGGAGGTGCCCCATCGAGCAGCGCTCGACCCGCGCCGAGACGCCATAGACCTCGGCCAGCATGGCCGGCGTCAGCGTCGCCTCCGGGCTGCCCTGGGCGCGAATGGCACCCCCCGCGATCATCACCACCGCGTCCGAGAACCGCGCCGCCAGCGCCAGGTCGTGCAGCACCACCACCGTGACCAGCCCGTGCTGGCGCGTCAGCTCCCGCACCAGCGCCATCACCGAGAGCTGGTGGCGGAGATCCAGCGCGCTGGTCGGCTCGTCCAGCAGCAGCACGCGCGGGCGGCGCACCAGCGCCTGGGCCAGGCCGGCGAGCTGCCGCTGCCCGCCCGAGAGCCGGTCCAGCGCGGTCAGCGCCAGATGGCCGATGCCCAGCCGCTCCAGCAGATGCACGGCGCGGTCGGTGGCGGCCTGGGCCGACAGCACCCCCTCCGCGGTCGGGCTGGCCCGCAGCGCGCCCAGCAGCGCCTCCAGCACCGTCAGCGCCACGCCCTGCGGCAGGCTCTGCGGCATATAGGCGATGTGCCGCGCCCGCTCCTCCAGCCGGCGGCCCACCATCTCCTGCCCGTCCAGCCGCACCGAGCCCTTCGCCGGCAGCAGCCCGGCCAGGCCGCGCAGCAGGGTGGACTTGCCGGCGCCGTTGGGGCCGACCAGCGCGGTGATGCCGCCACCCTGCAGCGCCTCCAGCGAGGCATCGGTCAGGATCGGGCGGCGGCCATAGCCGAGGGTCAGGCCGGAAATCTCGAGCCGCATCGGGGCAGTCTCCAGGGCAAGGCTGGGGGAAGGAATTCCCCCAGGCCCCCTTCTTTCTTCTGTCAGGGCCGGTGGGCGCTGCCCACCGGCGTCAACATCAGCCGGCACGGCGGCCGCGGGTGAAGACCAGCGCCACAAACACCGGCACGCCGACCAGCGCGGTGACGATGCCGATCGGGATCAGCAGCCCGGGCACCAGCATCTTGCTGGCCAGCGAGGACAAGGACAGCAGCAGCGCGCCGCACAGCGCGGCGGCCGGCAGGAAGAAGCGGTGGTCCTCCCCCACCAGCAGGCGGGCCGCATGCGGGCCGATCAGGCCGATGAAGCCGATCGTGCCGACAAAGGCGACCGAGACGCCGGAGAGCAGGGAGACGCGCAGCAGCGCCGCGTCGCGCAGCCGGTCGGCATTGATGCCGAAGGACAGCGCCCGCTCCTCCCCCAGCCGCAGCGCCGTCAGCTTCCAGGCGGCGCGGGCGGAAAACGGAATCGCCACGGCCAGCGCCAGCGCCATGATGCCGATCTTGCTCCAGGTGGCGCGCGCCAGGCTGCCCATCGACCAGAACACCAGCTGCTGCAGCGCCTGCTCGGTGGCGACGAATTGCAGCAGCGCCACGGCGGCGTTGAAGGCGAAGACGAGGGCGATGCCGAACAGCACCAGCGCCTCCACCCCCGCCCCGCGCAGCCGCGACAGGGTGCGCAGCAGCAGCACCGAGCCGAAGGCGAACAGGAAGGCATTGCCCGAGAGCAGCCATTCCTGCGGCACCCAGGGCAGGCCGACGCCCAGCACGATGGCCAGCGCCGCGCCCAGCGAGGCGGCGGAGGAGACGCCCAGCGTGAAGGGGCTGGCCAGCGGGTTGTTCAGCACCGTCTGCATCTCGGCCCCCGCCAGGGCCAGGGCGGCGCCCACCAGCACCGCCATGATGGCGTAGGGCAGCCGCACATCCCAGACGATGACCGAGACCGGGCCGCTGGCGCTGGACGGGTTCAGCAGCACCCGCACCACATCGGACAGGCCGAGCCGCGACGGGCCGGTGGCGATGTCGAGCAGCAGCGAGGCCGTCAGCAGCACCACCAGCCCCACCAGCACGGCGATGCGCCGCGCCAGCAGCGCGCGATAGCCGGCGGCGGCGGCGCCCGGCGCGGCCAGGCTCAGCCCGGCGCTCATCGGCCGCCCGCCCGCGGCGGGGCGTGGCGGAGCGAGGCCGGATGGCGGCGAAGGCCCGCGCCGTGGCGGCAGGCCGGGCGGGCGGAAGCTTGGGCAGACGTCACAGAAAGCGGCCCTTCCCTGGGAAGCGCGCAATCCATAATCACTCGCAACTCAAACGCCAACCTTCGCCATGCCGGCGGCGAGCGGGGCGGGGCTGCGAGGGGCGCAGGGCAGCGCGCCGGCGGGCCGGGGCCGGCCCGGTGGCCGCCCCCGACCGGGCCGCCCCCGGGTTCTGCCGCAGGCCCCCCTCAGGGCCCCGAGGGGCGGCGGCCGACCTGCACCGCCATGTCGCGCGAGCGGCCCTCGCGGGTCAGCGACAGCCGCACCGTCTGCCCCGGCGGCGTGCCGGCGACGCTGCGGATCAGCGCGCGGGAGGTCTCGATGCGCTCGCCATTCAGCGCCGTGACGATGTCGCCGGCGCGCAGGCCGGCGCGGGCGGCGGGGCTGTTGCGCTCGACGCTGCGCACTTGCACGCCGCGGTTGCGCCCACCGGGCATCGCCTCCTCGCCCATATCCTCGACCGCGACGCCGAGCCAGCCGCGCTCCACCCGCCCGTCGCGGCGCAGCTGCTCGATCACCCCGCGCGCCAGATCCGAGGGCGTGGCGAAGCCGATGCCGGCCGAGGCGCCGGAGGGCGAGTAGATGGCGGTGTTGATGCCGATCACCTCGCCCGCCGTGTTGAACAGCGGCCCGCCGGAATTGCCCGGGTTGATGGCGGCATCGGTCTGGATGAAATCGTCGAACGGCCCGGCGCCGATCTCGCGCCCGCGGGCGGAGACGATGCCGGAGGTGACGGTGCCGCCCAGGCTGAACGGGTTGCCCGCCGCCAGCACCCAGGAGCCGACGCGCAGGCTGGCCGAGCTGCCCCAGGCAACGGAGGGCAGCGGCGTGCGCGATTCCACCCGCAGCAGCGCCAGGTCGGTCAGCTCATCGGTGCCGACGACGCGGGCCGGCATCTCGGTGCCGTTCTGCAGCGAGACGACGACCCGCACCGCATTGCCGACCACATGGTTGTTGGTGACGATGTAGCCGGCCGGGTCGATGATGAAGCCGGAGCCCGCGCCCTGCACCTGCTGGCTGCCGCGCCGCTCGCGGAAATAGCGCTCGAAGGGCGTGCCGCGCAGCTCGGGCGGGATCTGCGTCGTGGTCTGCTCGGACAGCACGGCGATGTTGACGACGGCGGGCAGCACCTGCTCGGCCAGATCGGCGAAATCCGGCAGCACGGCGCGCTGCGCCAGCGCCGGCCGCGCGCCAAGGGGCGAGAGCGAGGGGGCGAGCGGGGCCAGGGCCAGGGTGGCCAGTCCGGCCAGGATCATGCGGCGGGGGGCGGGCATCGGGCGGTCTTCCTTGATCGGCGCGAGATGGGCGCCGGGACGCGACGAATGTGGGCCTACCCTGGGCTTGGCTTCAAGCCGGGGGGATGGCTGAAGCACCCAGGATCATCACCCTGTGCGCTGGGAACGGCGGCGGCGGCCAGGGGTTCCGTCGCGCCCGCCGAACGCCGGATTCTCAGCGGGAAGGATCCTCCGGCCAGTCATGCTTCGGGTAGCGGCCGCGCATATCCTTGCGCACATCCGCCCAGGCGCCCTTCCAGAAACCGGCGAGATCGGCGGTGACGGCGATCGGCCGCCCGGCCGGGGAAAGCAGCGCCACCTGCAGCGGGATTTCCCCCCCCGCCAGCTTCGGCAGGCCAGCCAGGCCGAACAGGAATTGCGCCCGCGCCTCCAGCCGCGGCACCTCGCCGGTATAGTCGATGGCGGCGCTGCGCCCGCCCGGCAGGTCGAGCCGCGGCGGCAGCTCGGCATCCAGCCGTCGCGGCAGGGGGTGCGGCAGCAGGCCGCGCAGCATCGCCACCGCATCCAGCGATTTCAGCTGCGACAGCTTGGTCAGCCCCGACAGCCAGGGCACCAGCCACGCGCCGCCGCCCGCCGCCAGCGCCTCCTCCGAGACATCGGGCCACTCCCCGCCCTCGGCGCGGCGCATCCAGGCGATGCGGGCGCGGGTCTGCAGCGCGGCATTGGACCAGTCGAGATCGCGGAAGCCCCGCCCCGCCGCCGCCTCGGCCAGGGCGGCGGCCAGCAGGGCGGGGTCGGCATGCGGCAGCGTCGCCTCCTCCAGCACCAGCGGGCCGAGCCGCAGCCGCCGCCGCGCCACCACCGCGCCGGCGCGGGCGTCGAAGGCCGCGCCCTCCTCCCGCACCAGCCGCTCCGGAAATTTCTTTTCCAGGGCCTCGCGGGTCAGGGGCGCGGCCATGCGGATGCGGGCCTCGGTGCCGGCCAGTTCCAGATCGGCCACCGCCAGCAGCGGCGACCGGCCCAGCCGGTCGGTGGCGGGCAGCCGCGCGCCCTGGCCCGAGGCCAGGCGGAAGGCGCCATCCATGCTGCCGCGCTTCGCCGCGATGCGGTCGGGGAAGCCGGCCGCCAGCAGCAGCCCGGCATCGCCGGACGCCTGCGTGCCGCCGGGCACGCCGAGCCGCCGGCGGTGCAGCGTCACGCCGCGCCGGATTCGCCCCAGCGCGGCACGGTCGGCATTCGGGTCGTCCGCGCCATGCAGCAGGTCGAGGCGGAGCTGGATGTCCGACGGTGCCTCGCGGCCACGGATCGGGTCGCGCTCCTCCAGCAGGGCGGCGAGCTCGGCGGCCAGCGCGGCTTCCTCGGCATCCGAGGCCTCGGCCATCATGCGGGCCAGGCGCGGATGCGTGCCCATGCGCGCCATGCGCCGCCCCATCGGCGTGATGCGCCCTTCCCCGTCCAGCGCGTCGAGGTCGCGCAGCAGGGCGCGGCCGGCGGCGAGCATCCCCGCCGGCGGCGGGTCGAGGAAGGCCATCTCCGCGGGATCGCTGCCCCATGCGGCGCAATCCAGCGCCAGGCCGGAGAGTTCGGATTCGAGGATTTCCGGCCGGTCGGCGAGCGGCAGGCCGCGATGCAGCGCCTCGCTCCACAGGCGGATGGCGACGCCGGGCTCGGTGCGGCCGGCGCGGCCGGCGCGCTGCTCGGCGGCGGCGCGGGAGATGCGCAAGGTCGCCAGCCGCGCCAGCCCCGTGGCCGGGTCCAGCCGGGGCGCGCGGCGGAAGCCGCCATCGACGACGATGCGCACCCCGGGCACGGTCAGCGAGGTCTCGGCGATCGAGGTCGCCAGCACCACTTTCCGGTTCGCTGACGGGTTGAGGGCGCGGTCCTGCTCGGAAGGCGGCAGCTCGCCATGCAGCGGCAGCACCTCGGCCTTCACCCCGCCCAGGCGCTCGGCGGTGCGGCGGATCTCGCTCCAGCCGGGCAGGAAGGCCAGCACATCGCCCGGATGCTCGACCAGGGCGCTGCGGATGGCGCTGGCCATCGCCTCGGGCAGGTCGCGCGGCTCCTGGATGTCGCGCTGGCGGTGATGCACCGCGACGGGATAGGCGCGGCCGAGGCTCTCGATCACCGGCGCGCCACCGAGCAGCTGGGAAAAACCCTGGGCCTCGATGGTGGCGGACATGGCCAGCAGGCGCAGCTCCGGCCGCAGCCCGCGCTGCAAATCGAGGCAGAGCGCCAGCGCCAGATCGGTATCGAGATTGCGCTCATGCGCCTCGTCGAACAGCACGGCGGCGGTGCCCTCGAGGCCCGGATCGGTCTGCAGCCGCCGCACCAGCAGCCCTTCCGTCACCACCTCGATCCGCGTGGCGGCGGAGACGGCGCGCTCCAGCCTGGTGGCCAGGCCCACCGTCTGGCCGAGCGGCTCGCCCAGCAGCTCCGCCATGCGGCGGGCGGCGGCGCGGGCGGCAACCCGGCGCGGCTCCAGCACCACGATTTTCTGTCGGTCCGCCCAGGCCTCGTGGCGCAGCACAAGCGGCACCAAAGTGGTCTTGCCGGCGCCGGGCGGCGCCACCAGCACGGCGTTCGGACCCTGCCGCAGCGCCTCGATCAGGCGCGGCAGGGCTTCGGTGACGGGCAGTTCCGGCAGGGCATCCATGCGCGCGGCTGTAGCGCATCCGCGGCCGGCCCGGCCAGGGCGGCGGGGATGGCCGCGCAAAGCCACTGGCCCCCGCGCCAAACCCGTCTATTCTGTTTTTGTTCACGGACGCCAACAGGGAGAGACTCGCCATGGGCCAGGCCCGCGAGGAGAAGCTGGCGCGGTTCCGCGCCCTGCATGCCGCACCCGGCGCCTTCATCATCCCCAACCCCTGGGATGCCGGCAGCGCCCGGCTGCTGGCGGGCCTCGGCTTCGCCGCCCTGGCCACCACCAGCGCGGGCCTGGCCTTCTCGCTCGGCCGCCCCGATGGCGCGGCGGGGCGGGAGGAGACGCTGGCCAATGCCCGCGCCATCGTCGAGGCCGTCGACCTCCCCGTCTCCGCCGACCTCGAGAATGGCTTCGGCCACCGCCCCGAGGATTGCGTGCGCACCCTGCATGAGGCGGCGGCGGTGGGGCTGGTCGGCGGCTCGATCGAGGATGCCAGCGGCGATCCCGCCCGGCCGATCTATGATTTCAACCAGGCGGTGGAGCGGGTCGCCGCCGCGGCCGAGGCGGCGCGCGGCCTGCCCTTCCTGCTGACCGCGCGGGCGGAGAATTTCCTGCATGGGCGCCCGGACCTCGACGACACCATCCGCCGCCTGCAGGCCTATGCCGAGGCCGGGGCGGAGGTGCTCTACGCCCCCGGGCTGCGCGAGATCGGCCAGATCCGCACGCTGTGCGCCGCGCTGGACCGGCCGGTGAATGTGGTGATGGGGCTGGTGGGCCCGGTCTTCACCGTGGCCGAGCTGGCGGAGGCCGGGGTGAAGCGCATCAGCCTGGGCGGGTCGCTGGCGCGCACGGCGCTCGGCGCGCTGCACCGCGCGGCGCTGGAGATCCGCGACCAGGGCAGCTTCGGCTTCGCGCGCGGGGCGCTGACAGGGGCGGAGGTCGAGGCCTATATGCAGCCGCGCCCGGGCTGAGGCGCCCCCCGGCGCGGCGGCGCCCTGCGTGACGATTCGTCACGCAGAAGCGTCTTCCTCGCGGCCGCAAAAAAGGTTTCCATTCTTCCATGTTCCGCCCGCTCCCCTTGCTGGCCTCCGGCCTGGTGCTGAGCCTGCTGGCCGCGCCGCTGGCGCGCCCCGCCGCCGCGCTGGAAAGCGCGCCGGTGGCCAGCGAGCGCGCCCGCATGACGCTGGCGGCCGAGGTGCAGTCGGTGGCGCCGGGCCAGCCCTTCCGCCTCGGCCTGCGGCAGGCGCTGGCGCCGGGCTGGCACACCTACTGGAAGAATCCGGGCGATGCCGGCACGCCGCCGGAGCTGGAGCTGGACCTGCCGCAGGGCGCCAGCGCCACCGGCTTCGACTGGCCCGCCCCCTACCGCATGCCCTTCGGCCCGCTGGTCAATTACGGCTATGAGGGCCAGGTGCTGCTGCCGCTGACGGTGACGCCGCCCTCCGAGCTGCAGCCTGGGCAGGTCTTCACCATCGAGGCGAAGGGCAGCTGGCTGGTCTGCGAGAAGGTCTGCATCCCGGAGGAGGGCGTGTTCCGCCTCGACCTGCCGGTGGAGCCCACCGCCCGCCCCGACCCGGCGCTGACCGACGCCTTCCGCCAGGCCGAGGCCAGCCTGCCCCGCCCCTCCCCCTGGCCGGCAAGCCTGGGCTTCGAGGGCCAGACGGGCGCGCTGCGCCTGGACAGCCCGGATTTCGCCCCCGGCACGCTGCGGGAGGCGCAGTTCTTCCCCGCCGAATGGGGCGTGCTGGACCATGCCGGCGCGCAGGCCATGCAGCTGGCCGATGGCGCGCTGCGCCTGGCTCTGCCGCGCGGCGCCGCCCCGCTTCCCGCCGGCCCGATCGAGGGCGTGCTGGTGCTGACCGACGCCGCCGGAGCGCGCGGCGCCTACACCATCTCCGCCACGCCCGGCCCGGTGCCGGCGCCGCTGGCCGCGCCGGGCAGCGCGCTGCCGCTGTGGCAGGCGGCGCTATGGGCGGCCCTCGGCGGGCTGATCCTGAACCTGATGCCCTGCGTCTTCCCCATCCTGGCGATGAAGGCGATGGGCATCGCGCGGCTTTCCGGCGCGGCGCGCGGCACGGTGCGCGGCCATGCGGCCAGCTACACGGCCGGCGTGGTGCTCTCCTTCCTGGCGCTGGCCGGCGCCATGCTGGCGCTGCGCGCGGCGGGCGGCGTCGCCGGCTGGGGCTTCCAGTTCACCTCGCCGCTGTTTGTCACCTTCATGGGCTGGCTGATGCTGGCGGTCGGGCTGAACCTCTCCGGCGTGTTCCAGATCGGCGGGCCGGTGGCGCTGGGCTCGGGCGCGGCGGCGCGCGGCGGGCATCTCGGCAGCTTCGCCACCGGCGGGCTGGCGGTGCTGGTCGCCACCCCCTGCACCGCGCCCTTCATGGCCGCCGCCATCGGCGCCGCCATGCTGATGCCGCCCCCCGCCATGCTGGCGGTCTTCGCCGCCATGGGGCTTGGCATGGCCGCCCCCTATGCGCTGCTGGCGCTGTTTCCGGGCCTGGCCCACCGCCTGCCCCGCCCCGGCGCCTGGATGGAACGACTGAAAGAAATCCTGGCCTTCCCGATGTATGGCGCGGCGCTGTGGCTGCTCTGGGTGCTGGCGCAGCAGGTCGGGCCCGAGGGGCTGGCCGCTGCCCTGGCCGGCGGGCTGGCGGTGGGCTTCGCCGCCTGGGCGCTGGGCCGGGCGCAGGCGGCCTCCGGCCCGCGCGGCCGCTGGGCCGGGCGCGGCGGCGCCGCCATCGCCCTGCTGGCGGCACTCGCCCTGCTGCCGCAGCTGGGCGGCGCCGCGCGGGCCGCGACCGGCGCGGTGGGCGCCGCCACCATCCCCGGGGAAGAGCCCTGGTCCGAGGCGCGGCTGGCCGCCTTGCGCGCCGAGGGCCGCCCCGTCTTCGTCAATATGACCGCGGCCTGGTGCATCACCTGCAAGGTGAATGAGCGTGTCGCCCTCTCGGGCGAGGCGGTGCGGCAGGCCTTCGCGCAGCGCAACATCGCCTATCTCAAGGGCGACTGGACCGATGGCGGCCCCGCCATCGCCGCCGTGCTGCGCGCGCATGGGCGGGAGGGCGTGCCACTCTACCTCGTCTATCCCGCCGGCGGCGGCCAGCCCACGCTGCTGCCGCAGATCCTGACCGAATCCCTGGTGCTCGAGGCGCTGCCGCCCGGCTGATCCTCGGGCCAACACACCCTTCGAACGGAGTGACCGACCATGGCCAAGCTGCTGTCCCGCCGTGCCACTCTCGCCATCCCGCTGGGCGCCGTGCTGATGCCGGTGCTGCCGCGGCTGGCCTATGCCGCGCCCGCCATCGGCGCCGCGGCGCCCGATTTCACCGCGCCCGACCAGGATGGGCGCAGCCGCTCCCTCGCCGAGTTCCGCGGCAAGGTGGTCATGCTGGAATGGACCAACCATGACTGCCCCTTCGTGCGGAAGCACTACAACAGCAGCAACATGCAGGGGCTGCAGCGCCTGGCCGCCGAGAAGGGTGTGGTCTGGCTCTCCGTCATCTCCTCGCCGCCCGGCGAGCAGGGGCATGTGACGGCCGAGCAGGCGAAGGCCCTGACCACCGAGCGCAGCGCCGCCCCCGCCGCCGTGCTGCTGGACCCGCAGAGCCGCATGGCCCGCGCCTATGGCGCCACCACCACGCCGCATATGTATGTGATCGATGCCGAAGGCGTGCTGCGCTACATGGGCGGCATCGACAGCATCGCCTCCAACCGCGTGGACGACGTGGCCAAGGCCGAGCCGCTGGCGCGCAACGCCATGCTGGCGGTGGCGGAAGGTCGCCCGGTGGCGCAGCCCGTCACCCGCAACTATGGCTGCGCCATCAAATACGCCCCGGGCGCTTGATTTTTTCGGGCTGCCGCCGTCCGGTTAAGAGGCGGGACGCTTTTCTTTCGGGCTGCCGCTGCCGGAGGGCACGGTGGGCCGCTGAACCGGACCTGTTGCACTGCCTGCCTGGCAAGCGGGAGCCTGTCCGCCGCGAAGCCGCCTCCTCCGGGGGCGGCTTTTTTGCTGCGCCCGCCACGGGGCCGCGCGGCAGGGCCCCGGGGGTGGAACCCCATGGCCGCACGGGCCTAGGATGACCGTCCCCTGGAGGAAACAAGACAATGGATGCCCTGTCCGAGACACCCTTCATCCGTCTGCATCCCGAGGACAGCGTGATGATCGCCCGCCGCGCCGCGCCGGAAGGCACGCCGGTGGCACCCGGCATCGCCACCGCCACGCGCATCCCCCCCGGCCACAAGGTGGCGGTGCGTGCCCATGCGCCGGGCGAGGCGGTGAAGCGCTACGGCCAGATCATCGGCTTCGCCACCCAGCCCATCGCGCCCGGTGACTGGGTGCACACCCAGAATTGCGGCATGGGCGATTTCGACAAGGATTACGCCTGGGGCGTCGATGCGAAGCCCACGCTGTATGTGCCGCAGCCGGCGACATTCCAGGGCATCCTGCGGCCGGATGGGCGGGTGGCCACCCGCAACTACATCGGCATCGTCACCAGCGTGAACTGCTCGGCGCATGTCGCCTCGATGATCGCCGATGCGTTCAGGCGCAATCCCTTCACCGGCAGCGATCCGCTGGCCGAATTCCCCAATGTCGATGGCGTCGTCGCGCTGACCCACAAGACCGGCTGCGGCATGGGCGACAATGACGGGCTGCGCCTGCTGCGGCGCACGCTCGCCGGCTATGCGCGGCACGTCAATTTCAGCCATGTCATCGCCATCGGGCTGGGCTGCGAGGTCAACCAGATCTCCGGCCTGCTGGCCGAGCAGAATTTGGCCGGCCGGCTGCGCAACATGGACATCCAGGAGATGGGCGGCACCCGCAAGACGGTGGAGGCCGGCATCGCCTTCGTGCGCGAGGTGCTGGCCGAGGCCAACCAGGTGCACCGCCAGAGCGTGCCCGCCAGCCACCTGACCATCGCCCTGCAATGCGGCGGCTCGGACGGGTATTCGGGCATCACCGCCAACCCGGCGCTGGGCGCCGCCTCCGACCTGCTGGTCCGCCATGGCGGCACCGTCATCCTGTCCGAGACGCCGGAGACCTATGGCGCCGAGCATCTGCTGACCCGCCGCGCCACCTCCCGCGAAGTCGGAGAAAAACTGGTCGGGCTGATGCGCTGGTGGGAGGAATATGCCGAGCGCGGCCAGGCCGAGCTGAACAGCAACCCCTCCCCCGGCAACAAGGCCGGCGGGCTGACGACCATCCTGGAGAAGTCGCTCGGCGCCATGGCCAAGGCCGGCACCACCAATCTGACCGCCGTCTACAACTATGCCGAGCCGGTGACGGAAAAGGGCTTCGTCTTCATGGACACGCCCGGCTACGACCCGGTGGCGGCCACCGGCCAGGTGGCGGGCGGCGCCAACATGGTCTGCTTCACCACCGGCCGCGGCAGCGTCTTCGGCTGCAAGCCGGCGCCCTCCATCAAGCTCGCCACCAATTCGGCGATGTATGAGCGCATGGAGGAGGATATGGACGTGAATTGCGGCACCATCCTCTCGGGCCGCGAAAGCGTCGCGGAATGCGGCGAGCGGATCTTTCAGTTGATCCTGCGCGTCGCCTCTGGCGAACGGACGAAAAGCGAGCAATACGATTTCGGTGCCGCCGAATTCGCCCCCTGGCCGATCGGCGCGACGATGTGAGGAGCGCGCGGCCGCATGGGGCTGAAGAGCTGGTTGTCCTTCCGCGGCCGCATTCCGCTCAGCACCTATTGGCTGGCCTATCTGCTGCCGCTGCTCGGCGCCTACATCCTGGCGGTGGTGCTGGATGCCTGGATCTTCGGCGCCGAGTGGCGGGTGCTGCCCGGGCTGGTGCCCACGGTGGAGGCCGCCGGCTACCGGTTCGAACTGCGCCTCGGCGGCGGCATGCTGGCCGAGGCGGTGTTCTGGCTGAACTGCATCCCCGGCTTCGCCGGCGCCACCAAGCGCTGGCATGATCGCGGCCGCAGCGGCTGGTGGTCGCTGCTGATCCTGCTGCCGATCATCGGCTGGATCTGGATGTTCATCAGCCTGTGCTGCCGCGACGGGGTGCGCGGCCCCAACCGCTACGGCCCCGACCCGCTGGAGGGCTGAAAGGAGAGGGCCTGAGCGCGGCTAGACGGTCAGCAGCCGCCGCACCGCCTCCTCCTCCAGCGAGCCGGCGAGGCCGGCCAGCGCCACCTCCCCGCGCACCATGATGGCCAGCTGGTCGCCGAGCTCGCGGGCGAATTCGTAATACTGCTCGACCAGTACCACCGCCATGTTGCGGCTCTTCGCCAGCAGCGCGATGACGCGGGCGATGTCCTTGATGACATTGGGCTGGATGCCCTCGGTCGGCTCGTCGAGGATCAGCAGGCGCGGCCGCGCGGTCAGCGCGCGGGCGATGGCCAGCTGCTGCTGCTGCCCGCCCGAGAGGTCGCCGCCGCGCCGGCGCAGGAACTGCTTCAGGATTGGGAAGAGCTCGAACACGTCGTCCGGCACCTTGCTGCCGCGCGGGGCGGCGGCCAGGGCGGTTTCCAGATTCTCCCGCACGGTGAGAAACGGAAAAATCTCGCGCCCCTGCGGCACATAGCCGATGCCGGCGCGCGCCCGGTCGGCGGCGGAGAGGCTGGAGACATCCCTTCCCTCCCAGAGGATGCGCCCGCCCCTGATGCGCTCCAGCCCGACAATGGCGCGCATCAGCGAGGATTTGCCGACGCCATTGCGCCCCAGCACGCAGGTGATGGCGCCCGGATCGGCACCGAGGGAGACGCCGCGCAGCGCCCGGCTGGCGCCGTAGAAGAGATCGATATTCTCGACACGCAGCATGGTTCAGCGCCCCAGATAGACTTCGATGACGCGCGGGTCGTTCTGCACATGGTCGATGCTGCCCTCGGACAGCACCGAGCCCTCGCACAGCACCGTCACCTTCTCGCCCAGCGCGCGGACGAATTCGAGGTCATGCTCCACCACCACCACGCTGCGGCTGCCGGCGATGCGGCGCAGCAGGGCGGCGGTGTGCTCGGTCTCCTGGTCGGTCATGCCGGCCACCGGCTCGTCCACAAGCAGAAGCTGCGGCTCCTGCATCAGCAGCATGCCGATCTCCAGCCATTGCCGCTGGCCGTGGGAGAGGATGGCGGCGCGGTCGGCGGCGCGCTCGGCCAGGCCGATCTCCTCCAGTACCGTCTCGATCTTCCGCCGCGCCTCGCCGGAGAGCACCCAGCGCAGGCAGGACCAGGGGTCGCGCGGCGCCTTCAGCGCCAGTTCCAGATTCTCAAACACCGTCAGCGCGTCGAACACCGTGGGCTTCTGGAATTTCCGGCCGATGCCGAGATTGGCGATGGTCGCCTCGTCCAGCTTCGTCAGGTCGCGCTCGCCGAAGGTGACGGTGCCCGCGGTCGGGCGCGTCTTGCCGGTGATGATGTCCATCATCGTCGTCTTGCCGGCGCCGTTCGGGCCGATGATCGCCCGCAGCTCCCCGGGCTCGACGATGAGGGAGAGATTGTTCAACGCGCGGAAGCCGTCGAAGACCACCGAGACGCCGTCGAGATAGAGGCGCGCGCCGCTCACTTGCCCTCTCCCTTCTGCAGCAGCCCGACCAGGCCGCGCGGCAGGAACAGCGTCACCGCCACGAACAGCCCGCCAAGGACGAACAGCCAGAGATCGGGGGCGAAGGAGGTCAGCCAGGTCTTGATGGCATTGACCGAGAAGGCGCCGACCAGCGCGCCCACCAGCGTGCCGCGCCCGCCGACGGCGACCCAGACCACCGCCTCGATCGAGTTGCCGGGGCTGAACTCGCCCGGGTTGATGATGCCGACCAGCGGGGTGTAGAGCGCGCCCGCCAGCCCCGCCAGCATGGCGGAGAGCACGAAGACCGAGAGCTTCACCCGCGTGGTGTCGTAGCCCAGGAAGCGCACGCGGCTTTCGGCGTCGCGCACCGCCACCAGAACGCGGCCGAGCTTGGAGCGGGTGACATGGCGGCAGAGCAGCAGCGCGCCCACCAGCGCCAGCAGCGCCGCGTAGAACAGCGCCGCGCGCGCCGCGGCCGTGTTCAGCGGCAGGCCCAGCAGCTCCTTGAAATCGGTGAAGCCGTTATTGCCGCCAAAGCCCATATCGTTGCGGAAGAAGGCCAGCATCAGCGCATAGGTCATGGCCTGGGTGATGATGGAGAGATAGACGCCGGTGATGCGGCTGCGGAAGGCGAGGTAGCCCACCAGCCCCGCCAGCAGCCCCGGCACGACCAGAGCCATGGCGAAAGCAAAGGGGAAACTGGAAAAACCCCACCAGTACCAGGGCAGCTCGGTCCAGCCGAGGAAGACCATGAAATCCGGCAGCACCGGATGGCCATAGACGCCGCGCGGGCCGATCAGCCGCATCAGATGCATGCCGATGGCATAGCCGCCGAGCGCGAAGAAGGCGCCATGGCCGAGGCTGAGAATGCCCGCATAGCCCCAGGCCAGGTCGATCGCCAGCGCCAGGATGGCGTAGCAGATCCATTTGCCCGAGACGGCGACGGTGAAGTCGGAGACATAGAGGGCGGCATCCGGCGGCAGCCGGTTCAGCACCGGCAGCAGCG
Organism: Pseudoroseomonas cervicalis; assembly: GCF_030818485.1. Taxonomy (NCBI): domain Bacteria; kingdom Pseudomonadati; phylum Pseudomonadota; class Alphaproteobacteria; order Acetobacterales; family Roseomonadaceae; genus Roseomonas; species Teichococcus cervicalis. Next base: position 153,413 of record NZ_JAUTAJ010000004.1, on the reverse strand, counting down.
CCAGCACCGCGAGGCCGGCCAGCAGCAGGCCGCGCAGGATGGTGCCGGGCGCCGGGCGCAGACGCTGCGGCACGGAGACAGAGGCGCTCATTGCTCGGCCGCCCTTCCCTTCAGCGCGAACAGGCCCTTCGGCCGGCGCTGGATGAACAGCATGATGCCGACCAGCACGGCGATCTTGGCCAGCACCGCGCCGGCCCAGGGCTCCAGCATCTTGTTGACGATGCCCAGCGTGAAGGCGCCGATCATGGTGCCGGCGAGCGAGCCCACGCCGCCGAACACCACCACCATGAAGCTGTCGATGATGTAGCCGGTGCCGAGATTGGGCGAGACATTGTCGATCTGGCTGAGCGCGACGCCGGCCATGCCGGCGATGCCCGAGCCGAAGGCGAAGGTCATGGCGTCGACCCGCCCGGTGCGGATGCCCATGGTGGCGGCGATGCGGCGATTCTGCACCACCGCGCGCATCTCCAGACCGAAGCGGGTGAAGCGGATGGCCGCGACCGTCAAACCCAGCACAACCAAACTGAAAAAAATAATCCAGAGGCGGTTCTGGGTGACCTCGATGCCCCCGGGCAGCAGCAGGGTGCCCTGCATCCAGGCGGGGCTGACCACTTCGCGATTCTGCGCGCCGAAGATCAGCCGCACCGATTGCTGCAGGATCATGCCGACGCCGAAGGTCATCAGCAGCGTCTCCAGCGGCCGGCCATAGAGGTGGCGGATCAGCCCGCGCTCCAGCGCGACGCCCACCGCCGCCGTCACCAGGAAGGCCGCGGGCACCGAGAGCGGCAGGGAGAGCGGGGCGAGCGCCGGGATGCCGCGCAGCGCCTCCTGCACCACCACCGTGGTGTAGGCGCCGAGCATCACCATCTCGCCATGCGCCATGTTGATCACGCCCATCACGCCGAAGGTGACGGCGAGGCCAAGCGCCGCCAGCAGCAGGATGGAGCCGAGGGAGAGGCCCTGGAAGGCCGTCTCCGCCGCGCGCTTCAGCTGCAGCCGGCGGTCGATGGCGGCGACCGCCTGGTCGATCTCGGGCGCCAGCGCGGCATTGGCGGCGCGCGCCTCCAGCAGCACCGCGCGTGCCTCGGGCGAGTTGGCGCCGCCGAGCAGGATGATGCCCTGGCGCTTCGCGCTCTCCTCCGGCGCGGCGAGGCGCGAGGCGGCCAGCGCCAGCTCCATCACCGGGCGGATGCGGGCGGAGCTCTCACGGCCCAGCGCATCCTCCAGCAGCATGACATTCTCGGCGCTGCGGCTGCGGAACAGGCCCTCGGCCGCCGCCAGCCGCTCCGCCTCCACCGGGGAGAGCAGCTGCAGCCGGCCGAAGGCGCCGCGCAGCGCGCCGCGCACGCGGTTGTTGATGCGGATGGTCTCGCCCGCCTCGGTGCTGGCGGCGCCGGTCGCGGCCTCGCGCAGTGCCTCGCCCTCGCGGATCAGCAGCGTGCCGTCGGGGCGCTTCTGCAGCCGCCCATCGGCCAGCGCCTGCAGCACCGGCAGGGCGCGCGGGTCGCCCAGCGCGCCGAGCCGCTCCACCGCCTCGGCCTGGGCGGCGAAATTGCCCGCCAGCCCGGCCAGCGCGGCGGTGAAACCATCCTGCGCGCGCGCCGGCAGCGCCAGCAGCAGCAGGACCAGCAGGTATTTCATCGCACCATCCGGCTGCCGCCGTCCCTCTCCGAAGCGGTTCGCCGCGCCGGGGCGGAGGGGTCTCCGTCCCGGCGCGGCGTTGCCGTGTGGGCCATGGCCTTGGTTGTGTGCTGGAGGGCCATGGCCTCTGCGTCGCCAGACTCAGCCGCGGCGGCGGTTGGCGTTCTCGGGGATGAAGGGCGACCAGTTCTCCGCCTTGATGGCGGTGGGCGTCTTGTAGACGACGTTGAACTGGCCGTTCTCCATGATCTCGCCGATCATCACCGGCTTCGACAGGTGGTGGTTGTCGAACATCTCCTCGGTGTAGCCGCAGGGCGCCTCGACCTTCTGGCCGTACATGGCGGTGCGCACCGCATCGACCGAGGTGGTGCCGGCCTTGGCCACCGCCTGCGCCCACATGCGGAAGCCGGTATAGGTGGCCTCCATCGGGTCGTTGGTGACGCGCTTCGGGTTCTTGATGTAGGCGGCCCACATCTGCTTGAACTGGGCGTTCACCGGGCTCTCGACCGACATGAAGTAGTTCCACGCGGCCAGGTGGCCGACCAGCGGCTTGGTGTCGATGCCGGCCAGCTCCTCCTCGCCCACCGAGAAGGCGACGGAGGGGATGTCCTCGGCGCGGATGCCCTGGTTGCCCAGCTCGCGGTAGAAGGGGACATTGGCGTCGCCATTGATGGTCGAGACGATGGCGGTCTTCTTGCCCTCGCCGGCGAAGCGCTTGACGCGGCTGACGATGCCCTGCCAGTCGGAATGGCCGAAGGGCGTGTATTCCTCCATGATGTCGGCATCCGAGATGCCCTTGGAGTTCAGGAAGGCGCGCAGGATGCGGTTGGTGGTGCGCGGATAGACATAATCGGTGCCGAGCAGCGCGATGCGCTTCGCCCCGCCGCCATCATCGCTCATCAGATATTCCACCGCCGGGATCGCCTGCTGGTTCGGCGCGGCGCCGGTGTAGAAGACGTTGCGCGACTGCTCCTCGCCCTCATACTGCACCGGGTAGAAGAGCAGGCCGTTCAGTTCCTCATAGACCGGCAGCACGGATTTGCGGGAGACCGAGGTCCAGCAGCCGAAGGTGACATCCACCTTGTGGACCTGCAGCAGCTCGCGCGCCTTCTCGGCAAAGAGCGGCCAGTTGGAGGCGGGGTCGACCACCACCGCCTCGACGCGGCGGCCGAGCAGCCCGCCCTGGCTGTTGATCCACTCGACCATCATCAGCACCGTGTCGCGCAGCGCCGTCTCGCTGATCGCCATGGTGCCGGAGAGGGAGTGCAGCACGCCGACCTTGATCGGCGCGCCTTGCGCGAAGGCGGGGCGGATGGCCGGCATGGCCAGCGCGCCGGCGGCGCCGGCCAGCAGGGCGCGGCGGGAGACGATAAGCCTCTGGGTCATGGATCGCTTCTCCTGGGGAGGCGGACGCTGCCGCCCCGCATGGCGCTGATCCTCGCCCTGGCGTGAGGTCGGGCGTTATACGTCAAATGACGTAGGCGGGGCGCGCTTGACCCTGGGCGCGCCCTGGCCCCACTCTCGCCCTACCCCGAGAGCAGGCCAGGACCACCACCCCGCATGGCGACCCGCCAGCGCATCCTGCGCATCCGGCGCGACTACAATCGCTGGGTGGCCGATGAGAGCATGGAGGATTACGCGCTCCGCTTCACGGCGGAGAGCGCGCGCAAATGGTCGGCCTTCCGGGTGGCCAACACCGCCCTCGGCTCGATCTCCTTCCTGGCGCTGGAGGCGATCGGCGGCGCGCTGACGGTCGCGCATGGCTTCACCAACAGCGTCGCCGCCATCCTCTTCGTCTCGGTGCTGATCTTCCTGGCCAGCCTGCCGATCTGCCACGCCGCGGCGCGCGCCGGGGTGGATATCGACCTGCTCACCCGCGGCGCCGGCTTCGGCTATATCGGCTCCACCGTCACCTCGCTGATCTATGCCAGCTTCACCTTCATCTTCTTCGGGATCGAGGCGGTGATCCTGGCGGCGATGCTGGACAGCTTTTTTTCAGTTCCGCTCTGGCTGGGATACATCCTGTGCGCCGTGGTGGTCGTGCCGCTGGTCACGCATGGCATCAGCTTCATCAGCCGCGTGCAGACCTGGACCCAGCCGGTCTGGCTGCTGCTGAACGTGCTGCCGCTGATCGCGCTGCTGGTCGCCAACCCGGACTGGATCGAGGGCTGGACGCAGTATGCGGGCGAACGCGGCACCGGCGGCTTCGACCTGCTGGCCTTCGGCGCCGCCGCCTCGGTGCTCTTCGCGCTGATCACCCAGACCGGCGAGCAGGTCGACTATATCCGCTTCCTGCCGCCGCGGGAGCGCCAGAAGCCCTGGGTCTGGTGGGGCGCGCTGCTGGCCGGCGGCCCGGGCTGGATCGCCTTCGACGTGCTGAAGCTGCTGGCCGGCTCCTTCCTCGCCTATGCCGCGCTGCGCGCCGGGCTGTCGGTGGCCGAAGCCGTGCAGCCGGCCGAGATGTACCGCCTGGCCTTCGGCTATCTGCTGGCCTCGCCCACTTTGGTGCTGATCGTCACCTCCGTCTTCGTGGCGCTGTCGCAGATCAAGATCAACGTCACCAACGCCTATGCCGGCTCCCTCGCCTGGTCGAATTTTTTTTCCCGATTGACCCATAGCCATCCGGGGCGGGTGGTCTGGCTGGTGTTCAACATCGCCGTCGCCCTGCTGCTGATGGAGCTCGGCGTCTACAACACCATCGAGCAGGTGCTGTTCGTCTATTCCAACGTCGCCGCGGCCTGGATGGGCGCGCTGGTGGCGGACCTCGCCATCAACAAGCCGCTCGGCCTCAGCCCGAAGGGCATCGAGTTCAAGCGGGCGCATCTCTACGACGTCAACCCGGTCGGCGTCGGCGCCATGTTTCTTTCGGTCATAGGCTCGTTCCTCGCCTATTACGGGGTGCTGGGCGCGCTGGCCCAGGCCATGTCCACCTTCATCGCCTTCGGCATCGCCTTCGCCGCCGCCCCGGCCATCGCCTGGGCCACGGGCGGCCGCTACTATCTGGCGCGCAAGCCGCGCGCCGCCTGGGCGCAGCGCCCGGGGCTGCACTGCGTCATCTGCGAGCATGAGTTCGAGCCGCGCGACATGGCCTATTGCCCGGTCTATACGGGCCCGATCTGCTCGCTCTGCTGCTCGCTCGATGCGCGCTGCGGCGATGGCTGCAAGCCGCATGCAAGGCTCTCCGCCCAGATCATGACGCCGCTGCGCGCCGCCCTGCCGGAGGGCGTGATCGCCGCGCTGCTGACGCCGGTCGGCTCCTTCATGCTGGTCTTTCTGTCCTTTGCCGCGACCATCTCCCTGGTCTTCCTCGGCATCCGGGCGCAGACGCCGGCCAGCGCGCATCTCGACACCGCCTTCTGGAAGGCCTTCTTCGTGCTGCTGGTGATCGGCGGCATCACCGCCTGGGCGCTGGTGCTGGCGCGGCAATCCCGCCTGGTGGCGCAGGAGGAAACCCGCCGCCAGACCAGCCTGCTGATGAGCGAGATCCGCGCCCATCAGCGCACCGACGCCGCGCTCCAAAAGGCCAAGGAAGCGGCCGAGGCCGCCAATCTGGCGAAAAGCCGCTACGTCATCGGCATCAGCCACGAGCTGCGCTCGCCGCTGAACGCCATCCTGGGCTATGCCCAGCTGCTGGAGCGCGACACCGCCATCCCGGAGCGGCGGCGCGACGGGCTGCGCACCATCCGCCGCAGCGGCGAACACCTGGCGGCGCTGATCGAGGGGCTGCTCGACATCTCCAAGATCGAGGCCGGGCGGATCGAGCTGTATCGCGACGAGATCCGCTTCCCCGAATTCCTCGACCAGATCGTGCAGATGCTGCGGCTGCAGGCGGAGGCGAAGAGCATCGCCTTCACCTTCGACCCGCCCGAGCGCATGCCGGAGGTGGTGCACACGGATGAGCGCCGGCTGCGGCAGATCCTGATCAACCTGCTCTCCAACGCCATCAAATTCACCCGCGCCGGCGGCGTCACGCTGCGGCTGCGCTTCCGCTCCGAGGTCGCCGAGATCGAGGTGATCGACACCGGCATCGGCATCGCCGAGGAGGATCTCGCCCGCATCTTCGAGCCCTTCCAGCGCGGCGCCAATTCCCACGCCCCCTCCACCCCCGGCGTCGGCCTCGGCCTGACCATCACCAAGACGCTGGTCGAGGTGATGGGCGGCGACATCGCGGTGTGGAGCCGGCTCGGCGAGGGCAGCCGCTTTCGGGTGCGGCTGCTGCTCTCCGGCAAGACGCTGCGCCCGGTGGAGGCCGAGCGCCCGGTCACCGGCCGGCAGGATGCGCAGCGCCCGCTGAAGGTGCTGGTGGCCGATGACGATGCCGCGCATCGCGCCCTGGTGCGCGACCTGCTGGAACCGCTGGGCTTCGCGGTGCGCGAGGCCGCAGATGGCGCCGAATGCCTGGCCCTCGCGCGGCAGGAGGCGCCGGATCTCTACCTGCTCGACATCGCCATGCCGGGCATGACGGGGTGGGAGCTGGCGCAGCGCCTGCGCGAGGCCGAGGGGGAGCGCGTGCCGATCCTGATGGTCTCGGCCAATGCGCTGGAGCTCGCGCCGCCGCGCGAAGGCCAGCATCATGACGACGTGCTGCCGAAGCCGCTCTCGCTGCCCGCGCTGCTGGAGAAGATCGGCGCGCTGCTCGGTGTCACCTGGACCTTCGCCGATCCCGCCCCTGCCCTGCCGGCGCCGGGCACGGCGCGGCTCAGCCCTGCCCAGGCGGCGGGGCTGCGCCAGCTCGCCGCCATCGGCTATGTCGGCGGCCTGCGCGAGCGGCTGGACACGCTGGAGCGCGAGGCCCCCGAGGCGGCGCCGGCCATCGCCGAGCTGCGCGGCTATATTTCCGAATACCGGCTGGACGCCTTCCTGGCCGCGCTGCCGCAGGAGGCCCCCGATGCCTGACCGCCTTCCCGACCGGCCCGGCGAGCGCCGCGACATCGTGCTGGTGGTCGATGACGCGCCCGGCACGCTCGGCCTGCTGAACGACACGCTGGAGGGCGCCGGCTACATGGTGCTGGTGGCGCAATCGGCCGCCGCCGCCATGAATGTGATCGAGCGCATCACCCCCGACATCGTGCTGATGGATGCGGTGATGCCCGGCATGGACGGGTTCGAGGCCTGCCGCCGCATGAAGCGCAACGCCGCGCTGATCTCGGTGCCCGTCATCTTCATGACCGGGCTCACCGAGAGCGAGGATGTGGTGCGCGGCTTCGATGCCGGCGGTGTCGACTATGTCATCAAGCCGGTGGCACCCGACGAGGTGCTGGCGCGCATCGGCGCGCATCTGGCCAATGCGCGGCTGACGCGCAGCGCGCATGCGGCGCTCGACGTCGCCGGGCGCTACCTGCTGGCGGTGGATCGCGAAGGCGCCGTGCTCTGGGCCACGCCGCAGGCCGGCGCGCTGCTGCGCGCCACCTGCCCCGAGGACGAGGATTCGCCGCTGCTGCTGCGCCTGCCGGGCTGGCTGCCGCTGGCCGAGGGCGAGGCGCCGCGCCTCCCGCCCGTGGCGCTGTCCGATGGGCGGCAGGTGGAGTTCCACCATGTCGGCCAGATCGGGCCGGAGGAGCTGCTGCTGCGCGTCACCGCCCTGGCGCCGGGGCGGGAGGAAAGCGTGCTGCGCGACCGCCTCGGCCTGACGGCGCGCGAGGCCGAGGTGCTGCTGTGGATCGGCCGCGGCAAGGCCAATCGCGACATCGCCGAGATCCTGGTGATGAGCCCGCGCACGGTGAACAAGCATCTGGAGGGGATTTTCGCCAAGCTCGGCGTCGAGAACCGCGCCGCCGCCGCGGCGCTGGCGGTGCGGGTGCTGGGGCATGGCTGAGCGGCCCGCGCCTTGCATGGGGCGGCGCCGATGAGCCTGCCCCTGCCCCGCCACCAGCGCGCCCATGGCCGCGCCGAGCTGCATTTCGCACCCGACCCCGCCGCCCCACAGGGTGGCGCGCGGCTGCGCCACCTCTACCAGGCGGCGCCGCTGCGGGTGCTGTTTCCGCGCCCCGAGCCCGGCGCCTGGCCGGAGGCCGCTTTGGTCAATGTCGGCGGCGGGCTGGCCGGCGGCGACAGCCTCTCCACCCTGGCGCGGATCGAGGCAGGCGCTGCCGCGACCCTGACCACCCCGGCGGCCGAGAAGCTGTATCGCAGCCTGGGCGAGGCCAGCGCCATCGACACCGAGCTGCATGTCGAGGACGGCGCCACGCTGGAATGGCTGCCGCAGGAGACCATCCTGTTCGACGGCGCCCGGCTGCAGCGACGCATGCGCGCCTCTCTGGCCCCCGGCGCAAGGCTGCTGGCGGCCGAGATGCTGGTCTTCGGCCGCGCCGCGCGCGGCGAGGCGATGCGGAGCGGCGCGCTCTTCGATTCCTGGCGGCTCTGGCGCGGCGGGCGGCTGCACTGGGCCGATGCCACCGCCTTCGACACGCCGGAGGCGGCGCTGGCGCGCCCTTTCGGCTTCGGCGGCGCCGGCGCCACCGCCCTGCTGCTGCTGGCCGCGCCGGAGCCCGAGGCGCTGGCGGCGCGCGAGGCGCTGCGCGAGGCCGGCCATGCCGCGACCATCGCCCGCCCCGGCCTGGTGCTGGCGCGCTGGACCGGCGCCGCCACAACCGTGCGCCAGGCGCTCTGCGCCGCCATTCCGGTGCTGCGCGCGCTCACGCCCGGGCGCCCGGCCCGCCTGCCGCGGCTGTGGACGACATGAGGAAAGCCGCCGCAGAATGACCCCAAATCTTGGCAGCAGGACCGCCCGATGCTTCTGACCCCGCGCGAGAAGGACAAGCTGCTGATCGCCATGGCGGCCGAGGTGGCGCGCAAGCGCCTGGCCCGCGGCGTGAAGCTGAACCATCCGGAGGCGGTGGCGCTGATCACCGATTTCGTCGTCGAAGGCGCGCGCGACGGCCGCAGTGTCGCCGAGCTGATGCGCGACGGCGCCAGCGTGCTGAGCCGCGAGCAGGTGATGGAAGGCATTCCCGAGATGGTGCACGAGATCCAGGTGGAGGCCACCTTCCCGGATGGCACCAAGCTCGTCACCGTGCACAACCCGATCCGCTGAGGAGAGGCGCCATGATACCGGGTGAGATCATCACCGCCCCGGGCGAGATCGAGCTGAATGCCGGGCGCGACAGCATCGAGATCGAGGTCGCCAACAGCGGCGACCGCCCCGTGCAGGTCGGCAGCCACTACCATTTCGCCGAGACCAATCCGGCGCTGCGCTTCGACCGCGCGGCCGCGCGCGGACGGCGCCTCGACATCGCCGCCGGCACCGCCATGCGCTTCGAGCCGGGGCAGAGCCGCATGGTGCGGCTGGTCGGCTTCGCCGGCGCGCGCATCATCCACGGCTTCCGCGGCGAGACCGAGGGGAGCGTCTGAGCATGCCCACACGCCTCTCCCGCGCGGCCTATGCCGGCATGTATGGCCCGACCACCGGCGACAGGATCCGCCTCGCCGATACCGAGCTCTTCGCCGAGGTGGAGCGCGACCTCACCACCTATGGCGAGGAGGTGAAGTTCGGCGGCGGCAAGGTGATCCGCGACGGCATGGGCCAGTCGCAGCGCACCCGCGCCGAGGGCACCATGGACACGGTGATCACCAACGCGCTGATCATCGACCATTGGGGCATCATCAAAGCGGATGTGGGTCTGCGCGACGGGCGCATCGCCGCCATCGGCAAGGCCGGCAACCCGGACACCCAGCCGGGGGTCGACATCGTCATCGGCCCGGGCACCGAGATCATCGCCGGCGAGGGGCGCATCCTGACCGCCGGCGGCATCGACCCGCATATCCATTTCATCTGCCCGCAGCAGATCGAGGAGGCGCTGGCCTCCGGCGTCACCTCGATGTTCGGCGGCGGCACCGGGCCCGCGCATGGCACGCTGGCGACCACGGTCACGCCGGGGCCCTGGCACATGGCCCGCATGCTGCAGGCGGCGGAGAGCTTCCCCGTCAATCTCGGCTTCCTCGGCAAGGGCAATGCCGCCCTGCCGGCGGGGATCGAGGAGGTGATCCGCGCCGGCGCCTGCGCCCTGAAGCTGCATGAGGATTGGGGCACCACGCCGAAGGCGATCGACAATTGCCTCTCGGTCGCCGATGCCTTCGACGTGCAGGTGGCCATCCACACCGACACGCTGAACGAGAGCGGCTTCGTCGAGGACACGATCCGCGCCATCGGTGGCCGCGCCATCCAGGCCTTCCACACCGAGGGCGCCGGCGGCGGCCATGCGCCGGACATTCTGCGCGTCATCGGCGAGCCGAATTTCCTGCCCAGCTCGACCAACCCGACCATGCCCTACACGGTGAACACCGTGGACGAGCATCTCGACATGCTGATGGTGTGCCACCATCTCGACCCGCGCATCGCCGAGGATGTGGCCTTCGCCGAAAGCCGCATCCGCAAGGAGACCATCGCGGCCGAGGACATCCTGCACGACATGGGCGCCATCTCCATGATGTCGTCCGACAGCCAGGCGATGGGGCGGGTGGGCGAGGTCATCATCCGCACCTGGCAGACCGCGCACAAGATGAAGGTCCAGCGCGGGCGCCTCGCGGGCGAGACCGGCGACAACGACAATCTGCGCATCCGCCGCTACATCGCCAAATACACCATCAACCCGGCCATCTCGCAGGGCGTCTCGGCGCATGTGGGCAGTATCGAAGTTGGCAAGCTGGCCGATCTGGTGCTGTGGAACCCAGCCTTCTTCGGCGTGAAGCCCGATTTCGTGCTGAAATGCGGCAGCATCGCCATGGCGCCGATGGGCGATCCCAACGCCTCCATCCCGACGCCGCAGCCGGTGCATTACCGGCCGATGTTCGGCAGCTTCGGCAAGGCGATGCGGGCCGGCGCCGTCACCTTCGTCTCCGCGGCCTCGCTGGAGAGCGGCGACCTGGCCGGGCGGCTCGGGCTGGAACGCATGCTGCTGCCGGTGCAGAACACGCGGGCCATCCGCAAGCGCGACATGGTGCTGAACGACGCCCTGCCGAAGCTGGAGGTGGACCCGGAGACCTATGAGGTCCGCGCCGATGGCGAGCTGCTGATCTGCGAGCCGGCCAAGGTGCTGCCAATGGCGCAGCGATACTTCCTGTTCTGATTTCTTTCGGGCTGCCGCAATCCGGCATCGAAGCGGGACGCCACACTGGGCCGATGCGGTTGTTGTGAGTGAAGCGATCCCGTCCCGGCCGTGACCGGCAGCGGGCAGAAAAAGGAAGGGGGTTTGGGGGAATTCATTCCCCCAACCTTCTGGAGAAGACGGATGACCGAAGACCTCCCCCGCGCCACCCAGGTGCTGCCAGCCGGCCAATGGCAGGCGCGCACCGCGCGCGACAGCATCCTGGTGGATTTCGACGACCGGCACCGCCGGCGGAAGCGCTACCAGGGCCAGAAGGGCCTGGCCTTCCTGCTCGACCTGCCGGAGGCGACCGTGCTGCGCGAGGGCGACGGGCTGCTGCTGGAGGGCGGCGGCGTCATCCTGGTGCAGGCGGCGCCGGAGCCGCTGGTCGAGATCCGCGCGCAGGATCCGCTGCATCTGACGCGGCTGGCCTGGCATCTGGGCAACCGGCACCTGCCGGCCGAGATCAGCGCCGAGCGCATCCTGATCCGCGCCGACCATGTGATCGAGCGCATGCTGCAGGGCCTGGGCGCGACGCTGGCCAAGGTGGAGGCACCCTTCAACCCGGAGGGCGGCGCCTATGGCGAACATAACCGCCATGCCGGTCATCATCACCATGACCACGCGCATGGGCATGATCACGACCATGGGCATGACCACGGCGAATGCGGCCACGACCATCACGGCCATGACCACCACCACCATCACCACTGAGGCGACGCTCCAGCGCCTGCTGACCTGGCTGTCGCCCTTCTATCCGGTCGGCGCCTACACCTACAGCCATGGGCTGGAGATGGCGGTGGAGGATGGCGCGGTGACCGACCGCGCCGGGCTGCTGGCCTATCTGCGGGCGGTGCTGGAGGTGGGCGCGGGCCGCATCGACGGCGCACTGCTGGCCGCCGCCTGGCGCGCCGCCGAGGCGGATGACGACACCGCGCTGGACGATGTGGCGGAGCTGGCCGCCGCCTGGCGCGGCACGGCGGAGACGGCGCTGGAGACCATGGCCCAGGGCAGCGCCTTCCTGAAGGTGACGCTGGCCGCCTGGCCGGAGCCGCGCCTGGCGGGTTTCGCCGCGCGGCAGGGCGGCAATGTCGCCCATCCCGTGGCCTTCGGCGCGGCGGCGGCCTGGCAGGGCGTGCCGCTGCCGGTGGCGCTGTTCGGGTTTCTCTCGGCGTTTGCCGCCAATATCGTCTCGGCCGGGGTGCGGCTGGTGCCGCTGGGCCAGACGGATGGGCAGATCACCACCGCCCTGCTGCTGCCGCATCTGCAGGCGGCGACCGCGGCGGCGCTGCAGGCCGATCTCGACACGCTGGGCAGCGCGGCGCCGCTGCTCGACCAATTCTCCATGCGTCACGAGACGCAGTATACGAGGCTGTTCCGCTCATGAGCATTTCCGCCAACGGCCCCTTCCGCGTCGGCATCGGCGGCCCCGTCGGCTCCGGCAAGACGGCGCTGACCGAGCGCCTGTGCAAGCATCTGCGCGACACCCACAACATCGCCGTCATCACCAACGACATCTACACGCGCGAGGATGCCGAATTCCTCACGCGCAACGACGCGCTGGCGCCGGAGCGCATCATCGGCGTCGAGACCGGGGGCTGCCCGCACACCGCGATCCGCGAGGATGCCTCGATCAACCTCGCCGCCGTGGCGGAGATGAACCAGCGTTTTCCGGGTTTGGAGATCCTGCTGATCGAGAGCGGCGGCGACAATCTGGCCGCCACCTTCAGCCCGGAGCTGGCTGATCTGACCATCTATGTCATCGACGTCTCTGCCGGTGACAAGATCCCGCGCAAGGGGGGGCCTGGCATCACCCGCTCCGACCTGCTGGTGATCAACAAGATCGACCTGGCGCCGCTGGTGGGCGCCGATCTCGGCGTGATGGACCGGGATGCGAGGAAGATGCGCGGCCAGCGGCCCTTCATCTTCACCAACCTGAAGGCGCTGCAAGGCGTCGCCGAGATCGCCGATTTCATCCTGCAATCCGGCGGCATCGAGCAGCGGGCGAAGCCGGCGGCATGATCACCGGCACGGACCTGCTGCTGATCGTCGATGTGCAGCCGGATTTCATGCCGGGCGGCGCCCTGCCGGTGCCGGAAGGCGATGCGGTGCTGCCGGTGATCAACCGGTTGCAGGGGCGCTTCGCCAACATCGCCGCGACGCAGGACTGGCACCCGGCGGACCATGCCTCCTTTGCCAGCCAGCATCCCGGCAAGGCGCCGTTCGAGACCGTGCAGCTCGCCTATGGCGCGCAGGTGCTGTGGCCGGACCATTGCGTGCAGGGCACGCCGGGCGCCGCCTTGCACCCGGAGCTGGACAGCACACGCATCCAGATGGTGATCCGCAAGGGCTTCCGGCGCGGCATCGACAGCTACTCGGCCTTTCGCGAGAACGACCGCCAGACCAGCACCGGCCTGCATGGCTATCTGCGGGAGCGCGGCATCACGCGCATCTTCATCGCCGGGCTGGCGCGCGGCTATTGCACGGATTTCTCGGCCGAGGATGCGGCGGAGCTGGGCTATCGGGTGGTGCTGGTGGAGGATGCCTGCCGCGGCATCACGCCGGAGGCGACGGCCGCGGGGACGGAGCGGCTGCGGGCCTGTGGCGTGGAATTCATGAAGAGTTCTTTTTTGTAAAAAAGAACCAAAAAACTTCTTTCAGTTGGCGTCCCGCCTCAGGCCTGAAGCGGGACGCCAAACCGACAAAGTCTTTTTGCTTCTTTTTCTTCAGAAAAAGAAGATTCTTACCCTTGAATGGTCTTCTGCGTCTGCTCACCCAGCCCGCGGATGCCCAGCCGCATGCTCTGCCCCGCCTTCAGGAAGACCGGCGGCTTCTGCCCCATGCCCACGCCCGGCGGGGTGCCGGTGGAGATCACGTCGCCCGGGTGCAGCGTGATGAAGTGCGACACGTAGGAGACCAGCTTGGCCACGCCGAAGATCATCGTGCGGGTCGAGCCATCCTGGTAGCGGTGGCCATCCACCTCGCAGAACATGGCGAGGTCCTGCGGGTCCGGCACCTCGTCCTTCGTCACCAGCCAGGGGCCGAGCGGGCCGAAGGTGTCGTGGCCCTTGCCCTTGTCCCAGGTGCCGCCGCGCTCGATCTGGTGCTCGCGCTCGGAGACGTCGTTGCAGACGGCATAGCCCGCGACATGGTCCAGCGCGGCCTCCTCGGAGACGTTCTTGGCGCGGCTGCCGATGATGATGGCCAGTTCCACCTCCCAATCGGTCTTGACGCTGCCGGCCGGGATCATGACGTCGTCATTCGGCCCCTGCAGCGCGCCCAGCGACTTCAGGAAGATGATCGGCTCCTTCGGGATCGGCGCGCCGGTCTCCGCCGCATGGTCGGCATAGTTCAGGCCGATGCAGACGAAATTCGTCAGGCCTGTGACCGGCGGGCCCAGGCGTGGCGAACCCTCGACGCGCGGCAGGCTGGCGGGGTCGAGCGCCGCGAGCTTCGCCAGCCCCGCGGGGGAGAGCGCCTCACCCGCCAGATCCGGCACCACGCCGGAGAGGTCGCGGATCGCGCCCTCGGCATCCAGCAGGCCCGGCTTCTCCTGGCCCGGCGGGCCATAGCGCAACAGCTTCATGGTGCAGCGTTTCCCTCTGCGCTCAATTGGTCCAGCCACCGTCGATGACGATGGCCTGCGCGGTGACAAAAGCGGATTCCGGCGCGGAGAGATAGACCACCAGCGCGGCGATCTCCTCGGCCGTGGCCAGGCGGCCCATGGCCTGGCGGGCGACGAAGGCGGCGCGCGCGGCCTCCTCACTGCCCGCCGCCGCGGCATTGGCGGAGATGCGCTCGCCGAGCGAGGGCGTGTCCACCGTGCCGGGGCAGACGCAGTTGCAGCGGATGCCGCGCGCCACGTAATCGGCGGCGACGCTCTTGGTCATGCCGACCACGGCGGCCTTGGTGGCGCCATAGACGAAGCGGTTGGCGACACCCTTCACCGAGCCGGCGGCGGAGGCCATGTTGACGATGGCCCCGCCCCCCTGCGCCAGCATGCCGGGGATGACCGCCTGCATCACCTTCCACTGCGCGCGGACATTCAGCGCGAAGGCGAAATCCCATTCGGCATCGGTGCAGCTCTCGGCGGTGTTCTGGTGCACGAAGCCGGCGCAGTTGAACAGCACGTCGAAAGGTCCGTGGGCGGCGATGGCGTCGCGCACGGCGGCGTCATCCAGCACGTCCAGCGCCAGGGTGGTGATGCCCTGCGCCGCCAGTTCCACGAGTTTCCCGGCGTCGCGGTCGGTCGCCACGACCGTGGCGCCCTCCGCCGCATAGGCCAGGGCGGCGGCGCGGCCGATGCCCTGCCCCGCCGCCGTCAGGAAGCATTTTTTCCCGTTGAGACGTCCGGCCATCGGCGCCTCAGTGGTTGTGGCGGCTCTCGCCGCGCGTCTCGAGGATGTTGAGGTAGAGCGTCGCCGGCTCCAGGCAGCCGCCCTGGCCGAGCTGGCCCACCATGGAGCGGTAGATCTCCTCCCAGGGCGTCTTGTTCAGCAGCTTGGGCGGCGTCCAGGCGGCGCGGCGGGCCTCCAGCTCCTCGGGCGGGATCAGCACATCGACCTTGCGGGTCTTCAGGTTGATGCGGATCGGGTCGCCGGATTTCAGCAGCGCCAGGCCGCCGCCCACCGCCGCCTCGGGCGAGACGTTGAGAATGGAGGGGCTGGCGGAGGTGCCGCTCTGCCGGCCATCGCCCATGGTGGGCAGGCTGTGCAGCCCGGCCTTGATCATGGCGCCGGGCGGCTGCATGTTCACCACCTCGGCGCTGCCCGGATAGCCCACGGGGCCGCAATTGCGGATGACCAGCACCGTGTGCTCATCGACGCCGAGCGCCGGGTCCTCGATGCGGTCGTGGTAATCCTCCGGCCCCTCGAAGACGATGACCTTGCCCTCGAACACATCCTCGGGGTCGGAGAGGAAGCGCTTGCGGAATTCGGCGTCGATGACGCTGACCTTCATCACCGCGCTCTCGAACAGATTGCCCGACAGCACGACGAAGCCGGCCTGCTCCTTCAGCGGCTCGGCATAGGGGCGGATCACCTCGCGGTCCGGCAGCGGCGCGCGCTTGAGGTCCTCCTCCAGCGTCTGGCCGGTGACGGTCTTCACGCCGAGATGCAGCTTGCCGGCATCGGCCAGCTCCTTCATCACCGACTGCACGCCGCCACCGCGATAGAACATCTCTCCCAGGAAGCGGCCGGCGGGCTGGCAATCCACCAGCAGCGGAATCTCGGCGCCGATGGTCTGCCAATCCTCGGTGGAGAGCTCCACGCCCATATGCCGGGCGATGGCCACCAGATGCGGCGGGCAGTTGCTGCTGGCGCCGATGGCGCTGGCCAGCACGATGGTGTTCTCGAAGGCCTCGCGCGTCATGATGTCGCTGGGGCGGAGATTCTCCCGCACCATGTCGACGATGCGCATGCCGGTCGCATGCGCCATCTGGCCGCGCTCGCGATAGGCGGCGGGGATCGAGGCGCAGCCCGGCAGCGACATGCCCAGCGCCTCGGCCAGGGAGTTCATCGACAGCGCCGTGCCCATGGTGTTGCAATGCCCGACCGAGGTCGCGGAACTGGCCACCATCTGCATGAAGCCGTCATAGTTGATCTCGCCGGCGGCGAGCAGCTTGCGCGCCTCCCAGACGATGGTGCCGGAGCCGGAGAGCCGGCCCTTCCAGTGCCCGTCCAGCATCGGCCCGCCGGAGAGCACGATGGCCGGGATGTTCACCGTCGCCGCGCCCATCAGGCAGGCGGGCGTCGTCTTGTCGCAGCCGGTGGTCAGCACCACGCCATCCAGCGGATAGCCGTGCAGGATCTCGACCAGCGAGAGATAGGCCAGGTTGCGGTCCAGCGCCGCGGTGGGGCGCTTGCCGGTCTCCTGGATCGGGTGGATCGGGAATTCCAGCGGGATGCCGCCGGCGTCGCGGATGCCGGCCTTCACCCGCTCGGCCAGCGCCAGGTGGTGGCGGTTGCAGGGGGCGATGTCGCTGCCGGTCTGGGCGATGCCGATGATCGGCTTGCCGGATTGCAGCTCGCCCCGCGTCAGGCCGAAATTCAGGAAGCGCTCGATATAGAGCGCCGTCATGCCCGGATCCTCCGGGTCGTCGAACCAGCGCTGGCTGCGCAGCCGGAATTTTTTCTGGGTCTGGTCCATGCCCGCTTCTCCCCAATCGGGGGAAGCGTCGGCCGGGCCGCGGAGGCTGTCAACGCCTCGTCGGACAACAGGACAAGAGCCGCGCGGGCCGTGGCCCGGCGCAGCCCCGGAGACCGGTCTCAGGCACCCCTCAGCACGGTGCCGGAGCGCCGGCCCGATGCCCCGGATAGCCGGGCCGCCCTGAGGAGCGGCCCCCGCAGGCCCAGGCGACTCGGCGCCTCAGCGCGGCTCGGCTTCCTCTTCCGCCGGCGGCAGCACCACAGGCTCGCCCAGATCGGGGTCCTGGCCGGCCTCGATCGCGGCGCGGCGGCGGGCCCGCTCGGCCTCGCGCGCCTCGGCCTTGGCGGCGGCCTTGGCGTTCTTGGCGCGGTCCCGCTCGGCGCGCTGCTGGCCATAATTGGGCGTACGGGCCATGGGGCCTCTCCTCTGGATCGATCGCACCGGCCGCCCTTGCGGCGGGGCGCGCAAAAACAAGCCGGGCGCGCCGTCTCCGGCGCGCCCGGCGGTCATCGGCCGAAGCCGTGCCGGCCGCCCCAGGCGGGGCGGCTGGCTGCCAGGCCCGAAGCTGGGTCTCAGACCTGCTTCAGGTTGCCGGCGGAAACCTTGCCTTCACGGCCGCGCTGGAGCTCGAACTCCACGCGCTCGCCCTCGTTCAGGCCCTGCAGGCCGGCGCGCTGCACGTCGGAGATGTGCACGAACACGTCCTTCGAGCCGTC
This sequence comes from Pseudoroseomonas cervicalis, assembly GCF_030818485.1. Lineage (NCBI taxonomy): Bacteria > Pseudomonadati > Pseudomonadota > Alphaproteobacteria > Acetobacterales > Roseomonadaceae > Roseomonas > Teichococcus cervicalis. The sequence goes on along the minus strand of NZ_JAUTAJ010000004.1, from coordinate 135,826 downwards.
CTCCGGCTGGATGAAACCAAAACCCTTGGTCGGGTTGAACCACTTGACGGTACCAATCGGCATCACGGTGCTCCGTAACGAAGTTAGCCGCCCCGCAACATGCGCGGCGGATCAACCTTTGATGGGAACGGGCACCAGGCACGCCTCGCCCCGCCGAAGCGGGGGTCGTTGAGCGGAAACGCAGGCCGCAACCAAAACAGTCGACCCTTCCCATGTAGGCGCAGCCCGGCCGCGGAACAAGCATGACCGCAACCCTGCGGCGCGCTCAGCCGGCGATCGCCTCCTCCAGGAAGACCTGGACCGCCTGGAACAGCGCGCCACGGTTGCGCTCCAGCATGATGCCATGCGTGCCCTCCCCCAGCAGGACCAGGCGCTTGGCGGGGCTGCGGGTCAGCAGCGGGAACAGGGTGGTGGCCATGGCGGGCGGCGTGTCGCGGTCCCATTCGGCCAGCACCACCAAAGTGGGCGCGGTGATGGCGGCGGGGTCGTAATAGGGCTTGCCGGCCAGCCAGGTCTCCCGCGCATCGGCCAGCACGCCATTCGGCGCCCGCAGCACGGAGGGCACCTGGCGCATGCCCTCCGGGTCGGTGGCGAAGGTGGCGTCCGCCCAGTGCTCATACCAGCCGGCGGGGAACAGGCTGGCGCGCCTGTTCTCCGGCACGCCGTTGAACCAGCGCGCCCGCGCCTCGGCCCGGGTCACGCTGCGATAGGCGCCGAGCGCCTCCCCCGCCCCGGCGGCGACGGGCGAAGGCGCCTCGCGCAGCCATTGCGGGGCGTAGAGCACCAGCCGCTCGACCAGCGCCGGATTGTCGGCGGCGAAGCGCGCCTGCAGCGAGCTGCCCCAGGACCAGCCCAGATGCACCAGCTTGCCGATGCCGCGCCGCTCGCGGATGAAGGCGGCGGCCGCGGCGATGTCCTTCTGCGCCACCTCGCCGCGGGTCAGCGGCGGGCTGGCCCCGGCCGGCTGGCCCATCGCGGCCTCGCGCGTCGAGCGGCCGTAATTGCGCAGATCCAGGCACCAGACGTCGAAGCCGCGCCCGGCCATGTAGTCCATCCAGGAGACGCCGCCGATCGGCAGGTCGAAGCCGGTGCTGGCCGGGTAGGTGGCGCCGTGCAGGCAGAGCACGGTGCAGTCCGGGCGCGCTGACCCCGCCTGCTCCGGCCGCTTGTTGCGCAGATAGAGCTGGATGCCAGGATCGCCGCCGGGGATCAGGAATTCCTCGAAGGCGACACCCGCCGGCTGGGCGGTGGCCGGGCCGCTCGCGGCCAGCAGGGGGGAGGCGATCAGGGGCGCTGCGAGCAACATGCGTCGGTGCATGGCGGACTCCCGAAACGGCCCGCTTGGGCGCGGACTCGGGGGAAGCCTAGAGCCAAAAACCGCGCCCTGGCTATCGCGGGCGATGGCGCGGCGGTCGCCCGCCCCGGGAAGCGGCCGGGGCGGCGGCACCGCCCCGGCCGGGATCGCCCGGCGCGGGGAGAGCCCCGCGCCGGCCGCGCCGGGCTCAGCTATTGCCCGGCGTCACATCCATGGCGCGGGTCCGCTCATCCATGCGCGGGGCGTGGTTGAGGCTGCGCTTCACCGCCCAGGTGTTGACCAGCTGGTGCAGCGGGATGATGGCGACATCGTCCATCGCCATCTTCACCGCCTCGCGCAGCAGCTCCTCGCGCCGCGCATCGTCCAGCGTCGCGGTGGCGCGCGCCGTCAGCTCGTCCAGCGCCGGGTTGGCGTAGCGGCCGGCATTGTTGGCGCCGGTGCGCTTCTCCGTGTCGTAGGTCGCCAGGATGTTGACCAGGGCGTAGGAGGCCTCGCCGGTGGCGCTGCCCCAGCCGACCAGGCGCATGCCGAATTCCTGCCGGCTGGAGCGGACCGAGAAGGCCGACCAGGGCAGCGCCTCGACCTGGGTCTGCACGCCGACGCGGGTGAACATCTGCGCCACCGCCTGGGCGGTGCGGGCATCGTTCGGGTAGCGGTCATTCGGCGTGTGCAGCGTCATGCGGAAGCCGTTGGGGAAGCCGGCCTCGGCCAGCAGCCGGCGGGCGCCCTCCAGATCCTGGCGCGGCGGCGGCACCTGCGGGTTGTAGGAATAGGCCCCCGGCGGCAGCCACTGCCCGGCCGGCTGGGCGGTGCCCAGCATCACCCGCTCGGCCAGCGCCTCGCGCGAGATCGCCATGGACAGCGCCCGGCGCACCCGCAGATCGTTGAACGGGTTGGTCGTCAGCGGCTTGCCGTCATTGTCGGTGACGAAGATCGGGTTGTCGCTGCGCGAGCGGTCCGGCGCCAGGTAGATGACGCGCAGGCCCTGGATGCTGGTCAGCTTCAGCGAGGCCTCGCCGCGCAGGCCCGGAATGTCCGAGGAGGGCACGGTGTCGATGATGTCGACATCGCCGGCCAGGATGGCGGCGGTGCGCGCCGGCGGCGAGGAGATGACGCGGTAGTCGACCCTCTGCCAGGAGGGACGGCCGGCCCAGTAATTCTCGTTCCGCTCCATGATCACCCGGTTGCCGGGGGCGTAGGAGGAGAAGCGGTAGGGCCCGGTGCCGATCACGGCGCGGCCGGCATTGTACTCCTCGGTGGTGGCGTTCTGCCCGGCATGGCGGGAGATCACCGCGACCGAGGCGAAATCGGTCGGCAGCAGCGGATAGGGGCCGGGGGTGTGGAAGCGGATGGTCAGCGGGTCGATGATCTCGACGCGCTGCACGGCGCGCACGAAGGCGCCGAAGCCGCCCGGGCTGTTCGGCACGTTCGGCGTGCGCTGGATGGTGAAGGCGACATCCTCGGCGGTGAAGTCGCGCCCGTCATGCCATTTCACGCCGGCGCGCAGCTTGAACTCCCACACCGTCTCGGAGACGGCGCGCCAGGATTCGGCCAGCAGCGGGATCAGCTGCGCCTTGTCGTCGAACTCCACCAGCTTATCGAAGAAATGGCTGGCGACGCTGTTGTTGGGCGAGGCGTTGTAGAAATGCGGGTCGAGCGAGGTGACGGACCCGCCGATGGCGATGGTCAGGTTCTGCGCCTCGGCGCGCGGCGCGGCCGCCAGCAGGCCCAGCGCGGCGGCGCCGAGCAGCAGCGCGCGCTTCGGCGAAACACTCTTGGAACTCACGGTCTTCAGCCCCCTGGCCTTGGTTGTTTGGGGGTCCGGCAGCAAGAAGCATGCCTGCCCCGCGGAAATCGTGACACAAGGGCGCGAGTTCTGGCCAGCACCGCCTGGGGCTCGGAAACCGGTCCTCGTCTCGCTGCCTAAACATTCCGCAATCCGGCGGTGAACTGCGCGCCGGTTGTGCGACACCGGGCGGTTGCGCGGTATGCGGGCAGCGGCAGCGCCACCGCGCCGCCCGCCCTGGCAGCGCCGCCCGCCAAAGCGGCAGGCGCCGCGCCGCGGGACCCGCGACTCCGCCCCACCGGACACGACAACGTCGCGAGCCTTTCCCCGCCGCTTGCGCTAGAGCGGGCCAGGCCATGACACACGCAACCGAAGGGGGCGCGACCGCAGCGCCCCCCGCCCCCGCCGGCGGTCCCGCCGGCGGCCCTCCGCCTTTGCCGCAAGCTGGCCTGCCGCATCGCCGCAAGCGCGGCCTGTGGCTGGCCGAGATCCGCGCCATGCTGGCCCTGGCCTGGCCGATCGCGCTGACCAACCTGTCGCAGATCGCGCTGGTGCTGACCGACACGCTGTTCCTCGGCCGGCTGGGCGAGGTGCCGCTGGCCGGCGCGACGCTCGGCGGCAATCTCTATTTCATCGCCATGGCGATGCCCTTCGGCCTGGCCTTCGCCGCCGCCGCCATGCTGGCGCAGGAGCGCGGCCGGGTGGCGCGGCATATGCGCGAGATGCGCCGCACCCTGCGCCAGGCGGCCTGGGCGGCGCTGCCGCTGTTCCTGCTGCTGGGCCTGCTGCTGTGGCATGCCGGGCCGATCCTGCTGGCCACCGGGCAGGAGCCCGAGCTGGCCGCGGCGGCGCAGACCTACACCCGCGCGCTGCTCTGGGGCATGCCCTTCTACTACGGCTTCCTGCTGCTGCGCGGCTTCCTCTCGGCGCTGGAGCGGCCGACACCCGCGCTCTGGGTCGCCGCCTTCGGCATCCTGCTGAACGCGCTGCTGGTCTGGCTGATGGTGGGCGGCGGACTCGGCCTGCCCTCGCTCGGCGTCTGGGGGGCGGGGGTGTCCAGCGCCATGGCCAATGGCGCCATGTTCCTGGCCCTGGCGCTGTGGATCCGCCTCGACCGGCGGCTGCGGCGCTTCCGCCTGGCCGGGCGCTTCTGGCGCACCGATGCGCGGCGCATGGCGGAGCTGATGCGCGTCGGCCTGCCGATCGCCGGCGCCATGCTGATGGAGATCGGCATCTTCAGCGCCACCGCCCTGGTGATGGGCTGGTTCAACGCCAGCGCGGTGGCGGCGCATGCGGTGGCGCTGCAGGTGGCCAGCGCCTGCTTCATGATCCCGATGGGCATCGGCCAGGCGGCCACGGCGCGGGTCGGCCTGGCCATCGGCGCGCAGGATGCGCGCGCCGCCTGGCGCGCCGGCTGGACCGCCATCGGCCTCGGCGCCGGCTTCATGGCGGCGACGGCGCTGCTGCTGCTGACCCTGCCGCACGCCATCGCCGACCTGTTCCTGGCCGAGGAGCTGGGCGAGACCCGCGCCCTGGCGGCCACGCTGCTGATGGTGGCGGGCCTCTTCCAGCTGGCCGACGGGGTGCAGGCGGTCGCCGCCGGGGCGCTGCGCGGCATGAAGGACACCACGGCGCCGATGCTGTTCGCGGCGCTGGGCTATTGGGGGCTCGGCCTGCCGATCGGCCTCGGCCTCGGCTTCCCCGCCGGCTGGGGGCCGTTCGGAGTGTGGATCGGGCTGGCCAGTGGCCTCGGCTTCGTGGCGCTGATGATGACGCTGCGCTGGCGGCGCATGGCGGCCAGTGGCGGGCTGGCGCCGCGGCGGCTGCGGCTCGCCTGAGCCGCGACGGGCGGCGGGCTTGGCGCCGCCGCCCGCCCCGCCTACAGCTTGCGGGTTCCCGGTCACAGGATCCGCCTCATGTCCCAGCACCCCTTGCCGCGTGTCGCCTTCATCGGCACCGGCGGCACCATGGCCTCGATCGGCCGCGACGCGCTCGACATCCAGGACTACTCGACGCTCGGCCAGGTGATGGGGGCGGAGGAGATCCTGGCCCGGGTGCCGGAGCTGTCGCGCGTCGCCGAGGTGATCGCCCGCCCCTACAGCGCCGTCATCTCCAGCCGCATCGGCTTCCGCGACTGGAAGGCGATCGCCGAGGAATGCCACCGCGCCGCGGCCGAGATCCCCGACCTCGCCGGCATCGTCATCGGCCATGGCACCTCGACCATGGAGGAGACGGCCTATGCCCTCTCCCTCGGCCTGCGGCTGGACCTGCCGGTGGTGATGGTCGGCGCGCAGCGCCCGGCCAGCGGGCTTTCCTCCGACATGCCAATGAACCTGCTGAACGCGGTGCGCGTCGCGGGCGACAGCCAGGCGCGCGGCATGGGCGTGATGCTGCTGCTGAATGACGAGATCCATGCGGCGCGCGAGGTCACCAAGACCGCCACCTGGCGCATGCAGACCTTCCGCACCCCGGATTTCGGCCTGCTCGGCCAGGCGGATGCCGACCGCATCGTCTTCTACCGCCGGCCGCTGCGCCGCCACGCGCCGGACACCGAATTCGACCTGCGCGCCATCGACAGTCTGCCGCGCGTCGACATCAGCTATTCCTATGCCGATGCCGATGGCACGGCGGTGCGCGCCTTCGTCGCCGCCGGCGCGCGCGGCATCGTCTCGGCCGGCTTCGCCCCCGGCAACCCCACGCCCTGGGAGGCCGAGGCGCTGGCCGAGGCGGTGCAGCAGGGGATCACGGTGGTGCAATCCTGCCGCGTCGGCTCGGGGCGCGTGGTGCAGGGCGCCAAGATGCGCGAGCAGGGCATCCTGGCCGCCGACAATCTGAACCCGCAGAAGGCGCGGGTGCTGCTGGCCTTCGCCCTGACCGTCACGCGCGACCCGGCGGAGATCACGCGGATCTTCGCCAGCTACTGACGCCGGCCATGCGAAAGGGGGGCGCGAGCCCCCCTTTCCCGTCTCCGGCCGGGCGCTGCGCCCTCAGCAGGCGGCCGGGATCGGCTCCAGGCTCTGCATCAGCGCGTTGACGGCGAAATCGCCGAAATCCATGTGCATCTCATCGGCCACGCCATTGGCGTAGTAGCGCAGCCCGACCTCGTATTCCGGCGCGCTGGCGCCGGCCGCGGCGTCATGGCCGAAGAAGGCGATGCGCATGCGCGCGCTGGCCTGGTCCCGCATCAGCGGGAAGCGCGGCTGCGCCTGGGGCGGCGACCAGGGGGAGAGGATGGTGGTGCTGTCCTGCGCGCCTTCCTCGCTGGTGCCGTCGAAGAGCGGCGCCACCAGCATGCGCTGCTGCCCGGCCTGGGCCAGCTGCAGCGCGCGCAGCGTGTGGACCGTCGGCAGCAGCGTGCCGTTCGGCAGCTCCACCGTGCTGGTCGAGGGCTGCTCGTAGCGCACCGTGCCGCGACCCTCGGGCTTGTCCAGCTCGGCCTCGCCGCTGATGCGCTGGGTCACCGCGCCCTGCGCCATCTGCGTCAGGGTGAAGCGCAGCCGGCGGCCATCCTTGCTTTCCCAGGTCGAGTAGTCGGAGCTGGTCTCGACATTCTGGCCGGAGCGGTCGATCAGGTTCAGCTGCAGCCGCTGGCGGGTGGTCCAGCCATCGCAGGCATCCATCACCTCGAACAGCATGGCGCCATCGGCCTGGATGACGTCGGAGCCCTGGCGGACGCGATCCAGCTGCAGCCGGTAGGCGGCGCGGTGCGGCGCCAGCGCCTCGCTGCCCGGGATCGCCTGCGGCGCCGCATGCGGGGCGGCGGCCGAAGGGGCGGTGGGCGGCGGGGCCGGGCTGGCGGCGGGCTGGGCCGAGGCCGGCCCCGCCAGCAGCGCCAGGAGCGGGAGGGCGGAGGTGCCGGCCAGGAAATCGCGCAGCCGCATATCGTCTTCCTTCTCAGGCGCCCGGCGGCGCCGGGCGGGCTCAGGCGCCCAGCGGCGCCGGGCAAGCTCAGGCCCCCGGGCGAGGCCGGGCGGACTCAGGCACCCGGCCGGGCCCAGCGCGCGGGCGCTCGGCAAGGCCGGGCAGGCTCAGGCGCCCGGCCGGGCGGCCGGGCATGGCGGGATGGCGCGGCGGAGACGCCGCCGCGCCACCGACCCAAGTTAGGAAGCCTTGGGCGCCGCCGCACCCTTCGCCGGCGGAAGATCCAGCTTGATGGACAGTTCTTTAAGCCGCGCCGGCTCCACCGCCGCGGGGGCGCCCATCATCAGGTCCTGGCCCTGCTGGTTCAGCGGGAACAGGATCACCTCGCGGATATTCGGCTCATCGGCCAGCAGCATCACCATGCGGTCGATGCCGGGGGCCGAGCCGCCATGCGGCGGCGCGCCGTAGCGGAAGGCGTTCAGCATGCCGCCGAACCGCTCCTCGACCGTCTGCGCGGTGTAGCCGGCGATCTCGAAGGCGCGGATCATGATGTCCGGGCGGTGGTTGCGGATGGCGCCCGAGGACAGCTCGATGCCGTTGCAGACGATGTCGTACTGGAAGGCCTTGATGTCGAGCGGGTTCATGGAGTTCAGCGCCTCCAGCCCGCCCTGCGGCATGCTGAAGGGGTTGTGGCTGAAATCGACCTGCCCGGTCTCCTCGTTCAGCTCGTACATCGGGAAGTCGACGATCCAGCAGAAGCGGAATTCCTCCCCGTTGATCAGGCCGAGCTCCTCACCAAGCTTGGTGCGAACCTTGCCTGCAAACTTGGGGGTCTCGTCCTTCTTGCCGGCGGCGAAGAAGACGGCGTCGCCCGGCTGCAGGTTGCAGGCCGCCCGGATCGCCTCGACGCGCTCGGCTTCCAGGTTCTTGGCGATCGGGCCCTTGGCACCTTCGGCCGCGAACTGGATGTAGCCGAGGCCGCCGGCGCCCTCGGCGCGGGCCCATTCATTGAGCTTGTCGAAGAAGCCGCGCGGCTTGTCGGCCGCACCCGGCGCCGGGATGGCGCGCACGATGCCGCCACCGGCCACCACCTTCGAGAACAGGCCGAAGCCCGACTCACGAAAACTCTCGGTGACGTCGGTGATCTTCAGCGGGTTGCGCAGGTCGGGCTTGTCCGAGCCATAATCGAGCATCGCCGTGTCATAGGGGATGCGCGGGAAGGGCGCGGGCGTCACCTTCCGGCCGCCGCCGAACTCCACGAAGATGCCTTCCATCACCGGCTCGATGGCGGCGAAGACGTCTTCCTGGGTGACGAAGCTCATCTCGAAATCGAGCTGGTAGAACTCGCCCGGGGAACGGTCGGCGCGGCTCGCCTCGTCGCGGAAGCAGGGGGCGATCTGGAAGTAGCGGTCGAAGCCCGCCACCATCGCCAGCTGCTTGAATTGCTGCGGCGCCTGGGGGAGCGCGTAGAAGGTGCCCGGATGGTTGCGGCTCGGCACCAGGAAGTCGCGCGCGCCCTCGGGGGAGGAGGCGGTCAGGATCGGCGTCTGGTACTCGACGAAGCCCTGCTCGATCATGCGGCGGCGGATCGAGGCGATGACGCCGGCGCGGAGCAGCATGTTGCGGTGCTGCTTCTCCCGCCGCAGGTCGAGGAAGCGGTAGCGCAGGCGCAGATCTTCCGGGAATTCCTGGTCGCCCGCCACCTGGATCGGCAGCACCTCGGCATGGGACTGCACCTCGAGCGCCTTGACGCGCAGCTCGATGGCGCCGGTCGGCAGCTTGTCATTGACCGTGCCGGCCTCGCGCGCCACCACCTCACCGGTGACGGTGATCACGCTCTCCGGCCGCAGCGCGTCCGCGGCGGCGAAGACCTCGGACCCGGCCGGGATGACGCATTGGGTCAGGCCGTAATGGTCGCGCAGATCGATGAAGAGCAGCCCGCCATGGTCGCGCTTGCGGTGCACCCAGCCGGACAGGCGGGCGGTCTGCCCCGCATCGCTGGCGCGCAGCGCGCCGCAGGTATGGGTGCGGTAGGCGTGCATGGATCGAAAACCCCGGGAGACGTCGGAAAGGGCCGCAGAAGGGGCGCCGGGCGGCCCCATGTCAAGGGTAAGTGCGGGGCCGCCGCACGAAAGGCGGCGCCCCCCGGCTTTGCGGGTGGCCCCGGCTTCGCTAGAACAGCCGGGCAATGAGCCGACGCAACCAGGCGCAGGACGCCGCCCCCGTCCTGATCACCACCACCGAGGCCCTGGCGGAGCTTTGTGCGCGGCTGCGCACCGAGCCCTTCGTCACGGTCGACACCGAGTTCATGCGGGAGCGCACCTACTGGCCCGAGCTCTGCGTCGTGCAGCTGGCCGGGGCCGAGGATGTCGCGGTGATCGACGCCCAGGCGGAGGGGCTCGACCTCGCGCCCCTGGGCGAACTGCTGGCCGACCCCAAGGTCACCAAGGTGTTCCACGCCGCCCGCCAGGATGTGGAGATCTGCATCCTGCGCTTCGGCGCCCCCCCTCGCCCGCTCTTCGACACCCAGATCGCCGCCATGGTGGCCGGCTTCGGCGACCAGGCCAGCTATGACAGCCTGGTCCGCGCGCTGGCCGGCGCGCAGATCGACAAGGCGCACCGCTTCTCCGACTGGGCGGCCCGCCCGCTCTCCCCGGCGCAGATCAACTACGCCGCCGCCGATGTCACCCATCTGCGCCGCGTCTACACCGCGCTGGTGGAGCGGCTGACGCAGGAGGGCCGGCTGTCCTGGGTGGCCGAGGAGATGGCGGAGCTGACCGACCCCGCCACCTACCGCCAGGACCCGGAGACGGCCTGGGAGCGGCTGAAGCCCCGCTCCAGCAACCGCCGCTTCCTGGCCGCCGTGCAGGCGCTGGCGGCCTGGCGGGAGCGCGAGGCGCAGCGGGTCAACATCCCGCGCCAGCGCCTGGTGCGGGACGAGACACTGATGGAGATCGCCGCCACCAGCCCGAGCACGGCGGCCGAGCTGTCGCGCGCCCGCGGCATCACCAAGGGCTTCGCCGAGGGCAAGACCGGCGCCGGGCTGCTGGCGGCGCTGGAAGCCGCCCGCGCCCTGCCGGATGCGGAACTGCCCGAGCCGGCCCGCGACACCCGCCAGGGCCCGCCCGCCTCGCCGGCGCTGGTGGCGCTGCTGAAGGTGCTGCTGGCCGCCAAGGCGGAGGAGCATGACGTGGCGCCGCGGCTGATCGCCTCCAGCGACGAGCTGGAGCGGCTGGCCACCGAATCGGAGCCGCAGATCCCGGCCCTGCATGGCTGGCGGCGCCAGGTCTTCGGCCAGGCGGCGCTGGCGCTGAAGGGCGGGCGGCTGGCGCTCGGCGTCGAGGGCCGCAAGGTCAAGCTGATCCAGAGCTGAGGCAGCCCAGGGCTGCCAGCGTGTCGCGCACCGCCTGCTCCCAGGGGGTGTGCGGCTCGGCCCCCAGCGTGGCGGCCAGCCGCGTGCCGTCCAGCCGCACCGGCTGCTCCCACAGATATTTCATCTCCAGCAATTCGCGCAGCAGCGGCACGAAAGGCGCGGCCAGCCGCATCGCGCCCCAGGGCAGGCGCCGCACCGGCAGGTCCGGCGCGCCCAGCGCGGCGCGGATGGCGCCGATCATGCGGGTGCCATCCGGATCCCAGTGCCCCTCCATGTGGAAGCGGGCGAAATCGGGCAGGTCCGGGCGCTCGGCCAGGCGCAGCATCGTCTCCGCCACATCGGGCAGATAGGCCCATTGATGGCCGATGCCCGGCCGGCCGGGATAGAGCAGCCGGCCCGGCCGCCGCCCCGGCTTCAGCAGCGCCTGGCTGAACCAGCTATTGCCGGCGCGCGGGCCGAAATAGTCGCCGGCGCGCAGGATCAGCGCCCGGGCCCGCCCTTCCGCCGCCGCCGCGCCCAGCCGGCGCTCCATCTCGGCCCGGATGCCGCCCTTGCGGGTTCGCGGCTGCTGCGGCGCCGCCTCGCCGATCAGCGGGAAGGCGTCAGGGCCGTAATTGTAGACCGTGCCGGGCAGCAGCAGGCGCGCGCCGGCAGCGGCCGCGGCGGCGATGCTGTTGTCCAGCATCGGCAGCACCAGCCTGTCCCAGTCGCGATAGCCGGGCGGGTTCACCGCATGCACCAGCAGGGTGGCACCGGCGGCGGCGGCCCGCACATCCTCTTCCCGCATCGCATCGCCGCGCCGCCAGGCGAAGCGCGGGTCGCGCGGCGCCGCGCCGGGGTCGCGATGCAGGGCGCGCACCGCCCAGCCCGCCGCCGCCAGCCGCGCCGCCACCGCCCCGCCAATGCCGCCCGTGGCGCCCAGCACCAGGGCCGTCCTGTTCTCCGTCATCGCCGCCTCCTTCAGGGGTGGCGGCAGGATCGGCGCTGGCGGGGCTGAAGAACATTGCCGGTTTCTCTGCCTCGGCTATAGAGAAATGGATGAACGCGCCGCTGAGCTGGGACCATTGCCGCAGCTTCGCCGCCGTGCTGCGGGAGGGTTCGCTCTCCGGCGCGGCGCGGGCGCTGGGCATGACCCAGCCCAGCATCGCCCGGCATATCGCCCTGCTGGAGCAGGCGCTGGGCACCACCCTGTTCCTGCGCACCCCCGCCGGGCTGCTGCCCACCGAGGCGGCGCTGGAGCTGCGGCCGCAGGCCGAGCAGATGGCCAGCACCGCCGCCGCCCTGCTGCGCCTGGCCAGCGGCCGGGCCGAGGCGCTGCGCGGCACGGTGCGCATCACCGCCAGCGAGGCGGTGGGCATCCTGCACCTGCCGCCCGTGCTGGCCCGGCTGCGCCGCGCCCATCCGGGGCTGGTGATCGAACTGGTGCTGAGCAGCGCGCTGGACGATCTGCTGCGGCGGGAGGCGGACATCGCCATCCGCATGGTGCGGCCGGAGCAGCAGGCGCTGCTGGCCCGGCGTGTGGGCGCCATCGAGATCGGGCTGCACGCGCATCGCGACTATCTGGACCGGCGTGGCACGCCGCGCGGCCTGGCCGAGCTCGGCGCGCATGATCTGATCGGCTATGACCGGGAGACGCCGGCCCTGCGCGCCGCGGTGCGGCGCTTCCCGGAATTCGAGCGCGGCGCCTTCGCCCTGCGGGTGGACAGCGATGTGGCGCAGCTGGCCGCCATCCGCGCCGGCTTCGGCATCGGCTTCTGCCAGGTGCCGGTGGCCGCCGCCGATCCCACCCTGTGCCGCGTGCTGCCCGAGGCCTTCAGCCTGACGCTGGAGACCTGGGTGGTGATGCATGAGGATCTGCGCGGCCATGCGCGCTTCCGCGCCGTGTTCGACGCGCTGGTGGAGGCGCTGGCGCCGCTGGCCCGGAGCTGAGGCCTCAGCCGGCGGCGATCTCCACCACCGCCTGCAGGCCGAGCGTCGCCGCCAGCGCCTCCACCCGGCGCTGCACCGAATCGCCGGCGAAGACGCCGCCGCCCTCGACCAGGCGCAGCACCAGACGGCCTTCCTCGGCCGCCAGGGTGGTGCTGGCCAGCAGGTCCGGCGTGCCGCCCGAGAGGGTATAGGCCAGGCGCAGCGCCGCCCCCAGCACCTCGGCCCGGCGCAGGGCGGCGCCGTCCAGCAGCACCCGCGCGCTGGCCAGCCAGGGCGCGTCCAGCTCCGGCTCGTAGCGCAGCGCCACGGCGAGAGCGAGGAAGGCGCGCTCATGATGGTCGAGGCCGATGCCGGGCTGGCGCAGCACCCGCAGGAAGGATTGCTCGGCGCGGTAATCGGGATGGTCGTGGCTGCCGATATCCGACAGCCAGCAGGCCGCCTGGCGCAGCGCGCCCTGCGGCCGCGTCTCGCCTGTGAAGAGCGGCGCGGTCCAGGTGGAGAGCGCCGCCGGCAGGGCGGTGTCGCGGCCATAGCGCGAGGCCATCTCGCGCCCGGCGGCCAGCAGCGGATCCTCCCGCCGCGTCTCGGGCGGCAGCTGGCGGGCATACCAGCCCTCGCGCAGCCCGTTGGCGCTGAACACCACGCGCCGCGCGCCGGTCGCGCGCAGCAGCCGGCGCAGCACGGCGGCGGCGAAGGGCAGATCCTGCAGGCGCTTGGACGGCGCGCCGGGCAGCCGCTCCAGCGTGCGCCGGGTCGCCGCCATCACCACGCCGCAGAGATCGCGCGCCTCGTCCCGCCGCAGCACATAGTGATGCACGATGGAGAGCGGATAGGCGGTCTGCGCGATATGGATCTTGGCCAGCGCGCGCCAGGCGCCGCCCACCAGATACAGGTCGCGCTCCTTGCCATGGCCGAGCCAGGGCAGCTTCGCCATCTCGCTCTCGGCGATGCCGCGGGCGCGGCCGATATCGCCGCCGGCGCGGTCGGCCAGCCGGATGGCGCCCAGCGGCAGGGAGGCGCTGGCGGCGGCGCGGCCCTGGATCAGCTCGACCAGCTCCAGCGAGCCGCCGCCGAGATCGCCCAGGATGCCATCGGCCTCCGGGAAGCCCAGCAGCACCCCATCGGCGGAGAAGGCGGCCTCCTCCTCCCCGTCCAGGATGCGGATCGGCACGCCGGGCATGCGGGTGGACAGCGCCTCGGCGAAGGCCGGGCCGTTCTCGGCGTCGCGCACCGCGGCGGTGGCCAGCACCTCCAGCGGGTCGGCGCCCATGGCGCGCGCCACGGCGTGGTAGCGCTCGAGCACGGTCAGCGCCTGCGGCACCGCCTCCTCGTTCAGCCGCCCCGTGGTCTGCAGCCCGCGGCCGAGACCCAGCACCGCCTTCTCGTTGAAGATCGCCAGCGGGTTGCGGCCGCGCCCCTCGAAGATCACCAGCCGCACCGAATTGGAGCCAAGGTCGACAATGCCCGATCGCTGCGGATGGGCGAGCTCATATCCGGGAAGGCTGGCGGCCTGGTCCAAGGGCAAAGATCCTCACGCTGCGTCCGCCCCGCCAATGGCATGGATGGCGCCGGGCGGAAAAGGGCCGCGGGGGCGGAATCTGCCGCCACGCCGCGCTTTCCGCGCCGCCGCCACCGCCCTGTCCGCCCGCCGCGGCGGCCCTGTGGCCGGCGCGGCGCGGGATCAATCCTGGGTGACGCGATCCTGACGACGCCGCACCGCGACGCGGCCCGGGGCCCTCTGCAGCGCGCTGCCGCGGCCGGAGAGGGACGGGTTGGTCATGAAATACTCATGGGCGGACACCGGTTGCGCCCCCGGGCTCAGCCGCCGCCAGCCGCCATCGGCGTGCAGCTGCCAGGATTGCGCCGTGTCCTTCAGGTTCACCGCCATGATCTGGTCGAGGATCTGCGCATGCACGGTGGGGTTCTCCACCGGCACCATGGTCTCGACGCGCCAGTCCATGTTGCGCGCCATCCAGTCGGCGCTGCTGATATAGACCCGCGCGCGGCGCGAGGGCAGGCGGTGGCCATTGCCGAAGACCAGCACGCGCGAATGCTCCAGGAACCGGCCGACGATCGATTTCACCCGGATATTCTCGGACAGCCCCGGCACGCCGGGGCGCAGGCAGCAGATGCCGCGCACCACGCAATGCACCTTCACCCCGGCCTGGCTGGCCCGGTACAGCGCGTCGATCAGCTGCTGGTCGACCAGCGAGTTCATCTTCAGCCAGATGCCGGCGGGCTTGCCCTCGGCGGCGAAGCCGATCTCCTGCTCGATCAGGCCGAGGATCGCCGGGCGGATGGTCAGCGGCGAGAAGGCCAGCCGCTCCATCGTCTCCGGCCGGGCATAGCCGGTCATGTAGTTGAACAGCTTCTGCGCGTCGCGCGTCAGCGCCGGGTCGGCGGTGAAGAAGCTGAGGTCGGTGTAGATGCGCGCGGTAATCGGGTGGTAGTTGCCGGTGCCGAAATGCGCGTAGGAGCGCAGGGACCCGCTCTCGCGCCGCACCACCAGCGAGACCTTGGCATGGGTCTTCAGGTCGACGAAGCCATAGACCACCTGCACGCCGGCGGCCTCCAGCTCGCGGGCGAGCGCGATGTTGCGCTCCTCGTCGAAGCGGGCCTTCAGCTCCACCATGGCGGTGACCGATTTGCCGAGCTCGGCGGCCTCGATCAGAGCGCGGGCGATCGGGCTGTCGCGGCTGGTGCGGTAGAGCGTCTGCTTGATGGCGACGACATTCGGGTCGCGCGCCGCCTGGCGCAGGAACTGCACCACCACGTCGAAGCTCTCATAGGGGTGGTGGACGACGATGTCCTTGGCGCGGATGGCGGCGAAGCAATCGCCGCCGAAATCCAGGATGCGCTCCGGGAAGCGCGGCGTGTAGGGGGTGAACAGCAGGTCGGGCCGGTCATCGACCAGCAGCTGCTTCAGGTCGGCCATGCCGAGGAAACCGTCGACGACGAAGATCTCGGCGCGCGGCGCGTCCAGCTCCTCGACCACGAAATCGACCAGGTCGGCGGCCATGCGCGCATCGACGGTGAGCTGGATGGCGCGGCCGCGGCGGCGGCGCTTCAGCGCGCTCTCATAGGAGCGCACCAGATCCTCCGCCTCCTCCTCGAACTCCACATCGGTGTCGCGGATCAGCCGGAACAGCCCCTGCTCGGCATTGATGTAGCCGGGGAAGAGCCGCGGCAGGCAGAGGGTGATCAGGTCCTCCAGCAGCACGAAGCGGATCGGGCCGGTGCCGGGGGTGATCTGCGGCGCGTCCTCGGCCGGCGGCAGGCGGATGAAGCGCTCGATCTGGCTGGGCAGCGGCAGCAGGGCGCGCATCGTGCCGCCATCCTCCTCGCGCACCAGCTTCAGCACCATGCAGAGCGCCAGGTTGCTGATGAAGGGGAAGGGATGCGCCGGGTCCACCGCCAGCGGCGTCAGCACCGGGAAGATGCGCTCGAGGAAATAGTTCTCCAGCCAGGCGCGGTCGGCCTCCGACAGCGCCTCGATGGCGCAGACGCTGATGCCGCCCTCGGCCAGCAGGCGGCGCAGCCGGCGCCAGGCATCCTGCTGCTCCTCGATCAGCGCCGCGGCGCGGGCATGGATCGCCGAGAGCTGCTGCCCGGGCGTCAGCCCGTCCGGCGAGGAGGGGGCGATGCCCGCCCGCTCCTGCCCGACCAGGCCCGCGACGCGCACCGAATAGAACTCGTCCAGGTTGGAGGCCGAGATGGCGACGAAGCGCAGCCGCTCCAGCAGCGGGTGGTTCGGATTCGCCGCCTCCTCCAGCACGCGGGCGTTGAAGTCCAGCCAGGACAGCTCGCGGTTGATGAAGCGCTCCGGCGAATCGGCCCCGATGGCATGGGCATGGCCATGCACATGGCCGTGGCCATGGGGCAGCGTCGCATTCTCCGCCAGGCGGGCGGGGGTTTCGGCTTCGGCGGCGGCGCCGACGGGGCTCTCGGGGGCGTCCATGCCCCCCACCCTACAGCAAGGCGGGGGTGGAAAGGGAGGCGGCCGCGGCAGCTTCCATGGAAACGTCATCAAGCGGCTCGAAACCCGGGAAATCCGCCAGCGCGGCCCGCGCCAGCGCCCGTGTGACGGCGCCGCCGGCGGCCAGCGCCGCGCGGTCCAGCCGGGCGGCGGCGGCGGCGATGGCGCCGGCCTCGCGCGGCAGCCGGGCCAGCAGCCAATCCTGCACCGCCTCCGGCACGCGCAGCTGCCGCTCGGCGAATTGCCGCGCCAGCAGGGTCGCCAGCAGCCGGTCGGAGGGCTCGGCGATGCCGACGGCGGCCGTCGCCCGCAGCCGGCTGGCGAGGTCCGGCAGCGCCACGGGCCAGCGCGAGGGCGGCTGGCGGCCGGCCAGCAGCAGCGGCAGGCGCTGCGCGGCGCAGGCATTGATCAGGTGGAACAGCGCCGCCTCCTCGGCCACGCAATCGGCATCGTCCAGCACGCTGGGGGCGGGCTCCGGCACGCCGCGCAGCGCGGTGCCGTCCAGCACGCGCCAGCCCTGCCGCGCCGCCACCTGGCGCAGCAGATGCGACTTGCCCACCCCTTCCGGGCCGAACAGCGCCAGCCTTCCGACCGGCCAGTTCTCCACCCGACCGACCCAGGCGCGCGCCTCGGCATTGGAGGGGTCGGCCAGCAGCTCGCCCTGGTAGAGCGGCGGCAGATCGAGCGGCAGGGCCAGCTGGCGCAGCGGCACGGCGGTGGCGCTCATGCGCCACCCCTGCCCTGGCCCGCCGCCAGGCCGCGCCCGAAGCTGCAAGGCCACCTCGCCACCGCTACCCTCTCCCTGGCTGAACCCGGCTCACAATCCGGTCCGCGGCGGGTCCAGATAGAGCGGGCTTTCCAGATAGCGCCGCAGCCAGTAGCGCGCCAGCACGCCGAGCGCCGCCGCCATCGGCACCGCCAGCAGCACGCCGAGGAAGCCGAAGGCCACGCCGCCGGCGAACAGCGCGAAGATCACCCAGACCGCGTGCAGCTCCACCCGGTCGCCCAGCAGCCGGGGGTAGATGATGTAGCCCTCGATGGTCTGGCCGGCGATGTAGACGGCGGCGACCAGCCCGACCCCGTCCCAGGTGCCGAACTGGCCGATGGCCAGCAGCAGGGCGGTGGCGAGCCCGGTGGCCGAGCCGACATAGGGGATGAAGGAGAGCAGGCCGGAGGCGAGGCCCACCATCAGCCCGAGCTCCAGCCCGACCGCCGACAGCCCCACGGCATAATAGGCGGCGAGCAGCGCGCAGCAGAGCAGCTGGCCGCGCAGCCAGGCGCTGAGCACCCGGTCGGTGTCGCGCGCCAGCTGGCGCAGCACGGCGGCGGAGCGGCGCGGCAGCCAGCTCTCCAGCCGCAGCATGATGCGGGTCCAGTCGCGCAGCAGGTAGAAGGCCACCACCGGCGTCACCACCACCAGGGTGAAGACCGAGAACAGCGCATAGCCGCCGCCGATCAGCCGCGTCGCCGCGGTGCCGAGGAAGGAAAGGATGGCGCCGATCTGGCTGACCGCCAGGTCGCGCAGCCGGGTATCGAACACCTCCGGCCCGAAGCGCTCCTCCAGCGCCGTCACCGCCTCCTGCAGCGCGCTGGCGATGCCGGCGGCATAGCTCGGCAGCCGCGCCAGCAGCGTGCCGACCTGGGCGATGATCAGCGGGTAGAGCAGCAACAGGGCGAGCAGCGCCAGCGCCATCAGCCCGGTGACCAGCACCAGCGCGGCGAGGCCGCGCGGCACGCCGAGGCGGGAGAGCCGCGTCGCCAGCGGGTCAAGGAAATAGGCGATGCAGGCGGCCAGCACGAAGGGCGTCAGGATGGCCGAGAACAGCCAGAGCAGGAACAGCGCGGCGCCGAGCAGGCCGAGCACCAGCGCCAGGCGCTGGTTGCGCGTGGCGGTGCGCGGCCCGGGCCCGGTGGCCGGCACCACGCCATGCGGCAGCCGCGCCGCGCGCGGCGGCGGGCCGGGCGGCAGGGCCTGGCCGGGGGCGGTCTCGGCGGCCGGCTCCGCCAGCGGGGCGGGCGGGGTCAGGCGGTTCATCGCCCCTCCCCCGCCAGGCGCGGCAGGAGATAGGCGAGGCCGGAAGCGATGGTGGTGGCGGTGGCGAGCAGGATCAGGCCTTCCAGCAGCAGCGGGGCATTGATCCGGAACCCTGCCAGCAGCAGCGCCAGCGAGGCCAGCAGGATCTGCGCCACGGTGTTGGCCTTGGAAATGCGCAGGGGCTGGATGCGCGGGGCCGCGCCCAGCAGCGCCAGCAGCGCCACGCCGCCCATGATCAGCACGTCGCGGAACACCACCAGCAGCGCCAGCCAGTCCGGCAGCACCCCGGCCCAGGCCAGGCCGATATAGGTGCAGACCAGCAGCGCCTTGTCCGCCACCGGGTCGAGCAGCGCGCCGAGGCGCGACTGGCTGCCTTGGCGGCGCGCCAGCCAGCCATCCAGCGCGTCGGAGATGCCGGCGCCGGCGAAGACGAAGAAGGCGATGTCGAGCCGCCCATGCAGGATCAGCCACAGCGTCGCCGGCACGGCGCAGAGCCGTGCCAGCGTGATCAGGTTCGGCAGGGTCAGGGCACCGGCGGTCACGCCGCCGGGCGGCCGGCCCTCGCCCGGGGGCGGCGGGTCAGCCGCGCCCGGCAAGGCCGACTTGCCAGGCGCCGCCACCGGCCGAGGCCGGCTGCGCCGCCGGCGCGCCGCGCAGCGCATTGCCGCCCCAGCGCACCGGGGGCGCGATGCCGCCGCCCGGCGGGGTGCCCGGCTGGGCAGCGGCCGGCGGCAGCAGCGCGATGCCGCCGGCCTGCAGGGCCTGCGCCGCCTCGCCCGGGCCGCGCCGCAGGCCGAGCCGCAGCTGCGCCCCGTCCACCGCGATGGCCACCACATCGACCGAGGCAATCTCCGGGCTGGCGCGCAGCCGGCGGCGCAGCTCCAGCCATTCCCGCAGGCTGCCGAAGCGCGCCTGGGTCTCCAGATAGGCATTGGCCGGGGCGGAGAGGATGGAGGGCGTCACCGGCGGCGCGGCATCGCCGGTGGCCGGCGCGGCGCCGGACAGTACCGAGCTGCCGCTGCCGCCCCCCGCCACGGCGCGGCCGGGGCCGCCCACGCGGTTCGGGTTGAAATTCACCGTCAGTCGGCCGGAATAGCCGGTGCGGCTGGAGCGCTCCTCCTCGACGATGATGCTGCTGACCATCTGGTCGATCTGCGAATCGCTCAGCCCCTTGGGCAGGCCCAGCGCATCGGCCATGCGGTCATAGGCGGTGCGCTGCGCGGCGGCGAGGGCGCGGGTGCGGGCGATCACCGCATTCTCCGCCGTCGCCTCGGCCGGCACGCCGCGCTGCGTGTAGGCATCGCCGCTGGCGGCCTCGCCGGAGGGCTGCGCCTGGGCGGTGGCGGCACCGAACGGGCCGGCCGCCGGGGCCAAGCAGGTCAGACCCGCCACGACAATGGTTGCGGCCAGCCGCCGAAAATGTTGCATTCCGCCCCCTTGGAAGCCCGGCATAGTGAAACTCTCTCCTTCCGGGCCTTTGCGCATAGCCGATCGGGCCCCCTGATGACCAGTCTGACCTACCGGGACGCCGGTGTTGATATCGAAACCGGCGACGCCCTCGTGGACGCCATCAAGCCATTGGCGCGCTCGACCGACCGGTCCGGGACCATGGGGTCCCTGGGCGGCTTCGGCGCGCTGTTCGACCTGAAGGCGGCCGGCTACACCGACCCCGTCCTTGTCTCCTCGACCGATGGCGTCGGCACCAAGCTGCGGCTTGCCATCGATACTGCCATGCATGACGCCGTGGGCGTCGACCTGGTTGCCATGTGCGTGAACGACCTGGTGGTGCAGGGCGCCGAGCCGCTGTTCTTCCTGGACTATTTCGCCACCGGCAAGCTGCAGCTGGAGCAGGCGCGCGCCGTCATCGCCGGCATCGCCGAGGGCTGCCGCCAGGCTGGCTGCGCCCTCGTCGGCGGCGAGACGGCCGAGATGCCGGGCATGTATGCCAAGGATGATTACGACCTGGCCGGCTTCTCGGTCGGCGCCGCCGAGCGCGACGGGCTGCTGCCGCGCCCGGATGTCGGCGCTGGCGATGTGGTGCTGGGCCTCGCCTCCTCGGGCGTGCATTCCAACGGCTTCTCGCTGGTCCGCCGCATCCTGGCCGCGACCAATCAGGGCGTCGCGACGCCGGCGCCCTTCGCGCCTGGGCAGAGCATCGGCCATGCGCTGCTGACGCCGACCCGGATCTATGTGAAGTCGCTGCTGGCGGCGCACCGCGCGGGTCTGGTCAAGGCGGCCGCCCACATCACCGGCGGCGGCCTGCCCGGCAACCTGCCGCGCGTGCTGCCCAAGGGCAGCGTCGCGGTGCTGGACGCCAAGGCCTGGACCCTGCCGCCGGTCTTCGCCTGGCTGGCGCGCGCCGGCAATGTGACGCCGGAGGAGATGCTGCGCGTCTTCAATTGCGGCATCGGCATGTGCGTGGTGGTGCGGGCCGAGGATGCCGACGCCGCCACCGCCCTGCTGCAGCAGCATGGCGAGACGGTGTTCCGCATCGGCCGCATCGAGGCCGGCGCCGAGGGTGAAGCGGCCGAGGTGAAGGTGGAGAACCTTTCTTCCGGTTGGCCCGCCGCATGACCATGCGGCGCCGCACCGCCATCCTGATCTCGGGGCGGGGCAGCAACATGGCGGCGCTGCTGGACGCCGCCGCCGACGCTGGCTACCCGGCGGAGATCGTGCTGGTGCTGTCCAACCGTGCCGATGCGGGCGGCCTCGCCCGCGCGGCCGCCGCCGGCATCCCGACCGCGGTGGTGGAATCCCGCCCCTTCGGCCGCGACCGCGCGGCGTTCGAGGCGGCGATGGAGCAGGTGCTGGCCGCGCATGGCGTCGAGCTGATCGCGCTGGCCGGCTTCATGCGGGTGCTGACGGAAGGCTTCACCACGCGCTGGGAAGGGCGGATGCTGAACATCCACCCTTCCCTGCTGCCGGCCTTCCCCGGCCTCGACACCCATGCCCGCGCCCTGGCGGCGGGGGTGCGGCTGCATGGTTGCACCGTGCATCTGGTGACGCCCGGCGTGGATGAGGGGCCGATCCTGGCCCAGGCCGCCGTGCCGGTGCTGCCGGGGGATGACGAGGCCAGCCTCGCCGCCCGCGTGCTGCAGCAGGAGCATCTCCTGTATCCGGCCGCCCTGGCCTGGGTGGCCACCGGCCAGGCCCGGCTGGTGGAGGGCCGCGTGCGGCTGAGCGGCACGCCCGAGCCCAGCGTCACGGCGCTGCGCAACCCGGGCTGAGGCCCGCGCCGGGGCCTCGCGCCCCGGCCTTTTTCCCGTCTTTCGAAGGGTTTGCCACACGCCGCCGGGTCCCGCCCGGCGGCGCGTTCACGCACACGTCAGCCCCCCGCGATTGACAGGGCGGCGGCTTCCGAGAACGTTCTCAGCCAACGACCAGGGCCGCCAAAGGCCCGGCGGAGGAGAGGAACGCCATGCGCCGCCGCGCCGGGGGGAGCGATGCCGTCTAGGCCCGCCCCCCGAATCACCATCAAGGATCTGGCCCGCGAGCTGGGCATGTCGGTCGCGACGGTCGCCCGCGCCTTCCATGCGGGGGCGGCGATCGCCGAGACGACGCGCGCCCAGGTGCTCTCCCGCGCCGCGGCGCTGGGCTACCAGCCCAATGCGCTGGCGCGCGGCATGATCACCCGGCGCACCCGCATCGTGGGTGTTGTCGTCTCCGACCTGCACAACCCCTTCTATCCCGAGGCGCTGTCGCGCCTCTGCGCCACGCTGCAGCAGGCCGGCTGCAACACCATGCTGGTGACCGGGCGCGAAGGCCCGGCGGGGCTGATGACCGGGCACGAGGGCGTGGCGGAAGGCCCGGCGGGGGCCGAGGCGGCGGCGCTGCGCCTGCTGCTCTCCTACCAGCCGGAATGCGTGGTGATCCTGGCCACCACCCTCAGCAGCGACGCCGCCGCCGCCTGCGAGGCCGCCGGCACGCCGCTGCTCTACCTCAACCGCTTCCCCGGCGAGGTCCGCGCCGAGAGCATCGTCTGCGACAATGAGGCGGGCGCCGCGGCGCTGACGGCGCATCTGCTGGCGCAGGGCGCGCGCCGCCCCGCCTTCATCGGCGGCCTGGCCGAGGCCTCCACCCAGGCGGAGCGCCGCGCCGGCTTCCGCCGCGCCTGCGCCGAGGCCGGCCTCGCGCCGCGCGAGCAGCCGGCCGGCGCCTTCACCTATGAGGCCGGCTTCGACGCGGCGCTGGCCCTGCTGACCGGGCCGGAGCCGCCGGACGCGCTGTTCTGCGCCAGCGACATCCTGGCGCTCGGCGCGCTGGAGGCGGCGCGCCACCGGCTCGGCCTGCGCGTGCCGCAGGATCTGAAGGTGGCGGGCTTCGACGACATCCCGATGTCCGCCTGGCCCTCGCACGACCTGACGACGCTGCGCCAGCCGCTGGAGGCGATGCTGCAGGCCGCCCTGCGCTGGCTCGGCCAGGTGCTGGACGGCGCGCCACCGCCGCCCCGCCTCACCCGCCTGCCCGGCACGCTGGTGCCGCGCGGCAGCACCGCCTCATCCCCGCAGAAGGACACGCCATGCCACACGCATTGAACACCGTCGCCGTGGTCGGCGCCGGGCTGGTCGGCTCCGGCTGGGCCCTGGTCTTCGCCCGCGGCGGCGCCAGCGTCCGGCTCTACGACGCCAGCGAAAGCATCCGCGGCCAGGCCGAGGCGCGGCTGCGCAGCATGCTGGAGGACATGCAGGGCGCCGGGCTGGTCGAGGCGGTGGAGCCGGTGCTGGCCCGCATCACCCTCTGCCACAGCCTGGCAGAGGCGGTGGGCCCGGCCGACTACATCCAGGAATCGGTCCTCGAGCGGGTCGAGGTCAAGCAGGCCGCCTGCGCCGAGATCGACGCCGCCATGCGCGCCGACGCCATCGTCGGCTCCTCCTCCTCCGGCATCCCGGCCTCCGCCTTCACCGAAGCGCTGCCGAAGCGTGAGCGCTTCCTGATCGCCCATCCGGTGAACCCGCCGCATCTGGTGCCGCTGGTCGAGCTGGTGCCGGCGCCCTGGACCGATGCCGCCATCCTGCCCGTGCTGCGCGCCGCCATGGAGGGCTGGGGCCAGGCGCCGATCGAGGTGAAGGGCGAGATCGAGGGCTTCATCCTGAACCGCCTGCAGGGCGCGCTGCTGAACGAGGCCTGGGCGCTGTACGAGGCGGGCCTGGCCTCGGCCGCCGATATCGACCGCACGATGTCCGAGGGGCTCGGCCTGCGCTGGGCCTTCATGGGGCCGTTCGAGACCATCGACCTGAACGCGCCGGGCGGCATCACCGACTACTCGGCGCGGCTCGCCCCGCTCTACCACCGCATCGCGCTGTCGCGCCGCGATCCCCAGCCCTGGTCGGCGGAGGCCATCGCGCGGGCCGAGGCCGAGCGGCGCGAGGCGCTGCCGGCGGAGCAGCTGCAGGCCCGCACCGATTGGCGCAACCGGCGGCTGATGGCGCTGGTGGCGCATCTGCGCGCCCAGCCCAAGTGACGCGCCGCGCGGCGCTGACCTGACCGCCGCGCCCCGCCCCGCGCAGCCTCCGCGGGGCGGCCTTTCCCCACCGCCCGCCGCCCGGGCGCGGTGGCCATCCTCCAGCAGGAGACATCCCTTGATCGGCACTCTGGCCATCATCCTCTCGCTCGCCGGGCTGATGTATTTCGCCTATCGCGGCTACAGCGTGCTCTACCTCGCCCCGCTCATGGCCGCCGTCGCGGTGCTGATGGCGCAGGGCGGGCCGTTGCTGGCGACCTACACCCAGGTCTTCATGACCAGCCTCGGCCGCTATGTCGTGCTGTTCTTCCCGATCTTCATGCTGGGCGCCATCTTCGGAAAGCTGATGGCCGATAGCGGCTCCTCCACCACCATCGCCCACACCATCGTGCGCAAGCTCGGCGCCCGGCACGCCATCGCGGCGGTGACGCTGGCCTGCGGCGTGCTGACCTATGGCGGCGTCTCGCTCTTCGTCGTGGCCTTCGCCATCTACCCGATCGCCGCGGCGCTGTTCCGCGAGGCGAAGGTGCCGAAGCGGCTGATCGCGGGCGCCATCGCGCTCGGCTCCTTCACCTTCACCATGACCGCCTTTCCCGGCACGCCGGCGATCCAGAACGCCATCCCGACGCGCTTCTTCGGCACCACCACCTTCGCCGCCCCCGGCCTCGGCATCATCGCCGGCTGCATCATGCTGTTCGGCGGCCTGGCCTGGCTGCAATGGCGCGCCCGCAAGGCGCAGGCCGCCGGCGAAGGCTATGGCGACCACCAGGAGAATCTGCCGCAATTCGACGAGGGCGAGCGCCCGGGCTTCGCGCTCTCCATGCTGCCGATCGTCGTGGTGATCGGGCTGAACGCGCTGTTCTCGCTGGTCGTCTTCCCGCGCATGGATCTCGGCTACCTGGCGCAGCAGATCTACGGCAATGTCGCCCCCGCCGCGGTGATCGGCACCTGGGCGCTGATCGTGGCGCTGGTCGGCGCCATCCTGACCGTGCTGCTGCTGCAGCGCCGCCATCTGCGCGACCCGCAGAAGACGCTGAACGAAGGCACGATGGGCTCCATGCTGCCCATCTTCAACACCGCGAGCGAGGTGGGCTATGGCGCCGTCATCGCCTCGCTGGCCGCCTTCGTGCTGGTGCGCGACTTCGTCGTCGGCATCGCGCCCGACACGCCGACCATCTCGCTCGCCATCGCGGTGAACGCGCTGGCGGGCATCACCGGCTCGGCCTCGGGCGGGTTGTCGATCGCGCTGGAGACGCTGGGCAGCACCTATCTGGAGCGCGCCAACGCGCTCGGCATCAGCCCGGAGCTGCTGCACCGCATCGCCACCATCTCCTCCGGCGGCTTCGACTCGCTGCCGCACAATGGCGCGGTGATCTCGCTGCTGACCATCACCGGCCTCACCCACAAATCCTCCTATGGGGACATCTTCGTGGTGAATCTGGTGATCCCGGTCACCGCGCTGATCGTGGTGATCGCGCTCGGCGCCATGGTCGGCGCCTTCTGACACGGCGCGGCGCGGGGCCCTGCCCGCGCCGCCGCCACCGCGTCAGGCCGCCTTCAGGCCGGAGAGGAAATCCGACACCTGCCGGCGCAGCGTCTCGGATTGGCGCGACAGCTCGCCGGCGGCGTTCAGCACATCCTGCGCGGCGCCGCCGGTCTCGCCCACCAGCTGCGACACCTCCCCGACATGCTGCGTCACGCTGCGGGTGCCATCCGCCGCCTGCTGCACATTGCGGGCGATCTCCCGCGTCGCCACACCCTGCTGCTCCACCGCCGCGGCGATGGCGCCGGTGATCTGGCCGACCTCGCCGATGGTGCCGGCGATGCCCTGGATGGCCAGCACCGCCTCCTGTGTCACCTGCTGGATCTGGCCGATCTGCGTCGCGATCTCCTCGGTGGCGCGGGCGGTCTGGCTGGCCAGCGACTTCACCTCGGACGCCACCACGGCGAAGCCCTTGCCGGCCTCCCCGGCCCGCGCCGCCTCGATCGTCGCGTTCAGCGCCAGCAGATTGGTCTGGCCGGCGATGCTGCTGATCAGCCCGACCACGTCACCGATGCGCTGCGCCGCGGCCGAGAGCGCGCGCACCGTGGCGTCGGTGCGCTGCGCATCCTCCGCCGCGCGGGAGGAGACGGTGTTGGAGCGCTGCACCTGCCGGGCGATCTCGGTCACCGACGCCGCCAGCTGCTCCGCCGCCGCCGCCACGGTCTGCACATTGGCGTTGGCTTCGGAGGCCGAACTGGCCACCGCCCCGGCCCGGCCATCCGCCTGGCTGGCGCCCTCGCGCATCGCCTGGGCGGTGCTCTGCAGCTCGGTCGCCGCGGCCGCCAGCATGGCGACGAGCTGCCCCGCATCCCGCTCGAAACCCTGCGCCAGCGCTTCCACCCGGGCGGCGCGGGCGGCCTTCTGCGCCTGCTCGGCGCGCTGCGCCTCGGCCAGCCGGTCCCCCTCGATCATGCTCTGGCGGAACACCTGCACGGCGCCGGCCATGGCGCCGATCTCGTCGCGCCGCCCCGCGCCCGGGATGGCGGCGGCGAAGTCGCGCTCCGCCAGCCGGCGCATCGCCGCCGTCATCGCCAGCAGCGGGCGCGAGACGCGGCGCGACACCGCCAGCCAGGCACCCAGCGCCACCGCCAGCGCCAGCGCCAGCCCCGTCAGGTAGAAGGCCAGCCGTGCCGTCGCAGCCGCCGAGGCGGCCGCCGCCAGCTGCGCCGCCTCCTCCCCCGCCGCGGCGCTCAGCCCGCGCAGCGCCTCGATCACCGCCGTCGCCTCCTGCCACCATTGCTCGCCCGCCACGGGATAGGGCTGGCCGGCCAGGCCGGCGGCGTAGATGGCGCGGCGGGTCTGCTGGAAGGGGCCCGCCAGCCGCTCCCGCGCCAGGGCCGCGGCGCGCGCCGCCGGCGTGCTGCCATCATGCTCCAGCGCCGCCTCGATCATGCCCCAGGCGGTCTCCACCCGGCCGCGATGGGTCGCCAGCTCCTCCATCTGCGCCTGCGGGATCGGTGCGCCGCGCGCCAGCAGGCCGGCGATGGTGCCGCGCTCGCGTCCCAGGAATTCGGTGGCCAGCCAGACGAAATGCTTGAGGCCCTGCAGCGCGGCCAGCCGCGCCTCGGTGCCGTCGCCCTGGCCGCGCTGCGCCAGGCGCAGCGCCTGCGAGGCCTCGATCAGCCCGCGCATGCCCTCCCACCATTGCGCCGGCAGCGCCGTCTCCCGCGCCGCGCGGGGCTGTGCCAGGGCGGTGTCGACGCGCTGGCGCAGCGCGGCCACCGCCGCCTCGGCCGTCGCCAGCCCGGCCGCGTGGCGGGCCATGGCGGGGTCGGCCATCTGGCCGGTCGCCTGCAGCCGGGCGCGCGCCTCGGCCAGCGCGGCATCGGCGGTGCGGCGCTGCTGCTGCAGCGCGGCCCGGCGCTCGGGGCTGGCCGGCGCCTCGGCCCCCAGCGCCATGGCGGTGCCGCCGCGCTCCGCCGCCCAGCCGCCGGCGGCCGCCAGCAGCAGGTCGGCGGTGGCATTCGCCTCCAGCGCCAGCCCGGCCTCGTCGCGCTGCTGCAGCGCGCTGCGCAGGCCGAGCAGCGCCTGGGACAGCGCCAGCGCCGCCAGCAGGCCGATGACCGCGTAGAGGATGGCGCGGAGAGAGAGTCGGTTCAGCATGCGGCAGGCCCCTGGCGACGCGGCCCCGCTTCCTGCGGGGCGGCAACAGCAGGGCATGGGCCGCGTTGACGCACCGTGTATCGCGCCGCGTCATAGGGGCGCCGCGCGCGCCCTCAGAGCGAGGCGCGGCGCAGCAGCTCGGCCGGCAGGCGCTGGCGGTGCGGGGCGGGGCCGGCCTCCCCGGCCAGGCGCTGGCGCAGCAGCGCCACGCTGGCGGCCACCATCGCCGCCACCGGCTGGCGCAGCGTCGCCAGGCCATAGGCCGGCCAGGCGGCCATCGGGATATCGTCGAAGCCGATCACCGACACCGCCTCCGGCACGCGCCGGCCGAGCCCGTGGCGCAGCGCGTCCAGCCCGCCCAGCGCCAGGATGTCATTGGCGAAGAACAGCCCATCCGCATCGCCGGCGGCGAGGGCTGCGCGGTGGCCGGCCTCGTAGCTGTAGCCGCCGGCCTCGATGCGGCGCGGCGGCGGCAGGCCGCGCTCGGCGAAGACGGCGAAGAAGCCGGCCTCGCGCTCGCGGCTGGTCGAGGTGTCGGCGCGGCCGGCGACGAAGGCGATATGCCGGCGGCCGCGCTCCAGCAGCGCCTCGGCCGCCATGCGCCCGCCGGCGACATTGTCGCAGGCGACGCTGTCGAGCGGCGTGTCCTCGCCGCCCGCGCGGTTGAACAGCAGGGCGGCGCGGCCATCGCCCAGCCAATGCGCGGCGCCGGCCGAGGACAGGCTGGCCGAGGTCACCACCACCGCATCGACATGGTATTGCCGCAGCATCGGCAGGGCGGCATCCGCCTCCTGCCCGGGCGGCACGGTCAGCAGCAGGGTCTGGAAACCCGCCGCCTGCAGCGCCTGGGAGAGCTGCTCCAGCACCGCCGGGTAGAAGGGGTTGGACAGCTCGCCCATCACCAGCCCGACCAGGCTGGAGCGGCGGCGCGACAGCGAGGCGGCGATGATGTTGGGCCGGTAGCCCATCGCGGTCGCCGCCTCCAGGATGCGCGCGCGCATCTCCGGCGCGATCGAGGCGCCGGGGCTGAAGGCGCGCGAGACCATGGATTGCGACACGCCGAGCTGCCGCGCCAGGTCGCGCGCCGTCACCATGCCGGCGCGCGGCGCCGGCATGGCAGGTCCCTCAGGCGGCGTTCTTGCCGCCATAGCGCCGCACGCGGATATCCGCCTGCTCCTTGTGCCCGGCGAAATTCTCGATGGCGCAGAGGCGCGAGCAGTATTCGCCGATCATCGCCGAGGCCTCGGGCTTCACCTCCTGCCAGGTGCAGGTCTTGATGAACTTGCCGACCCAGAGCCCGCCCGTGTAGCGCGCGGCCTTCTTGGTGGGCAAGGTGTGGTTGGTGCCGATCACCTTGTCGCCATAGGCCACATTGGTCTCGGGGCCAAGGAACAGCGCGCCATAGTTGCGCATGTTATCGCGGAACCAGCGCGGGTCGCGCGTCATCACCTGCACATGCTCGGAGGCGATGTCGTCCGCCACCTGCAGCATCTCCTCCTCCGTGTCGCAGAGGATCACCTGGCCATGGTCGCGCCAGGCGATGGAGGCGATGTCGGCGGTGGGCAGCACGGCGAGCTGGCGCTGGATCTCCGCCTCGATGCCCTCGGCGATCTTCTGCGACGTCGTCAGCAGCACGGCGGGCGAGGTCGGGCCATGCTCGGCCTGGCCCAGCAGGTCGGTGGCGCAGATCTCCACATCCACCGTGTCGTCGGCGATCACCAGCGTCTCGGTCGGGCCGGCGAAAAGGTCGATGCCGACACGCCCATAGAGCTGGCGCTTGGCCTCGGCCACGAAGGCGTTGCCCGGGCCCACCAGCATGTCCACCGGCTTGATGGTCTCGGTGCCGATCGCCATCGCCGCCACCGCCTGGATGCCGCCAAGGAGAAAAATCTCATCCGCCCCGGCCATGTGCATGGCGGCCACCGTCGCGGCCGGCGCCACGCCCGTTCAGCGGCGGGGTGCAGGCGATGACGCGCGGCACGCCGGCGACCTTCGCGGTCAGCACCGACATATGCGCGCTGGCCACCATCGGGTAGCGGCCGCCGGGGATGTAGCAGCCGACGCTCTCGACGGGGATGTGCTTGTGGCCGAGCGTGACGCCGGGCAGCGTCTCCACCTCCACATCCTGCATCGAGGCGCGCTGCACCTCGGCGAAGCGGCGGATCTGGCTCTGCGCGAATTTGATGTCCTCGATCACCTGCGCGGGCAGGCTGTCGATCAGCGCCTGGATCTCGGCCCCCGAGAGGCGGAAGCTCTCCGGCGACCATTTGTCGAATTTCTGCGAGAGCTCGCGCACCGCGGCGTCGCCGCGCGCCTCGACATCGGCCAGGATGCCCTCGACCGTCTGGCGCACCTTGCGGTCGTATTCGGCCGTCTCGGCGGCCTCGGCGCCCTTCTTCAGATAGCGGATCATGGCGGTCCCTCCTCTGCTTCGCGGGGAGAGTGGGGGCGTTTGCATACGGATGCAAGCGCGGCTTTGCATCCGTATGCAAGGAGACCCCGCGAAGGGTCTCAGCAGGATTTCAGCAAGGCCTTCTTTTTCTGAAGAAAAAGAAGCAAAAAGACTTTGTCCGTTGGCGTCCCGCCTCAGGCCCGATGCGGGCCGCCAAGCTGAAAAAAGTTTTTTGGTTCTTTTTTCCAAAAAAGAACTTTTCCTTTTTTACTCCGCTGTCCACCCGCCATCGACCAGCAGCGCGCTCCCGGTCATCAGCGCCGAGGCGTCGGAGGCCAGGAACAGCACCGCCCCCATCAGGTCTTCCACCTGGCCGACGCGGCCGAGCTTGATCTTGCCCAGCACCCAGTCGCGGAAGGCGGCCTCCTGGAAGAAGGGCCGGGTCAGCGGCGTCTCGATGAAGGTCGGGCAGAGGGTGTTCACCCGGATGCGGTGCGGGCCGAGCTCGATCGCCATGGCCTTGGTCATGCCCTCCATGGCGTGCTTGCTGGCGCAGTAGACGCTGCGGCGCGGCCCGCCGACATGCCCCATCTGCGAGGAGAGCTGGATGATCGAGCCGGGCCGGCCCGCCTCCACCAGCCGCTTCGCCACCGCCTGGGCCAGGAAGAAGCAGGCCCGCAGGTTCAGCGCCATCACCGCGTCGAAATCCGCCTCCGTCACCTCCAGGAAGGGCGCGGGGCGGTTGGTGCCGGCATTGTTGACCAGGATGTCATAGGGCTCCCGCGCCGCCAGCGCCGCATTCACCGCCGGCAGCTCGGCGGCGTCGATCTGCAGCGTGTCGGCCTGGCCGCCAGCGGCGCGGATGGCGTCCGCCGCCGCGCCGATCTCGCCGGCGCTGCGCGCGGCCAGGGTGACATGGGCGCCGGCCTCGGCCAGGGCTGCGGCGGCGGCCAGGCCGATGCCCCGCCCCGCCCCGGTGACCAGCGCGCGCCGCCCATCCAGCCGCAGCGAGGGCGTGCGCGGCAAGGTGATGGCTTCGCTCATGGGCGTCTCCTTCCTCCGGTGTCGGGGGATTTCCTAGACTGATCCGGGGCCGGCCGGCAAAGCGCGGCGTGCGGCCCCGGCTGCAACGAAACCCGGCATGGCGGGTTAGCGCTGCGGGAAAGGGGGCGGCCAGGCTTCCGCCGGCCTTCCTGCGCGCCGGCGCCAGCCCGGGGAGGGTGGCGGCCGGACGGGCGATGGGCGGCGCCGTTCCCTTGCCGGCGGCCCGCCGGGCAAAGGGGGCTCCGCATGGAGATGCTGCCAAGCGCGCTGGACCTGGCACGGTTCCAGTTCGCCTTCACCATCACCTTCCACTTCATCTTCCCGGCCTTCACCATCGGGCTGGCCAGCTTCCTGGCGGTGCTGGAAGGGCTGTGGCTCTTCACCGGGCGGAGCGCCTATCTCGACCTGTTCAAATACTGGCTGAAGGTCTTCGCCATCGCCTTCGCCATGGGCGTCGTCTCCGGCGTCGTCATGTCCTACCAGATCGGCACCAACTGGTCGGTCTTCGCCGACCGCACCGGCAATGTGCTGGGCCCGCTGCTGGGCTATGAGGTGCTGACCGCCTTCTTCCTGGAGGCCGGCTTCCTCGGCATCATGCTGTTCGGGCTGGAGCGCGTCGGCAAGAAGCTGCATTTCGCGGCGACACTGCTGGTCGCCATCGGCACGCTGATCTCCTCCTTCTGGATCCTCTCGGCCAATAGCTGGATGCACACGCCGGGCGGCCACAGCATCGGCCCGAACGGGCTGTTCATGCCGGAGGATTGGTGGGCGATCATCTTCAACGCCTCCTTCCCCTACCGGCTGGCGCACACCGTCACCGGCGCCTATCTGACCACCGCCTTCATCGTCGGCGCCGTCGGCGCCTGGCATGTGCTGCACGACCGCGGCAATGAGCGGGCGCGCATCATGTTCTCCATGGCGATGTGGATGGCGGCGATCGTCGCACCGCTGCAGATCGTCATCGGCGACATGCACGGGCTGAACACGCTGCAGCACCAGCCGCAGAAGGTCGCGGCGATGGAGGGGCATTGGGAGCGTCAGCGCGGCGCGCCGCTGATCCTGCTCGGCCAGCCCGACATGGCGCGGGAGGAGACGCGGGTCTGGCTGGAGATCCCGCGCCTCTCCGCGCTGATCCTGACGCATGAATGGGATGGCGAGACGCCGGGGCTGAAGGATGTCCCGCGCGAGGAGCGGCCGACCAATGTGCCGCTGGTGTTCTGGGCCTTCCGCATCATGGTCGGGCTGGGCACGGCGATGGCGGCGATGGGGCTGGTGTCGCTGCTGCTGCGCTGGCGCGGGCGGCTCTATGACACGCCGCTTTTCCTGCGCGCGGCGGTGGCGATGGGCCCCTCCGGCCTCATCGCGGTGACGGCGGGCTGGACCACCACCGAGGCCGGGCGCCAGCCCTACACCGTCTATGGCCTGCTGCGCACGGCGGACAGCGTCTCGCCCCTGGCGGCGCCGGCGGTCGCGACCTCGCTGCTGGCCTTCATCCTGGTCTATTTCATCGTCTTCGGCGCCGGCATCTGGTTCCTGTTCCGGCTGTTCGCGCACCCGCCGCACACCGCCGAGGAAGGGCCGCGCCAGGACGAGCCGATCCGCACCGCCGGCACCGTGCCCGGCGCCGCGCAGCACGCGCATCCCGATCGCGCCTGAGGAGGACGACCATGGAACAGCACCTTCCGCTGATCTGGGCGATGCTGATCGCCACCGCCGTCTTCCTCTATGTGGTGATGGACGGGTTCGATCTCGGCCTCGGCATCCTCTTCCCCTGGTTCCGGGAGAAGGATGAGCGCGACGTGATGGTCAATTCCGTGGCCCCCGTCTGGGACGGCAACGAGACCTGGCTGGTGATGGGCGGCGCCGGCCTCTTCGCCGTCTTCCCGCTGGCTTATGCCACCATCTTCCCCGCCATCTACCTGCCGCTGATCCTGATGCTGCTGGCGCTGATCTTCCGTGGCGTCTCCTTCGAGATGCGCTTCAAGGCGGCGACGAAGCGGGCGCAGACCTGGTGGGACCGCGCCTTCTCCTGGGGCAGCTATGTGGCGGGCTTCTGCCAGGGCATCGCGCTCGGCGCCGTGGTGCAGGGCATCCGGGTGGAGAACCGCGCCTATGCCGGCGGCTGGTGGGACTGGCTGACGCCCTTCTCCCTGCTGACCGGGCTGGCGCTGCTGGTAGGCTATGGGCTGCTCGGCGCCTGCTGGCTGATCTGGCGCACCGAGGGCGAGATCGCCGCCAAGTCGCGCCGCGCGGCGCGCATCCTGGGCATCGCGACGCTGGGCGCCATCGCCCTGGTCAGCCTGATCATGCCCTTCCTGCAGCCGGCCTTTTTCGAGCGCTGGTTCGCCATGCCCTGGATGCTGCGCGCCGCGCCGGTGCCGATCCTGGTGGCCTTCCTCGCCTGGCGCTTCTTCCGCGCCATCCCGGCGACGGCGGAGCGCGAGGCGGCGGCGGCGCACGACCCGACGGGGCGGCATTTCCGCTGGCGCGACGGCGCGCCCTTCCTCTACGCGCTGGGCTGGTTCTTCCTGTCCTATACCGGGCTCGGCATCAGCCTCTGGCCGCATATCGTGCCGCCCAGCATCACCATCTGGGACGCCGCCGCCGCCCCCTCCTCCCTGGCCTTCCTGCTGGTGGGGGCGGTGGTGCTGCTGCCGATCATCCTGGGCTACACCGCCTACACCTACTGGATCTTCCGCGGGAAGGTGCGGGTGGGCGAGGGCTACCACTGATGGCGGCGCCCAAGGCGCTGCAGCGGCTGGGCTGGTTCCTGCTGCTCTGGCTGGGCGGCGTGGCCAGCCTGACGGTGGTGGCCGGGCTGATTCGCTGGATCCTGAAGGGCTGAGCAGCCCTCAACCGCTGGTTATGCACTCAACCTGGAGGCGAGGCGCTGCAGGGCGCCTCGCCCCGTCCGGCGCCATTGCGCGCCATCCCCATAAATCGTTGTTTTCTTTCACCCCACCGCGGCGATGTCGCATCAAATGGCGATTTCGGCACTCGGTTTTTCGTTTTTTTAAACTGTGTCTCGATTATTAAAACGTCTCAAAGGTGAAAAACCGCTTCGCCACTCTCGCGAAAGTGGTAAGAATGCACGCAGGGATTGTGGAGGACCGAGAGATGCGTGTGCTTCTGGTTGAGGACGACCTGACCACCGCCCGCGGCGTCGCGATGATGCTGAAGGCCTCGGCGATGATCGCCGACACCGCCGGCACCGGCGAGGAAGCGCTGGAGCTGGCCGGGCTCTACGATTACGACATCATCATCCTGGACATCATGCTGCCCGACATGGAGGGGTATGAGGTCGTCCGCCGGCTGCGCGGCAACCGCGTGGAAACCCCGGTGCTGATCCTCTCCGGCCTGTCGCGGCCGCAGGCCAAGGTGAAGGCCTTCGGCATGGGCGCCGACGACTTCATCACCAAGCCCTTCGACCAGCAGGAGCTGATGGCGCGCATCCAGGCCATCATCCGCCGCGCCAAGGGCTTCAGCCAGCCGACGCTCTCGGTCGGGCCGCTGACGCTCAATCTCGGCTCGCGCGATGTGCGGGTGAATGAGCGCGAAGTGCACCTGACCGGCAAGGAATACGCCATCCTGGAGCTGCTGGTGCTGCGCAAGGGCCTGGTGCTGACCAAGGAGGTGTTCCTGAACCATCTCTATGGCGGCATCGACGAGCCCGAGGCGAAGATCATCGATGTCTTCATCTGCAAGCTGCGCAAGAAGCTGGCCCAGGCCGGGGCGGGCGAGCTGATCGGCACCGTCTGGGGCCGCGGCTATGTGCTGCGCGACCCGACCGGCCTGTCCGCCCGCTTCCCGGTGCCGGAGATGCCGGCGGCGGCCGTCGCCCCGCAGCCCCAGAACCAGCCTCAGCCCGTCGCCTGAGGCGCAGCGGAAAGGGGGCCGGCTCAACCGCCGGCCCCCCTTTCGCATCAGGCCCGCACCCTGTCAGGCATGGGCGCCGGCCAGCGCATAGGCGCCACGCTCGCCGGTCACCGGCACCAGCCGGTCGGTCAGGCCCAGCACCGTCTCCGCGCCGCCGAGATAGAGCACCCCATCCGGCGCCAGCTGCGCGGCCAGGGCGTTCAGCACCTTGCCCTTGGTCGGCGGGTCGAAATAGATCAGCACATTGCGGCAGAAGATCACGTCGAACCGGCCGAGCTGCCGGTGGTCGCCCAGCAGGTTGCGCTCCTCGAACCGCGCCATGGCGCGCAGCTCGGGCGCCACGCGCCATTTGCCGCTTTCCTGCTTGAAGTACTTCACCAGCATCTGCACCGGCAGGCCGCGCTGCACCTCGAACTGGGTGAAGACGCCGTCGCGCGCCCGCTCCACCACCTCGCGCGACAGGTCGCTGCCATAGATCTCGGCCTCGCGGATGCCGGCCTCGCGCAGCACCATGGAGATGGAATAGGCCTCCTGCCCGGTCGAGCAGGCGGCCGACCAGATGCGGAATTTGTGCCCCGGCGGCCGCGCCGTCTGCAGCTTCGGCAGCAGCCGCTTCAGATGGTCGAAGGGCTTGCCGTCGCGGAAGAAGCTGCTTTCATTGGTGGTCAGCGCCTCCGTCACCGCGCGCGCCAGCGTCTCCGCCCGCGCATCCTTCAGCCGGATGGCCAGCAGATCCAGGCTGGCAATGCCCTCCTGCTTCAGGATCGGCGCCAGGCGCGTATCCAGCATGTATTCCTTGTCCGGCGTCAGGACGATGCCGGAGCGCGCCTTCACCAGCGCCGCGATCGAGGCGAAACTATCCGCGTTCATGCCACCCCTCCGGCGGAGGACAGGCCCGCCGTTCCGAATTGCGCCAAAACCTTGTCGGCCAGCTGTTCCGGCGGCAGCAGCGCCTGCGCCAGCCCCGCCTTCGCCACCGCCCCCGGCATGCCCCAGACCACGCTGGAAGCCTCGTCCTGGGCCAGCACCATGCCGCCGGCGGCGGCCACCGCCTTGCAGCCCAGCATGCCGTCCTGCCCCATCCCGGTGAGGATGACGGCCAGGACCCGCCCCTCGCAGGCCTTGGCGGCGCTGCGCAGCATCGGGTCCACGGCGGGGCGGCAGAAATTCTCGGGCGGATCCATGGTCAGCCGGGCCTGCAGCCCGGCCGCCGCCGCCTCCACCAGCAGATGCCGGTCGCCCGGCGCCACATAGATGCGCCCCGGCAGCAGCGCCTCGCCCTCCTTCGCCTCGGCCGCCTGCGGCCCGCCCAGGCGGGAGAGGTGATCGGCCAGCATGGCGGTGAAGCCGGCCGGCATGTGCTGCACGATGACGATCGGCACCGGCAGCGGCGTGGTCAGGCGCCGGACGAAGCCGGCCAGCGCCTGCGGCCCGCCGGTGGAGGAACCGATGGCCAGCAGCCGCGGCTTCTTCCCCGCCCCCGCCAGGGCACGCTGCGGCGCCGCCGCCGCCAGCCCCGCCGGCCCGCCGGCCGTCATGCCCACCGGCACGCCCCCCGCCAACGGCGAGGGCGCGCGCAGCCCGGGCCTGGGCGGCGCAGGGGGCGACACCGCGCCCGGGATCTGTGTCGGTGGCGCCCGCATGCGCGCCCAGCCTTTCACCTTGGCCAGCAGCTCGGCACGGAAGCCGGGATCGCTCATCCCGCCCTCCGCCGCCCTGGGCTTGGGGACGTAATCGGCGGCGCCGGCGCGCATCGCCGCCATGGTGACCTCCGCCCCGCGCTGGGTCAGCGCGCTGGCGACGATCACGGCGAGCGAGGGCTGCGCCTTCAGCAGCAGCGGCAGCGCCGTCATGCCATCCATCACCGGCATTTCGAGATCCAGCAGCATCACCTGCGGCCGGGTCTCGCGAGGCAGGGTGTGCAGCGTGTCCAGCGCCTGCTGGCCATCGCCCACCCGCGCCACCACCTGCACCGCCGGATCCGATTCCAGGATGCGCGCGAAGGCGGAGCGGACGGTGGGGCTGTCATCGCACAGCATCACGCGCACCGGCCGGTCCGCCTGCGCCGCCCGGTCGGGCAGCGCCAGCGTCACGGCTCGGCTTCTTCCGCCACGAAGCCCAGCTGCACCAGCTTGCCGGTCATGATGGCGTCGTCGAACGGCTTCATGATGTATTCCTGCGCGCCGGCGCCCAGCGCCATGACGATGCGGTCGAACTCGCTCTCGGTGGTGCAGAGCATGATCACCGGCTCGTCCGGGCCGAACTCCGCCCGCGCCGCCTTGAGGAATTCCAGCCCGTCCATCACCGGCATGTTCCAGTCCAGCAGCACCAGGCGCGGCAGCGCGGCGCGGCAGGCATGCAGCGCCTGCTGGCCATCCTCCGCCTCGGTCACGGTGAAGCCGTGCCGCTCCAGGATGCGACGCGCGGCCTTGCGCACGACGCGGCTGTCATCGACCACCAGGCAGGTCAGCGCCTCGTCCATCACACCCTCTCCTTCAACCGATCGCCAGAATGCGATCCACATCGAGAACGATCAGCAGCCGCTCATCCTGGCGGTGCACGCCGCGCGACACGTCGCGCCAGACCGGATCCAGCGTCGGCGGATTGCCGGCGAAGCCATCCCCCGGCAGCGGCACCACCTCGCCCACCGAATCCGACAGCAGGCTGTAGAGTTCGCCGCCCTGCTCGACGACCACGCTCATCGGCGGCCCCGCATTGGCGGCGCGCTCCGGCAGGCCGAGCCGCCGCCGCAGATCGATCGCGGTGACGATGCGGCCGCGCAGATTGAGGCTGCCCGCCACCTCGCGCGGCGCCAGCGGTACCCGCGTGATCGCCTGGGAGGACAGGATGTCGCGCACCGCCAGCACCGGCACGCCGCAGAGCTGGCCCGCCACCGTCAACGTCAGGAACATCTCCGCCGCGCTGTCGCCCAGCCCGGCCACGGCGGGACGGGATGGGGCGGTGCCGCCGGTTCGCATCTGTGTCTGCATCATCCCCTCCTCAGAGCGTCGCCGGCAGCGGCATGTGCTGCTGCAGCGAGGCCAGCAGCGCGTCGCGATCCGACTTGCCGATGTATTCGATGAAGCCGGCCTCGTGCGCGATGCGCACCTGCTCCGGATCGACGCGGCCGCTCAGCGCGATCATCGGCACATGGCGCCAGCCGCCCTCGGCGCGCACGGCGCGCGCCAGGCCCATCCCGTCCAGCTCCGGCATCTCGATGTCGGAGATGATGATGTCGAACATCGCGCCCTGGTCGCGCAGCTGCAGCGCCTGCAGCCCGGTATCCACCGCCACCACCTCATAGCCCGCGGCGGTCAGCCCCGGCACCAGCAGGTGGCGGAAGAAGGCGCTGTCCTCGACCAGCAGCACACGCTTGGTCGCCTGCGTCATGCTGGGCGGGCGAAACCAGTCATCGCCGGCCTGGCGCAGCCACCAGGCGCAATCCATGACATCCGTCACCTTGCCGCCGATCACCGCGCTGCCGAGATAGCCCGACAGCTCGCTGGTGCCCTCGACCATCAGATGCTCCTCGATCACGTCGAGGATGGCATCCACCATCAGCCCCATGCTGCGGTCGCGGTCGTTGAACACCAGCACCGCCTGGCGGCGTCCCGGCTCGGGCGGCATCCAGCTCGGCGACATCGGGATCAGCGGCATCAGCTTGCCGCGATACTGCACCAGCGTCTTGCCGCCGGAATGCTCGATGCTCTCGGCCGGCAGATCCTCCAGCCGCGCGACCAGGCCGAGCGGCACCGCCTTCGGCGTGTCGTCGCCGGCGCGGAACAGCAGCAGCGCCGTGCGCTCCGAGGAGCGCTGGCCGCGCAGGCCCTCGGGGCCGCGCGTCGCATCCTCGCTCGGCCCGTCGGCGCCCACCCCCGTGGCGCGGGCGATGCCGTTGGGGTCGAGGATCATGATGACGCTGCCATCGCCCAGGATGGTGTTGCCGCTGAACATCGTCACATGGCGCAGGATCGGCGCCACCGGCTTGACCACGATCTCCTCGGTGTCGAACACCTTGTCGACGATGATGCCGAAGACATTGGCGCCGACCTGGGTGACGACCACGAAGCCCTCATCCGGCTTGGCATCCTCCGCCCGGCTGTCCAGCTGCAGCAGCCGCGACAGCGAGACCAGCGGCAGCAGCTTGTCGCGCAGCCGCATCACCGGCGTCGCATGGATGCGCTCGATCTGCGCGCCCTCGCTGCTGCCGCCGGCGCGCACCAGCTCGACCACGCCGATCTGCGGGATGGCGAAGCGCTCGCCGCCGGCCTCGACGATCAGCGC
Source organism: Pseudoroseomonas cervicalis (assembly GCF_030818485.1). Classification (NCBI taxonomy): domain Bacteria; kingdom Pseudomonadati; phylum Pseudomonadota; class Alphaproteobacteria; order Acetobacterales; family Roseomonadaceae; genus Roseomonas; species Teichococcus cervicalis. The sequence goes on along the minus strand of NZ_JAUTAJ010000004.1, from coordinate 96,848 downwards.
CGAGACAATGGCCAGCGTCAGCGGGATCTTGATGAAGAAGGTCGTGCCCTTGCCCTCGACCGAGCGCAGGTCGATGGTGCCGCCGATCTTCTCCACATTGGTCTTCACCACATCCATGCCGACGCCGCGGCCGGAGACCGAGGTGATGGCGGCGGCGGTGGAGAAGCCGGCGCGGAAGATGAAGTGCTGCACCTCCCGCTCGCTCATCCCGGCGATCTCGGCCTCGGTCGCCAGCCCCTGGCTCAGCACCTTGGCCTTGATCTTCTCGACCGACAGGCCGCGGCCATCATCGCCGATCTCGATGATGATGTGGCCGCCCTCGTGATAGGCGTTCAGCATCACCCGCCCGAGCTCGGGCTTGCCGGCGGCGCGGCGCTGCTCGGGCGTCTCCAGCCCGTGATCGCCGCTGTTGCGCACCATATGCGTCAGCGGGTCCTTGATCAGCTCCAGCACCTGCCGGTCCAGCTCGGTCTCGGCGCCCTTCATCACCAGCTCGATCTTCTTGCCCAGCTCGTTCGCCAGGTCGCGCACGATGCGCGGCAGCTTCTGCCAGGCATTGCCGATCGGCTGCATGCGGGTCTTCATCACCCCTTCCTGCAGCTCGGAGGTGATGTGGGAGAGGCGCTGCAGCGGCACGGTCAGCGCCGCGTCGCTGCGCGCACGCACCAGCTGCAGCAGCTGGTTGCGGGTCAGCACCAGCTCGCTCACCAGCGTCATCAGGTCTTCCAGCACATCGACCGCGACGCGGATGGTCTGCGGCGGCGCGGCGCCCCCGCCGCCGGCCGGCGCGGCGGCGGCGGCGGCCGGCGCGGCCTCGGTCTCGGCGGCGGCGTTCACCACGGGCGGCGGCGGCGGGGTCGGCAGGGATGGCGCCTCGGCCACCGGCTCCGGCGCCGTGGCGGGCGCAGCGGCCTCGGCGGCCGGCTCGGCGAAGGGATCGACCGCCAGCGTGCCGGCGGCCGGCGGCGCTTCGGCGGCGGGGGCGGCGGCCGCCGGGGCGGCCCCGGGCGCGACCGGCATCTCGCCGCGCCAGGCGGCGTCCAGCGCCGCGATCAGCCGGGTGTCGTCGCCCTGCGGCTCGCTGCCCGAGGCTTCCAGCCCGGCGACGATGGTCTTCAGGCAGTCGATCGCGGAGAGGATCAGGGTGATGCCCTCGGGCGTCACCTTCAGCGAGCCGTCGCGATACTTGCCGAGCACATTCTCGGCGGCATGCGCCACCTTCTCCAGCCGCGACAGGCCGAGGAAGCCGCAGGTGCCCTTGATGGTGTGCACGCTGCGGAAGATTTCCGACAGGGTCGGCTTGTCGTCCGGCGCCTTCTCCAGCTTCAGCAGCGCCACGTCGAGCGACGCCAGCCCCTCATTCGTTTCGGTCAGGAAGTCTGCAAGAAGGTCGTCCATCGCATTCCCCGGCGGCTGGCGGTTCCGCAAACTGGAGCGAGGAGCGCGAAGAAAGGGTAAAGGCAGGTGCCATGTGGTGACGCCTCGCGGCGCCGGCGCGGGCGCCGCCGCGCCTCAGGCGCGGGGTGCCAGCAGCAGGGCGGCGGCGGCCTCGCCCGGGCTGGCCGGGCCTTCGCCGGGCGGCAGCAGCATTACCTCCCACTCGGCCTGGGCCGCCAGCCTGCCCAGCATCGCCGCCAGCACGGTGCGCGGGCCGGGCTCGGCCTCGCCGGTCAGCACGGCGGCCAGCGCCGCGGGCCAGGCGGCGCCGCGCCCTTCCGGCAGCACCGCCAGCCCGCCGCCCGGATGGCGCAGCAGCCGCACCGTGCCGCCACGCGGCAGCGCCTCCCCGGCCAGCATGGCGGCGGCCAGCAGCAGCTGCGCCTCGGGGGCGCCCAGCACCTCGGCCTCGGCCAGGCCCTCGGGGCGCAGCACGGCGCGGCCGCCGGCGGGCATGCCGTCGAGCAGCGTCAGCGCCTCCTGCACCGAGAGCGGGCCGGTGCCAGCGCCGCAGGCGGCGCGCCAGAATTTCAGCCGGCGGCGCAGCACCGCGGCGGCGTCGCGCGCCAGCTCGGCGGCTTCCGGATCCTCGCCCAGCAGGTCGATCGCGCCGGCGACGGTGCCGAGCGGCCCCACCAGATCATGGCACAGACGCGCGCAGAGATCCTGCGCCAGCGCCGCATCCTGCTCCATCGACGACCTCCTGACGGCCCGCCGGCCGGGCCGCGCCCCCATGGCGCGGCCGCGCGGCGCCCTCGCCACCCCGGCTCCCGGCCCGAGCCCGGGGCCATCCGGCGGCGGCCCGGCCACCGCGCGCGGGGCGGGCCCGCAGCGCAGGCCTAGCCTTGCCGGATGCGGATCGGGTTAACGTGGTCGCAAGGCTATTCTCACGCTTCCGTGATAGTCCAGCCTTGCGTGACCTCCTGGCGGCGCGGCGCGGCAGCGGCCACCCTGGCGGCATGTCCTTCTCCCTCGAGCCTGGCCAGCTGGTGCGCCACCCCGACCGCCCCGATTGGGGGCTGGGCCAGGTCCAATCGGTCGCCGGCCCGCGCGTGACGGTGAATTTCGAGCATGCCGGCAAGCTGCTGATCAACGCCGCCCAGGTGGCGCTCGAGGTGGTGGAAGCGCCGTGAGCGGCGGCTTCGACGCGGCGCTGGCGCTGCTGCAGGGCGGCCCGCTGCTGGTCGCCGCCGCGGCGACGCTGATCGCCGGGCTGATGCGCGGCTATTCCGGCTTCGGCACCGCCATCCTGCTGGCCCCGGTCTATTCCACCCTCTGGGGGCCGCGCATCGGCGTGCCGGTGATGCTGCTGATGGAGCTGTTCGTCTCCGCCTATCTGCTGCCGCGCGCCTTCGCCCAGGCCAACCGGCGGGTGATCTTCTCGATCGGCGGCGCCGCCATCCTGGCCACCCCGCTCGGCGCCTACATCCTGTTCGTGGCCGATGGCGGCACGCTGCGCCGCGCCATCGGGCTGTTCGTGCTGGTCTTCGGCCTGCTGCTGATGTCGCCCTGGCGCTATCACGGGCAGCGGCCGCTGGGGCTGAACCTGGCGGTCGGCACCGTGTCGGGGCTGCTGAAGGGCGCCACCGGCATGTCCGGGCCGCCGGTCATCCTCTATCTGCTCTCGGGGCCTGAGGCGGCGGCGCAGCACCGCGCCAACCTGATCCTGTATTTCGGGCTGATCGGCATCGTGGCCGTCATCCCGCCGCTCTGGGGCGGGCTGGTGGGCTGGCCGGTGCTGCTGCTGGTCGCGGTGATGCTGCCGCTGCTGCTGGCCGCCGTGCCGGTGGGCGCGCGGCTGTTCCATGTCATCCCGATCGGCTGGTATCGCCGCCTGGCGCTGCTGGCCCTGGTCGGCGCCGGCGGCTTCGCCCTGCTGGCCTGAGCCCGCCCCCCCCCCGCCCCCGAGGCCGGAACACGTCTTCCCTGCGGCCGGCGCGGGCCGCGGCCCCTTGCGCGGCCGGGGTGGCGCGGCCCAAATACAGGGGCCCCTCTTGCACAGGATGTTGCCGCATGATCGACCCGTTCGGCCGGCGGATCAGTTATCTGCGGGTCTCCGTGACCGACCGGTGCGACCTCCGCTGCGTCTATTGCATGGCGGAGGACATGACCTTCCTGCCCAAGGCGCAGATCCTCTCGCTGGAGGAGCTGGAGCGCCTCTGCGGCGCCTTCATCGGCCTCGGCGTCGAGCGGATCCGGCTGACCGGGGGCGAGCCGCTGGTGCGGCGCGACGTGATGTCGCTGGTGCGCAATCTGGGCGCCCGCATCGGCCCGGGCGCGCTGAAGGAGCTCACCCTCACCACCAACGGCACCCAGCTCGCCAAGCATGCCGAGGGGCTCTATGCCGCCGGGGTGCGGCGGCTGAACGTCTCGCTCGATTCGCTGGATCCGGCGACCTTCAAGGCGCTGACCCGCTGGGGGGAGATCGGCAAGACGCTGGACGGCATCTTCGCCGCCAAGGCCGCCGGGCTGGCGATCAAGATCAACGCCGTGGCCATGAAGGGCGTGAACGAGCAGGAATTCGACCGCATGATCGCCTGGTGCGGCGAGCATGGCTTCGACCTGACGCTGATCGAGACCATGCCGATGGGCGAGGTGAACGAGGACCGCACCGACCAGTACCTCCCCCTCTCCCTGGTGCGCCGCCGGCTGCGCGAGACCTGGACGCTGGAGGAGACCGACTACGCCACCGGCGGCCCGGCCCGCTACATGACCATCCGGGAGACGGGGCAGCGGCTCGGCTTCATCACGCCGATGACCCATAATTTCTGCGAAAGCTGCAACCGCGTCCGCCTCACCTGCACCGGAACCCTGTATATGTGCCTGGGCCAGGAGGATGCGGCGGATCTGCGCGCCGTCCTCCGCGACCCTTCGGTCGACGAGGAGGGTCTGCGCGCGGCGATCGAGGCGGCCATCGCCCGCAAGCCGAAGGGCCATGACTTCGTCATCGACCGGCGCAGCAACCGCCCCGCGGTGCCGCGCCATATGAGCGTGACAGGCGGCTGAACCCATGGATGGTGTGCGCAATATCGTGGCCTCCCTCTCCATCCCCGGCATGCCGGAATGGACCGGGCTGCTGCTGCTGCTGCTGGGCCTGCTCTGCGCCGCCGCCTTCCTGCTGATGCCCTTCAGCGTCTTCGGGGTGAAGGCGCGGCTGGAGGCGCTGGAGGTGCAGCTGGACGAGATCCAGGCCGAGCTGCGCGAGATCGCCCTGCGGCTGCAGGAGCCGGCCCTGGCCCGCCGCCCCGCCGCGCCGCCCGGCGATGAATGGGCCGAGCCGCCCTCGCTGGTGGCGCGCGGCCCGGCCGTGCCGCGCGACGCGCCGCGGGTGAGCCCGCCGGTACCGCCGCCGGCCGCCTGGCCGGAGCCGCAGGCCCGCCGCGCCGAGCCGAAGTTGGACTGGCCGCGCCAGCGCTGAGCGCGGGCCTTGCCGATACGGAAAGGGCCGGGGAAGCCATTCCCCGGCCCTTTTTGCGTCGCTCCGCCGCCGCGTCAGTTGGCGGCGGTGGTCACCGCATTGCCCCGCGCCGCCTGGGCGATGGTCTGGGTGAAGAGATCGGCGTCCATCTCGGTCAGCAGCGCCTTCTGGCGGGCCGGAACGGCGACGAAGACCTTCAGGTAGCGCCCGGCGGCGACGCCGACGCAGACCTGCTGCCACATGGCGGTGCGGCCATAGGTGCCTTCCAGCACGGCGCATTGCATCGGCGCGCCGCCCGGCACCGCCAGCACATGGCGGCCGGATTCGGTCATGCGGCGGCCGGGCGCCGGGCCGGTGGCCTCGGCCACGCCCTCATCCAGCCGCGGCGTGATGGCGCTGTCCGGCGTGTCGGGGCGCAGCGGCGGCTGGCCCTGATCATAGACCAGCACCGAGGCGATGGCGGCCCGCGCCGCGACCCCCGGCCGCGCCAGGGTGGAGTAATCCACGGCGCGGCCCTGGCCGGGCTGGCTGGCCTCCATGTCGGTGGTCATGCCGCGGGTGAAGCCCGCCGCCTGTTCCGGCAGCCGGGCCAGGGTCGCGTCCAGGCTGGGCCGCAGCGCAGCCTGGGCGGCGGCGGCGGTCGCGGCCTGCCGCGCCGGATCCTGCACGCAGCCGGCCAGCAGGCCGCCCGCGCCCAGGGCCAGCAGCAGGCCGAGCCCGCCCCCCCTCAATGCGCCGCCTCCGGCAGGGGCAGCCCCAGATGCAGTGTCGTGTTCGCCATAACCAGGCCCTCCCACAGCAATTCCAAGCCGATATAGGCAATCAGCGCGACGCCCACATAGGCGATGATCTTGTAGCGATCCAGCAGCTTCGCCAGCAGCCCGCCCGCCAGGCCCATCATCACGATGGAAATACCGAGGCCCACGATCAGCAGCGTCAGGTTGGAGCGCGCCACCCCGGCCACCGCCAGGACGTTGTCCAGGCTCATCGACACATCGGCCAGGATGATCTGCCACAGCGCCTGCAGCAGGGTCTTCTCCTGCGCCGGCTCGCCGCCCTCGGCGGCGTCGTCGCCGCCCTTGCGCAGCTCGCGGAAGAAGCTCCAGGCGATGTAGAGCAGCGCCAGGCCGCCCACCAGATCGACCCACCACAGCGCCAGCAGCAGCGTCGCGAAGATGGAGAAGACGATGCGCAGCACCGCCGCGGCGATGACGCCGAACAGCACGGCGCGGCTGCGCTGATGCGGCGGCAGGCCGGCGGCGGCCAGCCCGATCACCACCGCATTGTCCCCGGACAAGATGACGTTCAGCCAGATGATCTCGGCCAGTGGCCCGATCATGCCGGTCAGGTTTTCCATGAATTCTGGTCCCGCACTGAGGCCCCGCGGCGCCGCCCGGCACGGCCTGCGGGGTGGCCGCACGCTCGGGGCGCAGCGCCGCAGCGTCAAGCCGCGGGGGGTCGCGGAAGGCCCAGGGGACCGGTCCCCACCATTACGTAAATTTCATCAGATGCGGTATCAGCTTGCCATCCGCCCATGCAAAACGGGCCGCCCCTGGGGGCGGCCCGCTGCAATCCGTCCGGATTCGCGCCGGCTCAGCCGGGCTGGGCGCTGCCGCCCAGGCCGAGATAGGGCAGCACCTCGCCACCGCCCTTCCAGATCATCTCGACCGCCACATAGAGGATGACCAGCAGGCCGACCCAGGCGATCCAGCGGTGCCGCTCCAGCAGCTTGGCGATGAAGGTGGCGGCGACGCCCATCAGCACCACGGAGATGGCCAGGCCGACGACCAGCACCCAGAGATGGTCCTTGGCCGCGCCGGCGACCGCCAGGACGTTGTCCAGGCTCATCGACACGTCGGCCACCAGGATCTGGATGATGGCGCCGCGCAGCGTCTTGCGCTGGCCAGGGGCCTGCGCCGCCTGCTCCAGCTCGGCCTCGGTCACCTCGGGCTGGTGGCCGCGCTGCAGCTCGCGGAACATCTTGTAGCAGACCCACAGCAGCAGCACGCCGCCGGCGAAGGTCAGGCCGACGATGGCAAGCAGCTGCGTGGTGATGGCGGCGAAGCCGATGCGCATGATCGTCGCAGCGGCGATGCCCCAGAAGATCGCCTTGCGGCGCTGCTCGGCCGGCAGGCCGGCGGCGGCCATGCCGACCACGATCGCATTGTCGCCAGCCAGCACCAGGTCGATCAGCAGGACCTGCCCCAGCGCGATCAGCTCCGGCATCAGAGCCGAAAAATCCATGGACCCGTTATCCCTTCCCGGTCGCGAGACCCCGGCGCATAGAACCGCATCTGACATTGCACAACACTCATGTCGGGGACATGACTATTTTGCCATGTGCGGCCGGTTGACGCGGCCGGGCCTGGCGGCCATTCCCCGGGCGATCCCCGGCCGCCCGGCGGCCGCCCCCGCCTGCCCCCCCTTTGCCAGGAGAGACGCGCCATGGTGCCGCGCTATACCCGCCCCGAAATGGCCGCGATCTGGTCGCCCGAGGCGCGCTTCCGCATCTGGTTCGAGATCGAGGCGCTGGCGGCCGAGGCGATGGGGCAGCTCGGCACCATCCCGGCCGAGGCCGCCCGCGTGATCCGCGAGAAGGGCGAGCCGCGCGCCGCCGGCATCTCCCAGGCCGATCTGGACCGCATCGACGAGATCGAGCGCGAGACGCGCCACGACGTCATCGCCTTCCTGACCTGGCTGGGCGAGGGCATCGGCCCCGAGGCCCGCTTCATGCACCAGGGCATGACCAGCTCCGACGTGCTGGACACCTGCCTCTCGGTGCAGATGGTGCGCGCCGCCGACCTGCTGATCGCCGATCTGGACCGGCTGCTGGCGGCGCTGCAGGCGCGCGCGCTGGAGCACAAATACACGCCGACCATCGGCCGCAGCCACGGCATCCATGCCGAGCCCACCACCTTCGGCCTGAAGCTGGCCGGCCACTACGCCGAATTCGCCCGCTGCCGCGCGCGGCTGGTCGCCGCCCGCGCCGAGGTCGCCACCTGCGCCATCTCCGGCCCCGTCGGCACTTTTGCGAGTGTCGACCCCAGGGTCGAGGAATTCGTGGCCGCCAGGCTCGGCCTGGCGGTGGAGCCGGTCTCCACCCAGGTGATCCCGCGCGACCGCCACGCCGCCTATTTCTGCGCGCTGGCCGTCGTCGCCTCCGCCGTCGAGCGGCTGGCGACCGAGGTGCGGCACCTGCAGCGCTCCGAGGTGCGGGAGGCGGAGGAATATTTCCACCCCGGCCAGAAGGGGTCCTCCGCCATGCCGCACAAGCGCAACCCGGTGCTGAGCGAGAACCTGACCGGCCTGGCCCGGCTGGTGCGCGGCTATGCCATGCCGGCGCTGGAGAATGTGGCGCTGTGGCATGAGCGCGACATCAGCCATTCCTCGGTGGAGCGGGTGATCGGCCCGGACGCCACCATCGCGCTCGATTTCGCGCTGATGCGCGCCGCCGGGATGATGGAGAAGCTCACCGTCTATCCGGAGCGGATGACCGAGAATCTGGAGAGCCTGGGCGGGGTGGTGCACAGCCAGAAGGTGCTGCTGGCGCTGACCCAGGCCGGGCTGTCGCGTGAGGGCGCCTATCGCGCCGTGCAGCGCGCCGCCATGGCGACCTGGACGAAGCTCGGCAAGCCGGACGCGCTCAGCTTCCGCGACAATCTGCTGGCCGATGAGGAGGTGGCGGGCAAGCTGGACGCCGCCGGGCTGGATGCGGCGATCGACCCGCAGCGCGATTTCCGCCATGTCGAGACGGTGTTCGCCCGCGTCTTCGGCGCCGCCTGACGCGCCGCCCCGGGGCGGGCGGTCCCTGCCCCGGGGCACACGCAGCCGTGACGGGCGGCCATGAAGCCGCCCGGCCCTTGCCACGGTTCCGCCTTACGCGCTGGCCATGTTGTGGCCATGTCGAGGAGGAACCGAACCATGCCCGGCTTCCGCAAGCTTGCCGTGCTCGGGATGGCCGCCACCGGCCTGATGCTGGGCCTGGCGGCGTCTCCCGCCCCCGCCGCGGCGCGGGTGATCCCGGCGATCCAGGGCGTGACGCCCGGGGGCGCCCAGGCCGATGCGGCCGAGCTGCTGCTGGTCCATGACCATTGGCGCCGCCGGCACTATCACCGCCCGCACCACCGGCATTATTACGGCCCGCCGCCGCGCCGCTATTATTACGGGCCGCCGCCGCGCGCCTATTACCGGCCGCCGCCGCGCTACTACCGGCCGCCGCCGCCGCCGGTCTATTACCGCCCGCCGCCGCCGGTCTATTACGGCTACTGAGGCGCTGCCGCCCTCCGGCCCTGACGGTCCGGGGGGCGTCGCGTTTCCGGGGGCCGCCGCCCGGCGGTGACGCCGGGCTGGGCCTCGACGCTCAGACCGGCTTGCCGGGGCGGTCTTCCTCGGCCGCCCTGGCCTGCTTCGCCTCGGCCTCGGCCAGCTTCGCCTCCAGCGCGGCGACGCGGGTGGCGAGCGCGGTGCTCTCCTCGCGGGCGCGGCGGGCGACCTCGAGCGCGGCGTCGAGATCCTCGCGGCGCACCAGCTCCAGCTTCTGCACCATCGTCTCGACCTGCGACTTCGCCATCGATTCGACCTCGGCGCGCAGCCCGGCCATCACCGAGAAGGCGCCCCCGGCCATGCCGGCCAGGTCGTCGAAGAAGCGGCCACGGCGGTTGTTGCCGCCCTCGGACCCGGTATCCATCTGCTCTACCCTCCAATAGCGGCGCAACTTGCCCGCCGCCGCGCCAGCCGCCTATACCCGGCCGGCCCGGCGGGCGACCATCCCTCCCGCCCGCGATGCTCGCGGAAGGTCTCACGCATGTATCTGGTCACTGGCGGTGCCGGTTTCATCGGCTCCAACCTCGTCGCGGCGCTGTGCGCGCGCGGTGCCGAGGTGATGGTGTGCGACCGGCTGCGGGCCGGCGACCCGGGGCGGGAGAAATGGCGCAACCTGGCGCATCACGGCATCGCCGGCATCCTGCCGCCGGAGAAGCTCTGGGCCTGGCTCGAGACCCAGCCGAAGCCGGAGGCGATCCTGCATCTGGGCGCCATCAGCGACACCACGGTGCGCGATGGCGATCTGGTGGCGGAGAGCAACCTCTCCCTGACGCTGGCCCTGTTCGACTGGTGCGCCAAGCACGGGGTGCGGCTGGTCTATGCCTCCTCGGCCGCGACCTATGGCGACGGGGCGGAGGGGTTCGATGACGATGCCAGCCCCGCGGCGCTGGCGAAGCTGCGGCCGCTGAACCTCTATGGCTGGTCCAAGCATGCGACGGACCGGCGCATCGCCGATCTGCTGGCGCGCGGCCAGGCGGCGCCGCCGCAATGGGCCGGGCTGAAATTCTTCAACGTCTATGGGCCGAATGAGCACCACAAGGGCCGCATGAGCAGCGTGGTGCTGCACAAATTCCGCCAGATCCTGACCGGCGCGCCGGCCACCCTGTTCAGGTCGGACCGCGAGGGCATCGCCGATGGCGAGCAGCTGCGCGACTTCGTGCATGTCGATGACTGTGTCGAGATCATGCTGTGGCTGCTGGACAATCCGCAGGTCAGCGGGCTGTTCAATGTCGGCACCGGCACGGCGCGCAGCTTCCTCGACCTGACGCGGGCGCTGTATGCCGCGCTGGGCAAGACGCCGGAGATCGCCTTTGTCGAGATGCCGGTCGATCTGGTCGGCAAGTACCAGTATTTCACCCAGGCGCGGATGGAGCGGCTGCGCGCCGCCGGCTTCACCGGCAGCGCCACCAGCCTGGAGGATGGGGTTCGCCGCTATGTGCAGGACTTCCTGACCCAGCCCGACCCCTATCGCTGAGGCCATCCTCCCATGTTCTTCGCCATCCCCTTCCCGGCGATCGACCCGGTGCTGGTCGAGATCGGGCCGTTTGCCATCCGCTGGTACGCGCTGGCCTATATCGCCGGCATCCTGATCGGCTGGCGGCTGATGCGGCGGCTGGCGGCGCTGCCGCCGGTGGCCGCCAGCGCCGAGCAGGTGGATGATTTCGTCACCTGGGCGGTGCTGGGCGTCATCCTGGGCGGGCGGCTCGGCTATGTGCTGTTCTACCAGCCCGACCACTATCTGAGCGCGCCCTGGGAGGCGCTGTATGTCTGGAAGGGCGGCATGTCCTTCCATGGCGGGGCGGCGGGGGTGATCCTGGCGCTGATCCTGTTCTGCCGCCGCCAGGGGCTGTCGATCCGCCGCTTCGGCGACCGGCTGACGGCGGTGGTGCCGGTCGGGCTGTTCTTCGGGCGGCTGGCCAATTTCATCAATGGCGAGCTGTGGGGCCGGGTGACCGACGTGCCCTGGGCGATGGTCTTCCCGCATGGCGGGCCGGAGCCGCGCCATCCCAGCCAGCTCTACCAGGCGGCGATGGAGGGGCTCTGCCTGTTCATCCTGCTGCAGGTGCTGGTGCGCATCCCGGCCTTGCGGGAGCGCGAGGGCTTTGTCGCCGGCGCCTTCCTGGCCGGCTATGGCGTGGCGCGCATCATTGGCGAGGTGTTCCGCCAGCCGGATGCGCAGCTGGGCTTCCTGTGGGGCGGCGCGACGATGGGGCAGCTGCTGTCGATCCCGATGGTGCTGGTGGGCGTGGCGCTGATGGCCATGGCCCGCCCCCGCCCCGCATGAGGGATGCCCACGCCGCCGGGCGCCAGCGGCGCCCGGCCCTGACAGAAAGAAGAAGGGGGTCCGGGGGAATTCATTCCCCCGGCCTTTTCGGCTTCTGATGCCCGAGCGCCTGGATCATTTCATGGCCCGCGCGGCGGCGGCCTATTATGCCGGCCGCGACCCGTTCGGCGCGCGGGGCGATTTCATCACCGCCCCGGAGATCAGCCAGGCCTTTGGCGAGTGCCTGGGGCTCTGGGCCGCGATCGCCTGGCAGGTGATGGGCAAGCCTGCCCCGGTCCTGCTGGTGGAGCTCGGCCCCGGGCGCGGCACGCTGATGGCGGATGCGCTGCGGGCGATCGCGCAGGTGGTCCCCGATTTCCGCGCCGCGCTGCGGCTGCATCTGGTGGAGCAGAGCCCGGCGCTGCGCGCCCGGCAGGCCGAGCTTCTGGCCGGGGCCGAGCCGGTCTGGCATGACCGGGTGGAGGACCTCCCCCCCGGCCCGGCGCTGGTGCTGGCGAATGAGTTCCTGGACGCGCTGCCGATCCGCCAGTTCGAGCGCCGGGGCGGCGCCTGGCTGGAGCGGCATGTCGAGGCCGGCGCTTTTGTTCCGGTGCCTGTTTCCGACGATGCCCCGCCTTTGCCCGGCGGCGCGCCGGAGGGTGCCATCCAGGAGGTGTGCGAGCCGGCCCGCGTCCTCGCCGCGCATCTCGGCGCCCGGCTGGCGGCGCAGGGCGGCGCGGCGCTGTTCGTCGATTACGGACCCGCCCGCAGCGGCTTCGGCGATTCGCTGCAGGCGCTCAGCGCGCATGGCGCGGCCGATCCGCTGGGCGCGCCGGGGGCGGCGGACATCACCGCGCATGTCGATTTCCAGGCGGTGGCCGAGGCCGGCATCGCCGCCGGCGCCACCGCCCAGGGGCCGGTGCCGCAGGGTATCTTCCTGCAATCGCTGGGTCTGGTGACGCGCGCGGCGATGCTGGCGCGCGCCCGGCCGTCCGGCGCCGGGATGCAGCTTTCCGCCGCGCAGCGCCTGATCGCCCCGGAAGGGATGGGGCGGCTGTTCAAGGCGCTGGCGCTTTGCCACCCTGCCCTGCCCACCCTGCCGGGGTTCGAGACCGCATGACCGCCGAATACATCTCCGCCGCGCCGCTGATCACCCTGCCGCATGGCTTCTTCACCCGCCGCGGCGGGGTGTCGCGCGGCGGCTTCGCCACGCTGAACTGCTCGCTCTCCGGCCAGGACGAGCCGCAGGCCGTCGCCACCAACCGGGCGCGCGCGATGCGGGCGCTGGGGCTGCCGGAGGCGGCCCTGTCCGGCGCGCACCAGGTGCATGGCGCGGCGGTCGCGACGCTGACCGAGCCGGTGCCGCAGGAGGCGCGGCCGCAGGCCGATGCGCTGGTGACCAACCGGCCGGGCCTGCCGCTCGGCATCGTCACCGCCGATTGCGCGCCGGTGCTGTTCGCCGACGCGGCCGCCGGGGTGGTGGGCGCCGCCCATGCCGGCTGGCGCGGCGCGGTGGCGGGGGTGCTGGAGGCGACGCTGGAGGCCATGGAGGCGCTGGGCGCCACCCGCGCCGGCATCGCCGCCGTGGTCGGCCCCTGCATCCGCCAGGATTCCTACGAGGTCGGCGCCGATCTGCGCGACGCGGTGCTGGCGCGCGACGCGACCGATGCCCGCTTCTTCGGCGACGGCAAGCGCGAGGGGCATTGGCAGTTCGACCTGCCGGGCTATTGCGCGGCGCGGCTGAAGGCAGCCGGCGCCGGGCGGGTCGGCGTGCTGCCGCTCGACACCTATGCGGATCCGGCGCGCTTCTTCAGCCATCGTCGCCGCACCGTGAATGGCGAAGGGCCGATCGGGCACCAGCTTTCTGCCATCGCCCTGCCCCTTCCGCCATCCGGCTGAGGGCGCGGGCCATGCCCTATATGGTGATGCTGCTCGTGCTGATGATGCTGACCTTGCTGGTGTCCTGTTTTGCCCTTGTCTGACCGCGCGCGCCGGCTGCTGCCGGCCCTGCTGCTGCTGGCGCTGTCCGCCTGCGGCAGCGTCTATCCCTTCTGGGGCAATCCGGGCGGCGATGCCCGGCGCCTGGCCCAGCCCCCGGCCTACCGGATCGCCATCGCCTATCCCGCCCAGGCCCTGCTGACCGATGCCGGGGCGGAGCGCTTCGCCGACAGCCTGGCCGATTCGCTGCGGGTGGCCGAGGTGCCGGCAGTGGCCGTGCCCACCCCCTGGCCGCTGGACTGGCCGCTGCGGGTGACCGCCGAGCGGCGCGGCGAGAGCGTGGTGCCGCGCTACGCCCTGCTGGATGCCGATGGCACCGTGCTGGGCGAGGCCGAGGGCCGCCCGGTGCCGCTGCGCGGCTGGGGCCAGGAGGATGACGCGCTGTTCAAGGAGGTCGCGCAGCGCGACGCCCCGGCGGTGGCCAAGCTGCTGGAGCAGGTGGAGGCCGCCCGCAAGGCGAGCGACCCGCGCGCGCTGGCCGGCCAGGGGCCGCTGCGCATCCGGCTGGCCGGGGTGCGCGGCGCGCCGGGCGACGGCAATCGCAGCCTGAATGAGCGGATGCGCGACCATCTGAACCGCCTCGGCTACCTGCCGCAGGACCAGGCGGATGGCGCCACCTATGCGGTGCAAGGCGTGGTGGAGGCGGTGAGCCAGCCCAACAACACCCAGCGCATCGAGCTGCAATGGATCGTCACCCGCCGCGACGGCTTCGAGCTGGGCCGGGTGGTGCAAATCAACGAGGTGCCGCGCGGCACGCTGAACGGGCTGTGGGGCGATGTCGCCTATGTCGCGGCCGAGCAGGCGGCGAATGGCATCCAGGAGGTGATCCGCAACGCCGTGCAGCCGCCCGAGGCGGCGCCCGGCGAGCCGCCGCCGACCCTGCCGCAGGCGGGAGCTTCCCCAGCGGGCGCGGCGCAGCCGGCGGCCCAGCCGGGCGCCGGCCGCCCCGGCGCGGCGCCGGCGGCCGCGCGGCCGCGCTGACGCCAGCTGCCCGGGCGGGCGCCGCCCCGCCGGGCCTTTGGGCGCCAGGCGACGGCGCCGCCCTCCTGACGGTCTGCCCGCCCCGCCGGGCGGGCGGCCGGGCCGGCCGCTAGCGCGACCAGGCCGGGAACGGATCCGGCAGCCGGGCCCAGAAGCGTGGCCCCTGGCGCAACTCGGCCTCGGTGAGCAGGCAGGCATCGAGCTGGCGGCGCAGCGCCGCCTCCTCCAGGCCGATGCCGATGAAGACCAGCTCCTGCCGGCGGTCGCCCCAGGGCTCCTGCCACAGGCGCCTGACGCCGGCGCGCCAGTCCGGGTCGTCCGGCCAGCGCTCCGGGCCCACCGCCGCCCACCAGAAGCCGGCGGCCTCGTGCCGGCCGACGCTGCCGGCCAGCTGCCAGGACCCCGCCCACTCCATCCGGCTGGCCAGCCAGAAGAAACCCTTGGCGCGCACCACGCCGGGCAGGTCGCTTTCGATGAAGGCCTTGAAGCGCGCCGGGTGCAGGGGCCGGCGGGCGCGCCAGACGAAGCTCGACAGGCCGAATTCCTCGGATTCCGGCAGATGCTCCCCGGACAGCGCCTGCGCCCAGCCGGCGGCCTGGCTGGCGCGGGCGAAGTCGAAGCGGCCGGTGCCCAGCACTTTCTCCAATGGCACCCGGCCCTGCTCGGCCTCGACGATCTCGGCCCTGGAGTTCAGCGCGCGCAGCAGGGCGATGGCCTGGGCGCGGCCCCCGGGTGGCACCAGGTCCAGCTTGTTCAGCACCAGGATGTCGGCGAATTCCACCTGCTCCACCAGCAGGTCGACCAGCAGGCGGCCATCCTCCGGCCCCGCCACCTCGCCGCGCTGGCGAAGGGACTCGGCGCTGGCATAGTCGCGCGGGAAGGCGCTGGCATCGACCACCGTCACCATGGTGTCGAGCCGCGCCAGGTCGGACAGCGAATGCCCGTCCTCGTCGCGGAAATCGAAGGTGGCGGCGACCGGCATGGGCTCGGCGATGCCGGTGCTCTCGATCAGCAGCGCATCGAAGCGCCCCTCGGCGGCCAGCCTGGCCACCTCCTGCATCAGGTCCTCGCGCAAGGTGCAGCAGATGCAGCCATTGGTCATCTCCACCAGCTTTTCCTCGGTGCGCGACAGGCGGCCGCCCTGCTCCACCAGGGCGGCGTCGATATTCACCTCCGACATGTCGTTGACGATGACGGCGACGCGCCGCCCCTCCCGGTTGGCCAGGATATGGTTCAGCAGCGTCGTCTTGCCGGCGCCGAGGAAGCCGGACAGCACGGTGACGGGCAGCCGGGCATCGGCGGCCAGGGTCATGGCAAGGGATTCCTTCCCGGTTCGTCGAGGCAGAGCAGCAGCCGCCCGCCCGCCGCGGCGGGGGGCGAGCGGTGGATCAGGCCGCGCCCGGCCTGGCCGGGATGGCCCTCCCCCTTCATCAGCAGCACGGTGCCGGCCGCCGCCTGCTCGGGCGGCGGGGGCGGCTCGGGCAGGGCGCGCGCGGCGCGGGCGCCGCCGGGCAGGGCCAGCCATTGCGTGCCCGGCCCGTGATAGGTGCAGAGCAGGCGCAGCCCGACCGCATCGGCATGGAAGCGTGGGCAAGCCGGCGCCGCCTGCGACTCCAGCCGCAGCCGCAGCCGCGCCACCCCGGCGATGCCGGCGAAGACCAGCGCCAAAGCGTGGATGTCGTGCAGCAGCGCGGGCGCCGCCCTTGGCAGGGCCTCGCCCAGGCGCCGCGCCAATTCCTCGGGCGCCGCCTCGGCCAGCACCTCGAAGGGATGCGCGGCCAGGGTAGCGGCCTCGCGCCGCAGCGGCGGCGGCAGGGGGCGCGGCCAGAGGGCGAGTTGCGCCTCCGGCCGCAGGATTTCCATCAGCGCATCCGGCCAGGCCCCGGCGATCACGCAGGGGCCAAGCGGTGGCGGCGCCAGCCAGGCTTCGCTCAGCAGAACCATACAAATGTTATGTTATAAGGTATCATTATCCGCAAGCGGCGCGTCACCGCAGGCCGGAATCGCGGCCGCCGCATGGCCCTGGTGGTGCTGCACGATGGACATACCACCGTCACGTTGCTACCACGCGCGCGTTCCCGCCGGGCGGTTTTTGCCCAGCCCGACTTCGCCCAGGGTCCCGCTGCCCGGAGATGCCGCCTCCATGAAGATCGTCGCCTGCAACAGCAACCGCCCCCTCGCCGAGGCGGTGGCCGCCGCGCTGAACCTGCCGCTGACGCAGGCCTCCATCCGCCGCTTCGCCGACATGGAAGTCTTCGTGGAGATCCACGAGAACATCCGCGGCGAGGATGTGTTCGTGGTGCAGAGCACCTCCTACCCGGCGAATGACAATCTGATGGAGCTGCTGATCACGCTGGATGCGCTGAAGCGCAGCTCGGCGCGGCGCATCACCGCGGTCATTCCCTATTTCGGCTATGCCCGCCAGGACCGTAAGTCCGGCCCGCGCACGCCGATCTCCGCCAAGCTGGTGGCCAATCTGATCACCGAGGCCGGCGCCGACCGCGTGCTGACCCTCGACCTGCATGCCGGCCAGATCCAGGGCTTCTTCGACATCCCCGTCGACAACCTGTTCGCGGCCCCGCTCTTCGCCCGCGACATCCTGGAGCGCTACAAGGGCCGCGACCTGATGGTCGTCTCCCCCGATGTCGGCGGCGTCGTCCGCGCCCGCGCCATCGCCGCGCGGCTGCACACCGACCTCGCCATCATCGACAAGCGCCGCCCGCGCGCCGGCGTCTCCGAGGTGATGAACGTCATCGGCGATGTCGAGGGCCGCGACTGCATCCTGGTCGACGACATCGTCGATTCCGGCGGCACGCTGTGCAACGCGGCCGAGGCGCTGCTGAAGAACGGCGCCCGCTCGGCCTCGGTCTACGTCACCCATGGCGTGTTCTCGGGCGGCGCCGTGGCCCGCATCGGCGCCGCGCCGATCGAGCAGATGGTGGTCACCGACAGCATCCAGGCGACCGAGGCGGTGCGCGTCTCCTCCAACATCCGGCAGCTGACCATCGCGCCGCTGCTGGCCGAGGCGGTGCGCCGCATCTCCGAGGAAAGCTCGGTCTCCACCCTGTTCAACTGAGGATCCGCGCATGGGCTTCCTGATCCGTCCCGCCCGGGATGCGGACCGGGAGGCCCTGCTCGCGCAGACCCTCGGCCTGAACCGCTTCGAGCACGCCATCGCCGGCGACCGCCGCACCGATGAGGAGGGCGCGCGCGAGACGCTGGACCATGTGCTGGGCCGCATCGCCGACAGCCAGGGCCACGCCGTGGTGGCGGAGGCGGATGGCGCCGTGGTCGGGCATCTGTTCCTGACCTTCGGCCAGCATCTGCCCTTCGTGGCCGAGCGCGAGCATGGCTATGTCGCCGATCTCTTCGTGCGCGAGAGCCATCGCGGCCACGGAATCGGCCGCGCCTTGCTGGCGGAGGCCGAGCGCCTGACCAAGGCGCGCGGGCTGAAGCGCCTGCTGATCGGGGTTCTGGCGGGGAATGACGGGGCGGAAGCGACCTACAAGCGCTTCGGCTTCGCGCATTATGCGCATGAGATGATCAAGAAAATCTAAGTCATCTTCTTTTTCTGAAGAAAAAGAAGCAAAAAGACTTTTTCAGTTTAGCGTCCCGCTTATGGCCTGAGGCGGGACGCCAACGGACAAAAGTTTTTTGGTTCTTTTTTCCAAAAAAGAACCCTTCTGGAAGGGCTTGCACGCCTCCTGCCGCGCGTCGATCCTCCCTCCCCGACGGCCATCCGGCCTGGAGATTGGGACAACGCCATGAAGCTCTACTACTCGCCCGGCGCCTGCTCGCTCGGCATTCATGTCCTGCTGGAAGAGATCGGCAAGCCCTTCGAGGCGGTGCGCTCCCCCATCAAGGAGGGTGCGCTGCAGACGCCGGAATTCCAGGCGCTGAACCCCAAGGGCAAGGTGCCCACCCTGGTGCGCGACGATGGCTCGGTGCTGACGCAGTACACCGCCATCGCCTTCTGGCTGGCCTCGACCAACCCCGGCGCCAAGCTGCTCCCGGCCGATGCCGAGGGCCAGGCGCGGGCGCTGGAGATCGTCGACTACGCCACCGGCACCATCCACCCGCAGGGCTTTTCCCGCCTGTTCAACCAGGCCCGCTTCGCCCCCAGCGAGGCCGACCACGCGGCGGTGAAGCAGCAGGGCTGGGATCTGGCGGCCAAGGGCTTCGCCACCGTGGACCAGCAATGGCAGGGCGGCGACTGGGCGCTGGCCTCGGGCTATTCCATCGCCGATTCGGCGCTGTTCTTCGTGGAGTTCTGGGCGGCGAAGCGCATGGCCATGAAGCTGCCGCCCAAGGTGCAGGCGCATTTCGAGCGCATGCTGGCCCGCCCCGCGGTGCAGCGCGCCATGGCCAGCGAGGGTCTGGCCTGATGGCCGCGGCCGCCCCGCTCACCCGCAAGCCCTTCTGGTTCCTCCGCCATGGCGAGACGGACTGGAATGCGCGCGGCCTGTCCCAGGGCAATGTCGACATCCCGCTGAACGAGGTCGGCATCGCCCAGGCGGAGCGGGCGGCCCGCGCCCTGGCGGGCCGCGAGATCGCGACCATCATCGCCTCCCCGCTCAGCCGCGCCCGCCACACGGCGGAGGCGGCGGCCCGCCTGCTGGGGCGCGAGGTCGCGATCCATGACGCGCTGCGCGAGGTCTCCTTCGGCGTGCAGGAAGGCCAGCCCATGGCCGGCTGGTTCGACGACTGGGTCGAGGGCCGCTTCACCCCCGAGGGCGCCGAAAGCTTCTCCGAGCTGCGCGCCCGCACGGTGGGCGCGATCAATTTCTGCCTGGAGCAGCCGGGGCCGGTGCTGGTGGTGGCGCATGGCGCGCTGTGGCGCGCCTTCCGGGCGGAGGCCGGGCTGCCGGCCAATGTCCGCACCCCCAACGCCCTGCCGATGTGGGTGACGCCGCCCGCCCCGGGCGAGACCGCCTGGCGCTTCGAGCCGCTGGCACTGGACTGAACGCCGCGCGGCGCCGCCCCGGCCGGGCGGCGCCGGCTGCGGCTCAGGCGGCGGGCGCCTCGCGCGCCACCAGCAGGTTGGTCAGGCCGGTCTCGGCGCCGGCCACCCAGTCCCAGCTGCGCGCCTCCAGCTGGCCGCGCCCGTCGATCTTCCACACCTGCAGGCCGAGCGCCTGCAGTTGCGCCGCCACCTCCGGCGCCTTCACCCCGCCCCGCGCCAGCAGCGCCGGCGAGAATTCCATGATCATGCGCAGATCTGGCGAACGCTCCAGCAGCCCCGCCATGCCGCGCAGCGCGCGGCCCTCATAGCCCTCGATATCCATCTTGATGACGTCGACATGGAAGGAGGGGTCGGGGAAGAACTGGTCCAGCGCGACCATCTTCACCATCAGCCGCTCCGCCTTGGCGGGGCCGCGGCCGGGATGGATGTTGCCGCCGCCGGCGCTTTTCGGGTTGAAGGTCAGCTCCGCCTCGCCCGGCACGTCGCCCACTGCCACCGGATGCAGCTTGGCCCAGCTATAGGCATTGGCGGCGAGCGAGGCGGCGGCCAGCTCCGCCAGGCGCGGATTCGGCTCGAAGGCGTGCACCTGGCCGGTGGGGCCGGTCGCCTGCGCCGCCTGCAGCGCGTAGATCCCGTGATTGGCGCCGATATCCAGCACATGGTCGCCCGGCCGCACCAGCCGGCGGAACAGCGCCATGGTCTGGCTCTCCCACCGCCCCTGGGCCAGCAGATGCACGCCGATGTCGCGGCTCAGCGTGTCGACATAGATGCGCTGGCCGCTTTCCAGGAAGGTCAGCGCCGTGTGGTCGCCCAGATAGACCGCCTGGGCATGCACCAGCCGGGCGGTGCGGTTCTGCAGCGTGGTGCCGATCTCCTCCAGCCGCTGGGTCATCCGGTCCAGCTTGCGGGTCAGCAGCGCCTCCATGCGGTCGAGCCGCTCCTCCAGCTGCGCGATCCGATCCACCTGCTCGTCCTCGACCATCATCCACCCCCGGAAGGGCGCGCCGGCCACGCCCTGCGGCCGGTGGCGCCGCGGCGATGCTAGGGGGGAAGCACGGGACTTCGCAACGCGGCCGCAACGGCAGGGGCATGACAAAGGGCGGCGGACCCACAAGGCCCGCCGCCCCCCCGCTCAGTGGCCAGACCGCGCCTCAGCGCGGGGTCTGGTCGGGGCGCTGGTCGGGCCGCACGGTGCGCTGCTCCAGCGAGGGCCCCTCGGTCGGGCTGTTGGAGGAAGGGCCAGGGGCCTGGTTGTGCTGGCTCTGCGGCACCTGGGCGGAATTGCCGGCATTCGGATGCGGCGTGCTGTTGTGCAGGCCGCTGTTGTTGCCGCTGCCGCTCTGCGCCTCGGAGCCGCGCAGCGTGCCGGCGGTGCCGCCGGTGGTGCCCTGCGGCCCGGCGCCCGGGCTG
The DNA here is from genome assembly GCF_030818485.1 of Pseudoroseomonas cervicalis. Lineage (NCBI taxonomy): Bacteria > Pseudomonadati > Pseudomonadota > Alphaproteobacteria > Acetobacterales > Roseomonadaceae > Roseomonas > Teichococcus cervicalis. The sequence continues at coordinate 76,055 of NZ_JAUTAJ010000004.1, read as the reverse complement.
CTGCCGCCACCCGTGCTGTTCTGCGCCTGGGCGCCCACCGCGCGCTCCGCCGCCGTGCCGGGCGGGTTGTTGCGGGTGCCGTCGGCATTCTGCGGATAGGCGCCCGACAGGTTGGTGCCGGCGGCGCGGTCGAGGGCGCGGGTGGCGGCGGTGCCGGGCGGGTTCTGCGCCGTGCCGTCCGCCTGCTCCGGATAGGCGCCGGAGACATTGGTGCCGGCGGCGCGGTCCAGCGCCCGGGTGGCGGCGTTGTTCTGCAGGCTGGTCTCGGCCCCGTCGCGGCGCGGCGCGGGGTCGGCGCTCTGCGCCAGGGCGGCGGCCGGGCCCATCGTCACGGCCAGCAGCATCAGCGTGGTCGTCGCGCGCATGGCGGTTTTTCCTCTGTTCGTGTCGTGCAGGGAAAACCGCGGCCGCCGCAGGGGGTTGCTGCCCTGGCGGAGCTGTCAGGCCCGGCCCGGCCGGGCGGCCCGCCTGGCCTGCCCTGCCGGAACCCCGCCCCCCGGCGCCGCCCGCCCTGCCCCGACGCGCCGGAAACCGCTATGCTGGCCCTTGTCATGACCGCCCCGCCCGCCCCCGCCGCCCCGCCCCCGGCGGTTGTCTATGAGGATGACGAGATCCAGGTGCTGCACCGCCCGGGCGGCTCGGCCTGCACGCTGGTCAGCTTCGCCGGCCGGCAGAAACTGGCGGAGGGCCAGCTGTTCTGGAACCAGGAGCAGGCGGCGCGGCTCGACCTCGACACGCTGGGCTTCGTGGCGAAGCGGCCGAACTGGTACCCGACCCCCTCCATGGCGCGCGCCGCGGCGGCGGTGGCGGCGCTGGGGCGGCCGGTGCGGCTCGGCTATGGGCTTGGCATGGGCGGTTTCGCCGTGCTGAAGCATGGCCGGCGGCTCGGCCTGCAACGGGCGCTGGCGATCGGTCCGCAATACTCCATAGCCCCCGACATCGCCCCCTGGGAGACGCGGCTGGCCAGTTTCCACCGCCCTGCCCTGCATCCCGACATGTGGATCCACCGGCGCGACCTGCCTTCCTGGTCGGCCGCCGTGCTCGACCCCTGGGACGCGCCGGAGCGCGGCCATGCGGCGGCGTTGGCGGCGCTCGGCACCCGCATCGTCGCGGCGCCCTTCCTGGCGCAGCGCGTCTCCGTGCTGTTCGGCGGGCGGCTGCAGGAGGTGCTGGCGCCGCTCGAGGCCGGCGACGCGCCCGGGCTGCGGCATTTGCTGCGCCGGCGGCGGCGCGGCTCGGTCACCTGGTATCGCCGGCTGGCGGAGCTGGCGGCGGCGCATGGGCATGACGCCCTGGCGGCCCGGCTGCAGCAGCGCGCCCTGGCGCTGCAGGCGCGCCTCAGCCCGGACCGGCCGCCGCAGCCGCAGCCCGGCGCGGCGGCCTGACGCCGCGCCGCTCAGCGCGGCGGCAGATGCGATTGCCGGTCGAAATAGGCCTTGCGCCAGCGGGTGACCTGCACCCGCTCGAACAGCCCGGCCTTGCTGAAGGGATCGGCGGCGATGAAGGCCTCGGCGGCCTCGCGCGTCTCGACATCGATGATGTAGACGCCGCCGCCGGCATCGCTGCCGTCATCCTTCAGCTTGGCGCCACAGGCCAGCAGAAGCTGAACCTGCGAATCCAGCCATGCCAGATGCTCGGCGCGCGTCGCCTGGCGCAGCGCCAGGCTGTCCGGCCTGTCGAAGGTCTCGATGATGTAGGGCATGGGGGTTTCCTCCGTTGCTTCTGGCTGGCCGAGCCTAGCCGAGCGACGGGTCCGCGCCAGCCCTTCCCGGAGGAAGGGGGCGCGGGCCGGGGTTTGCACGCCCTGCCCGCGTGCAAAATCAGTCTACCGGCGGCGTCCCCCTTCAGGTGCCGCGCGGCTGATCGGATGGTTCGCGACATCCGATCCCCCGGCCCGCTCCCGGTCCTGGCCTCCCCTGCAGGCCATGACCGGTTCCCGCTGCTGTCGAGACCAGACGGAACCCGGGGAGAATGCGGGATCCGGGAACGCGGTGGGACGGTAGTGAACCGCGTTTCCGTCTGGGCTCGCTGCAACTGCGAGTTATTCGCAATTAATAGCAGCCCCCTCCGCCCGTCAATCGTTTTCGGACCTGTGCCGTCCTCTTTTTTCGGGCTGCCGCCGTCCGGTGGGGAGGCGGGACGCGGCGGAGGCGGGAATCTCCCTTGGAAACATAGGGATAGGGTCGGGGGCCGCGCTGCCCAGAGCGGCCGGCCACCCCAGCGTTTTTTTGTCAGGCTGCCGCCATCTCCCGGCCAGGCGGGACGCGGCGGCCCAGCGTCCCCTGGCCGGCGGGGCCGGAGCGGCAGGATGCCATGCAGCGCCCCTCGTCCCGGCCCTGACCGGCAGCCGAAAAAAAAGCCGGAGCGGAGGGGTGCCGTGCAGCACCTCCCGTCCCGGCCCTGACCGGCAGCCGAAAAAAAAGCCGGAGCGGAGGGGTGCCGTGCAGCACCTCCCGTCCCGGCCCTGACCGGCAGCCGAAAGAAAGGGCCGGAGCGGAGGGGTGCCGTGCAGCACCCCCCGTCCCGGCCCTGACCGGCGGCCGAAAGAAAAGGCCGGAGCGGAGGGGTGCCGTGCGGCGCCTCCCGTCCCGGCCCTGACTGGCCGCCGAAAGACTAGATCATGAGTTCGATGAGGAAGGGGGCCTGGTGGCTGCAGGATTGCGCCAGCAGGTCGGCGCATTGCTCCAGCGTGGTGGCGCGGGCGGCCTCCACCCCCATGCCGCCGGCCAGCTTGCACCAGTCGAGGTCAGGATTGCCGAGGTCGAGCATGCTCATCGCCGTCGGGCCCGGATTGGCGCCGACACCCTGATACTCGCCCAGCAGGATCTGGTATTTGCGGTTGGCCAGCACGATGGTGGTCACCGGCAGGCGCTCCCGCGCCTGGGTCCACAGCGCCTGCAGCGTGTACATGCCGGAGCCGTCGGCCTGCAGGTTGATGACGCGGCGCTGCCCGCCGGCGCCGATCGCGGCGCCGGTGGCCAGCGGCATGCCGCAGCCGATGGCGCCACCGGTGATGTGCAGCCAGTCATGCGGCGGCGCCGCATGGGTCTCCTTGTAGAAGCCGCGGCCGAAGGAGACGCTCTCATCGGCGACGATGCCGCCCTCCGGGATCAGCGCCGCCACGGTGCGGGCCAGGCCCTCCGGCGTCGGGGCGCCCTTGCCGACCTCGGGGCGCGGGCCGGGGTCGGGGATGGCGGCCTCGGGGGCGCCGAGCTCATCCACCAGGGCGCGCAGCGCGGCCAGCCCGTCCTCCTCGTAGCGGGAGAGGACATGCACCGAGGCGGTCTCGGGGTAGTGGATGCTGGGCTTGTTCGGATAGGCGAAGAAGCCGACCGGCGCCTTGGCGTTGACCAGGATCAGGTGCTCGAAGCCCTTCAGCGCGTCGATCGCCATGTCGACGGGATAGGGCACGCGCTCCAGCTGCAGCCGGCCGCGGCCGCGCTCGACGCGGGCGTTGGACATCTCGGCCAGCACCTTCTGGCCGGTGGCCTGGGCGATGCGCCAGGCCAGCGCCTGGGCCTCGCCGCGCAGCGCCATGCCGCCCAGCAGGATCAGCACGTTCTTCTTCTCGCGCAGCGTGCGGGCGGCAACACGCACCGCATGCGGGTCGGGCGCGGGGATGGCCGGCACCGGCAGCGCCTCGGCCGGGGCGCCGCCCTCGTTCCAGGCGGTGTCGGCGGGCAGGATCAGGGTGGCGATCTGCCCCGGCGCGGTGCGCGCCGCCTGCACCGCCACGGCGGCATCGGCGCCGACGCGCTTCGCATCGGTCGCGGTGCGCACCCAGGCGGAGACCGGGCGGGCCCAGCCCTCGGTGTCGGCGGTCAGCTGCGCGTCATAGGGGCGGTGATAGGTCGCCTGGTCGCCCACGACATTGACGATGCCGCTGCGGGCGCGGCGGGCATTGTGCAGGTTGGCCAGGCCGTTCGCCAGGCCGGGGCCGCAATGCAGCAGGGTGGCCGCCGGCTTCTCCGCCATGCGCCAATAGCCATCGGCCATGCCGGTGACGATGTTCTCCTGCAGCCCCAGCACGCAGCGCATGCCGGGAATCCGGTCCAGCGCGGCGACGAAATGCATCTCGCTGGTGCCGGGATTGGCGAAACAGGTGTCGACCCCGCTCTTCAGCAGGGTGTGCACAAGGCTTTCGGCTCCGTTCACCGGCGTCTCTCCCTCACGGTCTCGGCCGCCGAGCCTGCCGCCAAAGCGGCGCGCGGCCAAGGTCATGGGTATCGCCTGGCGATGCGGCGTGCAGATAAATGCCCGCGCGCTTGTGCGCGGCCGCCCCGGCGCGGCTCGATGGACGCTGCCCCGGCCGCCGCCCATAATGGGGCCAGGAGCATGGACGGATCACGGGTGCCGAGAGAGCGACTTCACCAGGCGGAGCACAGCCGGGTCTATTACCAGCGCACGCCGCACCGGGATTCCCCCGTCCTCGTCATCACCTTCGACGCCATGTACAATGAGGACAGCGCGGACACGCTGGGCTTCGGCGAGGAGTTCCTGATCGGCGCCGGCTATGACGTGCTGGCGGTGCGCAAGACGCATGACAATTGGTACCAGGACCTGGCGGCGGAGGATCTCGCCCGCATCGTGGACGGGCTGCCGCGGCGCTATCCGCGCCTCTACACCTATGGCGCCAGCATGGGCGCCTATGCGGCGGCCTATTTCGCGGGCGCGGTCGGGGCGCGGATCATCGCCTTCTCGCCGCTGGCCTCGATCGACCCGGAATACCGCCGCCATGTCGTCAACCGCGACACGCTGCGCAAGGGCATCCGCTTCCGGCATGGAAGGCTGGCGCCGATGCTGGCGCGCGCGCCGGGGCCGCATCTGATCACCTACGACCCCTGCAGCCGCTTTGACCGCGTCTATGTGGAGCGCGAGATCGCGCCGCATCTGCCGCAGGGCCATCTGATCCGGCAGCGCTGGTTCGGCCACCCGACCATCGCCATCCTGGCCGAGATGCGGGTGCTGAAGCGCACCATCCTGGATTTCATCGAGCAGGACCTTCTGCCGCCGCGCCATTGGGGGGCGCAGCGGCGGCAATCCTATTCCTACCTGTCCAACCTGGCGCAGGCGCTGGGCCAGCGCGGCCGCTGGGCCGTGGCGCGGCGGCTGCTGGCGGAGGCGGTGGCGCTGCGCCCCGCCCATGCCGGGCTGCGCCGGCAGCTGGGCGAGGCGCTGGGGCAGCTCGGCGAGGCCGAGGCCGGGCTGGCCGAGCTGCGCCAGGCGGTGGCGCTGCAGCCGCGCGACGCCGCGCTGCACCACGCCCTGGCGCGGGCGCTGCGGCAACAGGGGCAGGCCGCCGAGGCGCTGCAGGCGATCGGCACGGCGCTGCGGCTCGATGCCCCGAATATCGGCTATCACCGGCTGCAGGCCGAGATCCTGGAGCAGGATGGCCAGGCCGAGGCGGCGCTGGCCGTTGCCCACCGCCTGGCGGCGGCGGAGCCGGGCAAGCTGGACCACTGGCTGTTCCTGGGCGGGCTGCAATGGCGGCTGGGCCGGCTGGAGGAGTCGCTCGCCACCGGGCAGCAGGCGCTGCGCGTGGACCCGGAATCGGGCAAGGCGCTGCATCTGGTGGCGCGGGCCCTGGCCGGGCTCGGCCGCTGGCGGGAGGCGCTGCCGCAGGCCCGGGCGGCGCTGCGCCGCAGCCCGCGCGGCGATTACCGCAGGCTGCTGAAGCAGATCGAGCAGGCGCTGGCGACGCCGCCGGCCGGCGGGCCGGGATGAGGCCGGGGCTGGCACCCCGGCCCTGGCCCTTCAGGCCAGCCAGCCCGGCACGGGCAGCCCCTTCTCCCGCAGGAAGTCCGGATTGAACAGCTTGGACTGGTAGCGCGCCCCGCCATCGCAGAGGATGGTGACCACGGTGTGCCCCGGCCCCAGCGCCCTGGCCACCCGCACGGCGGCGGCGACATTCAGCCCGGCGCTGCCGCCCACCGACAGGCCTTCCTCCACCAGCAGGGAAAACACCCAGCGCAGCGCCTCGGCATCCGGGATGGTCTCGGCCGCGTCGATCGGCGCGCCCTGCAGATTGCCCGGCACCCGCGCCGCCTGGCCGATGCCCTCGGTGATCGAGTTGCCCGGCGTCGCCTTGACCTCGCCGCGGGTGACCCAGGGGGCCAGCGCGCTGCCCTCGGGGTCGGCCAGCACGATGCGGACCTTCTCGCTCCGCGCCTTCAGCGCACGGGCGATGCCGGCCAGCGTGCCGCCGGTGCCGCAGGCGCAGGTGAAGGCGTCGATCCGCCCCGCCGTCTGCGCCCAGATCTCCGGGCCCGTGGTCTGCTCATGCGCGCGGGCATTGGCCTGATTGTCGAACTGGTTGGCCCAGACCGCGCCCAGCTCCTCCGCCAGCCGGCGGGAGACATGGACGTAATTGCCCGGGTCGGCGAAGGGCCTGGCCGGCACCAGCCGCAGATCGGCGCCGATCATGCGCAGGAAATCCAGCTTCTCGCGGCTCTGCGTCTCCGGCACCACGATGACACTCTTCCAGCCGCGCGCATTGGCGGCCAGCGCCAGGCCGATGCCGGTGTTGCCGGCCGTGCCCTCGACCACCGTGCCGGGCTGGCCGGGGGTGAGCTGGCCGCGCTCCACCGCATCCTGCAGGATGCCGAGCGCGGCCCGGTCCTTCACCGAGCCGCCCGGGTTCATGAACTCGGCCTTGCCCAGGATCTCGCAGCCGGTCTCCTCGGAGGCGCGCTTCAGCCGGATGAGGGGGGTGTTGCCCACCGCCCCCCAGAAGCCATCGGCGATGCTGGCCGACATCAGGAGTCCTTCAGCTCCACCCAGCGCAGATAGGGCTTCTGGGCCTCCCAGCCCTGCGGGAACCGCTCCTTCGCCTGCTCGTCCGAGACGGAGGGCACGATGATGGCGCGCTGGCCGGGCTGCCAGTTCACCGGCGTCGCCACCTTGTGCTTGTCGGTCAGCTGCAGGCTGTCCAGCACGCGCAGGATCTCGGCGAAGTTGCGCCCCGTGGAGGGCGGATAGGTCAGCGACAGCCGCACCTTCTTCGCGGGGTCGATGACATAGACCACCCGCACCGTGACCGAGGGATCGGCCTCGGGGTGGATCATGCCGTAGAGCTCGGAGACCTTGCGATCCTGGTCGGCGATCATCGGGAAGTTCACCGAGGAGCCCTGGGTCTCGGCGATATCCGCCTCCCAGCCGGCATGGCGGTCCAGCGCATCGACCGAGAGGCCGATGATCTTGGTGCCGCGCTTGTCGAATTCGGGCTTCAGCCGCGCGGCCTCGCCGAGCTCGGTGGTGCAGACGGGGGTGAAGTCCTTGGGGTGGCTGAAGAACACCACCCAGGACTCGCCGGCCCAGTCATGGAAGCGGATGCGGCCCGCGGTGGTCTCGGCCGTGAAATCCGGGGCGATCTGCCCGAGCTGGATGGTCATGGCACTCCTCCTGGCTGTTGCCAGGAAGGAAATCGCGATTCCGCATCGTATGTCAATGGCAGGCGGCAGCGGGGCCTTTCGGCCGCCACGCTGCCCGCCTGCGGCCCTGCCGGGCTGGCGCGGGAAAAACACCGCACCGTTGCGTGATTAAAGCCGGGGCCGGGTGGGAGGCCCCGGCCGCGCCTCAATTGCCCGCCTGCGGGTGGCGCAGCAGCCAGAGCCGCTCATGCGCCGCCACCAGCGTCTCCATGTTCTTGCGGCGGTTGGTGTCGGGCGAGGCCGGGCGGCGCGTCACCATGGTCTCCAGGATGCGCAGCAGCTCCTCGGCCACTTCGAAATCGCCCTGGTCGCAGGCCTGGTGGAAGGCGATCAGGATCTTGTCGGACAGGCGCCGCGTGTGGCGGGGCGCTGCCACCGCCGGGGCGGGGCGCACCGCTTCCGGGGCCGGTCGGACCTCGGACCAATCTTCCGCCATGCTCATGCCACTCCTCGCTCCCGGCGCAGAATCACCCGGTCAGGCGGAGCATGATGCTCCGCCCCGGCCCAGGGCTGTCCAACCTAACCGAGTGGAGACGTTCTGCACAGATCCGTGAACACGCTCTCTTTTTTAACGCAAGCCGGGCTGTGGGTGCGGCGGCCGGGACGCGTCTCAGCGGGCGGCAAGCTGGCCGCGCACCGCCTCGGCGATCGCTTCCGGGCTGCTGTTCGGGCGCAGCAGGGTGACGACGCGCCCGTCGCGGCCGATCAGGTAGATGTAGGAGGAGTGGTCCATCAGATACTCCGACATCTCCGGCCGCTGCACCTTGTTGTAGTAGACGCGGAAGCGGCGCGCCGCCTCAGCCACCTGCTCGGGCGTGCCGGTCAGCCCCACCATGCGGGGATGGAAATTGCCGACATAGAGCTTCATCTGCTCCGGCGTGTCGCGCTCGGGGTCGATGGTGAAGAAGGTGGGTGTGACGCGGGCCTGCTGCTCCGGCGTCAGCAGCTCCATGGCGGAGGTGATGTTGCCCAGCTCGGTCGGGCAGACATCGGGGCAGAAGGTGAAGCCGAAATAGGCCACCAGCAGCTGGCCCTGGAAATCCGCCTGGGTGACGGTGCGGCCCTCCTGGTTCACCAGGGTGAAGGGCCCGCCCAGCGTGACCCCCTGCGGCAGCTGCACGCCGCCGGCCGAGACCGGCACCGGCGTCTCCTGCCCGGTGATCCGGGCGACCTGGCGGAGGAAGGCGTCGCCCAGCTCCTCGCCCGGCTGCCGGCCGAACCAGGCGAGACCCCAGAGGGCGCCGAGGCCGAGGATGAGGAGCAGGACGAGGGCGCGGACGAGGCGTTGCATGAGGCCCATGTAGCCGCATCCGCCGCCGCTGGGGAGAGGGGGCGGCCGGCCGCGCCGGGAGGGAGGGGGAGGCGTCCCCTCCCCCGCCCCTTTCTCCCCCTGGGCGGCTCAGCGGAAGATCTGGCCTTCCGGCTGCTTGTCGGCGAAGACGCCGTCGGCGAAGGCCTCTTCCCAGGTGCCGGCGGTCGAGGCCTTGGAATACTCGGTCGCGCGGCCCTCGAAGAAGTTCATGTGCTCGACGGCGTTCAGGATCTCGTCCAGCCAGGGCAGCGGGTTCTTCTCGGTGCCGTAATGCGGCTCGAGGCCCAGCTGCTGCAGGCGGCGATCGGCGATGAAGCGGATATACTGCTTCACATCGTCCGGCTCCATGCCCTGCACGCCCCCCAGCTCGAAGGCCAGGTCGATGAAGGCGTCCTCATGCTCGACGATGGTGGTGCAGATCTCCACCAGATCGGCCTTCAGCTGCTCGGTCCAGATCTCCGGGTTCTCCTGCACGAAGGTGCGGAACAGCCGGATGACGGAGAGGCAGTGCAGCGTCTCGTCGCGCACCGACCAGGAGACGATCTGGCCCATGCCCTTCATCTTGTTGAACCGGGGGAAGTTCATCAGGATGGCGAAGGAGGCGAAGAGCTGCAGCCCCTCGGTGAAGGCGCCGAAGGCGGCCAGTGTCTTGGCGATCTCGGTCTTGTTCTCGACCGAGAAGGACTGCATGTAGTCGTACTTGTCCTTCATCTCCTTGTACTTCAGGAAGGCCTGATACTCGGTCTCAGGCATCCCGATGGTGTCGAGGAGATGCGAATAGGCGGCGATGTGGATCGTCTCGATATTCGAGAAGGCCGACAGCATCATCAGCACTTCGGTCGGTTTGAAGACCTGGCTGTAATGCTTCATGTAGCAGTTGTTCACCTCGACATCCGCCTGGGTGAAGAAGCGGAAGATCTGGGTGAGCAGGTTGCGCTCGGCCTCGGTCAGGTTCTTCTGCCAGTCCTTGACGTCATCCGCCATCGGCACCTCTTCCGGCAGCCAATGGACGCGCTGCTGCGTCATCCAGGCATCATAGGCCCAAGGGTAGCGGAAGGGCTTGTAGACCGGGTTGGCGGTGAGAAGGTCCATCTTCTCGGGCGCGGCGGTGTCGGACATCGGGACTCTCCGGCGATCGGGCATGGCCCCGCCGCGGCGGGCGCGCCGCGGGGCGGAACCATGGAAAGGGGTGGCCGGATCCGGGCAGGATCCTGGCGCGGCTTTCAGGGGCAGGCCCCTGGCGGTTGGGCGGCCCGCCTGCCGGGACGGCAGAGCGGGTGGATCAGCGGCGGGCGGAGCCTAGCGGAGCGGCCCGGAGAGGCGGAAGGGAACGGGCCCTGGCCTGCTGTCGGATTCGCTCTCTCACGGCAAAAACTCCGCCTTGCTGGATGGCCGCCACCATATGGGGGCGCCCTGGCCGGCGCAAGGAAGGCCGCAGCAGATTCCCGCCGCCATCCACAAGATATGGATGTCGCTCAGCAGAAATACCGCAACATGTTGATTTCAGGCAGAGTGCAGCCTCAGCCGCGCAGCACCCAGTACCAGCGTGGCGCCAGCGGATATTGCTCCATCACCCGCTCGGCCGCAGGCGGCCCGTCCGCCGGGCGGTGCAGCAGCCCGGCGACCCAGGGCGTGCCGCCCGGGCTCGGCTGGTTCAGCACCACCTCGCCCTGCGGCCCGCGATCGAAGCCGGACAGCGACAGGCGCTGCAGCGCCGCCCGCAACGCCGCATGGCGCGGCGGCGGCACGCCCAGCGCGCGCAGCATCTCGGCCTCGAGCCGCACGGGCTGCGCCGCCCCGGGCGCCACCTGCCGGCGATGCTGCGTCACCGCCTGGCCGTTGAGGAAGCGGTAGCTGTCATAGCGCCGCCGCTCGCCCTCCGGCGTCACCCATTCACCCTCCTGCCCGAGCTCGAGCGAGGTGATGGCAGGCAGCGCGGCGATCTCGGCCAGCAGCGCCTCCAGCCGCGCGCGGTTCAGCCAGAAATAGCCGGTGGTGGTGCCGAAGGCGGCCCAGAGCACACCGGCACCGACCAGCAACACCAGGCAGGCATGGGCGAGGCGATGGCGCCCCGCAAGGCCGATCAGAAGCGCACTGGCCAGCCACAGCGCCAGGCTCAGCCCCAGCGAATAGACCGGCAGGGACAGGACAAGGCCGAGCCCGGCGGCGATGCCAACCCAGCGCAGCCAGCGCGCGCCGAGGACAGGCCGCATCAGCCAGCGCAGGACGGGCGGCAAGGCCCGTCCCGGCGCGGCCGCATCGGCCGGCCCAATGGCCGGCCTACTGGCAGGCCAGGCATTCCTCGTAATTGGTGCCGTTGTCGCCCTCGCCCGCCACGGCGCGCACCCGCGGGGCGGGCGGCACCGGCAGCACGGCGTCGACGCTGGTGGCGGCGGCGAAGCCCAGCTCCGGCTGCACCGCGACCTTCTCGCTGATCGCGTCGGCGCGCTGGATCGACAGGCTGCGGCAGTAATAGAGCGACTTCACGCCCTTCTTCCACGCCTGGTAGTGGATCTGGTGCAGGTCGCGCTTGTGGACATCGGCCGGCAGGAACAGGTTCACCGACTGGCTCTGGCAGATATAGGGCGTGCGGTCGGCCGCATGCTCCACCACCCAGCGCTGGTCCAGCTCGAAGGCGGTCTTGAAGACGGCCTTCTCCTGCTCGTCCAGGAAGTCCAGGTGGCTGACCGAGCCCTTGTTGACGGTGATCGTCGTCCATGTCTCGTCATCGTCGCGGCCATACTTGGCCAGCACCTTCTTCAGATACGGGTTGCGCACGATGAAGGAGCCGGACAGCGTCTTGTGGTTGTAGACATTGGCCGCGATCGGCTCGATGCCCGGCGAGGCGCCGCCGCAGATGATCGAGATCGACGCCGTGGGCGCGATCGCCATCTTGTTCGAGAAGCGCTCCATGAAGCCGTATTCGGCGGCGTCCGGGCAGGGCCCGCGCTCCTCGGCCAGCAGGCGGCTGGCCACATCGGCCTGCTCGCGGATGTGCTTGAACATCCGCTTGTTCCAGACCTTGGCGATGACGCTCTCGAAGGGCACGTTCTGCGCCTGCAGAAACGAATGAAAACCCATCACGCCGAGGCCGACCGAGCGCTCGCGCATGGCGCTGTACTTGGCGCGCGCCATGCTGTCCGGCGCGTCGTCGATGAAGCCCTGCAGGACGTTGTCGAGGAAGCGCATCACATCGGGGATGAACTGCTTCTCATCCTTCCACTCGAACCAGGTCTCGAGGTTCAGGGAGGAGAGGCAGCACACCGCGGTGCGCTCCTGGCCATGCTGGTCGCGCCCCGTCGGCAGGGTGATCTCGGAGCAGAGATTGGAGGTCTTCACCTCCAGCCCGGCCAGCTTCTGATGCTCCGGCCGCGCGCGGTTCACATGGTCGGAGAAGATGATGTACGGCTCGCCCTGCTCGATGCGCGCCATCAGGATGCGGATCCAGAGCGAGCGGGCCGAGATCTTGCGGATGACCGCGCCATCCTTGGGCGAGGTCAGCGCCCATTCCTCATCGGCCTCCACCGCGCGCATGAAGGCGTCCGGCACCAGGATGCCGTGATGCAGGTTCAGCGCCTTGCGGTTCGGGTCGCCGCCGGTCGGGCGGCGCATGTCGATGAATTCCTCGATCTCGGGATGCGAGACGGGCAGGTAGACGGCGGCCGAGCCACGGCGCAGCGAGCCCTGGGAGATGGCCAGCGTCAGGCTGTCCATCACCCGGATGAAGGGGATGATGCCCGAGGTCTTGCCATTCTGCCCGACCTTCTCGCCGATCGAGCGGAGATTGCCCCAGTAGGAGCCGATGCCGCCGCCCTTGGAGGCCAGCCAGACATTCTCGTTCCACAGGCCGACGATGCCATCCAGGCTGTCATTGGCCTCGTTCAGAAAGCAGGAGATCGGCAGGCCGCGGGTGGTGCCGCCATTCGACAGCACCGGGGTCGCCGGCATGAACCACAGCTTGCTGATGTAGTCGTAGATGCGCTGGGCGTGGGCGCTGTCATCCGAATAGGCCGAGGCCACGCGGGCGAAGAGGTCCTGGTAGGACTCGCCCGGCATCAGGTAGCGGTCGTCGAGGGTGGCCTTGCCGAAATCGGTCAGGAGCGCGTCGCGGGAGCGGTCCACGCGCACCTGGCCATGCCCTGCGAGCTGGATGTCATCGGCAAGGTGAACGGCATCGAGCACGGCGAAGAATCCCTGATATCGGTGTGGGCTGCGGCGGGGAGATTTGCACCGCCCTGCCCGGCGCTTCAACCCATATCTGGTGGGTCGGATGCAGGGGGAACCCCAAGAATTTGCTTTACAGGCGTTCCGTTCACAGGCGCTTCGGGCCGCGACTCTGGGAAAATCCTGGGGATGCGGGGGTTATCCACCGCGGGCTCTGAGGCATCACCGGCGCGAGATTTCTGCCCCGCGGCATGGCCGCAACCCGGGAGAATCGCCTCTTCCGCCCCGGCCCCGCGGCACCCCGGCCCGGGCAACAAAAAAGGAGCCTGGGGGAAGACCCCGGCTCCTGCCTTGCGGTGAGATAACTGGCGCGCCCGAAAGGATTCGAACCTCTGACCCCCAGATTCGTAGTCTGGTGCTCTATCCAGCTGAGCTACGGGCGCTCGCCAGTGGCCGGGTGATAACCGCCGGCGCGGGGGGACGCAACAGGGGGGCGCGACTTTTTTCCGTAAAATCCGCCTGCGAAATGGCCAGGCCCGCGCCAGGGCCGCCCGGCGCCCGGGGCCATGGCGCGCTCCCTTCGGCCGGGCCGCGCGAGGCCCTGGGCGGGGCGAAGTTCCGATGGCGGTGTCCGGCCGGTTGCCGGCATGGCCCGCCCGCCGCCCGGCACGCCTTGCCCGCCAGGACGCAAAAAGCCCGCCGCGGCGGGGGCCGGGCGGGCTCTTCAGGGCCAGGGGGCGGGGCCGAGGGACCCCCTGCCCGCCCCTGGCAAATGGCGGCGCCGGATCAGGCCGCCAGCTTGTCCAGCTCGCGCAGGATGGCGTCGCCCATCACGCTGGTGCCGACGCGGGCGGTGCCGGGGCCCATGATGTCGGCGGTGCGCAGGCCCCCGGCCAGCACCTTCTCCACCGCCGTCTCGACCAGCTTCGCATCCTCCTCCATGCCGAAGGACCAGCGCAGCAGCATGGCGAAGGAGAGCAGCTGGGCGCAGGGATTGGCGATGCCCTTGCCGGCGATGTCGGGCGCCGAGCCATGGATCGGCTCATACAGCGCGTGGCGCCGGCCCGAGGCATCCTGCGCGCCGAGCGTCGCCGAGGGCAGCATGCCCAGCGAGCCGGTGGCGGCCGCCGCCAGGTCGGACAGCAGATCGCCAAAAATGTTGCTGGCCAGGATGACGTCGAACTGCTTCGGCCGGGCGCAGAGCTGCATGGCGCAATTGTCGGCATACATGTGCGACAGCTGCACATCCGGGAACTCGGCCTTGGCGACCTCGTTCACCACGGCGCGCCAGAGGCGGCCGGACTGCATGACATTGGCCTTGTCGACGCTGGTCAGCTTGCCGGTGCGCTTCTGCGCCAGGTCGAGCGCCACGCGCGCCACGCGGGCGATCTCGTCCTCGGTATAGACCTCGGTGTCGGTGCCGCGGCGCTTGCCATTGGGCAGGGTCTCGACGCCGCGCGGCTCACCGAAATAGATGCCGCCGGTGCTCTCGCGCACGATCATCAGGTCGAGGCCGCGCACCACATCCGGCTTCAGGCTGGAGGCATCGACCAGCGGCTCCAGGACGAGCGCCGGGCGGAGATTGGCGAACAGCCCGAGCTCCTTGCGCAGCCGCAGGATGCCGAGCTCCGGGCGCTTGTCGAAGGGCAGGGAGTCCCATTTCGGGCCGCCCACCGAGCCGAACAGCACGGCATCCGCCGCCAGGGCCCGCTCCACCGTCGCATCCGGGCAGGGGGAGCCGGTGGCGTCGAGCGCGGCGCCGCCCACCTGGCCCTCCTCCAGCGCGAAGGAGACATGCCGGCGCCGGTCCATCCATTCGATGACGCGCCGCACCTCGCGCATCACCTCGGGCCCGATGCCGTCGCCGGGCAGAACCAGCAGCCTCTTATTCGCCGTCATGTCTCTCGTCTTTCCCCTCTTGGTCCTGTCAGCCCCGGATGCTCAGCGATAGAGCCAGGGCTGCGCCGCGCGCTGCTGCGCCTCGAATCCGTCGATGGCGGGCGCACGCTGCATGGTCTGGCCGATATCGTCCAGGCCGTTCAGCAGCAGGTGCCGGCGCAGCGGGTCGATCTCGAAGGCGATCTCCTCGCCATTCGGGCGCACCACCACCTGGCGCTCCAGGTCGATGGTGATCCGCGCATTGGCACCGAGCTTCGCATCCTCCATCAGCTGGTCGCACACCTCGCGCGGCAGGCGGACCGGCAGGATGCCGTTCTTGAAGCTGTTGTTGTGGAAGATGTCGGCGAAATCGGGGGCGATGACGCAGCGTATGCCGAAATCCAGCAGCGCCCAGGGCGCGTGCTCGCGCGAGGAGCCGCAGCCGAAATTCTCATGCGCGATCAGCACCTCGGCCCGGCGATAGGGCTCCTGGTTCAGCACGAAATCCGGGTTCTCGCTGCCATCCTCCCGGTAGCGGAGATTGGCAAACAGCGACTTGCCGAGACCGGTGCGCGCGATGGTCTTGAGGAAGCGCGCCGGGATGATCTTGTCGGTGTCGACATTCGCCATGGGCAGCGGGGCGGCGATGCCGGTGAGCGTGGTGAAGGCGTCCATGGTCCCGTCTCCCTCAGGCGATCTCGCGCACATCGGTCAGCCGGCCGGTGATGGCCGCCGCCGCCGCCATGGCCGGCGAGCAGAGATGCGTCCGCCCCCCCGGGCCCTGGCGCCCCTCGAAATTGCGGTTGCTGGTCGAGGCGCAGCGCTGCCCCGGGGTCAGCTTGTCCGGGTTCATGCCGAGGCACATGGAGCAGCCGGCCTCGCGCCATTCGAAGCCGGCTTCCTTGAAGACCGCGTCCAGCCCCTCGCGCTCGGCCTGCTGCTTCACCAGGCCGGAGCCCGGCACCACCATGGCGCGCACGCCGGGCGCCACGCGGCGGCCCTTGGCGATGGCGGCGGCGGCGCGCATGTCCTCGATCCGGCTGTTGGTGCAGGAGCCGATGAAGACGACATCGACCGGCAGCTCGGTCAGCTTCTGGCCCGGGGTCAGGCCCATATACTCGACCATGCGGCGCAGCTGGGCGCGGCGCGCCTCATCGGCGGCCGCTTCGGGGTCGGGCACGGTGCCGGTGATCGGCAGCACATCCTCCGGGCTGGTGCCCCAGGAGACCATCGGCACGATCTCGGCCGCGTCCAGGAACACCTCCTTGTCGAAATGCGCGCCTTCATCGGTGGGCAGGGTGCTCCACCAGGCGACCGCGCGGTCGAAGGCCTCGCCCTGGGGGGCGTAGGGGCGGCCCTTCACATAGTCGAAGGTGGTCTGGTCCGGGGCGATCATGCCGGCCCGCGCCCCCGCCTCGATCGACATGTTGCAGACCGAGAAGCGCCCGGCCATGTCCAGCGCCCGGATGGTGCTGCCGGCATATTCGATGACATGGCCATTGCCGCCGGCGGTGCCGATCTTGCCGATGATGGCCAGCACGATGTCCTTGGCGGTGCAGCCGGGGGGCAGTGGGCCTTCCACCGTCACGCGCATATTCTTGGCGCGCTTCTGCAGCAGGGTCTGGGTCGCCAGCACATGCTCGACCTCGGAGGTGCCGATGCCGAAGGCCAGCGCGCCCAGCGCGCCATGGGTCGAGGTGTGGCTGTCGCCGCAGACGATGGTCATGCCCGGCAGGGAGAGCCCCTGCTCCGGCCCGATGACATGCACGATGCCCTGACGGGCATCGGTCAGCGGGATGTAGGGAACGCCGAACTCCTTGACGTTCTTCTCCAGCGTGTCGACCTGGGTGCGGCTCTCCGGGTCGTCGATGCCGGTGTAGCGCGAGGCGTCGGTGGCGATGTTGTGGTCGACCACCGCCATGGTGCCGTCCGGCCGGCGCACCGGGCGCTTCGCCATGCGCAGCCCCTCGAAGGCCTGCGGGCTGGTCACTTCATGCACGAGGTGCCGGTCGATGTAGAGAAGCGCGGTCCCGTCCGGAAGCGTCTCGACCAGATGGGCGTCGAAGATCTTGTCGTAGAGCGTGCGCGGCTTGCTGTCCGCGATCGGGGCCGACATGGGGCGATTCCTCGTGGCAGATGGAACATCACCCGTGTGGCGCTGGGGCAGGAAGGGGGCCCACCGCCACCCGGAGGTCGCGTTGGCGTCACGGAGGGAGGCATCCCCCGGAACCCCGTCCGGCTCGGATCGCGGGGGGAGGCATCCCCCGGATATCCTCCGGTTCTGGCAACGCCTCCATGTTTGGATGCGGCTGCCCTCCGGTCAAGCGCGCCCGGCGCGCTTCTGACCTGTCCACCCCGAAGAGGGGCGCATCCCGGGGGTCACCCCCCGGGGGCCGAGGCGGTGGCAGGGGGCGGACCCCCTGCCGCTTGCCTCACTCCTTGTTGGTGACCGTGCGCTCGGCGATGCGCGCCGACTTACCGGTGCGGCCACGCAGGTAGTACAGCTTGGCGCGACGCACCTTGCCGCGGCGCAGCACGGCGATCTCGGCCACGTTCGGGGAGTAGAGCGGGAAGACGCGCTCCACGCCCTCGCCGTAGGAGAGCTTGCGCACCGTGAAGTTGCTGTGCAGGCCCTTGTTGGAGCGCGCGATCACCACGCCCTCATAGGCCTGGGTGCGGGTGCGCTCGCCCTCGACGACCTTCACCATCACGCGGACGGTGTCGCCGGCGGAAAACTCCGGCACGGCGCGGGCCTGGGCCAGACGGGCAAGCTGCTCGGCGTCGAACTGCTGCAGCAGGTTCATTGTTGTGGTCCTCTCGACAATCCGTTTAGGCGGCGCGGGCCGCCCGTTCAATCCTGTGACTTGGCCTGTGTTCTGGCCTGGTGCCCGGCCTGCCGGGCCCAGAGGTCGGGCCGCCGCTCGCGCGTCGCCGCCTCCGCCATCTCTCGCCGCCACTTCGCCACCGCCGCATGGTGGCCGGAGAGCAGAACCTCCGGCACCGCGCGGCCCTGCCACTGCACCGGGCGGGTGTAGTGCGGGTATTCCAGCAGCGCACCGCGCGGGTCGGAGAAGCTCTCCTCCTCCGCGCTGTCCGCCCCGCCCATCACCCCCGGCAGCAGCCGCACGCAGGCGTCGAGCAGCAGCAGCGCCGCCGGCTCCCCGCCCGAGAGCACGAAATCGCCGACCGAGACCTCGCGCATGGCGCGCGCCTCGATCACCCGCTGGTCCAGCCCCTCATAGCGGCCGCAGACGAGGATGACCCCCGGCCCGGCCGACAGCTCCCGCACCAGCGCCTGGTCCAGCAGGCGGCCGCGCGGGGTGAGATAGACCAGCGGACGCTCGGGCCCCTCCGCCAAAGCGGCGGCGCAGGCGGCGTCCACCACATCGGGCCGCATCACCATGCCGGCGCCCCCCCCGCAGGGGGTGTCGTCCACCGTCCGGTGCTTGTCGGCCGCGAAGTCGCGGATCTGCTTCGCATCCAGGCGCCACTTGCCCTCGCGCAGCGCGCGCCCGGCCAGGGACAGGCCGAGCGTGCCCGGAAACATCTCCGGGAACAGCGTCAGGGCAGTGGCATGCCAGGTCACGCGGCACCTCCGCGCACGCCGCGCGGGCCGGTGCGCTTCGGCGCATCCTGCCGGCGCGGCAGGGCGCGCACCGGCTCGGCCAGCGGCGTCTCGGGCAGGGTGGCCTCCATCTCGGCCTCGCCGGGCTGCGGCGGCACCACCACGGCTTCCGGCGGCTCGGCCACCAGATAGCCCTCGGCGATGGACACCACGGGCACCACGGCGCGGGTGAAGGGCAGCAGCAGCTCCCGCCCCTCGCCGTCGATGACGGTGAGGTAGGAACCGGCGCCGTAATCCTCCACGCTGCGCACGCTGCCCAGCGTCGCCCCGCTGCCATCGCGCACCGCGAGCCCGATCAGGTCGGCGAGGTAGAACTCCTCCTCCTCCGTCGCGGGCAGGCGGTCGCGCTCGACATAGAGGCGCGTGCCGGTCAGGCGGGCGGCGGCGTCGCGGTCGGCGATGCCGTCGATGCGGGCCAGGCCATTGCCCAGCCATTGCAGCACGAAGCGCCGACCGCCGCTCTCATCCGAGAGCGGGCCATAGCCGGCGATGGCGGCCGGGTCGGTGGTGAAGGCGTTGATGCGGACGATGCCGCGCACACCGTGCGGCCGTCCGATCTCCCCCACCAGGATGCGCTGCGCGGGCATGGGCGTTCAGCGGTGCCGGATCAGCCCGCGGCGGCGGCGGCCGCGGCGGCGCGCTCCTGCGCCTTCTTCTTCGGCGCGGACTGCTTCGGCTGCTCGCGGAACACCGGCATCGGCGCCAGCTCGGCCTTGCCGAGGAACTTGGCGACGCGGTCGGTGGCGACGGCGCCGTGCTGCAGCCAATGCTTGATGCGCTCGTCGAACAGGCGGATGCGCTCGGCATGGTCGGCGGGCAGCATCGGGTTGTAGCTGCCGACCTTCTCGATGAAGCGGCCGTCGCGCGGCGAACGGCTGTCGGCCACCACGATGTGGTAGTAGGGGCGCTTCTTGGCACCGGCGCGCGCGAGGCGGATCTTCAGGCCCATAGTGGCTTCCTTAGCTTGGTGATTCGGTTGTTCAGAAGGGGCGCTTGCCCCCGGCTCCGGGGAGAAGCGCGCCCAAACCGCCGCGCATCAGCCCCTTCTGGCCGAGCTTGTTCATCCGCTTCATCATCGCGGACATGTCGTCGAACTGCTTCAGCAGCCGGTTGACATCCTGCACCGTGGTGCCCGAGCCGGCGGCGATGCGCTTCTTACGGCTCGCCTTCAGGATCTCGGGGTTGCGGCGCTCCTTCGGCGTCATGCTGCCGATGATGGCGGCCTGGCGCTTCAGGATGGTGTTGTCGAGATTGGCGTCCTCGAGCTGGGACTTCAGCTTGCCCACCCCCGGCAGCATGCCGAGAATGCCGGAGAGCGAGCCCATCTTGCCGATCTGCTTCAGCTGCGCCGCGTAGTCCTCCAGGTCGAACTGACCCTTCTGCATCTTCGCGGCGAGTTTCTCCGCCTCCGCCTTGTCGATCGTCTCGGCGGCGCGCTCGACGAGGGAGACGATGTCGCCCATGCCGAGGATGCGGCCGGCGATGCGGTCGGGGTGGAAATCCTCGAGCGCGTCCAGCTTCTCGCCGGCGCCCAGCAGCTTGATCGGCGCGCCGGTCACCGCGCGCATCGACAGCGCCGCGCCACCGCGGGCATCGCCATCGACGCGGGTCATGACGATGCCGGTCAGGCCGACGCGCTCATTGAAGATGCGGGCGGTGTTCACCGCGTCCTGGCCGGTCATCGCATCGACGACCAGCAGGCTCTCATGCGGCTTCGTGGCGGCCTTGACCTCGGCCACCTCGGCCATCAGCGCCTCGTCGATCGAGAGGCGGCCGGCGGTGTCGAGGATCACCACGTCATACAGCTCGCCGCGCGCCACCTGCATGGCACGCGCCGCGATCTGCAGCGGGGTCTGGCCCGGGATGATCGGCAGGGAGGCGACGCCCGCCTGCTTCGCCAGCGTCTCCAGCTGCAGCTGGGCCGCCGGGCGGTGCACGTCGAGGCTGGCCAGCAGGACCTTCTTCTTGTCCCGCCCGCGCAGCCGCAGCGCGATCTTGCCCGAGGTGGTGGTCTTGCCCGAGCCCTGCAGGCCGATCATCAGGATGGCGACCGGGGCCGCCGCGTTCAGGTTCAGCCCGGGGGTCTGCTCGACCCCCTCGCCACCGCCCAGCGCCTCGACCAGGCAGTCATTGACGATCTTAATGACCTGCTGGGCGGGGGAGACGGAGCGGATGACCTCCTGGCCCACGGCGCGCTCGCGCACCTTGTTGACCAGGTCCTTGACCACCGGCAGCGCGACATCGGCCTCGAGCAGCGCGATGCGGACTTCCCGCAGCGCCTCGTTCACGTTGTCCTCGGTCAGCGCGCCGCGGCGGCGCAGCCGGTCGAAAACCCCGTTCAACTTGCCCGACAGCGCCTCGAACATCGGCGGTCGTCTTCCTTTCCTGCGGGTTGAGCCCCGCCCATAACAAAACGCGCCGCTGCCCGAGCCTTCGGGGAGCGACGGAGCCGGGCCTCTCCGGGAGGCGCCGACCAAAAATCCGGACAAAGCCGGAGCCGCGACATACCCCTCCCCCCCCCTCCTTGCAAGTCTTTTTGCCGGCTGCCGGTCATGGCCGGGACGGCGGGTGCTGCACGGGCAGGGTGCGCTCCGGCCCAGCGTGGCGTTTTTCTGTCCGCTGCCGGTCAGGGCCGGGACGGGCGGTGCTGCACGGGCAGGGTGCGCTCCGGCCCAGTGGGGCGGCCCGCCTGGTCGGGGGATGGCGGCAGCCTGACAGAAAAAGATGGGGGCTCGGGGGAATTCATTCCCCCGACCTGACCCAAGCTTATTCTGTTGCCTTTGTCTGAAAGGCCGATTAGCCTCCCCTCATGAACACGCTCAACCCGTTCCAAAGCTGGTGGTGGCCCCTGTAAAAAGGCGGCCAGCGTAGTTCACTGATCCTCAGGCCGCCTCGGATATCCGGGCGGCCTTTATTCTGCACTCTCCCTCCCCCCGGATCTCTGAGGCGACCGCAAAGCCCGGAGCGCGAGAATGCTGAGTTTCCAGACCCAGGGTGGCCTGACCATCCACCGATCCAGCGCCGACACCGATTATCCCGGCGCGCGCGATGTGCTGGCCCGGCGGCTGGACCAGCAGCGCGGGGTGCTGCTCTCCTCCTCCTTCGAGTTCCCGGGCCGCTACACCCGCTGGGATATGGGCTTTGCCGATCCGCCGGTGATGATCACCGCGCGCGGGCGGGAGATGGCGATCCAGGCGCTGAACGCCCGCGGCGCGCTGCTGCTGCCGGCGATGGCCGAGGCGCTGCGGCCGATGCCGGAGCTGGCCAGCTTCGAGGCGGGGCCGGAGCGCATTGCCTTGACCGTGCGGACGCCGACCGAGCGGCTGCCGGAGGAGGAGCGGTCGCGGCTGCCTTCCGTCTTCTCGGTGCTGCGGGTGCTGCGCGACCTGTTCGCCAGCCCGGAGGATGCGCATCTCGGCCTGTATGGCGCCTTCGGCTACGATCTGGTGTTCCAGTTCGAGCCGATGACGCTGCGCCTGCCGCGCGGGGCGGACCAGCGCGACCTGGTGCTGTTCCTGCCGGATGAGATCCTGGTGGTGGACCATCTGCGCGGCGCCGCCACGCTGCACCGCTACGACTTCACCGTGGGCGGACAGGGCACCGAGGGGCTGCCGCGCGAGACGCCGGCGGATGGCTACCGCCCCGGCACCGGCATCGCGCCGCCGGCGAGCGATTACGGCCCCGGCGAATACGCCGCCATGGTGGAGCGCGCCCGCGACGCCTTCGCCCGCGGCGACCTGTTCGAGGTGGTGCTGGGCCAGACCTTCGCCACGCTGTGCCCCGACGCGCCGAGCGCGCTGTTCGACCGGCTGCGGCGGGTGAACCCCTCCCCCTATGGCGCGCTGATGAATCTGGGCGAGGGCGAGTTCCTGGTGGCGGCCAGCCCGGAGATGTTCGTCCGGGTCGAGGGCAGCCGCATCGAGACCTGCCCGATCAGCGGCACCATCAAGCGCGGCCGCGACGCGCTGGAGGATGCGGCCAATATCCGCACCCTGCTCAACTCCGCCAAGGAGGAGAGCGAGCTGACCATGTGCACGGATGTGGACCGCAACGACAAGTCGCGCGTCTGCGTGCCCGGCTCGGTCAAGGTGATCGGCCGGCGGCAGATCGAAATGTATTCCCGCCTGATCCACACGGTGGACCATGTGGAGGGCACGCTGCTGCCGGAGCGCGACGCGCTGGACGGGTTCCTCTCGCATGCCTGGGCGGTGACGGTGACCGGCGCGCCCAAGACCTGGGCGATCCGCCATGTCGAGGCGGAGGAGCGTTCGGCCCGCCGCTGGTATGGCGGCGCCATCGGGCGCATCACCTTCGACGGCAACATGAACACCGGGCTGACGCTGCGCACCATCCGGCTGAAGGAGGGCGTGGCCGAGGTGCGCGCCGGCGCCACC
The DNA here is from genome assembly GCF_030818485.1 of Pseudoroseomonas cervicalis. Taxonomy (NCBI): domain Bacteria; kingdom Pseudomonadati; phylum Pseudomonadota; class Alphaproteobacteria; order Acetobacterales; family Roseomonadaceae; genus Roseomonas; species Teichococcus cervicalis. The sequence goes on along the minus strand of NZ_JAUTAJ010000004.1, from coordinate 53,252 downwards.
CTGCTGCATGACAGCGACCCGGCCTCGGAGGAGGCGGAGTGCCATCTGAAGGCCAGCGCCATGTTCGCCGCCATCCGCGGCGCCGGCGCCCCCCAGGCGGCGGCGCCCGCGGCCGAGGCGCGGCCGGCCAGCGGCACCCGCGTGCTGCTGGTCGACCATGAGGACAGCTTTGTCCACACGCTCGCCAATTATGTCCGGGCGACCGGGGCGGAGGTGCGCACGCTGCGCCCCGAGCTGGCCCGCGCCGCCCTGGCCGAGGGTGCGCCGGCCGATCTGGTGCTGCTCTCCCCCGGCCCGGGCAAGCCGTCCGACTTCGCCATGTCGGAGACGATCGAGTTGCTGCTGAAGCGCGGCCTGCCGGCCTTCGGCGTCTGCCTTGGGCTGCAGGGGCTGGTCGAGCATTTCGGCGGGGCGCTGGACGTGCTGGCGCAGCCGATGCACGGCAAGCCCTCGCTGATCCGCCGCACCGGCGGGCGGCTGCTCGGCCATCTGCCGGAGGAATTCACGGTGGGCCGCTACCATTCGCTGCATGCCCGCCGCGTCGCCCTGCCGGCGGAGCTGCTGTCGACGGCGGAGACCGAGGATGGGGTCATCATGGCGGTGGAGCATCGCGCGCTGCCGCTGGCGGCGGTGCAGTTCCACCCCGAATCGCTGATGACCGATCCGGGCCGCATCGGCATGCCGCTGATCGAGGGCGCGCTGCGCACGCTGCGCGCCAGCGTCGCGGCGTAAGCCGCGCGGAAGGGCCCGGCCTAAGCCGCGCGGAGACGCCGCGGCGTAAGCCGCGCGGACGAAGGGGGCGGGGCGGCGAGACCCGCCCCGCCGGCCGCTCAGCCGGCCTGGCGGCGCAGCGCCGGGCGGTCCAGCGGATAGCCGGAGGGGCGGGCGGTGGCCTCGGCCTCCGCCTGCAGCAGCGCCGTCATGGCCGGCACCGGCAAGGGCGGGCTGCACAGGAAACCCTGATACTCCTCGCAGCCCTGGGCGCGCAGCCAGTCGAGCTGCGCCTGGGTCTCCACCCCTTCGGCCACCAGATTGACCTTCAACAGCCTTCCCATGGCGATGACCAGGGCGGCGATCGGCCGCTCGGTCTCCAGCCCGGCCAGGAAGGAGCGGTCGATCTTCAGGCTGTCGACGGGATAGCGCTGCAGATAGGCGAGGTTGGAATAGCCGGTGCCGAAATCGTCGATCGACAGGCGGAAGCCCTGGCCGCGCAGCGCCATCAGCAGCTCCAGCGTCGCCAGGTCGTCGCCCATCAGCGTGCTCTCGGTGATCTCCAGCTCCAGCTGGCGCGGGTCGCAGCCGGTGTCGCGCACCAGCCGGGTGATGCCGGGCAGGAAATCCGGGTCGCGGAACTGCCGCGGCGAGATGTTGACCGAGACGGACAGGTACAGGCCGCGCGCGGCCCAGGCGCGCTGCTGCCGCGCCGCCGCCCCCAGCACCCAGCGGCCGAGCGGGATGATCAGCCCGGTCTCCTCGCACAGGCCGATGAAGCGGTCCGGCGTGATGCGGCCGAGCCGCGGATGGTTCCAGCGCAGCAGCGCCTCCGCCCCGCGCAGCCTTCCGCTGCGCACGCAGAGGCGCGGCTGGTAGTAGAGCTCGAACTCGCCCTGCTGCAGCGCCTGACGCAGCTCGGCCTCCAGCGTGTGGCGCTCGCGCGCGCGGTGGTCCATCTCGGGCGCGAAGTAGCACCAGCCATCGCGCCCGGCGGCCTTGGCGACGTAGAGCGCGAGATCGGCGCGCTTGGCCAGCTCGTCCACATCGGTGCCATGCTCGGGGCAGAGGCTGATGCCGATGCTGGGCGTCACCTGCAGGCGCTGGCCGGCGATCTCGATCGGCAGGGAGAGCGCCTCGCGCAGCCGCTCGGCGACGCTTTCCACCTCGCCCGGCTGGTCCTGGCGGCGCAGCAGCAGCAGGAATTCGTCGCCGCCCAGGCGCAGCACCTCATCCTCGGCGCGCAGCAGGGCGCGCAGGCGGCGCGCCACCTCGACCAGCAGCCGGTCGCCCACCGGATGGCCGAAGGCGTCGTTGACATGCTTGAAGCCGTCGAGGTCGATGAACATCAGCGCGACGCCGCCGCCCTCGCGCAGCCGGGCGAAGGCCGGGTGCAGCGAGGCGCGGTTGGGCAGGCCGGTCAGCACATCATGGCTGGCCAGGAAATCCGCCTTGCGCTCGGCCTCCTTCAGCTCGGAGACATCGACCTCGCTGACCAGCCAGGCGGGCTGGCCGGTGGCCGGGTCGTGGCAGCGGCGCAGCGTCACCTCGTGCCAGCGCGTGCCGCGCGCGGTGCGCATGCGCACCACCGCCCGCCCCTCGCCCTCGCGCTCGACCAGGGCGCAGAAATCGGCGTGCTGCCCGGCATCGACGAAGCGGTTGCCGAAGCTGGTGCCGCAGCCCGGCAGGGCGGCGCGCGCCGCCGGGTTGCGGTAGAGGATCTGCCCATCCGCCGCGTAGAGCGCGATCATCACCGAGGTGTGGACCAGCGCCTCGATGCTGCGCAGCGTCTCGGCGCCGGCGGCGAAATCATCGACCGTCTCGCACAGCATGGCCATGCGGCCATCGGCCAGGCGCAGCCCGCGATAGGCGACCTGCAGGCTGCGCGGCTCGCCGCGCGGATAGACGGTCCAGAGCTCGGTGAAGCTGGTGTCCAGGCGGATGAAATCCTCCTGGTACTGGCGCAGCCGGCGGGCGACGGCCGGCGACATGTCGCGGCCGAGATCGCGCGCCGCGAGCTCCGCCATGCTGTCCGCCCGCCACAGCCGCAGCGCCGCCGGATTGGCCCAGGGGATGCGGCAGCGGTCGATGTCATAGACCCAGAGCGCGGTCTTCAGCCGGTCGAGCGGCCCGTCCCCCTCCCAGGGCGGCGCGGCGGCGGGCGGCGGCCCTTCCGGCGCCGCCACCGGTGCCGCGGCCGGCGGCCGGGCGGGCGGCCGATCGGCCTGGCGCTGCCCCGCCCCGCGCGGCAGGTCCGGCGCCGGATCGGGCGGCCCAGGGCGGCGGAGCGGATAGGTCAGGAGACGGCGGTGCATCGTCGGTTCCGGGGGACCCGCCTGCTTTAGACGGCCGACTCTTGCCGAAAGGTGAAGCGGTGACGCCGGAGCGTCAATTTTTCCTCAATCCGTGCGGCGCAGGGTGAGACGCCGCGCCGGCGCCCCGCCGGGCGCCGCGGCGAAGGCGGCGCGCACCGCCTCCGGCCAGGGCGCCACCTTGCGCCGCTGCAGATCGACGCAGAGGAAGAGCAGCTCGGTCTCCGCGCTCTCCCACCCCTCCTCGGCCTGGAACAGGCGGTGGCGCAGCAGCAGCCGCTTCTCGTCATGCGCCAGCACCTCGCTGCTGGCGGCGAGCGGCATGCCCTCTCGCACCTCGCGCCGGTAGCCCACCCAGCTCTCGGCGGCGAAGGTGCCGAGGCCCTGCGCCCGGAACGCCTCGCCGAGGCCGAGGCCCGGCCACAGCGCATCCGTCGCCAGGTCGAAGGCCACGACGTAATAGGCGAGGTTCATATGGCCGTAATGGTCGACCCATTCCGGGCGGACGGGGCCCAGGGCGTGGCGCGCCGGCATCGGCTCAGCGGCAGCCCGGCAGGTTGACGAACAGCCCCGGCGCCTCCGGCACCGGCCGCGCGCCGGGGCAGCGGGCGCCCAGGCTCAACCGCTGCGCATCCTCGCCCGGCAGCGGCGGCGCCGCCCCCACCGGCACGCTGCGCTCGCGCCGCGCGCGCTCGCCGGCCGCGCCCAGCGAGGCGGTGCATTCCAGCCGCTCGCCATCGCCGCGGGTCAGCCGCACCAGCGCCCGGTTGCCGCCGAGCGGCAGCGCCGCGGTGGCGACACCGCCCTCGACCCCTTCCAGGCAGGCGGCGATGCCGGGGGCGATCTGCGGCAGGAAGCGCGCCCAGCCATCCTCCTGCGCCCGCGCCGCACCCACGGGCGCGGCGGAGAGGGCCAGCAGCGCCACCCCGAACAGGGCGGCCCCCATCAGGGCGGGGCGCGCCGGGCGGCGGTGGGCAAGGCGGCAAGGGGTGGCTGGGCGCATGCTCAATGGATCTCCTGCGAACGCGACAGCGCCTCCTTCAGCGCCGCCACGGAAAAACGGTCGGACCGGCACAGATCGAGGATCACCTTCTCGCGCCGCGCGCCAAGCTCGATGGCGGGCAGCAGCTGGCGAACCGCCGCATGCGGGATGACCACCGCGCCATGCCGGTCGGCATGCACCACGGCGTCATGCCGGCAGGCCATGCCATGAACCGACACCTCCTGGCCATAGGCGACCATGTGAACATAGGCGTGGCTCGGGTTCACCACCCCGCCCAGGATCTGGAAGCCCGGCGCCAGCGCGTCGATGTCGCGGAAGGAGCCGTTGGTGACGCAGCCCTGCGCGCCCAGCGCCTGGTGCACGGCCGAATGCACCTCGCCCCAGAAGGCGCCATAGCCCGGCGTGTCGTCCAGATCCTGCAGCACCACGATGCTCGGCATGGCGCTGGCCGCGACGTATTCGTACCAGCCGACGCGCACCGCATGGTCCTCGGCGGCCGGGCGGCCGGAGGGGGCGGCGGCGCGGATGGTGCCGGTGCGGGCCAGGCCGCAGATCGGCTTCAGCCCCGGCTCGGCCGCCACCAGCGGGCGCAGCGTGTAGCCATGGCCGCGCCGCTCCGGCGCCACCAGCTCCAGCGCGTTGCAGATGGTCGGCGTGTCATAGGCCCGCAGCGCTTCCAGATCGGCGGCGGTGAAGGGATAGGCATCCATGGCGGTCTCCTCGCTCCCGGCCGGTTTCCGGCTCGTTGCGCGGCCAGCATCGCCAGCCCGGGGCCCGCGCGTCAAACCGGCGACCGGCACGGGTCCGGAACGGACCTTCCGCAGCCCCTGGCAGGCCTCGCCCGGCCGCCGCCCCGGGGTCCGAGCGGCCAGGCGGGGTTGGCGGCGGGGGATGTCCGGCGGTAGCGTGGCGCGCGTAGCCTCCGGAGCCCCATGTCCGCGACCCCGCCCGCCCCCCTTCCCGACCCGCCGCAGGCGGCCAGCCTGCGCGGCGGCCCGCCGCAGGGCGGCGCGCGGCGGGCCCGGCTGCCCGCCTGGTTCGGCCGAATCGGCACCCGCGCCGCGCTGGTGGCGGCGCTGATGCTGGCGGTGGTGCTGCTGCTCAGCGGCACGGCGCTGGTCACCGACCAGCGGCAATCCGACTTCATCGAGCAGATCGGCGTGCGCGACCGCGAGGCCGATGCGGCGGTGGACGAGCTGACCCAGCATGTGGCCGATTTCTCGGCCGGCTTCGCCAGCGTCATCGCCGGCGTGCTGCAGCCGGTGCCGGCGGCGCCGCGCATGGTGCGCGGCGGCGAGCAGATCCTGCGCAGCTTCGCCCGCGTCGACACGCTGCTGGGCCAGAGCCTGGACCCGATCCTGATGGGCGGCGGCCGCGACATGGCCGGCCGCATGCCGGAGCTGGTGGAGCAGGTGCGCGCCGCCTTCGCCGGCCGGCAGCGCGACCGCTTCGGCCCGCTGCACGAGGAATGGCTGGACTACATGACCACCTATACCCGCATCGCCAATGCGGCGCGGGACTATGTGCAGAAGCGCGGCGACCAGTCGCTGGCCGAGGCGCGGGAGCTCGCCGCCCAGGCGCGACGTGTCGTGCTGGTGGCGACGCTGCTGGGCCTCGCCGGCTCGGGGCTGATCCTGCTGGTGCTGGTCTCGCTGATCGCGCGGCCGCTGTCGCGCATCGCCCGCGCCATGGAGGCGCTGGCGCGCGGCGACCTGGCGGCCGAGGTGCCGGAGACCGGGCGCTCCGACCAGCTGGGCGGCATGGCGCGCGCCGTGGTGGTGTTCAAGCAGAGCCTGGTGGCCACCCACACCCTGACCGACCAGGCGGCGGAGAATGCGCGGCGTACCGCCATCGCCACCACCCAGGCCTCGGACGCCATCGGCCAGGTCAGCGACGGCGCCATGACCCAGCTGGCCGAGCTGCGCCAGGTGGCCGACGCGCTGTCGCAGACCGCCGAGGCGATCCGCGACGTGGTGCGCTCCACCGCGCTCTCCAGCGACCGGGCGCAGGACGCCAAGGCGCTGCTCGACGCCAACCTGACCAAGGTGCGCAGCCTGATCGGGCTGGTCGACGCGGTGAGCGACGACACCGAGCGGGTGACGCGCATCGCCGGCACCATCTCGAAGATCGCGACGCAGACCAACATCCTGGCGATCAACGCGGCGATCGAGGCGGCGCGCGCCGGCGAGCATGGCCGTGGCCTCGCCGTGGTGGCCGAGGAGGTGCGCGCGCTGGCCGCCAGCAGCGAGCAGCTGGCGCAGGAGATCGCCGATGTCGTGCTGGTGGCCGGCCGCCGCACGCGCGAGGGCAGCGGCACCGCCGCCGCGGTCGGCGAGGACATGGACGCGCTGGAGCGGCTGGTGGCCGAGGGCGCGCGCCTGTCCGGCGCCATCGCCGTCGCCATGGAACAGCAGCAGGCGACCGTCACCGACATCCATGCCCGGGTGGGCACCCTGACCCGCATCGGCCAGTCCAACGCGACGGCGGCGGAGGAGATCACCGTGACCATGATCGACCTGGCGAAGCTGGCTTCCGAGACGCAGAGCGCGGTCGAGAGCATGGCGGGGCGCGGCGCGTGAGCGACACTGCCCCCGCCGCCGAGGCCGCCGCCGCCAGCACCGATGTCGCGCTGCTGGTGGTCGATGACAGCAGCTTCAACCGGCTGATGCTGAAGCGCCGCCTGGGCGAGCTCGGCTACACCAACATCACCATGGCCGAGGATGGCGAGCAGGGGCTGGCCGCGATCGAGCGGCAGCGCTTCGACGTGGTGCTGCTGGATCTGGAGATGCCCAGGCTCGACGGCATCGCGGTGCTGGAGCAGCTGCACGCGGCGCGCGGCGCGGCGCCGCCGGTGATCGTCATCTCGGCGCTGACCGAGATGGCCAAGATCGTCCGCTGCATCGAGCTGGGCGCCGAGGATTACCTGCCGAAATCCTTCGACCTGCCGCTGCTGCGCGCCCGCCTCGGCGCGGTGCTGGAGAAGAAGCGGCTGCGCGACCTGGCCGACCAGCGCCTGGCGCTGCTGGAGGCGGAGCTGGAAAGCGCGCGCGCCGCGCAGCTCTCCCTGGTGCCGCGGGATTTCGCGGCCATCGCCCCGGCCGGGCTCGATCTCTGCGCCGCCATGGTGCCGGCGCGGCAGGTGGGCGGCGATCTCTACGACGCCTTCCGCATCGCGCCCGGATTGCTGCTGATCACCGTGGCCGATGTCGCCGGCAAGGGCGCGCCGGCTGGGCTGACCATGGCGCGCAGCCTCGGCCTGATCCGCGCTGCCGCCACGCTTCTTTCGGCGGGCGGCGAACGGCCGGACCCGGCGGCCATCATCGCCCATGCCAATGACGATCTGGCCCGCGACAATGAGAGCCAGACCTTCGTCACCATCGCGCTGGCCGTCATCGATGCCGCCACCGGCGAGGGCCGCATCTGCGTCGCCGGGCATGAGGCGCCCTACCGCCTCTCCGCCGGTGGCATCGCGCCGCTCACAGGCCTGACCCGGCAGCCGCCGATGGGCGCGATGGAGGGCTACCCCTATGGCTCCGACCCGCTCGCCCTGGCGCCGGGCGAAGGGCTGCTGCTGTTCAGCGACGGCGTGACCGAGGCCGAGGATTCCGGAGAAAATTTCTTCGGGCGCGAGCGGCTGGAGGCGGCGCTGGCGCCGCAGGCCAGCGCCGCCCCGGTCGCGGTGGTCGAGGCGGTGCTGCGCGCGGTGGAGGGTTTCGTCGCCGGCGCGCCGCAGGCCGACGACATCACCGTGCTGGTGCTGCGGCGCAGCTGAGGCGGCCTCAGCCCAGCGCCCGCACCGCCGCCCGCGCCACCTCGGCCAGCAGCGCCGGGCGCTCGGCGGCGGCGATGCGGGCCTCGGTGAGATAGGCCACCAGCAGCACCGGCGCGCGGCCGGGCGGCAGCAGCAGCCCCACATCATTGGCGATGCCGGCCGAGGGGCTGCTGCCGGTCTTCTCGGCGGCGCGCCAGCCCTGCGGCAGCCCGGCGCGGAGCTGCGCATCGCCGGTGCGGTTGCCCAGCAGCCAGCCCATCAGCCGCTCGCGCGAGGCCGGCTGCAGCGCATCGCCCAGCGTCAAAGCGCGGATCAGGAAGGCCATGGAATCGGGCGTGGTGGTGTCGCGCGGGTCGCCGGGGCGGCCTTCGTTCAGCGCCGGCTCCGTGCGGTCGAGGCGCGTGGTGGCGTCGCCCAGCCCGCGCAGGAAGGCGGTGAGCCCGGCCGGGCCGCCGACCGTGTCCAGCAGCAGATTGGCCGCCGGATTGTCGCTCAGCGTCACCGTCGCCTCGCACAGGGCGGCGACCGTCAGGCCGGGCCCGCCGGCGGCCGGGCCGGTCACCGGGGCATGCGGCACCAGATCGTCGCGGGTGAAGCGGATGACGCGGTCCAGCCGCTCCTTCCCCTCATCCACCCGGCGCAGCACGGCGCCGGCCAGCAGCAGCTTGAAGGTGGAGGCCATCGGGAAGCGCTCCCCGGCGCGGTGCCCGGCGCGGAAATTGCTGCCGGTGTCGAGCAGCGCGACGCCGAGGCGGCCGCCGCTGCGCGCCTCGATCTCCGCCATGCGGCGGCCGAACTCCGTGGCGTCGGGCGCGGCCAGGGCGGCGCGCCAGGGCATGGCGGTCCACAGCGTGGCGCCGAGGGCGAGGCCCTGCAGCAGATGGCGGCGTTGGGTCATGGCGGTGTCTCCCGTATCGTTCCGGGCGGCACCATGGCGGGGCGATGCCCCCTCGACAAACGGGGAGATTTGCGGCGAAACCCCAGGAAAATTTGGGCATGAACGGCATGCGCAGCCATCTTCCGCTGAACGCGCTCCGCGCCTTCGAGGCTTCGGCGCGCCATCTGAGCTTCACCAAGGCCGGGCTGGAGCTGCATGTCACCCAGGCCGCCATTAGCCATCAGGTGAAGAGCCTTGAGGAAAATTTGGGGGTCGCGCTGTTCCGCCGGCTGCCGCGCGGCCTGGCGCTGACCGATGAGGGGGCGGCGCTGCTGCCCGAGATCGCCGAGGGCTTCCGCCGCATCGGCCGCAGCCTGGACCGCTTCGAGGCCGGGCAGGTGCGCGAGGTGCTGACGGTCGGCGTGGTGGGCAGCCTGGCGGTGGGCTGGCTGCTGCCGCGGCTGGAGCGCTTCCGGCAGGCGCATCCCTTCATCGATCTGCGGCTGCTGACCAACAACAACCGCGTCGACCTGGCCGGCGAGGGGCTGGATTGCGCCATCCGCTTCGGCGATGGCGCCTGGCACGGGACGGAGGCGGTGCGGCTGTTCAGCGCGCCCCTCTCCCCCGCCTGCGCCCCCGGCGTGGCGGCGCGGCTGCGCCGGCCGGAGGATCTGGCGGGCGAGGTGCTGCTGCGCTCCTACCGCGCCGATGAATGGCCGCGCTGGTTCGCGTCGCTCGACCTGCCCTGCCCGCCGCCGCGCGGCATGATCGCCGATTCCTCCCTGGTGCTGGCCGAGGCGGCGGCGCAGGGCGCGGGGGTCGCGCTGCTGCCGCTGCGGCTCTTCCCGCGCGAGCTGGCGGAGGGGCGGCTGCTGCGGCCCTTCGCCGCCGAATTGTCGCTCGGCGCCTATTGGCTGAGCTGGCTGCGCTCCCGCCCGCCGGGGCCGGCGCTGCGCGCCTTCCAGTTCTGGCTGCTGGAGGAGTCGCAGGGCTGAGAATCGGCGCCGGGGCCCTGGATCGGGCGGGCCAGGCGCCGCGAAACCGGGCATGCTGAGGCATGGCCGGACGCAACCGGCCGGAGGAACGCCCCGAATGCGCCTTGCCCCAAGCGGCCTCGCCGTGCTGGCCGCGCTGCTCGCCGCCGCCTGCGCCACGCCGCCGCCCACCCCGCCCGCCGCCCCGCCGGTGGCGAAGGTGGTGGAGATCTATCGCGGCAGCGCCACCGCGCTCGGCCAGCCGCTGCGCTTCCCGCAGCGCGACGGCACGCTGGTGATCACCACCTACGACATCCCGCCCGGCGCCCGGCTGCCGGTGCACCGCCATCCGCAGCAGCGCATCGCCTATGTGATGGAAGGCCGGCTGCTGGTGGCGACGCCGGAGGGGCGGCGCTGGGAATACAAGGCCGGCGATGTGGTGGTGGAGATGCTCGACCACTGGCATTGGGGCGAGACGCTGGGCGAGGAGAACGTGCGCCTGCTGGTGATCGACCAGACCGAAGGCGGCGGCGGCAACACCGAGCTGCAGCACTAGGAAGCTGCCGCCGGGGGGGCGCCCGGGAACCCGGTGCCCAGGCGCCGGGCCTCCGGCGCGGTGCCGGGCCAACCGGCGGCGCCGGGCGGGGCGGGCCATGCCCACCCCGCCCAAACCGAAAGAAAGATCAGCGGCGCGCGGGCAGGCCGGGCTCGCCCAGATCCCACCAGAAGCCGGCGAAGGCCAGGATGCCCTCGCGCGCCGGCGCCTTCAGCAGATGCTCATCCGGGCCGTGCTGCTTGCAGCCATTGTAGCTGTGCGGCACCCAGACCAGCGGCACGCCCAGATGGTCGACGAAGACGTCGCCCGGCAGGCCGCCGCTGCTGTTCGGGATGATCTGCACCTTGCGGCCCAGGCTGCGCTCCATGCTGGCCTGCGCCCAGCGCACCCAGGGGTGGTCCGGCGCGGTGCGGCTGGCCGGCATGCGGACGAAGGCGTTCTCGATCGCCACGACCTGCAGCCCATGCGCGTCCAGATGGCGGCGCAGCGCACCCTCGAACTGCGCCGGGTCGCTGTCCACCGTGTAGCGGATCTGGCAATGGGCCTTGGCCCAGGGCGCCACCGCGTTCACCGGGTTGGACGGCACGCCGCTTTCCATCGCCAGCACGATGAAGCTGTTCCAGCCATAGATCTTCTCGGCCGCGGTCAGGCCGGGCTCGCCCCAGGCCTCGTCGATGGTGGCGGCGCCGTCGCCGCCGCCCACCGGGCAGCCCTGCAGCACCGCCTTCACCGCCGCCGGCACGCTGCCGCCGGCCGGCAGCCAGTCGCGCACCAGGATCTTGCCGTTGCGGTCCATGATGGTGGAGAGCGCATGCGCCAGCACCACCGCCGGGTCGGTGGTCAGCCCGCCCCAATGGCCGGAATGCACCCCGCCCTCGCGCAGCTTCACCACCAGGTCGCAATGCCAGGTGCCGCGCGTGCCGGTGGCGATGGTCGGCACCTCCGGCATGACGCGCGGCCCGTCGGAGGCGATCAGCGCATCGGCCGCCAGTTCCTCGGCATGGGCGGCGACGAAGGCGCGCAGCCCCTTGCTGCCGCGCTCCTCGGCCATTTCCAGCACCAGCTTCACATTGGCGCCGAGCCGGCCGCCACGCTCGGCCAGCACGGCCTCCAGCGCCGCCAGGTTGATGCCGTGCTGGCCTTTGTTGTCGGCGGTGCCACGGCCATACCAGCGATCGCCGCGATCGGTCAGCACCCAGGGCGACAGCCCCTCGCTCCACTGCGCGTCCAGCCCGGCGACGGTGTCGCCATGGCCGTAGAGCAGCGCAGTCGGCAAAGACGGGTCCTCGATGCGGCTGGCCATCAGGATCGGGCCGAAGCCGGGCTCGGGATTGTCGTGCAGGGAGACGCTGAAGCCCATGCGCTCCAGCCAGGGGCGGATCAGCCCGTCCAGGTAGCGCGGCAGCTCGGCCGCGTGGCGCTCCTCCTGAGAGGTGGAGGCGATGCCCACCATCTGGCCCAGCAGCGCGGCATAGCCACCCTGGTCGAAGAATTCCCCCGCGCGCCGCAGCGCGCCCTCGCGACTGGCCATGGCCGTCTCCCCTGCTGTCGCGGCGATGCCGCGCCCTGGGAGACAGGCATTGGCCCCAGCGGGGCGGCGCGTCAACGTCCTGCCTTGGGCCCTGCCGGGCGGAGCGCCGCGCGGCTCAGCGGCTGGTGCGGGCCGGGGCCAGGCCGGTGGTCGTGGCGGTGGCGCCACCGCCGCCGCTGCCGCCGCCGGCCAGGCTGCCACCCAGCAGCGCGGCCGCCGCCAGCGGCAGCACGGCGCCGAGCGGCCCGGCCAGGCCGGTGCCACCGGCCGGCAGCTGCACCGGGGCGGGGCCTTCCGCCGCCTCGGCGGCGGCGGCCTGGGGCGCCGCGGCGCGGGCGGTGGGGGGGGCCACCAGGCGCGGCTGCGCCTGGCCGCGCGGCGGCACCACCACGCCGGATTCGGCCGGCACGGTCACGCTGCGCAGCTGGGCCATGGCGCCGGCCGGCAGGCAGAGCGGCGCCAGGGCGCAGAGCAGGATCCTGAGGCAGGCGCTGTCACGACGCATGGATCACCTCGGGCTGGGTCGCCTGGAAGGCGGGCAGGGTCAGGCTGGCGGCCTCGGCCGCCAGCAGGCGCGGGAAACCGAGGGCGACGCCGAAGCGCCGCGCCTCCTGCAGCTGGGGCACCAGGCAGATATCGGCCAGGCCCGGCTCGGCGCCGAAGCAGAAGGGCCCTTCCCCGCCATGGTCGAGCAGCGCCTCGCAGGCTTCCAGCCCCTCGGCGATGGCGCGGCGGCCCCAGAGCTGGGCCTCGCCTTCCGAGGCGCCGGTGCCGCGCAGCCGCTCCAGCACGCGCGGGCTGTAGAGCGGTTCCATATCGGCGGTCAGCGCCAGGGCGAAGGCGCGCACCCGGGCGCGGGTCATCGGGTCGGGCGGCAGCAGCGGCGGGCTCGGCCACATCTCCTCAAGCCATTCGAGGATGGCCAGCGACTGGCGCAGCACCTGGCCATCCGGCAGCTCCAGCACCGGCAGCAGGCCGCCCTGCGGCGCGGTGGCCAGCATCAGCGGGCTGCAAGGCGGATCGCGCAGGGTGACCGAGACCGTCTCCACCCCCTTCAGGGACAGGGCGATCCGGACCCGCGTGGTCGCGGCGCAGTGGCGGTAGCCATGCAGGCGCATGCCGGGTTCTTCCCTCCCGATACCGTGAAGATACACGGAACCGCATCGATCTTCCAGCGTGGCGTTCACGTCCAGGTTGTAGAGCCTGGTCCAGAGGTTTATCGCCTCAGGAAAATGGCCAAATTATTGCCACGCCCCAGCAGGGGGTGGCATCGGGCAAGGGGAGGTTCATGGACCAGACGGATCGCCGCATCTTGCGGGCGCTGGCGCGCAATGCGCGCCTGACCAATGCCGAGCTGGCCGAGCAGGTCGGCCTCTCCCCCTCCCCCTGCTGGACGCGGGTGCGGCGGCTGGAGCAGGCGGGCATCATCCAGGGCTATGTGGCGCTGCTGGACCAGGCGCAGCTCGGCCTGCCGGACACGGTCTTCGTCGAGATCATGGTGGAGAAGCATGACGAGACGGCGCTGGCCCGCTTCGAGCAGGCGGTGCAGGACATGCCCGAAGTGCTGGAATGCCACCTGACCACCGGCGAATACGACTACCTGATCAAGGCGGCGGTCGGCGGCACGGCGGGGTATGAGGCGCTGCTGCGCGAGAAGCTCTACCGCCTGCCCGGGGTACGCCACACCCGCACGGCCTTCACGCTGCGCTGCCTGAAGCGGACGATCTCACCGCTGCCGTGAGTCTTCGTTCTTTTTTGAAAAAAAGAACCAAAAAACTTCTGTCAGTTTGGCGTCCCGCCGGGACGGGAGACGGCGGCAGCCTGGAAAAGTCTTTTTGCTTCTTTTTCTTCAGAAAAAGAAGATTCTCAATGCCTTAGCTTCTCCAGCCGCTGGAGAACCTCGTCCGGCGACAGGCTCTCGAACGGCACCCGCCGCAGCACCGCGGCCCTGGGCCCGCGCGGCGCGGCCAGGGCCGGGTCGCTGTCCGGCCCGAACAGGCTGAGCGTCGGGCAGCCGGTGGCGGCCAGCAGATGGGTCGGGCCGGTGTCATTGCCCAGGGCGAATTCGGCACGCCGCGCCAGGGCGCCGATCTGGCCCAGGCTGGTGCGGCCGGTCAGGTCGATGGCGGCGGGGGATGCGGCGCGGATGGCCTCGGCCAGGGGCCGCTCGGCGGGGCCGCCCAGGATGGCCACCGGCAGGTCCAGGCGAGAGGCGAGCTGCGCGAAGTGCTCCACCGGCCAGCGCTTGGCCGGGCGCCCCGGCGAGGCGCCGGGCACCAGCAGCCCGAAGCGTGGCGGCAGGCCCAGGGGGGAGAGGTCCTCCTCCAGCCAGTCCAGCGCCGGATCCGGGAAGGCGGTGATGCCGGCGGCCTGCAGCTGCTCGCGCTGGCGTTCCAGCGTGTGCAGGGAATCGCGTGCCGGGTTGGCGTGCGGGTGGCTGGCGCCGCGGGCGATGCCCGACCATTCCGGGCGCGGCCCGGTGAACAGCCGGTAGCGCGAGGAGCGCGAGGAGGTCTGCAGATCATAGACCCGGTCGAAGCCGGCGCGGCGCAGGCGCCAGGCCAGGCGCGCCACGGCAGGCAGGTCGGTCCAGGCGGGGCGGCCATCGGCCCAGATGCGGTCGAACCAGGGGGCGCGGCGCAGCAGCCCGGCAAAGGGCGGCGTGGTCAGCAGGGTGATCTCGGCACCCGGGTGATGCGCGCGGATGGCGGCGAAGGGGCCGAAGGCCTGCACGACGTCGCCGAGCGCCGCCAGCTTGATGACCAGGATGCGCCTCATGCGCCGAGCAGCTCCCGATAGACGGCGATGGTCGCCTCCTGCATCGCGGCGGTGGTGTAGCGCAGCCGCACCACGGCCTGGGCGCGGGCGCCGAGGGCCGCGCGCGCCTCGGCCGGCAAGGCCAAAGCGCGGGCGATGGCGGCGGCGAGCGCATCCGCATCGCCGGGCGGCACTCGCCAGCCGGTGACGCCTTCCTCCACCGTCTCACGCGGGGCGCCGAGATCGGCGGCGATGACCGGGCGCGCCATGGCCTGGGCCTCCACCACCGAGCGGCCGAAGGCCTCGGCATCGGTCGAGGCGTGCAGCACCAGATCGGCCAGCAGCAGGGCGGCGGGCATGTCCTCGGCATGGCCGGGCAGGATGACATCGGCGCCGAGGCCGAGCGACTGGGTGCGCTGGCGCAGCTCGGCCGCATAGGCGCCGCGGCCGGTCTCGCCGGCCAGGATCAGGAAGGGGCGCGGCGCGGGCAGGCGGGCGAGCGCCTGCAGCGCCACCTCCTGCCCCTTCCAGCGGCTGATGCGGGCGGGCAGCAGCAGCACGGGGCGGTCCTGCGGCACGCCCCAGGCGGCGCGCAGCTTCGCCACACGCCCGGGCGCCACCATGGCGGGGTCGAAGACGCGCGGGTCGACGCCGCGCGGGATGATGCGGATGCGACCAGCGTCGGTGTGGTGGCGGGCCTGCACCAGCTCGGCGATGAAGCGGCTGATGGCGATGACACGGTCGCCGCGCGCCATGACCGAGTTGTAGAGGCGCTTGCCGAGGAAGTTCTCGTTGTAGGTGCCGTGATAGGTGGTGACGAAGGGCAGGCCGGCGGCGCGGGCGGCGCGCAGGCCGGACCAGGCCGGGCCACGGCTGCGGGCATGGATCAGGGCGATGCCGTGCTCGGCCACCAGGCGCTGCAGGGCGGCGGCATTGGCCAGGATGGCCCAGGGTGTCTTGCGGTCGAGCGGCAGGGTGACGTGGCGGGCGCCGAGGGCTTCCAGCGCCGGCACCAGCCGGCCGCCGGCGGAGGCGACGATGGGGCGGTAGCCGGCCAGGGCCTGGGCCTCGGCGATTTCCAGGGTGCCGCGTTCGACGCCGCCGCTGTTCAGGGCGGGCAGGAGCTGCAGGATGGCGGGCCGGTCGGACATGCCCCCCGCTTACCGGCGCGCCCCGTTCCTGACCAGCCCGCATCGGCGCTGCCCTGGAAAGGGCCGCAGATGCGGGGGCCCGGGGGAACTCAGTTCCCCCGGTTTTCTTCCTGTTTTATCCCCCCTTCACGCCCCCCGCGGTGAGCCCGGCGATGATCTGCTTCTGCGCCAGCAGGGTGAGCAGCAGCACCGGCAGGGTCACCAGCAGGGCGGCGGCGGCGAGCGGCCCCCAGGAGATCTGCTCGAAGGTCAGCATGTTGTTCACGGCCACGGGCAGGGTGCGGGTTTCGCGCCCGGCCAGGACCATGGCGAAGATGAAGTTGTTCCAGGAGAAGATGAAGGAGAGGATCACCGCGACCGTGATGCCCGGCCTGGCCAGCGGGAAGGCCACGTGGCGGAAGGCCTGCCAGATATTGGCGCCGTCGACCAGGGCGGCCTCCTCCAGCTCGGCGGGCAGGCCTTCGAAGAAGCCGATCATCACCCAGACGGTGATGGGCACGGTGATGACCAGGTGGGTGATGATGATGGGCGTCAGCGTGCCGGTCAGCCCCAGCCACTGGAACAGCAGGAAGAGCGGGATGAGGTAGGACAGGCCCGGGGTGATGCGGGCGATGAGGATGAGCATGGCCGCCCGCGTGGCGCGCATCTTGGCGATGCCGTAGCCGGCGGGCACGCCGATCAGGATGGCCAGCCCGGTGGCGGTGAAGGAGACGATGATGCTGTTCCAGGTGTAGAGCAGGAAGTCGTTCCGCTCGAACACCGCCAGGAAATTGTCCCACACCACCGGGTTGGGGATGAAGACGGGCGGCCAGTCGGTGTTGTCCAGCTCGGTCTTCAGGGAGAGGGACAGCATCCAGAGGAAGACCATCGCGCCGGGCGAGATCAGCAGCAGCACCGCGAGGCCGAAGCCCAGCTTTTCGAGGGCGCGGGTCATAGCGCGTCCTTCACCCGGTTGCGGGTCCAGAGCAGCAGCCCCGCGAGCGAGACGATCAGCAGGAAGAACACCACCACCACCGCGCTGGCATAGCCCATGTTGTAGTAGGCGAAGCCCTGCAGGTAGAGGAAGATGTTGATGGTCTCGCTGCTGGTACCGGGGCCGCCCTGGGTGATGACGTAGATGGTGTCGAAGGCCTTCAGCGCGTCGATGGCGCGGATGATGAGGGCCACGACGATGAAGGGCATCAGCAGCGGCAGGGTGATGTGGCGGAAGCTCTGCCAGGGGCTGGCGCCGTCGATCTTCGCCGCCTCATAGGGGTCCTGCGGCAGGGAGGCGAGGCCGCCGAGCACGATCAGCATGACCAGCGGCGTCCAGTGCCAGACCTCGACCATCACCAGGGTCGGGATGACGGTCTTCGCGTCATAGATCCACATGCTGGGCGGGATGCCGAACTGCATCAGGATCCAGTTCAGCACGCCGAGCTGCGGGTGGAACATCATGGTCCAGACCAGGGCGACGGCGACGGGGGTCGCCATCATCGGCAGGATGAAGATGGTGCGCGCCAGGCCGCGCAGCGGGAAGTTGCGGTTGAACACCAGCGCCGCGGCGACGCCGAGCACCATCGGCAGCACCACCGCCAGCGCGGTGAAGTAGAGAGTGCGCGCGACCGACCAGAGGAAGCGCTCATCGGTGAACAGCTTGCGGTAATTGTCGAGCCCGACATAGGCGTGGCCGCCGCCGATCTTCCAGTCATGCGCCGACATGAACAGGGTGAAGGCCCAGGGGAAGAGGATGACGGCCAGCACCACCAGCCCGGCCGGCACGATGAACCACACATAGTTGCGGGCGTAGTTGCGGCGGCGGGTGGTGCCCGCCGCCGCCCTGCCGCCGGGCAGGGCCGCGGTGGCATTGCCCATCAGGTGGCGCGCTCCGACTGCTCCAGCACCGGGCGGAAGGCGTCGGTGGCGCGCTTCAGCTCGGTGGCCGGGTCGGCGCCGCCGATGGTGTTGGTGAGCGCGGTGCCGATTGTGTCGCGGAACTCGGTGACCGGCACGATCTCCGGCAGGCCGGGGCGGGCGATGCGCGCGCTCTCGATCAGAGTGGTGAAGAATTCGCGCGGGAAGCGGCTGGAGGCGATCGCCTCCTCGTTGCGGAAGGGGCTGCTGCGGGCCGGCGCGCCGGCGCCGCTGGTCAGGTAGCGCAGCTGGTTCTGCTTGCCCGTCGCCCATTGCACATAGAGCCAGGCGGCGCCGCGGCGGCGGCTCTGCTCGCTGATGCCGAAGCCGGTGCCGAACAGGCAGCAATGATGATGCGCGGGACCCGCCGGCACCACCGCATAGCCTACCTTGCCGGCGACGCGCGAGCGGGTGCGGTCCTCGAGCGGCGCGGCGAAGCCCACGCCATCGATCCAGAAGGCGGCGCGGCCCTGCATGAAGGTGGTCTGGCACTCATTCCAGTTGAAGCCGACATTGCCGGGCGGCGCGCAATCGCGCATCAGCTTCTGGTACATCTCGGTGGCCCAGATCGCGTCCGGCGTGTCGGTCAGCAGCTTCATCTCGGCGCTGACCGTGTCGCGCTGCCGGGTGCCGAGCAGGAAGGAGGACCACAGCACCACATTGGCGTTGCGCAGCCCCCTTCCGACGAAGCCGTATTGCTGCTTCGAGGGGTCGGTCAGCGCGCGCGCCGCCGTGTAGAGCTCGTCGAAGGTCTTCGGCACGGCGATGTTCTTCGCCGCCAGAAGATCCTTGTTGTAGTAGAGGATGAAGTAGTCGGTGAATTCCGGCAGCGTGTCCATGCGGCCATCCGACTGGGTGGAATAGGCCACCGCTCCTTCCCCGAAATCGCCGAAGTCGAAATCCGGCGCCGTCATCGACGCGTCCTGGATCAGCGGCTTGACGTCGGCGCACCAGCGGGCGCGGCCGACCTGGCGCTTGTTGACGTGCAGGCTGATGCCGACCACGTCGAAGGAGGGCCGGCCGGAGGCGAATTCGATGGCGAATTTCTGGCGGTGCTGCTGCTCGGGGATCTGCTCGGCGCCGACCTTGATGCCGGTCAGCTCCTCGAATTCCCGCTGGTGCTGCACCAGCAGGGCGGAGCGCGGATTGGCCGTCAGGCTGACCTCGACCTTCTCGCCCTTGAAGCGCTGCCAGTCGAAGGCCTGCTGGGCACCCACGCGCTGGACCAGCGCGGGCGCCGCCAGCACGCCGGCGCCCAGGCGCAGGGCGCTGCGCCGCGAGATCTTCACCATACCGTTGTCCTCCATCCCCGGACTGCGCCGGGTGTGACGTTATCGTTCCACCGCCGGCCGGCGGATGGCAAGCCGGAACGGAAGGCGCTAGGACAGAGGCCGGGAAAAAGGGAACGCCGCGCATGAGCCGGACCGAGGATGGATTGCCAACCGCTCTCCCGCAGGATTGGCGCGAGGGGCATTTCGCGCTGCGCGCCGAGGGGAAGCAGGGCCCGCTGGTGCTGGCGCTGGCCGGCGGCCGCGTCTACGACATGACCCCCGCCTTCGCCACCGCCAGCGCCTGGCTGAACGCGCCGGACCCGGTGGGCGCCATCGCCGAGCGCGGCCGGCCGATCGAGCTTCAGGTCGAGGCGCTGCTGGCGGGCAGCGGCCCCCTCACCCTGCTGGCGCCTTTCGACCTGCAGGCGCTGAAGGCCTGCGGCGTGACCTATGTGCGCTCGATGATCGAGCGGGTGATCGAGGAGCGCTGCCGCGGCGACGCCACCCAGGCCGAAGGGGTGCGCGCCGAGTTCCGCGCCATCATCGGCGAGGACCTGACCGCGCTCCGCCCCGGCAGCCCCGAGGCGATGCGACTGAAAGAAAACCTGATCGCGCGCGGCTGGTGGAGCCAGTATCTGGAGGTCGGCATCGGCCCGGATGCGGAGATCTTCACCAAGGGCCAGCCGCTCTCCGCCGTGGGCTCGGGCGCGCGCATCGGCATCCATCCCGGCAGCGCCTGGAACAATCCGGAGCCGGAGGTGGTGCTGGCGGTCAATGGCGAGGGGCGGATCCTCGGCGCAGCCCTCGGCAACGATGTGAACCTGCGCGATGTCGAGGGCCGCTCCGCCCTGCTGCTCGGCCGCGCCAAGGACAACAACGCCGCCTGCGCCATCGGCCCGGCGATCCGGCTGTTCGATGCCGGCTTCACCCTGGAAGACATCCGCCGCGCCGAGATCACCCTCGACATCACCGGCACGGATGGCTTCTCGCTCTCCGAGCGCGGCGCGGTCGGCAGCATCAGCCGCGACCCGGCGGAGCTGGTGGGCCAGCTGGTCAACCCGCACCACCAATATCCGGATGGCGCCGCCTTCTTCCTCGGCACGCCCTTCTCGCCGTCCAAGGATCGCGACGCGGCGGGGATGGGCTTCACCCACCATATCGGCGATACGGTGCGCATCGCCAGCCCGCGCCTCGGCGCGCTGGCCAATGTCGTGGACCGCACCGATGCCTGCCCGCCCTGGCGCTTCGGCCTGGGCGCGCTGATGGCCAATCTTGCCAGACGAGGATTGTTGACCGCATGAGCCTGAAGGAAGAGACCGGCCGCCTGGATCGCGGCGATGGCACCGAGCTGGCCTGGGCGCGGCTGCCCGGGCGCGGCCCCACCGTCGTGTTCCTGGCCGGCTTCCGCTCCGACATGGAGGGGAGCAAGGCGATCGCGCTGCGCGATGCCTGCGCGGCGCGCGGCCAGTCCTTCCTGCGCTTCGACTATTCCGGCCATGGCGCGAGCGGCGGGGTGTTCGAGGAAGGCTGCATCGGCGAATGGGCCGGTGACGCGGCCACCGTGCTGGAGCGGCTGACCGAGGGGGAGCTGCTGCTGGTCGGCTCCTCGATGGGCGGCTGGATCTCCATGCTGATGCTGCGGCGCTTCCCCGAGCGGGTGCGCGGCTTCCTCGGCATCGCCGCGGCGCCGGATTTCACCCGGCGGCTGATGTGGCCCGCCTTCTCCGATGTGCAGCGCGAGACGCTGATGCGGGAGGGCGTGCTGTGGCTGGACAGCCCCTATGGCCCGCCGGTGCCGATCACCCGGAAGCTGATCGAGGATGGCGACCGGCAGAGCGTGCTGGACCGGCCGCTGGAATTCGCTGGCCGGGTGCGGCTGCTGCAGGGCATGCGCGATGCCGAGGTGCCGTGGGGCACCGCCGCCGACATCGCCGCCACGCTGACGACCGGGGATCTGCGCATCACCCTGGTCAAGACCGGCCAGCACCGCCTGGCCGAGCCCGAGGAGCTGGCGCTGTTGACGGAGACGCTGGCCGAGTTCCTGTAAGGCGCTGTTTGACAATGCCGCCAGCGAGCAAAGGCCTGAGGCCTTTGGAAGTCCATTTGTCTGACGTCTTCAACGGATGGCGGGTGCAGGGGACCCTGTCCCCTGCTGGGGGAGTTTGAGGGGGCAAAGCCCCCTCAAGCCCGCAATGGCCCTTAAATATCCCGGCGGGAAGGGGCTCCCCCTCCCCGCCGCGCCGCGCCGCCTCAGCCGGTGATGCCGATATTCCAGGGCGCGAATTCATGGCGCCCGAGGCCCAGCTCCTCGCTCTTGCTGCGCTCGCCCGAGGCCACCCGCAGGATCTGCTCGAAGATCGCCTGCCCCATCTCCTGCAGGCTTTTGGTGCCGTCGAGGATCTCGCCGCAATTGATGTCCATGTCCTCCTCCAGCCGGCGGTACATGGGCGTGTTGGTGGCGAGCTTGATCGACGGCGCCGGCTTGCAGCCGAACATCGAGCCGCGGCCGGTGGTGAAGCAGATGATGTTCGCCCCGCCCGCCACCTGGCCGGTGGCCGAGACCGGGTCGAAGCCCGGGCTGTCCATGAAGACGAAGCCCGGCTGCGTCACCTTCTCGGCGTAGCGATAGACCTCCATCAGCGGCCCGGTGCCGCCCTTCATCGAGGAGCCCAGCGACTTCTCGAAGATGTTGGCCAGGCCGCCGGCCTGGTTGCCGGGGCTGACCACGCCATTGATCTGCGTGTCGCGGCCGGGGGTGTAGACATCCTTCCACCAGCGGATGCGCTCGATCAGCTTCTCGCCCACCGCCTGGCTGGCGGCGCGGCGGGTCAGGGTGTGCTCGACGCCATAGATTTCGGGCGTCTCCGACAGGATGGCGGTGCCGCCATGCCGCGTCAGGATGTCCATGGCGTGGCCCAGCGCCGGGTTGGCGGTGATCGAGGAGAAGCCGTCCGAGCCGCCGCATTGCAGCCCGACCTTGATGTGGCTGGCCGGCACGGTCTGGCGCGTCACGGCGTTGGCGTCCGCCAGCAGCTCACGCACCATGGCGATGCCGGCCTCGATGCTCTTCCGGGTGCCGCCCATCTCCTGCATGCTGTAGTGGCGCAGCTTCGGCCCGGCCTGCAGCCCCTGCTCCTCCATCAGCCCGGCGATCTGGTTGCGCTCGCAGCCCAGGCCGATCACCAGCACGGAATGGATGTTGGGGTGGCGGATATAGCCGGCCAGCGTGCGGCGCAGCAGCTGCATCGGCTCGCCCGACAGCTCCATGCCGCAGCCGGTCTGGTGGGTGAAGGCGGCGACGCCATCGACATTGGGGAATTCCGCCAGCCGCTCCGCCGTGAAATGGTCGGCGATGGACTGCACCACGGTCGCCGAGCAGTTCACGGTGGAGACGATGCCGATGAAGTTGCGCGTCGCCACCTGGCCATCCGGGCGGACAATGCCCTGGAAGGTGGCGCGCTCGGCCTCCGGCACCATTTCCAGCGGGCGGTAGTCCTGGCCGATGGCGTAGTCGCGGTCGAATTCGGTGAAGGCGATGTTGTGGCCGTGCAGCATGGTGCCGGCCGGCAGATCCTCGGCGGCGAAGCCGATGGTGACGTTGTATTTCAGCACCGGCTCGCCCTTGCGCAGCGCGCGGGTGGCCAGCTTGTAGCCGGCCGGCACCGCCTCGCGGGCGATGATGTTCTCGCCCGGGATGACCGTGCCGGCCTCCACGGGGATGCGGGCGACCACGACATTGTCGTCCGGATGCAGGCGGATGACGGGGCCGTTCAGGCGCTTGGCGGACAGATCGATCAGCGACATGGGGCAGGGTCCTGGACGTTCTTTTTTTCGGTTGGCCCGTCGGGCGCCGTGACGTCCGGCGGCGGGCGCCCCTGTTCAGGGGTGTTTGGACCGGCGGCACCCTCCCGGCAGGGGGGTCTGCGCCGCCGGCCGGTCGCGTGTCAGGCCGTGGCGGGTTCGGCCGCCAGGGGCCGCGGCAGGGTGACGCCGAGGCGTTCGGCCAAAGGCTGCATCGCCTCGATGATGCCAGGGGCCAGGGTGACGCCGTCGCGCAGCGCCGTCTCGCGCAGCGACAGCCCCTTCTGGCCGGGCAGCCGCACCGGCGGCATTCCGGGGCGGGGTGCTGCGGCGCGGCAGGCCGCGGTGGTGTGGCCGGTCTGGCGGGTGAAGGCATCGAGCCCGGCGAAGGCCTCCGGGTCGATCACCTGCAGGAAGACGCTGGCCAGCATGCCGGCCGGCTTGTCCACCCGGCCATGACCGGACAGGCCCTGGGTCAGCGCCTCGGTCACCAGCGCCCAGCCATAGCCCTTCTGGCCATGGTCCAGCCCGCCCGCCGGCAGGATGGTGCCGCCACGGGTGATGGCCGCCGGGTCGTCGGTCGGCGTGCCGTCCTGCTCCAGCAGCCATTGCTGCGGGAAGCGCTCGCCGCGCCGCACCAGGCGCTGGCTCATATTGTTGGTGGTGATGGAGGCGCTGATATCGGTCACCACCGGCACCTCCCCGGTCGGGAAGCCGGCGGCGAAGGGGTTGGGCGAGAACACGCCCTGCCGGGCGCCGAAGGGCGCCACGCTCGCCGAGCCGGGGGCGCTGCTGTAGAGCAGGCAGACCAGGCCGCGCTCCGCCGCCCGCGCCGGATAGACGGCGAGGCACCCGATATGGTGGCTGTTGCCGATGGCGATGGAGACGGTGCCATGGGTCTTCACCCGCTCCATGGCGAGATCCAGCGCCCGCATGGTCAGCCAGCCGCCCGGCAGGGCGCGGCCATCCCAGGTCAGGCAGGCGCCGCGGTCGGCGATGATCTCGGGCTCGCCCTCCAGCGCCATGCGCCCGGCCTCGATATCCTCGAGATATTTGGGCAGCAGGCCGAGGCCATGCGTCACATGGCCCATCAGATCCGACTCGACCAGCACCTCGGCCATCACCGCGGCCTTGTCGGCCGGGGCACCGGCGGCGCGGAACAGCGCGGCGGCGGAATCCTGCAGGGCGGTCGCGTCAAAGCGCGGCGGGGCAGCAGCGGCCATTCCCGGCTCTCCTTTCCTCCAACTCGTCGGATGATCCCACGGGTGGAGGGGGAGGGCAATTCGCGGGACCGCGAAAACCGCCCTGCCTTGCCCCGGAGCCGCCCGTCAGACGGCGCCGCGCAGCGCCGCCTCGGCCACCGCTTCCTCGGGCGCAGGGGTCTCGAACACCTCGCCCCAGGCGCCCTTCAGCGCGCTGTCCAGCTCCTCCATCGTGGCGGTGACGCCGAGCTTCCACAGGCTGGTCACCCCGTGCTGGCGGATGCCGCAGGGGATGATGCCGGCGAAATGCGACAGGTCCGGCTCCAGATTGATGGCGATGCCATGCCAGGTGACCCAGCGCGTCACCCGCACGCCGATGGCGGCGATCTTGTCCTCCCGCCCGCCATCGGCGACCCAGATGCCGACGCGCCCCTCGCGCCGCTCGCCGCGGATGTTGAAGCGGTCGAGGGCGCGGATCACCCATTCCTCCAGCCCGTGCACATAGGCGCGGATGTCGCGCGCCGGCACGGGCCCGTGCTTCCGGTTCAGGTCCAGCATGACATAGGCGGTGCGCTGGCCGGGGCCGTGATAGGTCCATTGCCCGCCGCGCCCGGCCTGGAACACCGGGAAGCGCGGATCGACCAGCCCCTCGGGCGTCGAGGAGGTGCCGGCGGTGTA
Organism: Pseudoroseomonas cervicalis; assembly: GCF_030818485.1. NCBI lineage: Bacteria > Pseudomonadati > Pseudomonadota > Alphaproteobacteria > Acetobacterales > Roseomonadaceae > Roseomonas > Teichococcus cervicalis. The sequence goes on along the minus strand of NZ_JAUTAJ010000004.1, from coordinate 28,763 downwards.
GGTGGGCGGGTGCTCGACCAGCCAGATCCGCTCCGCCGCCTGGCCGGCGCGGATCGCCTCGATCCGGGCGCGCATCTCGGCCAGCGCCGCCGGGTAGTCGGTCAGCCCCTCGGCCACGCGCCATTCCGGCGGCGGCGCGGCGGCGGGGGTGTCGGCGGGGGCGGGCAGGTCTTGGGTCGTCATGCGGCGGAGATGGCACATCCCGGCGAAATATCCACCGGAACTTCGCCACGGGGCGTTGCCGGGCCGGGCCGCATCGGCTATACGCCCGACCCTGTCGATATGACCATTGTGCGGCCATGGCGGAATGGTAGACGCGTCAGCTTGAGGTGCTGGTGGGGGCAACCCCGTGGAAGTTCGAATCTTCTTGGCCGCATATTTTCCCTAATCGCCCCGCTTGCCATCCGGTCCAGGTCCCTTGTGGCCCGCCACCGGCTCCGTCATCGTCCGGGGCACGGAGGTGCCAATGGACGAGGATTTTCGCAAAGCCGCTCTCGACTATCACCGGCTGCCCCGCCCCGGGAAGCTGAGCGTCGAGGCCACCAAGCGCATGGCCACCCAGCGCGACCTGGCGCTGGCCTATTCGCCCGGTGTCGCGGCCGCCTGCGAGGCGATCGCCGAGGACCCCCGCGCCGCCTATGACATGACCACCCGCGGCAACATGGTCGCGGTCATCACCAATGGCACCGCCGTGCTCGGCCTCGGCGCCATCGGCGCGCTGGCGTCCAAGCCGGTGATGGAAGGCAAGGCGGTCCTCTTCAAGAAATTCGCCGGCATCGATTCCATCGATCTGGAAGTGGAAGAGCGCGACCCGCAGAAATTCATCGACGCGGTCGCGGTGCTCGAACCCTCCTTCGGCGCGATCAACCTCGAGGACATCAAGGCCCCCGAGTGCTTCATCATCGAGCAGACGCTGCGCGAGCGGATGAAGATCCCGGTCTTCCATGACGACCAGCATGGCACCGCCATCATCGTCGCCGCCGCCGTGCGCAACGGGCTGCTGCTGCAGGGCAAGACGCTGGCCGAGGCGCGCATCGTCACCTCGGGCGGCGGCGCCGCGGCGCTGGCCTGCCTCGACCTGCTGGTGGCGATGGGCGCGAAGCGCGAGAACATCACCGTCACCGACATCAAGGGTGTGGTCTATGTCGGCCGCACCGAGCTGATGGACCCCTACAAGGACCGCTACGCGCGCGAGACCGAGGCGCGCACGCTGGAGGACGCGCTGCCCGGCGCCGATGTCTTCCTCGGCCTCTCCGCGCCGCGCGTGCTGAAGCCGGAATGGCTGCCCAAGCTCGCCCCGCGCCCGCTGGTGCTGGCGCTGGCCAACCCCGAGCCCGAGATCCTGCCCGAGGCGGTGCGCGCCGCGCGCCCCGACGCCATCGTGGCCACCGGCCGGTCGGACTACCCGAACCAGGTCAACAACGTCCTCTGCTTCCCCTTCATCTTCCGCGGCGCCCTCGATGCCGGCGCCACCACCATCAACGAGGCGATGAAGGTCGCCGCCGTCGAGGCCATCGCCCGGCTGGCGCGCATCGAGGCCTCCGAGGTGGTGGCGGCGGCCTATGGCGGCCATGCCCCGGTCTTCGGCCCCGAATACATCATCCCCAAGCCCTTCGACCCGCGGCTGATCCTGGAGATCGCCCCGGCCGTGGCGCGGGCGGCGATGGATTCCGGCGTCGCCACCCGCCCCATCACCGATTTCGCCGCCTATCGCGAGACGCTGGAGCGCTTTGTCTACCGCTCGGGCGATCTGATGCGCCCGGTCATCCACGCCGCCCGCAAGGCGCCGAAGCGCGTGGCTTACGGCGAGGGCGAGGATGAGCGCGTGCTGCGCGCCGTGCAGTCCGTGCTGGATGACGGCATGGCCGAGCCGGTGCTGATCGGCCGCCGCCACGTCATCGAGGCCAAGGTGAAGGCCATGGGCCTGCGCATGGACCTGGAGGAGAGCGTGCGCCTGCTCGACCCCGAGCAGGACAAGGAGGTGTTCGGCCCGCTGGTCGAGCTGTACCGCGCCAAGGTCAATCGCCGCGGCGTGCCGCCCGATGCCTGCGCCCGCTTCGTCCGCACCCGCCCGACGGTCGCCGCCGCCCTGCTGCTGGAGACCGGCCAGGTGGACGCCGCCATCGTCGGCGGCCAGGGCGAGTGGATGCGCCACTGGCACCAGGCCTTCGACGTCATCGGCAAGCGCGCCGACGTCAACCGCGTCTATGCGCTGACCGGCGTCATCCTGCCGGCCGGCACGCTGTTCTTCGTCGACACCCATCTGCTGGTCGACCCGACCGCCGAGCAGGTGGCCGAGATGACGCTGCTGGCGGCCGAGCAGGTGCGCGGCTTCGGCATGGTGCCCAAGGTCGGGCTGCTCTCGCACTCCTCCTTCGGCGCCTCCCAGGCGCCGTCGGCCCGCAAGATGCGCGAGGCGCTGCGCCTGATCCAGGCCGCCGCCCCCGATCTGGAAGTGGATGGGGAGATGCATGCCGATGCGGCGCTCGTCCCCGCCATCCGCGACAAGGCGGTGCATGACAGCCGGCTGACCGATTCGGCCAACCTCCTGGTCATGCCGAACCTCGATTCCGCCAACATCGCCTACAACCTGGTGAAGGCGGCGGCGGACGGGCTGCAGCTCGGCCCGATCCTGCTCGGCATGAACAAGCCGATCCACGTCCTGGTGCCGAGCGTGACCGCGCGCGGCATCGCCAACCTGACCGCCCTCGCCTCCGCCCAGGCTTGATTCTTTCGGGCTGTATTTCTTTCGGGCTGCCGCCGTCCCGTTTCCAAGTGGGACGCGGCAGGCCGGAAGCGGCACGGGTGGTGCGGGGGCGGCCTTCCGCTGCCCCGGGGCGGTGACATCGCGCCCCTGCGGGGCCATCTTCCCCGCATGGCGCAACCACCGGCCCGACCCACCACCGGCGCGATCGCCGCCTTCCTCCAGCAGGTGGAGGCGGTGCCGGCGCTGCGCACCACGGCGCATCGCCCGGCCCGGCTGGTCTTCGGCATCGACGCCACGGCCAGCCGCCAGCCCAGCTGGGACCGCGCCTGCCAGCTCCAGGCCGAGATGTTCCTGGCCGCCGCGTCGCATGGCGGCCTGGCCATCCAGCTCGCCTACTATCGCGGCCATGCGGAATTCGCCGCCACCCCCTTCCTGGAGGATGGCGCGGAGCTGGCCCGCCGCATGGCCGGCATCACCTGCCTCGGCGGCATGACGCAGATCGGCGCGCTGCTGCACCACGCCCTCGCCCAGGCGGCGAAGGAGCGGCTGGCCGCCCTGGTCTTCGTCGGCGACGCGATGGAGGAGGCACCCGACCCGCTCTGTCACGCCGCCGGCCAGCTCGGCCTGCGCCAGGTGCCGGTCTTTGTCTTCCAGGAAGGCGAGGATCCGGCCGCGACCGCCACCTTCCGCCAGATCGCCCAGCTCTCGGGCGGCGCGCATCACAGCCTCGGCCCCGGCAGCGCGGCGCGCCTGGCGGAGCTGCTGCGCGCGGTGGCCGTCTATGCCGCCGGCGGCCATGCGGCGCTGTCCCGCCTGCCCGGCCCGGCAGCGCGCAGCCTGCTGGCCCAGCTCCCTCCCCCGGCGCGCTGAGGCCGCGCCATGCCCTGGCTGCTCGGCATCGTCGGCCTGCTGCTGCTGCTCGGCCTGCTGGCGCATCTTTTTGTCAGCGCCAGCACCGCCCAGGTTCGGCGCTATGGCGGCGTGCTGATGGTTGTGCTGGGCGGGTTGCTGGTGCTGCTGACCCTGGCCCTGGTGCCGCTGCTGGCGATCGCCGGGCGGCTGGTCCAGGCCGCGCCCCTGCTGCTGATCCTGGCGCCCGCCGCGCATGCGCTGTGGCGGCGCTGGCGCAACGCACGGCAGATGCGCGCGCCGCCGCCGCAGACCAGCACGCTCGAAACGCCCACCCTGGCGATGCGCCTCGACCATGCCAGCGGCACCCTCTCCGGCCGGGTGAAGCGCGGCCGCTTCACCGGGCGCGAACTGGCCGAGCTGGACCTGCCCGCGCTGCTGGAATTGCTGGCTGATTGCCAGGCCGCCGATGCCGAGAGCCTGCCGCTGCTGGAAGCCTGGCTGGACCGCGCCCATCCCGGCTGGCGCGCGACGCCGCCCCCCGCCGCGGACGACGCGCCGATGGACCGCGCCGCCGCACTCGCCCTGCTCGGCCTGGCCGAAGGCGCCTCACCGGACGAAATCCGGGCGGCGCATCGGCGGCTGATGCGGCACGCCCATCCCGACCATGGCGGAAATGCCGAGCTCGCGGCGCAACTGAACCGGGCGCGCGATCTTCTGCTCGGGTGAAGTTCATCGTTTTGGCTCGGGCCGATCAATTGCCCAACCGTTAACGGCGTGGCAATGCTCTCCGTCAGGACAGCCTTAGTTCCGCCGCTTCCGGGTGGCCTGATGATGCGACCCCAGCCAGGAGGACCTGCTGAGTGACGAAACCCCTGAAGAAGGCCGTGCTGCCGGTCGCCGGCCTGGGCACGCGATTCCTGCCCGCCACCAAGGCGCTGGCCAAGGAGATGCTGCCGGTCGTCGACAAGCCGCTGATCCAGTACGCGGTGGAAGAGGCGCGCGCCGCCGGCATCGACCAGTTCTGCTTCGTCACCGGCCGCGGCAAGACCGCGATCGTCGAGCATTTCGACGTGGCCTATGAGCTGGAGCGCACCCTGCAGGAGCGCGGCAAGCTCGACATCCTGGAGGATCTCCGCCGCCAGGCGCAGATGCCGGGCAGCATCACCACGGTGCGCCAGCAGGTCCCCATGGGCCTCGGCCACGCCATCTGGTGCGCCCGCTCCTTCATCGGCGACGACCCCTTCGCCATCCTGCTGCCCGACGACCTGATGCTGTGCAAGACCTCCTGCACCCAGCAGCTGGCCGAGGCCTATTACGAGACCGGCGGCAATGTCGTGGCCATCGAGGAAGTCCCGATGGAGCGCGTCAACAAGTATGGCGTGCTGGACGTGGCCGAGGACAAGGGCAAGCTGGTCTCGGTCAAGGGCCTGGTGGAGAAGCCGAAGCCGGAGGACGCCCCCTCCAACCTCACCGTCATCGGCCGCTACGTGCTGATGCCCGAGGTGCTGCCCTTCCTGGCGATGATGGAAAAGGGCGCCGGTGGCGAGGTGCAGCTGACCGACGCCATGGCCAAGCTGATCGGCACCCAGCCCTTCCACGGCCTGCGCTATGAGGGCCGCCGCTTCGATTGCGGCGACAAGGTCGGCTTCCTCGAGGCGCAGATCGCCTTCGCCCTGCAGCGCCCGGACATCGCCCAGGCGGTGCACGACTTCCTGCCGAAATACGTCTGAGGCGCGCGGCGTGGCGGCGACCCGCCACGCCCGGCCGCCCGGCCGTGTGACCGGCCCTTCGCGATGGCGCGGCCCGGACAGGCCGCGCCGTTCTGCATCAATCCTCGCCGTCCTGGCCCGCCCTTCCCTCGGACGTCCCTGACAAGGATCCCCGGATGACCGCCTTCCGCCACAGCTTCCACGCCACCTCGCTGCGCGAATACGACATCCGCGGCGTGGTGGGCAAAACCCTCTCCGGCGCGGACGCCTTCGCCATCGGCCGCTGCTTCGGCAGCATCGTCGCGCGCCAGGGCGGCAAGAAGGTCGCGGTCGGCTATGATGGCCGCCTCTCCTCGCCCGAGCTGGAGGCGCAGCTGGTCGCCGGCCTCGTCGCCTGCGGCCTCGAGGTCGCGCGCATCGGCTGCGGCCCGACGCCGATGCTCTACTTCGCCGCCTATGAGCTGGGCGCCGATGGCGCCGTCATGGTCACCGGCAGCCACAACCCGCCGGACTACAACGGCTTCAAGATGATGCTGGGCAAGAAGCCCTTCTTCGGCCAGCAGATCCAGGAGATCGGCCGCATGGCCGCCGAGGGCGATGTGGTGCCCGAGGCCTCCGGCAGCTCGACCAAGGTCGATGTCTCCGACGCCTACCTCGCCCGGCTGGTGCAGGATTATGATGGCGGCGACCGCGCCCTGAAGGTGGTCTGGGATCCGGGCAATGGCTCCGGCGCCGAGATCACCCAGCGCCTGGTGCAGAAGCTGCCCGGCCAGCACAGCGTCATCAATGGCGAGATCGACGGCAATTTCCCGAACCACCATCCGGACCCGACCGTCCTCAAGAACCTCGCCCAGATCATCGCGCGGGTGAAGGAAGAGGGCGCCGATCTCGGCATCGCCTTCGATGGCGACGCCGACCGCATCGGCGCCGTCGATGGCGAGGGCAACATGCTGTTCGGCGACCAGCTGCTGGTGGTGCTGGCGCGCGACGTGCTGAAGGCGCATCCGGGCGGCACCATCATCGCCGACGTCAAGGCCAGCCAGGTGCTGTTCGACGAGGTCGCCGCCGCCGGCGGCACGCCGCTGATGTGGAAGACCGGCCACTCCCTGATCAAGGCCAAGATGGCCGAGACCAAGTCGCCGCTGGCCGGCGAGATGTCGGGCCACATCTTCTTCGCCGACAAATGGTACGGCTTCGACGACGCGCTCTACGGCGCCGTGCGCCTGCTCGGCATCGTGGCCCGCGCCGACCAGTCGCTGGCCGCCATGCGCGACGCCCTGCCCAAGGTCATCAACACCCCCGAGCTGCGCTTCGACTGCCCGGATGAGCGCAAGTTCGGCGTCATCCAGGAGGTGAAGCAGCGCCTCGCCCAGTCGGGCGCCAATGTGCAGGATGTCGATGGCGTGCGCGTGCTGACCGAGGATGGCTGGTGGCTGCTGCGCGCCTCCAACACCCAGGCCGTGCTGGTCGCCCGCGCCGAGGCCAAGACCGAGGCCGGGCTGGAGCGGCTGAAGGCGCTGCTGGCGGAGCAGGTGACCGCGTCCGGCCTGGAAGCCCCGGATTTCTCGGGGGAGAATGCGGGGCACTGAGAGACCTGGCCAGGGGGCGCTGCCCCCTGGACACCCGCCGGGGGGATACGATCCCCCCGGCCCCCGCGATCAGGGGGCTGGCGAGGCCAGCCAGGGTCGGGCTGACCGGGCGGTCAATCCGAGGCCGCGCCGCTGGCGCGGAACCGCAGCATGATCGGCAGAAGCACGCAGATCAGGACGGGGATGCAGAGCATCAACCCGATGCCGAACGGCGCCGTCACGGCGCAAACCCCCACGGCCCAGATCATCACCAGCCAGCGGCGCCTGTCATTCGGCTGAAGCAGGATGAGGCCCGCCAGCAGCAGGCACGGCGCCACCAGCAGGAAGAAAACCCCCGCGAGCGCCCGATAGTGCTCGATGCGGAAGAAAACGAATTCCGGCACATAGGCATAGAGCGGCGTCTGCAGCAGCAGCACCGGGATGAGCGGTAGCATACCGACACCGCCGATGATGATTGCCGCGACGGAAAGACCCCTGCGCATCCCCCGGCTCCATCCGGCTCTGGTGCAACGATAAGGGGAGAATCAGGAGGCAGGAAGCGGGCTTCCACGCCAGTGCCGCAGCCCGGGCGACCAAGGCCGCATCACCGGCCCGAAGGCCCCCCTGCGCCCTATTGCGGATGCACCGCCGGCGCCCGCGCCCAGCCCTTCGGCTTGCGCACCTTCTCCCGCAGGAAGGTCATCACGCCCGACAGGATGATGATGGCGACGCCCAGCGCCATGATCGGCTCCAGATGGTCGCCGAACACCCAATAGCCGAAGCCGATCGCCCACAGCATCTGGCTGTACTGCGCCGGCGCCACCAGGCTGGCCGGGATGCGCTGCGAGGCCAGCATGACCAGGATATTGGCCAGCGCCGCCAGCAGCCCATAGCCCAGCACCCAGACCCATTGCATCGGCGTCGGCCAGACGAAATCCGGGAGCATCAGCAGGCCGCAGCCGACAATCGGCCCGATCAGCCCGGCGCCATAGAGCGACAGCCGCGTCTCGCTGCGGCCATAGGCGCGCATCATCACCACCGTGACGGCCCCCGACAGCCCGCCCACCACGGCGCCGACATGGCCGATATTCAGTTCGCGGAAGCCGGGCCGCAGCACGATCAGCACACCGACGAAGCCCAGGATCACCGCGCACCAGCGCCGCCAGCCCACCGGCTCCTTCAGGAACAGCACGGAGAGCAGCGTCACGAAGCTCGGCATCAGGAACAACAGGCAGAAGGCCTCGGCCATCGAGAGATGGGTGAAGGCGGTGACGCTGCCCAGGCTGCCGGTCAGCGCCGCGGCGGCGCGCACCAGCCACATCCAGCCATTGCGGGCGCGGAAGATGCCCAGATAGCTCTCGCCGCGGGATTTCAGGAAGGGCAGCGCCACCACGCCGGACAGCGCGCCGAAGAACACCGCCTCATAGGCGCTGAGGCTGCCATGCAGCAGCTTCACCGAGGCGTCGCTCACCGCATAGGCGGCATAGGCCAGGAAGGCCAGCAGGATGCCTTGCGGCGAGGTGCGGTCCATGAGAAGCCCGAAAAGTCGTGCAGCGCCGCATGTGACGCAGCAGGGCCGCCCTCGCCAGGGTGGGAATGGTGACAATTCGGCATCGCTGCCGTGCAGGAAAGGCCGCCTCATGCTGCAACGCCCCCCCGCCGAGCCCGGCATGCGCGAGGAGGAGGTGGACACCCCGGCGCTGATCCTCGACCTCGACGCCTTCGAGGCCAATCTGGACGCCATGGCGGCCTTCCTGGCGCCGACGGGGGCGAAGCTCAGGGCCCATGCCAAGACGCACAAATCCCCGGTGGTCGCGCTGCAGCAGATGCGCCGCGGCGCGGTCGGGCAATGCGTGCAGAAGGTGGCCGAGGCCGAGGCGCTCGCCTGGGGCGGCGTGCCGGACATCCTGGTCTCGAACGAGGTGGTCTCGCCGCGCAAGCTGGCCCGGCTGCTGGCGCTGTCGGCCATCAGCAAGGTGGCGCTCTGCGCCGATGATGCCGCCGGCGTCGCGCTGATCGAGCAGGCGGCCGAGGCCGCCGGCCAGCGCGCCACGGTGCTGGTGGAGATCGATGTCGGCGCCGGCCGCTGCGGCGTGGCGCCGGGGCCGGAGGCGGTGGCGCTGGCAAGCCGCATCGCCGCCAGCCCGCATCTGATCTTCGGCGGGCTGCAGGCCTATCACGGCAGCGCCCAGCATATCCGCAGCCCGGAGGGCCGCGCCGCTGCCATCGAAGCCGCCATCGGGCAGACCCGCCGCAGCGTCGAGCAGCTGCGCCAGCAGGGCCTGGCCTGCGCCATCGTGGGCGGCGCCGGCACCGGCACCTTCCCGCATGAGGCGGCGAGCGGCGTCTACAACGAGGTGCAGGCCGGCTCCTACGCCTTCATGGATGCGGATTACGCCGCCAATGAGGACGCCCCGCCCTTCCGCCATGCGCTGTTTGTGCTGGCCCAGGTGATGAGCGCGCCGCGCCAGGGCTTCGCCGTGCTGGATGCCGGGCACAAGGCGGCGCCGACCGATTCGGGCTTCCCCAAGGTCTGGCAGCGGCCCGGGCTGCGCTATGCCGGCGCCTCGGACGAGCATGGCAATCTGCTGGCCGAGGACGGGCCGGCGCCGAAGCTGGGCGAGAAGCTGCGCCTGGTGCCCGGCCATTGCGACCCGACCATCGACCGCTATGACTGGTTCGTGGGCGTGCGCAACGGGCGGGTGGAATGCCTGTGGCCGATCACCGCGCGGGGCGCGATGCAGTAAGGGAAGGCCGGGGGGACAGGGTCCCCCCGGACCCCGCCTTCAGTTCGGCACCCGCCTTCAGCCCTTCGTCAGCATGAACAGCGCCTGCTCGCCGAACAGGTTCGCCAGCCGCACCGAGCGCTTCCAGGGCGCGCGCAGGCCGCGCTCATCGACGGCCAGCCACTGCTCCACCCGGTAGCCATCGCCGGCGCAGAGGTCGAAGAAATCCAGGATGGTGCAGGGGTGGATGTTGGGCGTCTCGTGCCAGGGGCGGCCCCAGGTCTCGGTCATCGGCATGCGGCCGGTCAGCAGCAGCTTCATCCGCACCTCCCAATGGCCGAAATTGGGGAAGGAGACGATGGCGTGCCGGCCGATGCGCAGCATCTGCCGCAGCACCTCGCGCGGGCGTTCCACCGCGTGCAGCGTGCGCGACAGCACCACATAGTCGAACGCCCCGTCGGGGTAGAAGGCCAGGTCGTTGTCGGCATCGCCATGGATCACCGCCAGCCCCTGGGCGACGGCCGCGGTGGCCTGGTCCATGTCGATCTCGATGCCGCGGGCATCGGCGTGCTTCTCGCGCTCCAGATGTTCCAGCAGCGCGCCATCGCCGCAGCCGATATCGAGAACGCGGGTGCCGGGCGCGATCATTTCCGCGATCAGCCGCAGATCGAGGCGCATGTTCTTGGCGACGTAGCGGACCGGGGCGTGGGTATCGGGCACGGTGTTTCCTGACCCGCCGGCGGGCAGCGCCCGCCGGACCTGGAAGAGAAGAAGGGGGCGCGGGGGAAGGCTTTCCCCCGCCCTTGCTTCCCCCTTTAGTCCCACGCTGGCGCGCAGGCAAAACGCGAACGGGGGCCCAAGGGCCCCCGCTGCTCATCCCGGCCTGGAGAAGGCGGTATCAGGCGGCGCGCAGCGCGCGCGGCAGGTCGGAGATCGCCTGGTCGATCAGCTTCGCGTCGCCGGTGGCGTCGAGGGTGGTGGCGATCACCTCCCGCGCGGCGCTGGCGGCGATGCTGGCGGCGGCCTGGCGGACCTCGGCCACGGCGCCGGCCTCGGCGGCGGCGATGCGGTCCATCGCCATGCGCTCGCGGCGCTTGGCGGAGGCCTCGGCATCGGCGGCCGCGGCGGCGGCAAGGCGCTCGGCCTCGGCCTTGGCGCGGGCGATCATGGCCTCGGCCTCGGCGGCGGCGGCGGCGCGGTCGGCCTCGGCCTGGCGGCGCATCGCCTCGGCCTCGGCGCGCAGCCGCGCGGCCTCATCCAGCTCGGCGCGGATCTTGTTGGCGCGGGCGTCCAGCGCCTCGGTCGCCTTGGCCCACATCGTGCGGCCCAGCAGGACGACGAAGATGACGAAGGAGACGGCGACCCAGAATTTCGGGTCCAGCCAGAAATGCTCGTAGTGGTGCATGCTGCCCTCCTCTCGCCCGGCTCTTATGCCTTGCCCTGCGCGGCCAGCTCACGCTGGACGGCGGCGGACACGGCGGCCTCGTTGCTGCTGCCGGTCAGGCGCTGCACCAGCGCGTTGGCGGTGTCGGTGGCCACCTCGCGCAGCGCGCCCATGGCGGCGTCGCGGGCGGCGGCGATGCGCGCCTCGGCGCTCGCGATCTGCTGGTTCAGCCGCTCGTTCAGCGCCGCGCTGCGGGCGGCGACATCGGCCTGGGCGGCCTCGGTGGCGGCGGTGATGGCGGCCTGGCTCTCGGCGCGCGCCTTGGCGGTCGCGGCCTGGTGTGCGGCCATGGCGGCATCGGCCTCGGCCTTGGCGGCGCGGGCGGCGTCGAGGTCACCCTCGATGCGGCTGCGGCGCTCCTCCAGCACGGAGGCGGCGCGCGGCAGCACGATGCTGGACAGCACGTAGTAGAAGACGCCGAAGATGATCAGCAGCCAGACCACCTGCGCCAGCATCAGCGGGTTGCCGAAGTCGAGCTGCGGCATGCCCTCGGCCGCGGAGGCGGCGGTGGTGGAGGCGGCCATCGCCAGCGTGGCGAGCGCCAGCCGGGCGGTGAGGGTGTTTCCGGGCTTCATCATCTGCGTCCTCGGGCTGCTCATCCTGCTCGGCCCTCCAGCTGGCGGGCCGACAATCCGATGGCGCGCGGGACGGGCCCGCGCGCCAGCCGGGATCAGGTGAACAGGATCAGGAAGGCGATCAGCAGCGCGAACAGCGCCACGGCTTCCGTCAGGGCGAAGCCCAGGATGCCGATCGGGAAGACGGTGTCGCGCGAGGCCGGGTTGCGGGCAACCGAGGCGATCAGCGTCGAGAAGATGTTGCCGAGGGCCAGGCCCACGCCGAACAGGGCGAGGACGGCGATGCCGGCACCAATGGCCTTAGCAGCAAGCACGAGTTCCATCAGAAGATTCCCTTCGCTGATCTGATGTTGATCCGCCAGACGCGGGTCCTGGAAAGACGTGGCCCCCTTGTGGGGACTGACCCCGTCAGTGCAGGTGCACCGCGTCGTGCAGGTAGATGCTGGTCAGGATGGCGAACACATAGGCCTGCAGGAAGGCGACCAGGAGCTCGAACCCCACCAGGAGCACGTTGACCGTCAGCGGCAGCGCCGCGACGACGGGCCCGACGATGCCGAGGCCGCCCAGCAGCACGACGAAGGTGGCGAACACCTTCAGCAGCACGTGGCCGGCGACCATGTTGGCGAACAGACGGACCGAGAGGCTGATCGGACGGGAGAGGTAGGACACCACCTCGACCGGCACGATGATGGGCGCGAGCCAGAGCGGCGCGCCCTCGGGGAAGAAGTAGCCGAAGAACTTCTTGCCGTGCAGCGTGAGCGCCACGATCGTCGTCACCAGGAACACCAGGAAGGCCAGGCCGAAGGTGACGGCGATGTGGCTGGTGTAGGTGAAGGCGTAGGGCAGCAGGCCGATCACGTTGCCGAACAGCACGAACATGAACAGGGCGAAGACGAAGGGGAAGTAGCGCTTCCCCTCATGCCCCACCTGGCCGGTGACCAGGTTCTCGACGAATTCGTAGAAGGTCTCGGCCAGGGCCTGGAAGCGGCCCGGCACCACGGCGCGCGGGGCCATGCCCATCGCCATGATCAGCACGATCACCACGCAGGCGGCCAGCATATGGGCGTTGGACTGGGTGAAGTTCACCGCCGCGCCAATCGGCCCGAAGGCGTGCGTCAGCTCGAACTGGCTCAGCGCGTCGATCGTCTTGCCTTCGGCGGCCACTGCGGCTCTCCCGTATCCGGTGCTAACTGCGCGCGCCGCGCCGGGGGCTGAACAGTCGGTAGACGTTCAGCACCCCCGCGGCACCACCCACCACGAAGAAGACCAGGAAGAGCCAGGGAAAACTGCCGAGCCAGCGGTCAAGGAGCCAGCCGATCCCCGCCCCCGCGATGAGGGCCGACACCACCTCGATCCCCGCCCGCAGGCCGATCCGCAACGCGCCCCCGGGCAGCCCGCCAGGGCCGCCTCCGGCAGCGTCATCGGCGCCCTTGTCCAGGCCGCGGCGTTGCCGGGCCTCGCGCAGGCGCGCATCGAAATCGTCGCGTTCGTTCACCCTTGCTCCCGTTGCGGTCCCCCCGCCGGAAGGCTGGACGGCTCGTAAGGGGGCGTTCATGGAGTGTCAAGTGCGTGGCGCATCGCAGCACGCCCGGGCGCCGGCCTCCGGCGCCGCGCCGCCGGTCCCTGCCGCGCTCTCCGCGCCGACCTCCGCCCCCGCCTCCGCCCCCGCCTTCGCCCCGGGGGCGGCCGCGGCCTCGCCACCGGCGTGGCGCAGCGGCTCCGCCCCGGCGCCGCGCAACGGCTCCACCCCGGCGCCGCGCAATGGCTCCACCCCGGCGCCGCGCGCCAGCGCCGCCATCGCCTCGGGCGGCATCGGCCGGCCCAGCAGGAAGCCCTGCACCGCGTCGCAGCCCAGCCGGCGCAGCGCCGAGAGCTGCTCGGGCGTCTCTACCCCCTCGGCCACCACCGTGGCGCCCAGGCCATGCGCCAGGCGCAGGATGGTCTCGACGATGCGGATGCTGTTGTGCTCCGGCGCCGTCAGGTCGCGCACGAAGGCGCGGTCGATCTTCAGCACGTCGAAGGGCAGGCGCTGCAGATAGGCCAGCGAGGAATAGCCGGTGCCGAAATCATCCAGCGCCACCCGCACCCCCAGCTGGTGCAGCGCCTGCAGCGCGGCGCGCGCCGCCTCGGCATTGCGGATGAACACGCCCTCGGTCAGCTCGATCTCCAGCAGGTCGGGCGGCAGGCCGCTCTCGGCCAACGCCTCGCGCACCAGCGCCACCGCCTGGTCGGAGGCGAACAGCATGGCCGAGAGATTGACCGCCACCGGCATGGCCAGCCCGGCCTCGCGCCAGCGCAGCGCCTGGGTGCAGGCGGCGCGCAGCACATAGCGGCCGAGTGTCGCCGCCATGCCCGCCTCCTCGGCCACCGGCACGAACAGCGCCGGCGGGATGGCGCCGCGCCCGGCATGGTCCCAGCGCAGCAGCGCCTCGCAGCCGATCGGCCGGCCGCTGGCGATGCAGAATTTCGGCTGGTAGAGCAGGTGCAGCTCCCCGGCCTCCAGGCCGCGGCGCAGCTCGCCCTCCATCTCGCGCCGCTGCTGCAGCGCCGTCTCCATGCTGGGGTCGAACAGCACGGCGCCGCTGCGCCCCTCCGCCTTGGCGCGGTACAGCGCCACATCGGCGCGCTGCTGCAGCAGCTCGGCGTGGCCGCCATGCACAATCCCGATGGCGCTGCCGATGCTGAGGCCGGATTCGATCAGGCTGCCATCGATGCGGAACGGGGCCTGCATCACCTTCACCAGCCGCGCCGCCAGGGTGGTGACGTCCTGCGGGCCGCTGACATCGGCCTGGATCACCGCGAATTCGTCGCCGCCGATGCGCGCCAGCGTGTCGGCGCGGCGCAGGCAGGAGCGGATGCGCTCCACCGCCGCCACCAGCAGCCGGTCGCCCACCGGGTGGCCCAGCCGGTCATTGACCGACTTGAAGCGGTCGATATCCAGGCAGTGCAGCGCGAAGCCGGCGCTGTGCCCGGCCCGCGCCTTGGCCAGGGCGGCGTTCAGCCGCAGGCCGAAGAGCAGCCGGTTGGGCAGGTCGGTCAGCGGGTCGTGCTCGGCCAGATGGCGCATCCGCTCCTCGGCCGCCTTGCGGTCCGAGATGTCGAGGCCGATGAACACCACCCGCCCGGCGCCGCGCCCGCCCCGCGCCGCGCCAGTGGCGGAGAGCCCCCGCGCCGCGCCAGCGGCGGAGAGCCCCGGCGCCGCGCCAGCGGCGGGGAGTGCCGAAACCGCGTCGGCGGCGGAGAAGCCCGGCACCGCGACGGCGGTGGAGAGCAGGGTGCGCTCCCGCCCCTCGGCATCGCGCAGGGTGCGCTCCTGGAAGGGCAGCGGCCCGGCGCTGGCCAGCGCCTGGGCCAGCCGCGCCTGCTCGCCGGCCGGCACCGCCTGGGCGGCGGGGCCATGGAAGCGGGCATGCGCCTCGTTCATGAACAGGAAGCGGCCCTCGCGGTCGAAGGCGCTGATCATCGCCGGCAGGCTGTCGATCAGCGCGCGCAGCGTGCGCTCGGTCTCCGCCTGGCGCTCGGCCGCGGCCTCGGCATGGCGCTTGGCGGCGCGGGCGCGGCGCGATTCCAGCACCAGCAGCCCCATCAGCAGCCCGGCCGAGAGCACCAGCCCGATGCCGGAGGCGATGAAGCTCCAGGTCAGGCTGCGCATGCCCGACACCGCCTCGCTGGCGGCGTGGTTGCGCTCCAGATGCAGCTGGCGGTTGGCCTCGCGCAGCTGGTCCTGCAGCGCGCCGAGCCGCGCCAGAAGCGGCGGCAGCGCCTCCGCCTGGCCGGCCAGCAGCCGGGCCACCCCCTCCTCCATCACTGTCATGGTGCGCAGCAGCTCGGGCGTGGCGGCGCGCAGCCGCTCGATCTGGGCGTATTCCTCGGGCCGGTCGGTGCCGCGCAGCAGCAGGATGCGGCTGTAGAGCACCTCGAACTGCTCGCGCAGCCCGGCATCGTCCAGCCCGCCGGCCTGGCGGCGATGCAGCGCCGCCTCGAAGCGCGCCGCCTCGATGGCGGCGTGGCTGGCCATCCACAGCCCGCTGCGCTGCATGCGCGCCTCCAGCCGGTACTGGCCGCGCGCCTGCAGCATGGAATAGCCGAGCGAGACGAAGAAGATCAGCGCCGCCGCCGCCAGGCCGAGCTGCAGCCGCCGCTCCCGCCCGCGCAGCAGACGCCCCAGACGGCGCAGGAAGGGCGGTCTGGCCGCGTCCGGCGCCGGCATGGCTCAGACCACCTCGATCCGGCGCAGCTGCCAGACCGCGCGCTCATGATAGGTGCTGATGTCGAGCTCCGGCCGCGCCGACCAGGGATAGATCAGCCAGACCGGCCCGCGGTCGCGGATGCGCATCGGCGCCCCGTCCTGCCGCGTGGCCAGGAAGGCGCCGCGCTGCCAGGCATCCTCGAGCGGCAGCTCGGCGCGGAACAGGTTGATCGCCTCCAGCCGCAGCCGGGCGCCGCGCGGCCGCACCGCCTGCATCAGGCTGGCCAGGGTGACGCCACCGAATTCCTGCACCCCGCGGGTCCAGGGAGTGGTGGTGCGCAAACGCCGCATGCCGAGCGCCTCCAGCGCCGCCAGGGTGAAGCCGGCCTCGCCATGCGGCGGCAGGTCGATCAGCCCGCCGACCCGGAGCACCACCGGCGCCGCCGCCCCGTCGGGTGCGGCCTGGCCCGGCGCATCCTGGCCCGGCGCACCCGCAACCGGCGCACCCGCAACCGGCGCCGTCCCTTCCGGGCCACCGGATCCTGCCCGGGCGGTGTCGCCCGCGACCTGCCCGGCTTCCGCCCGGCCCAGCCATTCGCCCGTTACACTGGCAGCCCCCAGGGCGAGACACAACCCCAGGCTGTCCCGACGCCGCATCCCCTCTCCTCCAGCTGCAGCTTCGGTCCTAGCGCACCCAGGGCCCGGCATTAAGGGGGGCAATCTGAATGCTTTGTTAAGCGCCCCCTTCGACCATCTCCACCGCCGCGCCCAGATCCACCGAGAGCAAGCGGCTGACGCCGCGCTCCTGCATCGTCACGCCATAGAGGCGGTGCATGCGCGCCATGGTCAGCGGGTGGTGGGTGACCACCAGGAAGCGGGTGCCCGCCTCCGCCGCCATCGCCTCCAGCAGGCCGCAGAGCCGCTCGACATTGGCGTCGTCCAGCGGCGCGTCCACCTCGTCCAGCACGCAGACGGGGGCGGGCTGGCAGCGGAAGATGGCGAAGATCAGCGACAGCGCGGTCAGCGCCTGCTCGCCGCCCGAGAGCAGCGACAGCGTCGCCAGCTTCTTGCCCGGCGGCTCGGCATAGATCTCGAGCCCCGCCTCCAGCGGGTCGTCGCTGCCGACCAGCGCCAGATGCGCCCGCCCGCCGCCGAACAGCCGGCCGAACAAAGCGCGGAACTCGGCATCGATGCGGTCGAACACGGCGCGCAGCCGCTCCCGCCCCTCGCGGTTCAGATGCCCGATCGAGCCGCGCAGCTTGGCGATGGCGGCGGCGATCTCGTCGCGGTCGCGGTCGATCGAGCCGATCCGCTCCTCCACCTCGGCCATTTCCTGCTCGGCGCGGAGATTGACCGGGCCCATCTCCTCGCGCTCCCGCGCCAGCCGCTCGGCCTTCTTCCGCGCCCGCTCCTCGGCGGCGTCGGAGAGGTCCTCGGGCGGGGCGGGCAGTTCGGGGTTCTCGCCCAGCCTTTCCATCAGCCGGGCGGCGACGGTGCCGGCGGCGGCCTCCGCGCCTTGCGCCTGCGCCTCGGCGCGCAGCTGCGCCTCGCGCGCGGCGGCGAAGGCGGCGTCGGCCTGGCGGCGCGCCTCGGTGGCGGCGCGATCCTCGGCCTCGGCGGCGCGCAGCGCACCGGCCGCCGCCGCATGCAGCGCCTCGGCCTCGGCCAGGATGCGGGCGGCGGCGGCGCGGCGGGCGGCGGCCTCCTCCGGCGCGGCGGCGGCGGCCTCGCGCGCGGCCTCCGCCTCGGCGGCGCGGCGCGACAATTCCTCTAGACGCGCGGCGGCGCCCTCGCGCCGTTCGGACCAGGAGGCCCGCTCGGCGGCGATCGCCTGCAGCCGGGCGGTGGCGCGCGCGGCCTCGGCGGTGAGCGCGGCGGCGGCATCGCGCGCGGCGGCGGCGGCGGCGCGGCGGGCGGCCAGCCCCGCACGGGCCGCCTCCACCGCCGCCCGCGCCGCGGCCAGATCGGGGGCCTGGGCCAGGGCGGCCTCCGCCTGGCGCGCCAGCTCGGCGGCCTGAATGGCCTCGGAGCGCGCATTCTCCAGCTGCGGCGCCAGCGCGGCGAGCCGGCTTTCCGCCTGGGCGGCGCGGCTGGCCAGGCTCGCCTCGGCCGCGCGCGCGGCGGCCAGCGCCGCCTCGGCCCGGCGGCGGGCCTCGCGGGCGGCGGCCTCGGCGGATTGCGCGGCGGCTTCCTGGCGGGCGGCGGCGTCGCGCGCGGCGCGGGCGGCGGCGGCATCCGGCAACCCGGCCAGGGCCGCCTCGGCCTCGGCCAGGGCGGTGGCGGCGGCCGCGTGCTCGGCCTGCAGCCGCTCCAGCTGCGGGCCGATGGCGGCGAGGCGGGATTCGGCGCGCGCCTCGGTCGCCGCCAGCTTCGCCTCGGCCTCGCGCGCCCGCGCCAGGGCGCCCTCGGCCTGGCCGCGCGCCTGGCGGGCGGCGGCCTCGGCGGCGCCGGCGCGCTGCTCCTCGCCGCGCGCGGCCTCGGCGGCGCTCGCCGCCTCGCGCGCCTGGCCCTGCGCCTGGTCCAGCGCGCGCTCGGCGGCGCGCAGCCGGTTGCGCTGCTCCAGCCGCACCGCGCCGGGGCTGGGGGCGCCGGCCTTCTGGCAATGCCCATCCCAGCGCCACAGCGCGCCGCCGCGCGAGACCAGGCATTGCCCGGGCAGCAGCGCCGGCAGCAGCGCCTCGCCCGCCGCCTCATCCTCGACCAGCCCGATACGGGCCAGGGCGCGGGCCAGCTCGGGCGGAGCGGTCACCAGCCCTTCCAGCGGCCGGGCGCCTTCCGGCAGCGACAGAGAGACCTCCAGCGGCGGCAGGCCGCGCCAATGGCGCGGCGCGGCGGCGTCCGCCGGGCTGTCCAGCGCCTCGCCCAGCGCGACGCCCAGCGCCGCCTCCAGCCCGGGCGGCACGGTGATGGCGTCCAGCACCGGGGCGGCGGCGGCCTTCTCGCGCGGGCGCAGCAGCGCGGCCAGGCCCTGGCGCTCGGCCTCGGCGCGGGCGCGGGCGGCCTCGGCGGTGCCGGCGGCGGCGCGGGCGGCGGCATGCGCCGAGGCCGAGGCGGCGCGCGCCGCCTCGGCCTCGGCCAGTCCTTGCCGCGCGGTGGCCAGGCCGGATTCGGCCGACGCCACCGCCGCACGGGCGGCTTCCAGCGCGGCCGGGTCTGGGCGCTCGGCCAGGGCGGCGTCGCGCTCGCGCGCCAGGCGGTCGCGCTGCTCGGCCAGCTGGCGGGCGCGATTCTGGGCGCTGCGGGCCTCGGCCTCGGCGCGGCTGCGCGCGGCCTCGGCCTCGCTGGCGGCGCGGCGGGCACTGGCATGCGCCTCCTGCGCCGCCGCCCGCGCGGCCTCCTCCCGTTCCAGCGCCGCGCGGCTTTCTTCCAGGGCCGCCTCGGCGGCGATGCGGCTGGACTCGGCCTCGCGCAGCGCCTCGGCGGGGAGGATGCCGGCCTCGGCCTCCTTCCGCTGCGCCTCCAGCCGGGCGAGCGATTCGGCCAGCCGGGCGGCGCGGCCGCGCGCGGCCTCGGCCTCGCCGGTCAGGCGGGTCTGCTCGGCGGCGGCCTCGGCGGCGCGGGCGGCGGCGGCATCGGCCTCGGCCTCGGCCTTGGCGGCGGCCTGCTCCTCGCGCTCGGCCGCCTCGCCGGCCTCCTGCTGCCGCGCCGGCAGGACCGACAAAAACTCCTCCAGCGTGGCGGCCTCGCCGGCCAGCCTGCCTTCGGCGGCGGCGGCGTCCTCGACCAGCCTTGTGGCGTGGCCGAGATCGTCCTTCAGCTGGGCCAGCCGCGCCTCGGCCTCGGCCAGGGCGGCGCGGGCGCGGCGCTCCTCGGCCTCCAGCCCCTCCTGCTCGACGCGGCGGCGCTCCAGCGCGGTGCGCGCCTCGGCCTCGGCCTCGCGCGGCGCCGGCAGGGCGCGCTCGGCGGTGAAGGCGCGGGTGGCGGCCGCGGTGGCCGCCTGCTCGGCGGCCTGGGTGGCGGCGCGGGCGGTGGCGAAGCCCTCGCGCGCCGCCAGCAGATCCCGCTCCGCCCGCGCCACCAACAGAGAGAAGAATTCGGACTCGGCCTGGCGGGTCAGGCCGGAGAGGTTGCGGTAGCGCGCCGCCTGCCGCGCCTGGCGCTGCAGCGACTGGCGCTGCACATCCAGCTGGCCCTTCAGATCCTCGGCGCGGGTCAGATTGGCCTCGGCCTGGCGCAGCTTCAGCTCGGCCTCGTGCTTGCGGGCGCGCAATCCGGCGATGCCGGCCGCCTCCTCCAGCACCTGGCGCCGCTCCTCCGGCCTGGCGGCGATCAGCGCCGCCACCTTGCCCTGGCTGACCATGGCGGAGGAGCGCGCGCCGCTGCCAATATCGGCGAACAGGGTCTGCACGTCGCGCCCGCGCGCCTCGCGGCCATTGATGCGGAAGCCGGTGCCCTCGCCGCGCACGATGCGGCGGGTGATCTCCAGCTCGGCCGCCGACTGGTTGGGCGGCGGGGCCAGGCCGAAGGCCTCCTCCAGCAGCAGCGTCACCTCGGCCTGGTTGCGCCCCGGCCGGTGCGCGGTGCCGGCGAAGATGACATCATCCATCTCGCCGCCGCGCATGGCGCGCGCATTGGTCTCGCCCATCGCCCAGCGCAGCGCCTCGACGACATTGGACTTGCCGCAGCCATTCGGGCCGACAATGCCGGTCAGGCCCGGCAGCACTTCCAGCGTGGTGGGCTCGGCGAAGGATTTGAAGCCGGCGATGCGCAGCCGCACCAGCACGGCGCGCAAGGCCGCCTCGCGCGCCGCGGCCTCGGCGGCGGCGTCGCGGGCGGTGTCCTCACTCTCATTCCCGGGCGGCGTGGCGCCGTCCGGGGTCTCCGCGACGGGCGGCAGCTGGCCGCCCGCCTCCTCGGTCCGATCGCTCAACTGGCCGCGGCCTCGGCGGCGAAGCGGTCGAAGGGCAGCGCGCCGGGCACGGCGCGGTTGCCGAAGACGAAGGTCGGGGTGGAGTTCACATTGTGCTGCTGCTGGCCGCGCAGCCGGCTCTCCAGGATGCCGCGGCGCAGGCCCTCATCGGCGATGGCGGCGTCCACCTGGGCGCGGCTCATGCCGGCCAGGGCGGCCACCTTGGCGATCTCCGCCACCGGGTCGCCATTGCGGTTGAAGGCCCAGCGATCCTGGCTGCCCAGCAGCGCACCGATGAAGCCCTCATAGCGCTCGGCCGGCAGGGCGCGCGCCACCTGGGCGGCGGCCAGGGCCAGCTGGTCCAGCGGGAAATCGCGCCACACCATGCGCAGCTTGCCGGTCGCCACCAGCTCCTGCTTCACCCGCGGCCAGGTCTCCTTGTGGAAGGCGGCGCAATGCGAGCAGGTGAGGGAGAAATACTCCACCACCACCTTCGCATCCTCCTGCCCGGCCGAGCGCTCGCCCAGGCGCGGATCGGTGTCCTGCGCCCGCGCCAGGGAGGGCAGGACCAGCGCCGGGGCCAGCACGGCAGGCGCCATCAGCAGGGTGCGACGGGAAAGCGACATGAGACCTCCTCGGAGGGTTGGCGGGAAAGACCGCCGGTCGCGCGCCTTCTAGCGCGAAACCCGCCCGGCCGCGATTCCCGGTTGCTGCACCGCAGATGCCGCCTCCCCCACCCCCTGTCCATTCCCTGTTTCTCTTTCTTTCTTTTCTTTCAGCGCCGGCTGCCGCTGGCAGCCGGCCAGGACTTTTTTCCGGCGCCGGCCGCCGCTGGCGGCCGGCCAGGCGCAGGGCCCGGCGTGCCTCACTCTGCGCCGCAGGGGCCATGAGGAGCGAGGCCGGGACGGCAGGCCAAGCGCCACGCAGGGCGCCCCTGGCCCCAACCTGGACACGCCGCTGCGGCCAGGCAGCCGCGGAGGATGGGCTCTGCCACGGGCCGGTGCCCCCCTCCCCCGCCATGGCCAGCCTGCCACGTTCGGCGGGCGAAATGCTGCTCCCCCTTCACGCAAGCTTGCACGGGGCACGGCTTTGGCGGAAAGCCGCGGCAACGCCAGACCACACGACAATCAAGGAGAGGCCGATGGCCCGCCTGTTCCCCGCCTGGACGCTCGCGCGCGGCCCCGTGGTGGGCCCCGAGGAGCGCCTGCCCGCCGGCGCGACCATCGCCATGGGGCTGCAGCATGTGGTCGCCATGTCGGGCGCCACCATCCTCGGCCCGCTGCTGATGGGCTTCGACCCCAACATCGCCATCCTGTTCTCCGGCATCGGCACGCTGATCTTCTTCTTCCTCACCGGCGGCCGGGTGCCGAGCTATCTGGGGTCGAGCTTCGCCTTCATCGCCGTGGTGGTGGCCTACACCGCCTATCCGGGCAGCGGGCCGAACGCGAACATCGCGGGCGCCCTGGGGGGCATCATCGCCGCCGGCGCGCTCTACGCGGTGATCGGGCTGATCGTCATGGCCACCGGCACCGGCTGGATCGAGAAGCTGATGCCCCCCGTCGTCACCGGCGCGGTGGGGGCGGCGATCGGGCTGAACCTGGCGCCCGTCGCGGCGCGCGGCGTGCAGGGCAGCGGCTTTGTCACCACGGTGGGGCTGGCGACGCTGCTCTCCGTCGCGCTGCTGGCCTGCTACGCGCCGCCGGCGCTGCGCCGGATCTCGATCCTGGCCGGCACGGTCATCGGCTATCTGCTCTACCTGGTGATGGCCAATGGCTTCGGCATGGGCCCGGCGATCGACTTCTCCGGCATCGCCGCCGCCCCCTGGTTCGGCCTGCCGAACTTCGTGGCGCCGCGCTTCGAGGGGGGGGCGATGCTGCTGATCGCCCCGGTCGCCATCATCCTGGTCGCCGAGAATCTCGGCCACATCAAGGCGGTCGGCGCCATGACCGGCAAGAGCCTGGACCGCTGGATGGGCCGCGCCTTCCTGGGCGATGGCGTCGCCACCATGCTGGCCGGCAGCGGCGGCGGCACGGGTGTCACCACCTATGTCGAGAATATCGGCGTCATGGCGATGACGCGGGTCTATTCCACGCTGATCTTCGTGGTGGCGGCGCTGTTCGCCATCCTGCTCGGCTTCTCGCCGAAATTCGGCGCGGTGTTGCAGACCGTGCCGGGCCCGGTGCTGGGCGGGCTGGCGGTCGCCGTCTTCGGCCTGATCGCCGCCGCGATGGCGCGCATCTGGGTCGACAACAAGGTCGATTTCTCCGACCCGCGCAACCTGCTGACCGTGGGCGTCACCCTGATCGCCGGCGCCGGCGACCTGACGGTGAACATCGGCGGCTTCGCCATCGGCGGCATCGGCACCGCGACGGTCGCCGCCATCGGCCTCTACCAACTCCTCGGCCTCCGCCGTTAATCTTTCTGCTGCCGGTCAGGGCTCAGACGACGGGTGTTGCACTGGGGCGGGTTGCTCCGGCCCAGTGTCGTGTCCCGTTTTTCTGTCGGCTGCCGGTCAGGGCCAATACGGCGGGTGCTGCACTGCGCCGGGTCTCTCCGGCCCAGGGTGGTGTCCGCCTCTCCACCAGACGGCGGCTGTCTGAAGCTTCATGATCATGGGGCGACGGGCGAGACAGAGGGCAAAGGCATCGGGCGACAGCGACCGCCCTCTCTCAAGGGGCCGCGCTGGCCCCTGCCGGCGCAACGGCAAAAGAAAGAACAAAATCAGCCACAGTCCGCGCGATCTCCCAGCGTTGGTGGATCAGCTGCCGCGGTACGATCATCCGAATGCGCGCTGGCGCGATGGACGGCGCATGGACGGAGCAGGAGCCGCCCCCGTAAATCCGCGGCGCGGCAGCACGTCCGCCTCGGCCCTCGCCCGGCACCTCGAACCAGGTGCAGAGAATTCGGGCGTCACCGTAATACGCCTCGCCTGCGCCGTAGCCGGGCTCCGGACGGTAGCGCCAGGGGTCCACGGCATCGGCGGGGATCGAGGTGCGAAGGATCTCTACGGGGATGAGATAGGTGCAGCCTTCGACGTTCTCGCCGGGCGTGTCGCACAGAGGAGGCTTTGGCGGCAGCATATCGCCGAAACCTGGCCAGCGCACCCTGAGACTGACAGAATCTGTATCACGCCGGTCACTGATTGGGATGTCGTGCCAATAGGCCGCGCTCATGTAGCGCAGCGGAATGGCAAAGCGTTGCCCAGCAACACGGATCGGCGCCCGAAAGTCAGGAGAATCCGGCCCCCGCTTCTCAGTCGCGAAATACATCACAGAAGAGCACGTATAGAGGGTTATGATCCGATCGCGACCCACGAAATTTCGTACATTGACAAGAATATGCTCTGGCGGAACGCCTAGCCCCTCGATTTGTGCTTTAACGCGGTCCGCAAAGCTGCGCGCCTGGGTGCGGTCGTCTGCGGGCAGCAACTGCGTGCCGATGGAGATTCTGCCCGAGCCGAGTGCGTGCATCTGGCGCACGGCTGCGGCGACAAGACTGTCATCGGCAGCCTGAAAGGCTCCATCGTGGAGTTCGACATCGCTCGTGAAGCTGCAGCGTGACTCCTGGCTTTGCGGCGGCATGGAGGTGCTGGCAGCATCCGTGGCCCCGCCACAGCCAGCGAGCGCCAGCGCTGCCAATCCGAGGGAGAGCAGGAACAGCCGTTCGCGGCACCCGACACTGAGAAAACGGCCCATCTTCAGGCGCCCCTGCCATGCCGCGCCATACTAGTCGATGTCTTGGAACGTCCTGAAGACGGCTGGTCGGGGTTCATATGAGCATCGCCACATGGCACCGGCCCTCTCCGGCCCAGTGCAGCGTCCCGCCTCTCCACCGGATGGCGGCAGCCTGACAGAAAAAAGATGGGGGTCCGGGGGAATTCATTCCCCCGGATCTTTGCTTTGATACGCCTCTTTGTTTCGGGGGCTGATGATGAAGCTATCCAACCGCGTGGCCGTGATCACTGGCGGTGCCTCCGGCATCGGCCTGGCCAGTGCGCATCTGTTCGCGCGGGAGGGGGCGCGGCTGGCGCTGGTGGATCGCGATCCGGCGGCGCTGGAGGCGGCGTCCGCCGCCCTGTCGGCCGAGGGGGCGGAGGTGATGGTCTTCGCCTCCGATGTCGGCGCGCCGGGCGCGGCGGAGGCGGATGCGGCGGCGGTGCTGGCGCGCTGGGGCCGGGTGGATGTGCTGATGACGGCGGCCGGGTTCTCCACGGGCGGCACGGCGCTGAGCACGACGCCGGAGGATTGGGATGCCGTGCTGCGCGCCAATCTCGGCGGCACCTGGCTGTGGGCGCGGGCGGTGCTGCCCTCGATGCGGGCGCAGGGCAGCGGCTCGATCATCACCGTGTCGTCGCAGCTGGCGCGGGCGGGCGGGCGCGGCAACAGCGCCTATATCGCCGCCAAGGGCGCCATTCTCAGCCTGACGCGCAGCATGGCGCTGGAATTCGCGGCCGAGGGCATCAGGGTCAACGCCATCCTGCCCGGCGCCATCGAGACGCCGCTGCTGGCGCGCAGCTTCGCCCGCCATGCGGACCCGGCCGTGCCGCGCGCGGCGTCGATCGCGCGGCATCCGATGGGGCGGCTCGGCCGGCCGGAGGAGGTGGCGGAGGCAGCGCTGTTCCTGGCCAGCGACGCCAGCAGCTTCACCACGGGCAGCGAGATCCTGGTCGATGGCGGCTGGCTGGCGGGCTAGCCCGCCCGCTTGCCGCGATAGACCCCCTGCCCCAGCCGGGCCAGCGCGGCGCGCAGGTCGGGGTCGGCGATGCGCTCCAGCTTCTCGGCGAGCTGCGGCGGCAGAGCGGGGGCGGGCTTGCGGGCCGGCTTGCGGGCGGCGGCGGCGGGCAGCTTCACCTGCACCAGACGGATGCGGTTGACCAGCTTCTGGCCGAGCGCCGTGTTGATCTTGGCGACCAGCTGCGGCTCCAGATATTGCAGCTCCATCGCCACCGGGCCGGAGCAGCCGAGCGTCAGCGTGCCGGCGGAGAATTTCTGCGGCACGCTCTGCGCCGCCAGCACGGGGCCGACGATCTCCGCCCAGTCGGAGATCAGATGCGCCGCCGCCGGGCTGCGCTTGCGGAAGACCGGCCGCGTCAGCCGTGGCAGCAGGGCGGAGACCGGGCGCAGGCCCAGATCGGCGCGCCATTCGCCGGCCCGGCCGGGGGCGGCGCCTGGGGCGGGTTTCGGTGCATCGGTCTTCGCTTCCGGCGCGGCGCCGGCGATTCGCGGGGTTGATCCGCGGCGCGCTTCGTCCTCTTTCTGCACCCGTGCTCGCTCCCGCTCCCCTGCCCAGGGCCCAGGCCCTGCTCGAATGGTATGATCGCCACCGCCGCGCCCTGCCCTGGCGCGAGGCCGCGCGTGATCCCTACCGCATCTGGCTCTCCGAAGTCATGCTGCAGCAGACGACGGTGGCCGCGGTCACGCCGCGCTGGCGGCGTTTCCTGGCGCGCTTCCCCAGCGTGGAGGCGCTGGCCGCCGCCCCCTGGGCGGAGGTGGCCGAGGAATGGGCGGGGCTCGGCTATTATGCCCGCGCCCGCAATCTGCATGCCTGCGCCCAGGCGGTGGCGGCGCGCGGCGGCTTCCCCGACACGGTGGAGGGGCTGCGCGCCCTGCCCGGCATCGGCGCCTATACGGCGGCCTCGGTGGCGGCCATCGCCTTCGGCCGCGCCGTGGTGCCGCTGGATGGCAATGTGGAGCGGGTGACGGCGCGCATCGCCGCGGTGGAGGAGGCGCTGCCCGGCGCCCGGCCGCGCCTGGCCGCGCTGGCCCAAGGGTGGATGCGGCAGCAGGAAGCGGCGGCGCGGCCGGCGGATTTCGTGCAGGCGCTGTTCGATCTGGGCGCCACGATCTGCACGCCGCGCAACCCGGCCTGCGCGCTCTGCCCCTGGCGGGCCGAGTGCCTCGGGCAGCGCCAGGGCATCGCGGAGAGCCTGCCGCGCAAGGCGCCGAAACGCGCCCGCCCGGTGAAGCAGGGCGTGCACTTTCTGCTGCTGGACAGCGAGGGCCGGCTGCTGCTGCGGCGCCGCCCGCCCTCCGGCCTGCTGGGCGGCATGCTGGGCCTGCCCGGCACGCCCTGGCGGGAGGAGGCCTGGGCGGAGGAGGAGGCGCTCGCCCACGCCCCGGCCATCCTGCCCTGGCGCCGCCTGCCGGGCGAGGCGCGGCATGGCTTCACCCATTTCGAGCTGCGCATGGCGCTCTACACCGCGACCGCCCCTTCCGGGCTGAATGCCGAGGGGGAGTGGCTGGCGCCGGAGGCCGCCGCCGCCGCCCTGCCCGGGGCCATGCAGCGGCTGCTGGCGCTTGCCGAAGCCGCCGGCGTCGTGGCAAGCCGCGCGGGTGACGCCCCAGCCCGGGGCGCCGCCAAAACTCCGACTCCGGGACGCCTCGCATGATGCACCTGACCGCCACCCGCGCCCGCCCTGGGCTGCTCCGCCGCGGCCTGACCTTCGCCGCGCTCGCCCTGCTGGGCTCGGCCGCCATGGCCGCCGCCGCGCAGATCACCGTGCCGATGTGGCCGGTGCCGGCGACGCTGCAATCGCTGGTGGTGCTGGTGATCGGCGCGCTGGGCGGCCCGGCGCTGGGTGCCGCCACCATGCTGGCCTATCTGGCCGAGGGCGCGATGGGCCTGCCGGTCTTCGCCGGCGGCGCCGCCGGCCCGGCCGCGCTGATGGGCCCGACGGCGGGCTTCCTGCTGGGCTTCATCCTCTCCGCCTGGCTGGCCGGCTTCACCCCGCGCCAGGGCCTGCTGCGCCAGGGCGCGGTGCTGCTGGGCGCGCATCTGGCGATGTTTGTCCCCGGCGTGCTGTGGCTGTCCACCTTCACCGGCCTGGAGAAGGCGCTGATGGTGGGCTTCGTGCTGTTCATCCCCGGCACCGCGGTGAAGACCGCGCTGGCGCTCGCCACGCTGCGCGCCGCCCGCCGCGGCTGAGCGTTTCCTGACGAGACCCGGGCGGCGCAACCTGCGCCGCCCGGCGCGGTTCTCTCCCTGGAACAGGCCGTGAACGGCCGCAGAGGAGACACCGCCATGGCCGATCCGCGCCAGAAAAGCGACGCCGCCCCCGAAGCTGAGTTGCCGAACAACACGGTCAAGGACCCCGCCGAGTGGACCACCGGCGAGGAAAGCATGACCGGTGCCCAGGCCAGCTACCTGAAGACGCTGTGCCAGGAGGCGGGCGAGGCCTTCGACCCCGCGCTGACCAAGGCCGAGGCCTCCCGCCGCATCGACGAGCTGCAGGAGAAGACCGGGCGCGGCAAGGATCACTGATCGCGCCCTCGCCCCGCCCCGCGCCGGAACGTCATGGATCCGGCACGGAAGCGTCATCCTGCGGTAGCCCTGGCATGGCACCCGGCGGGCCATGCACCAGGATCCCGACAGCGCGCGCAAGCAGCTGAGCGACGCGCCCTTCATCGACCCCAGCGCCCGCGTGCGCGATTGCCGCTTCGGCCGCTTCAACGAGGTCGGCGCACGCACGCGCATCGCCGAGTCCAGCATGGGCGACTACGCCTATGTCGTGAACGACTCGGACATCATCTACACGGAGATCGGGCCCTTCTGCTCGATCGCCGCGCAGGTGCGCATCAACCCCGGCAACCACCCGCTGGACCGCGTGGCGCTCAGCCATTTCACCTATCGCGCCAGCGCCTATGGCCTGGGCGAGGACGAGGCGGGCTTCTTCGACTGGCGCCGCTCCAGGCCGGTGACGCTCGGCGCCGATGCCTGGGTGGGGCATGGCGCCATCATCCTGCCCGGCGTCACGGTGGGAATCGGCGCCGCCATCGGTGCCGGCGCGGTCGTCACCAAGGATGTGCCGGACTATGCCATCGTGGTCGGCAATCCCGGCCGTGTGCTGCGCTACCGCTTCCCGCCCGAGATCCAGGCGGCGCTGAAGCGCATCGCCTGGTGGCAGTGGAGCGATGAGCGGCTGCGCGCGGCGCTGCCCGACATCCGCCGCCTCTCGGCCGAGGAGTTCTGCCGCCGGCACGACCCGGTGTAGCATCCCGCCCGCAATCGCAGGGGGGACCGCGCCGATGATCCGCAGCATCCTGGTCGCGCTGGACGACACGCCGGGCGCCGCCGCCGCGGCCGAGCTGGCGATCGCCCTGGCCCGGCGCAGCGGCGCCCAGCTGACCGCGGCCGTGGTGCTGGAC